>NZ_JAGDDW010000002.1:0-506311 GCF_040148665.1 Marinobacter sp. NFXS9 | reverse complement strand
TCTTGCGCTTCTTGTTCTGGTACTCGGCTTCGGAGAAGGTCATCTGATCCATGGTGGCAACGAATCCTACGCGGTTGACGATGGCCGTATTATCGCCGATTTCGGGGACTTATTCAGAGTCTCCCTAAGGTTCTGCTTACGCCAGACCTTCTATCTGTTTATCCAAGAAAGGATTTGAATTGTATCGGTCACCTAATCCCGGACGACGAATTTAGTACTTTGTGTGGTCGTCCTTCGGCTACATCAAAACAGCGCTTCGAGGTCACCCCGAGATTGATTGGAAGCGAATGGACACCCTTGCCGAAGGAGGGACAGGAACGTCCCGGTTGTATTAGCCGGCCAGGGACGGCCGTCCAATGCAACGAAGGCAAGGGTGTCCATTCGCTTCCCGGCACGAGCTCTATAGCCAACAACAGAAGCCAAACTCCGTTGATGCGGCTCCCATTGTTCACCAGCACTCCGTACGCGGATTCATCTTTCCGTAGCCCACAAAAAAAAGCCGCCGGATGAACCACCCGGCGGCTTTCCCGTTCAAGTTGGAAATCAGCTCTTCTCAGCTTCTTCCCAGCTCTTCAGAAGTTCCTGGTAGGGAACGGTTTCGCCCTTCGGCTTCTCGTTCTCCAGCTTGGGCTTGGGAGCACCCGGCTGGTTCAGCCAGTAGCTGGCGTCACGCGGCTCGTTCAGCTTCGGCCCGCAGGTTTCCATCACGTTGGCGCGTTCCAGGCGCATCATGATGTTGTCCTGGGCTTCCGCCAGACCGTCCAGCGCCTGCTGCGGGGTCTTCTCGCCACTGGTGACCTGGGAGATATACTGCCACCACAGCTGCGCCAGCTTCGGATAGTCCGGTACGTTGGTACCGGTCGGGCTCCACTGGACGCGGGCCGGGCTGCGGTAGAACTCGACCAGGCCACCCAGCTTCGGCGCCGCTTCGGTCATGGCTTCGGAGTTGATGTCCGACTCGCGAATCGGCGTCAGGCCGACCAGGGTCTTCTTCAGGGAGACCGTCTTGGACGTGGTGAACTGCGCGTACAGCCACGCGGCCAGACGACGTTTCTCAGGTGTGGACTTCATGAAGGTCCAGGAACCCACGTCCTGATACCCCAACTTCATGCCTTTTTCCCAGTACGGGCCATGGGGGGACGGCGCCATCCGCCACTTGGGCGTACCGTCCTCGTTGACCACGGGCAGGCCGTCCTTGGTCATGCTGGAGGTAAAGGCGGTGTACCAAAAGATCTGCTGGGCCACATTACCCTGCGCCGGTACCGGACCGGCCTCGGAGAACGTCATGCCCTGGGCTTCCGGCGGCGCGTACTTCTCCAGCCACTCCTTGTACTTGCGGGTAGCGTAGACCGCTGCCGGGCCGTTCACCGCCCCGCCCCGGGTCACGCTGGAACCGACCGGATGGCAATCCTCGACGCGAATGCCCCACTCGTCCACCGGAAGCCCGTTGGGCAGGCCCTTGTCGCCCTCACCCGCCATGGAGAACCACGCGTCGGTGAAGCGCCAGCCCAGGGACGGGTCTTTCTTGCCGTAGTCCATGTGGCCATAGACGCGCTTGCCGTCGATGGTCTTGACCTTGTCGGAGAAGAACTCGGCGATGTCCTCATAAGCCGACCAGTTCACCGGCACACCCAGCTCATAGCCGTAAATGTCCTTGAACTTCTTCTTCAGATCGTCACGCTCGAACCAGTCCGCCCGGAACCAGTACAGGTTGGCGAACTGCTGATCCGGCAACTGGTAGACCTTGCCGTCTGGCGCCGTGGTGAACTCCAGGCCAATGAAGTCGTCCAGATCCAGCGTCGGTGAGGTAACGTCCTTGGCATCGCCCTTGATCATGTCGGAAATCGGGACCACCTTGCCGTAGCGGAAGTGGGTCCCGATCAGGTCCGAGTCGTTGACGTAGGCATCGTAGATGTTGCGGCCCGACTGCATCTGGGTCTGCAGCTTCTCGATGACGTCCCCTTCCTGGATCAGGTTATGGGTCACCTTGATCCCGGTGATTTCGGTGAACGCCTTTGCCAACGTGTTGGACTCGTACTCATGGGTAGCGAGGGTTTCCGAAACAACGTTGATTTCCATCCCGCGGAAGGGCTTGGCCGCTTCGGTGTACCAGGCCATTTCCTTGAGCTGCTGTTCCTTGGTCAGGGTCGACGGCTGGAACTCGTTATCCACCCATTTCTTGGCTGCGTCGGAATACTGGTCGGCGCTGGCCTGAAGGCTCAAACCCAGGCTGAGCAGGCCGACCGCGGCGCTCAGCATGAGGGTTTGTGGAGTGTTCTTGTTCTTCAACATAGCCAAACCTCGTCTGTTGTTAGTGTTATCGACTACAGGTCACAGGATGCCCCACTGCCTTCCGGAGCGCTTTCCCGCACCCTTCTTTCCGTCCATAAAGCCCGCCGGACTTCCTCCCGGGGCTATAGATCGAAAATCCTTAACGATCGTTTGCGATCATTTTTTATACATTAGTTCGTATTCGAACCCCTAACAATGTTGTAAGCCGAACACGCTACCGATGTCTGTCCATCACCCCCAACGCAACAGGACCCCGAGCCAGACCACCGAAATCGCCAGGGCAATCCATAGGCTGGCTTCGGTCAGACCGAGGAACAGGAGATGAATGTAGGCGCTGCTGAGCAGGCCAATGAACAGCCGGTCGCCCCGTGTGGTGGCGATCGGCAGGAAGCCCTTGCGCTCCACGCAGGGCTTGGCCACTTCGAACACCGTCATCACCAGCAGGATGGCGGCGATGGTGGCAAAGAAAATCGCGGTGGGAAGAGTCCACTGCATCCAGGCAATCATGCTCAACCTCCTCAGACCCGGCCCAGGGCAAAGCCCGTGGCCACGTGGTTGCGAACGAACCAGACCACCAACAGGCCCGGAATGATGGTGAGCACACCGGCCGCCGCCAGCACGCCCCAGTCGATCCCGCTGGCTCCGACCGTTCGGGTCATGATGGCGCCAATAGGTTGGGCATCGACCGACGTCAGGGTCCGCGCCAGCAGCAGCTCTACCCAGGAGAACATGAATGCAAAGAACGCGGACACGCCGATCCCCGAGCGGATCATCGGTATGAAGATCTTGATGAAGAAGCGCGGGAAGCTGTAACCGTCGATATAGGCCATCTCATCGTATTCCCGCGGCACCCCGGAGATGAACCCTTCCAGGATCCACACCGCCAGCGGCACATTGAACAGGCAGTGCGCCAGCGCCACCGCGATGTGGGTGTCGAACAGGCCGATGGAGGAATACAGCTGGAAGAAAGGCAAAAGGAACACCGCCGGCGGCGCCATCCGGTTACTGAGCAGCCAGAAGAACAGGTGCTTGTCCCCGACGAACTTGTAGCGACTGAAGGCGTAGGCGGCCGGCAGCGACACCAGCAGCGTGATCACCACGTTGATGGACACGTAGATCATCGAGTTGATGTAGCCGTCGTACCAGCTCGGGTCCGTGAAGATCACCGCGTAGTTGTGGAAGGTGAAGTTCTGCGGCCAGAGCGTCAGCGAACTGAGGATCTCCTGGTTGGTCTTGAACGACATGTTCAGCAACCAGTAGATCGGCAGCAGCAACAACAGGATGTAGAAGGTGATGCCGAATCCACGGCGTTTGCTATGAGTCATGACGGCCTCCTACTTGTCCCGGTCCGGATAGGTGATGGCTGTGAAGAACAGCCAGGACACCAGCAGCACGATCAGGAAATAGACCAGCGAGAACGCCGCGGCCCGCCCGATATCGAACTGCCCCACCGCCATGGTGGTGAGCGTCTGACTGAGGAAGGTGGTGGAACTGCCCGGTCCACCGCCGGTGAGTACGAACGGCTCGGTGTAAATCATGAAGCTGTCCATAAAGCGCAGCAGCACCGCGATGACCAGCACGCTTTTCAGACGGGGCAACTGGATGTAGCGGAAGACGGCCCAACGAGAGGCGCGGTCGATTTCCGCAGCCTGGTAGAACGCCTGGGGAATTGCGCGCAACCCGGAATAGCACAGCAGGGCCACCAGTGGCGTCCAGTGCCAGACGTCCATCAGCAACACCGTGAACCAGGCGTCCACCGGGTCCGCCGTGTAGTTGTAGTTGATACCGATCTCATTCAGGAATCGCCCGAACAGGCCGATGTCACCCCGGCCGAAGATCTGCCAGATGGTGCCCACCACATTCCAGGGAATCAGCAGCGGAATCGCCAGCAGGATCAGGCACAGGGACGCCCGTTTGCCGCCCGTGGGCATCAGCAACGCGATCCCGATGCCCAGCGGGATTTCGATCAGCAACACCGCCGTCGAGAACACCACCTGACGGCCGAGAGACGCCTGCAGGCTTTCGTTACGCAGCACCTCGCGGAACCAGTCGGTGCCGACAAAGTAGGCCGCATTGGGCCCGAAAATGTCCTGAACGGAGTAGTTCACGACCGTCATCAGCGGGATGAGGGCGGAGAAAGCCACCAGGATGAAAACCGGCAGCACCAGCCACCAGGCGCGGTTATTGGGGACCTTTCTCATGACTGCGCCTCCTCGGTCTGCTCGTCCACCAGGAATTCATCGACGTACACCTTCAGCCATTGGCGCGGGAAGCCCACGTGGATGGTGTCGCCGGAGATCGCCTGGTCCTCATCGATCCGGGCCTTCAGCCGTTGCTCACCCAGTTGCAGGGTGACGATCTTGTAGGTGCCCAGGTCCTCGACATCGAGGATGCTGCAGGGCCAGGTGTCATCGGCGGGCGCGGCAGTGAGCTGCACAAACTCCGGACGAATGCCCAGCTTGATGTTGCTCGAACCGGTCGCCGCGATGCGTTGTTTGTGCCCGTCGTCGAGCGGGACGTCGATGTCGTCGAAACGAACGCCCTGCTCCGTCACCGACACATCGATCAGGTTCATCCCGGGACTGCCGATGAAGAAGCCCACAAAGGTGTGGTTGGGCCGCTCGAACAGCTCACGGGGCGTGCCGAACTGCACGATCTGGCCGTCGTACATCACCGCGATCTTGTCCGCGAAGGTGGACGCCTCCAACTGATCGTGGGTCACATAGACCATGGTGATGTTGAACTGCTCGTGGATCTGCTTGAGCTTGCGCCTCAGCTTCCACTTGAGTTGCGGATCGATGACGGTCAGCGGCTCGTCGAACAGGATGGCGGAGACGTCGTCCCGCACCAGGCCCCGCCCCATGGAGACTTTCTGTTTCTCGTCTGCCGTCAGACCCTTCGCTTTCTTGCGCAGCACCGGCTCGAGCTCCAGGATGGCGGCGATCTCTTCCACCTTGGCCTGGATCTTGGCTTTGGGAAAGCCGGCGTTCTTCAGCGGAAACGCCAGGTTGTCGAATACCGTCATGGAGTCGTAGACCACCGGGAACTGGAACACCTGGGCGATGTTGCGATCCTTGGGCGAGAGTTCGTTGACCCGCACGTTGTCGAACATCACATCCCCTTCCGACGGCGCCAGCAGGCCCGAGATGATGTTGAGCATGGTGGTCTTGCCGCAGCCGGACGGGCCCAGCAAGGCGTAGGCCCCGCCCTTGTGCCAGGTGTGGCTCATCTGGCGGATGGCGTAATCGCCGGGGCCTTCGGGATGGCGGCTGTAGCTGTGGGCAAGCGAATTCAACTGGATTTCGGCCATGGTCGCTTACTCCGTATCCGCTGGGTTGTCGTTCACCGAAGCCGGCGCGTGCACCAGATCCCCGGCCTCGTCGAACACGAATAGCTTGCTGATGGGCAGGTAGATCCGGATGGCGGTCTCGGTGTGGTATTCGTGAACGCCCATCAGCTGCAGCACCAGTTCGAAATGTTCGTTCTTCACGTGCATGAAGGTTTCCGAACCACTGATCTCCGCCAGCTCCACCGTCATTGCCAGCTCCAGGTCGTCCTCGTTCTGCGGAACCAGACTGATATGACTGGGCCGGATGCCGAACTGGTAATGGCCCGGCGACAGGGAAGACAGCTCCCGGGTGAGCGGATGGTGGGCGTATTCGTCGAAGGTCACGTCGTTCTCGGTGACCCGACCCGGCATGAAGTTGATCGGCGGCTCGCTGAACAGCTCCGCCGCCGTGGTGTTCACGGGTCGACGATAAACGTCCATCACCGGGCCACTCTGGATAATCCGGCCCTCGTGGAGCAGTGTTGTGACGCCACCCAGGGCCAGGGCCTCGTTGGGCTCAGTGGTGGCGTAAACCGCCACGCAATTGCGGGCGCGGAACAGTTCCCGCAGCTCGGCGCGCAATTCCTCGCGCAGCTTGTAGTCCAGGTTGACCAAGGGCTCGTCGAACAGGATCAGGGTGGCATCCTTGACCAGGGCCCGGGCCATCGCCGTGCGCTGCTGCTGGCCTCCGGACAGCTCCAGCGGGTAGCGTTTGAGCAGGTTCTCGATGCGCAGCATTTCGGCGGTTTCGCGCACCCGGCGCTCGATCTCCGAGGGCGCCATCCTGGCCAGTTTCAGGGGCGAGGCGATGTTGTCCCACACCGTCAGGTTCGGGTAGTTGATGAACTGCTGGTAGATCATCGAGATGTTGCGTTTCTGCACGCTCTGGCCGGTCACATCCACGCCATCGACCAGCACGCGCCCTTCATCAGGACGATCCAGCCCGGCCATCAGGCGCATCAGGGATGTCTTGCCCGCCAGGGTTCGCCCCAGCAGCACGTTAAAGGATCCGGCTTCGAAGGTGAGATCGGCATCCGCCACATGGGGCACGCCGTCCACCACGCGGGACACATTCTCAAGAGTCAGCGACATGCGTTCGTGTCCTTGTTTTTGTTCTGACTGCGCGAACACCGCACCGGCGGTGATACGTTCGCTTTCGAAGATAGCAAGGCAACGAACATACCAATGATCCTTTTCGTTTCTCCCGATTTATTTATGCATCTGTTTTTAGGCGATTTATTCAATACTCGCGCACTTTCCCTCGCGCAAACGAATGTTCGTTTTCGAATGAAACTGTTCACACTGAACATTGACAAGCGAACACTGTGAACACAATATTGAACAATCTTTGCGGTTCCCGAACGCGGATAAAGACAACAACGAAACAGGGAAACCACCGTGACCAGGATAACCACAACCGACGATTTCGGTGAGCTGATCGCGGCCTCATGGGCGCGCTGTCACGAATTCGGACTCACCCACGATGCCCCGCCAACGGCCCGGGAACTGGATCGGCCGGCCTGCCGCCAGCTGCATGAAGCAAACGGCATCCTGCTGGATACCACTGAATGCGAAGTGTTGCCCTACTACGACAACATCCTGGCCAACAGCCGCTCCCTGATCATGCTGTCCGACAGTCAGGGACGCTTGCTGCGCCACTGGGGTGACCGACGCTTTACCGAGACCGGCCGTCCGGACCTGTTCCGGGAAGGCTGCAGCTGGCAGGAGCGCCATAACGGCACCAACGCCATTGGAACGGCGATCGCCTGCGGCCAGGCCATCCAGGTCCAACGCAACGAACATTTCCTCACCGCAAATCGATTCATGGTGGGATGCGCCGCCCCGATCCGGGACGTCAATCGCAATCTCATCGGGGTGCTGAACGTCTCCAGTGATGCCTATCTGCCCCAGGCCCACACCCTGGGCATGGTGAAGCTGATGGCGATCTCGGTGGAAAACCGTCTGATGGCGAGAACCTATAGCCGGGACTGCTACCTGCTGACTCTCAACACCAACCCCGACAACCTGGACAGCCAGTGGTCAGGCCTGCTCGCGTTCGACGAAGGCGGCGCTATCGTCGCCGTCAACCAGCGGGCCGGCCAGCTCCTGGCGACCGAGCAGCTCCACCAGCCGATCAGCGAACTGCTGAACCTCGGTCTGGATGAGCTACTTGGGCACGGTGACCAGGGGCCATTCCAGCTCCGCACCCGCAACCACCGCCGGCTGTTCGGCCTGTTGCGGGCGCCTTCGGCAGCCTCCAACGGGCAGAGTCCGACCCGCCCGACCGCTTCCCCAATCGCACCTGCAAACGGCACACTCACGTTTGCGGACATCGAGTTCGGTGACGAACAGGTGCGCCGCTGCATCCGTCAGGCCACCCGGGTTGCCGATCGCGACATCCCGATCCTGATTCATGGTGAAACCGGTGTGGGTAAAGAAGTGTTCGTGAAGGCGCTGCATCAGACCAGTGACCGCCGCGATCAGCCGCTGGTGGCCGTCAACTGCGCCGCAATCCCATCAGAGCTGGTGGAGTCCGAGTTGTTCGGTTACGAACGGGGGGCGTTCACCGGCGCCAGCACGGAAGGTGCTACCGGTTTAATCCGCAAGGCTCATGGGGGCATCCTGTTTCTGGACGAAATTGGAGAGATGCCAGCCCGGGCCCAGGCCCGCTTACTGCGGGTACTGCAGGAAAGAGAGGTTACGCCGGTCGGATCCACCGAGGCCTATGCGGTGGATATACGCCTGGTCTCGGCGACCAACCAGACACTGCGTGAACAGGTGGGTGCGGGGACGTTCCGGCCGGACCTGTATTACCGGATCAATGGCCTGGCCATCGAACTGCCGCGCCTACGCGACCGCAGTGACAAGCGAGCCCTGTTTCGCCAGGTTCATGCCTATTACCGGGACCCGGACCAACCGCCCGAACTGCCCGACGCCCTGCTGGATATCCTGGAGCGGCACCCCTGGCCCGGCAACATCCGTCAACTGATCAATGTCATGCAGGTGGCCCTGGCCATGGCCGACCGGGAAATGATTGAAACCTGGCACTTGCCCGACGACTTTATCCGGGATCTGAACGCCGCTACGGCCCATCCCGTAGCGCCGGCCGCCGAGATAAAGACGACGCCGCCCGAGCAACGGATGCGCTCGACGCTGGACTCGCTGCTGGAGGTTTACAACCAGCATCAGGGTAATATTTCGCGCACGGCGCGGCATTTCGGCTTCAGCCGGAATACCGTGTATAAGCGCCTGCGGGAACTGGGGGTCCGGTAACGCGCGAAGCGGATCAATCCTGCAACCGGTTGACCGCCTCTACCCAGCCCTCGTAGAGGCGGTCCCGGGTTTCCTTGGTCATTTCCGGCGTGAAGCTGCGGTCGCACTGCCACAGACCTTCCAGGGTTTCGAGGGAATCGAAGACGCCCGCCTTGAGGCCCGCCAGGTAAGCCGCGCCCAGCGCGGTGGTTTCGATCAGTTTGGGGCGATCGACCGTCGCTCCCAGCACATCAGCGAGGAACTGCAGCACCCAGTTGTTTTCCACCATGCCACCGTCCACCCGCAGGGCAACCGGTCGGACACCATCCTTTTCCATGGCCTTCTGCAGATCCTTGGTCTGGTAACAGACGGACTGCAGCCCGGCGGTGACGATTTCCTTGATGCCGGTATCCCGTGTCAGTCCGAAGATCGCCCCGCGCGCCTTGGGATCCCAGTATGGCGCGCCCAGGCCGGTAAAGGCCGGCACGAGATAGACCCCGTGGTTGGCCGGCGTCTGCTCCGCCAGCGACTCGGTCTCCCGGGCCATGCGGATCAGCTTGACGCCATCCCGCAGCCACTGGATCGCCGCACCGGCAATAAAGATGCTGCCTTCAAGCGCATAGGTAACCTTGCCGTTCAGGCGATAGCCGACCGTGGTCAGCAAGCGCGAGGAGGAATGCAAAGGCTTGTCGCCCGTGTTCAACATCAGGAAACAGCCGGTACCGTACGTGCTTTTGGCCATGCCTTCCCGAAAGCAGGTCTGTCCGAACAACGCGGCCTGCTGATCACCGGCCATGCCATAAACCGGCACCGGGGCGCCCAGCAGTTCGGGCTCGAGGGAGCCGAACTCATCGGCAGAATCGAGCACCTCGGGCAACAGGACTTCGGGAATATTGAACAGCTTCAGCAGGTCCACATCCCATTGCTGCTCGTGAATATTGAACAGCAGCGTACGCGAGGCGTTGGTGGCATCGGTGAAGTGGGATCGCCCGCCGGTCAGACGCCACAGCAGGAAGGTATCGATGGTGCCGAACGCTAGCTTGCCCTGCTCGGCTTTTTCCTGGGCACCATCGACGTTGTCGAGTATCCAGCGCAGCTTGGTGGCGGAGAAATAAGGGTCCGCCAGCAGCCCGGTTTTCTCATGGATCATCGCCTCGCTGCCGTCGTCCTTGAGCTGCCGACACAAGGTGGCCGCGCGCCGGTCCTGCCAGACAATGGCGTTATAGATGGGCTTGCCCGTTTCCCGGTCCCAGACGACCGTGGTCTCACGCTGATTGGTGATACCGATGCCGGCGAGGTCTTCCGCCTTCAGGTCGGCCTTTTCCAGGACCGCCCGACAGGTTTCGATGACCGTGCGCCAGATATCCTCCGGATCGTGCTCGACCCAACCGCTCTCCGGGAAGTGTTGTGGGAACTCCTGCTGGCTCACCTCGACGAACTCACCCCGATCGTCGAAAATCATGGCTCGTGAGCTGGTCGTGCCCTGGTCAATTGCCATGAGATAACGCGTCATGATTGCACCCTTTACCGTTTATTCGCTTCTTGTTCGGCTTTGCCCCTGAACATTCACCGGTCAATCCGGCGGTTCTTCGATCAGGGCCTTTGCGGCATTCTTACCCTTTTCGAAAACGAATCCAAATATTTTTTCGTTTTCAGTGATTCAGCCGAGCGATGATGCACCTTATCATGAGAACGGCAAGCGCCGCGGCCCGGTCCATCCCGGATAACGTGTTATATTGATTTAATAAATCGTCGAACGACGTGCACTGGGTCGCAGACATCCGGATTTTCGCAATGCGACCGGACGTCCTACAAACAACAAGAGTGCGGGTATCGAGCATGGCACAGAAACACCGGCAAGATCTGATCATGGAGCTGATTCACCAGAACGGCTTCGTGACGACCGAGCAACTTGTGGACCATTTCCAGGTGACACCGCAAACCATCCGCCGGGACCTCAACCAGCTGGCTCGCCAGAGCCGGGTGCGACGACATCATGGCGGCGCGGGTATTGATTCCAGCACCGTCAACACCGCCTACCAGACCCGCAAGATCATGGATCTGGAGGCCAAGGAGCGCATCGCCCACAGCCTGGTCAGCATGATTCCCGATGGCTCTTCCCTGTTCATCAATATCGGGACCACCACCGAAACCATTGCCCGGGCCCTGCTCAACCACAATAACCTGCGCATCGTGACCAACAATCTGCACGTGGCCTCTATCCTGGCGAGCCGCGAAGATTTCCACATCATCATCGCCGGCGGTGAAGTGCGTAACCGGGACGGCGGTATCGTTGGCGAGGCGACTCGCGATTTCATCAATCAGTTCAAGATGGATTTCGGCGTGATCGGCATCAGCGGCATCCACATGGACGGCTCCCTGCTGGACTTCGATTACCGGGAAGTACGCGTGGCGCAGACGATCATCACCAACTCTCAACAGGTCCTGCTGGCCGCCGACCACACCAAGTTCGGGCGCAACGCCATGGTCCGCCTCGGCAGCATCACACAGGCCGATCATTTCTTTACCGACCAGAAACCACCGCACGATATCCAGCAACTGCTGACCGATAACGACGTCAAATTACACGTGGTCTGACGCCTCCTTCCTGCTGTTTCAGCCGGTAATCCGGCGCTCGTTCGATACGCGTCACAGTGTTCGTTTTTATTCTTTATTTTCCTTTACGAATACCGGATGTTTTCGCATAATGATTGCGTTGGCCATAAAATCGCCAAAACGAACAGGCTGGAGACGGAATAGTATGAGCGCGGCAGAAACAGACTACGACCTGGTCGTCGTCGGCGGAGGTGTCAATGGAACCGGCATCGCCATGGATGCCGCCGGGCGGGGATTGAAAACCCTGCTGTGTGAGATGAACGATCTGGCCTCGGCCACATCGTCCAGCAGCAGCAAGCTGATCCACGGCGGCCTGCGCTACCTGGAGCACTACGAGTTCAAACTGGTTCGCCAGGCCCTGGCTGAGCGGGAATCGCTTCTGCGCAATGCACCCCACATCATGTGGCCAATGCGCTTTCGACTGCCCTACCAATCGCATCTGCGTCCGGCTTGGATGATCCGTACCGGCCTGTTCCTGTACGACCACCTGGCCAAGCGCGAATTGCTCAAAGGCTCCAACAGCATCCGTTTCAACGGCAACAGCCCCCTGGTGCCCGAGATTACCCGCGGGTTTGAGTATTCCGACGGCTGGGTGGACGACGCCCGCCTGGTGGTACTGACCGCCAAGGCCGCCGAGGAAAAAGGCGCCCGCGTGATGACCCGAACCCGCTGCGAACGGGCGGAGCGTTCAGGAGATCACTGGAGCGTGACTCTGAACGACCGACTGACCGGGAAAAGTGAGACCATCACCTGCAAGGCCATGGTCAACGCCACCGGCCCGTGGGTCAGCGCCCTGTTCCGGGAAAGCCTGAACATTCCAGCGCCCAAGCAGATCCGCATGGTCAAAGGCAGTCACATTGTGGTGCCCAAGATCCACGACGAACCGGAAGCCTATATCCTGCAGAACGCGGATGAGCGCATCATTTTCGTCATCCCCTACGAAGACGATTTCTCTCTGGTGGGGACAACCGACGTGGATTACGAAGGCGATCCCAAGAAAGCGGTCATTTCCGATGAGGAAGTCGACTACCTGATCGGTATCGTCAACGATTATTTCCGCAACAAACTGACACCGGACGACGTCGTCTGGTCCTACTCCGGCGTGCGTCCGTTGATGGACGATGAAGGCGGCGACGCTCAGAAGGCCTCACGGGACTACACGTTCGAAGTGGACGGCGGCGATGACAAAGCCCCGCTGATTTCCATTTTTGGCGGCAAGATCACGACTTATCGCAAGCTGGCCGAAGCCGCAACGGATCGCATCTGCGAATTCTTCCCGAATGCCGGCCCCAACTGGACCCGCAGCGCGCCCCTGCCAGGCGGCGACTTTACCAGTCAGGACGATCTGCTCAACGAATTCAAGATTTCCTACCCCTGGCTGCCCACGGGCCTTGCCCAGCGTTACGTACGCACCTACGGTACGCGAACCCGGACATTGCTGGACGGCTGTGAATCCATGGAAGACATGGGACATCACTTCGGCGCCAACCTGTACGCCCGCGAGATCGATTACCTGACCGGGCACGAGTGGGCGGTGGACGCGGAGGATATCGTCTGGCGTCGCACCAAGCTCGGCTTGCGTCTGACAGCGGCGGAACTCAGCAGCATCCGCGACCACCTGGCCAACCAACCGGCCAGGCCGTCTGCCGTATCAACCGCCTGACTCGAGGGTCCAGCGGTTTCGTGTCAACGGAACCGCGCCCTGGGGCCCCACCCGAACCGTCTCACTGAAGCCCATGCCCCATAGCCCGGGAATCCGGAAGCAAAGGGGCAGGTGGAACACCATATTCTCCTCGAATTCAGCCGGCTGCCCGCGAGCAATAAAACCCGAGCCTTCCACCCAGGACGGCGGAAACTGGCCACCAACCGTGTAACCGTACACCCCGGAAAAGAACGCCTCCTGCGCTTCTTTCCGCCAGGCGTCCTCCGCGGCGAGTGCCGCGCTGTCAAACGTCGCGCCCGGTTTCATTGCGGTGACCAGGGCCTCGTAGACCCGTCGACACATCCCGGCCATCGCCTGCATGTGGGAATCGGGCGACTCTGCCCCGGCGACGATGGTATGCATCATCGGTGAGGTATAGCGCTGATAGGCGGCGCCCAGCTCGATAAAGACCGGCTCACCCGCCTGGATGGGAAAGCGCCGATGATTGGTATGGATCACGCTACTGCGTCGACCGGCGACGACAATCGGCTGCATGCTCATGAATTCACTGCCATGGCGATGCATGGCTTCAGCGGCGGCGGCCACCACTTCGCTGTCTGTGCGGCCTGCCGAAACGGTTTGCCGCGCGACCTCGATGCCAGCTTCGGTCAAGCGTGCCGCCTGCTCCAGACAAACCAGCTCCTCACTGGATTTGATCCTGCGGATGGGGTTGAGCAGACCGGACGCATCCACCCACGCATGATCCGGCAATCGCTTTTCCAGTCCCGCCAGCAACCCGCTCCGCAAACCACCACCCCAACAATCGATACCGATGCGTTTACCCTGCCCCGCAAGGCAGTCCGCCAGCGGCTCGATGACCTCCTGCGGA
The DNA here is from genome assembly GCF_040148665.1 of Marinobacter sp. NFXS9. Taxonomy (NCBI): domain Bacteria; kingdom Pseudomonadati; phylum Pseudomonadota; class Gammaproteobacteria; order Pseudomonadales; family Marinobacteraceae; genus Marinobacter; species Marinobacter sp. NFXS9. The sequence continues at coordinate 492,292 of NZ_JAGDDW010000002.1, read as the reverse complement.
TCTTCCCAGCGATAGCCGAGAATCCGGTCCACCCGGGCGCAGGCCACCGCCGGACCGGTCTCGATCGACGGCACCTGAAGCACGGACTGCGACGGACAGTAGGCCAGCGCGGTATGCACCGACACTTCAAAAGTGTTGTACCCGGTCAGGTAATAGATTTCAGCCGGATTTGTGACCAGCAGAGCGTCGAGCCCTTCCGCCTCAAGACGCCGATCGAGCGCCTGACAGCGCCGCTGGTATTCTGCATCCGAAAACGCCGACTCCCGGCCGCCCAGGACGTCCCGTAACCGTGCTTCGTAGGCCCTGAAATCCATCCGTCACCTCCGGTTCCGGGATCGCACCCCGGCTCGCTGCATGGTTGCTCCGCCCATCTTTACATCGGGTTACCCCAAGACACAATTCTTCTCTGAATGTCGTACGTTGGTCCCATTGATGCCACAACCAACCCTGTTCACACTCAAGAAGCGTTCAAAAAACACCCAATTTAAAAACAACAAGGGGCTCGCGACGCCACCAACCGGACGGGCCCGGGAGACAACGGATCATGTCAATCACGCGACTGCTGTGCGCCGGTATCGTCCTGGCGTTTGCGGCCACCACCCTGTCCGCCGAAACGCTCAAGATCGGCTTCAACTACCCGCAAAATGGCCGTTACAAAGACCAGGGACTGCAGGAACGCCTGGGCGCTTTCATGGCCGTCGAAGAAATCAACCAGAATGGCGGCATTCTCGGTCAGCCGATTGAACTGGTCATCCGCAATAACAGCAGTGATCCCAAGCAGGGGGCAGCCAATACCGCGGAGCTGATCGACCGGGAGAACGCCCGCATGGTGTTTGGCGGTGTCTCGAGTGCCGTGGCGATTGCCTCCGGCGAGGAAGCGCGGAAACGTGACCGCCTCTACTTCGGCACCCTGACTTATTCCAACGCCACCACCGGCAGCGCCGGCCACAGCCACATGTTCCGCGAGCCTTTCAACGCCTGGATGGCCGCCAAGGCGATCAGCCATCATCTGCAGTCGCGCTATGCGGGACAGAAATTTTTCTACATCACCGCCGACTACACCTGGGGCTGGTCGACCGAAAGCTCCATGCGCCGCTTCACCGATACCACGGATACCGAGGCGCACCCCGGTGTCAAAACCCCCTTCCCCCGGGCCTATATCCGGGATTTCAAGGCTGCGCTAGAACAGGCCCAGGCCAGCGGTGCCGATGTGCTGGTGATGGTGCTGTTCGGCGACGACATGGTGCGGGCGCTCAATATTGCCTACGAGATGGGCATCAAGGATCAGATGCAGGTGGTGGTGCCAAACATCACCCTGGGCATGGCGCTGGACGTTGGCCCTACGATCATGGAAGGCGTCATCGGCTCAGCGCCCTGGGTCTGGGAAGTGCCCTACAAGTACGACTACCCGCGAGGCAAGCAGTTCGTGGAAGACTTTGTCGAACGCTACAACATGCGCCCCTCTTCAGCCGCCGCGTCCGCCTACAGCATTCTCTATCAATATCGGGATGCGGTAGAGCGGGCCGGCACGCTCAATACGGCTGCTGTTATCCGGGCCCTGGAGGACTATCGCTACAGCCTCCTGAAAGACGAGCAACAATGGCGCGCGTTCGATCATCAGAATGTGCAGACCGTCTACGTGGTCAAGAGCAAGGCGCGGGATAAGATCCTGTCGGATCCGCTGGGATCGGACTTCTTCGAAATCGTCGACAGCCTCGATGGCAACACCGCTGCCAAGACGCTGGAAGAGTGGCAGGAGGAGCGGCGCGCGGCGGATAAACCGTTGACGCTCTGATCCGGAAGTCGTTGCCTCAGCGCCACTTGGCCTGGGGCGACGAGTAGGTTTCGAAGCGGGAAAGAATCGTCGAGGGGTCATCGCTCACGATCAGCATGTCCCGGTAATGCGGCTTGAGGAATTCCCGATCCCGCATGGTGTCCATGAACGCCAGCAGCGGATCGTAGTAACCGGCCACGTTGTAGAACGCGCACGGCTTTTCGTGGTACCCAAGCTGGGCCCAGGTCCAGGCCTCGAAGATTTCTTCCAGCGTGCCGGGCCCGCCGGGCATGGCAATAAACGCCTTCGCCAGTGAGTTCATGCGCCCCTTGCGCTCGTGCATGTCTTCCACGACGAAGAGTTCGGTCACGCCCTCGTGGGCCACCTCACGCTCCTTCAGCATCCGGGGGATGACACCGATGACCTCGCCTCCATGCTCCAGCACCGTATCCGCAACCACACCCATGAGACCCACCTTGCCACCACCGTAGACCAGCGTATGCCCGCCTTCGGCAAGGGCGCGACCCATGGCGCGGGCGCTCTGTTCGTAGACTGGATCATTACCGTGGCTTGAGCCACAAAAGACGGCCACCCGCATAGAGACCCCCATTCTGGAAGCGATAAAGCGACAGGAGCACACTGCCGACAGGGCCGGCAGGCAACGCGAGGGACAATGAAAGCAGATTGAGCCGGTCGAGACAATATGGTCCTGACCGGCTCAAGGGAGGCGACTCAGACTTCGGGGTTGCGCAGCGCTTCGGCGGCCCCCAGCAGACCAGTATACGGCTCCATCACCACATGGACCGGCGTCGATTCCATCAACGGCCGCATGCGGCCCTTGTCCTCAAACGCTGCCTGGAAAGGGCTTTCCAGGAAAAAGTCGAGGAAACGCGGCAGGATGCCGCCGCACAGGTAGACGCCGCCCAGGCTGCCCACCGTAAGCGCGGCATTGCCCGCTGTCCGGCCGAGGATCTCGCAGAAATGGCGCAGGGCGTGACGAGCCAGCGGGTCACCGTCGTTGACGGCGGCGTTGGAGATCTTTTCAGGCGCATCCAGCGGCGCAGCGACGCCCTGGATCTCGGCATGGGCCTGGTAGAGATTCAATAGCCCCTGGCCGCAGAGGATCCGCTCCACAGAAACCCGTCCGAACCGCTCCTTGAGAATCCGCAGGATGGCAATCTCGGTCTCGTCGGTAGGCGCGAAATCCACGTGACCGCCCTCGGTCATCAACGGAATCCAGCCATCGCGCAGCGGAACCAGACCCGACACGCCTAGGCCGGTCCCCGGCCCGATAACCAGCCGCGCCCGACGGACATTGCCAGGCCCGCCACACACGTGAACCAGCTGATCCTCCGGCACGTGGGGGACGCCCAGCGCCATGGCGGTGAAATCGTTGATCACCTTGAATGAGCGCAGACCGAACTGTTCGCGAATGTCCCGCAAGCCGAAACGCCAGTGGTTGTTGGTCATCCGCACCTGGGCGTCGGGATCGTCGGCCGACGGCACCGGACCGGCAACCGCCAGGCAGACGTCCTTGATGCGATCGATACCAACCTTTTCCATGTACGCCCGGATAGCGCCATCCAGGTTGTCGTAGCCCCCGCAGCGAAGGATCTCAATGGCGTGTGGACGGACATCGCCCTCCTGGGCCAACGCAAAACGGGCGTTGGTCCCGCCGATGTCACCGACCAGCTCTACCATGGATTGATCGGTCATGCGTCGTGACTCCAGAAAAAGCTGGCACCCTCCTCCGGCGTACCGGCAGAACGACGCATCCAACCAAACAGCTCGCGGCCGTAGCCTTGATGCACGGCGCTGAGATCAATGCGGTCCGACTCCCGGGCTGCGAATTCGTCGTCGGAGACGTCGATATCCAGCCGCCCCTTGGTGGCGTCGACACAGATGATGTCGCCGTCGCGCACCTTGGACAGCGGGCCACCGTCGAGCGCCTCCGGATACACGTGAATGGCGGCCGGCACCTTGCCGGAGGCACCGGACATGCGGCCGTCGGTGACCAGCGCCACGTGATAGCCGCGATCCTGCAGGACACCCAGGTACGGCGTCAGCTTGTGCAGCTCCGGCATCCCGTTTGCCTTGGGGCCCTGGAAGCGGACGACGACAACGCAGTCCTTGTCCAGATCCCCGGCGTCGAACGCCTTGGCCAGCTCGTTCTGGTCGTTAAGGACCACAGCCGGCGCGCGCACGATGTGATGATCCGGCTTAACCGCAGACACCTTGATCACGCCACGGCCGAGGTTGCCGTCGAGAACCCGCAACCCCCCTTCCGGCGCAAACGGTTCGTCCGCGGAACTGAGCACCTCTTTATCACCACTTTCAGTATTCGACGGTGACCACACCAGCTTGCCGTTATCCAGCGACGGCATCTGGGTGTAGCGCTCCAGACCATGGCCCACCACCGTCTCCACGTCGTTGTGCAGGTAGCCATGCTCCAGCAGTTCGCGAATCAGGAACGGCGTGCCGCCCGCGTCGTGGAACGCGTTGATATCGGCCTGACCGTTGGGGTAGATGCGGGTCATGGACGGCACGACCGAAGACAGCTCGGCGTAGTCGTCCCAGTTGATGGTGATCCCCGCCGCCCGGGCAATCGCGATCCAGTGGATGGTGTGGTTGGTGGAACCGCCGGTCACCAGCAGCGCCACCAGGGCATTGACGATGCTCTTCTCCGATACCATGTCCGCCAGGCCCAGCTTGCCGCCATTTGGCTTGGACAGCTTCACCACCTGTTCCGTCGCGGCGGTGGTCAGGGCATCGCGCAAATCGGTATCGGGATGAATGAAGGCCGAGCCCGGCATGTGCAGCCCCATGACTTCCACCAGCAATTGGTTGCTGTTGGCGGTGCCATAGAAGGTGCAAGTCCCGGCACTGTGATAGGACGCGCTTTCGGCTTCCAGCAATTCGTCCTTGCCCACCTTCCCTTCGGCGTACAACTGACGGATGCGCTGCTTCTCTTTATTGGGCAGGCCGGACGGCATGGGGCCGGCCGGCACCAGCACTGTCGGCAGGTAGCCATAGCTCAGGGAGCCGATCAGCAGGCCCGGCACGATCTTGTCGCAGATACCCAGCAGGAGGGTGGCATCGAACATGTTGTGGCTCAGCGCCACCGCGGTGCTCATGGCGATCACGTCGCGGGAGAACAGACTCAGCTCCATGCCCGGCTGCCCCTGGGTGACACCGTCGCACATGGCCGGCGTACCGCCGGCGAACTGGGCGACCGAACCCATGCCGTGCGCCGCCTCGCGAATCACATCCGGGAAACGGTGGTAAGGCTGATGCGCCGACAGCATGTCGTTGTAGGCAGACACGATGGCGACATTCGCCTTGTTCATCAGCTTGAGGGTGTCCTTGTCAGGCTGGCAACAGGCGGCAAAACCATGCGCCAGGTTGCCGCAGGAGAGCACACCTCGCTGCGGTGACTGCTCGCCGAGTTCCGCCATTCTCCGCAGGTAATCCTCGCGCCCTGCACGGCTGCGCTCGATTATCCGCTGGGTCACTTTCTCCACAATCGGATGCATGTCTCTCTCCTGATTCTTGTCGCGGCAACAGCTGCGGCGACCGGCCGTGATCACGGGAACACCACTCGGCCACAACTGTCCAATCAATGATCAAATTATCACATGACACGGCACTTATGGCCGTAATCCTACGTAATTTTTTTGTCTTTTTCACGAATTAATCTACATACCCGGAATTAATTTTGTTATGTTTACTACATCGAATTTGTAATCCGACCTGAAAGACCTCTAGTACAGGTCCATCAGGCCGCCGACCCGCACAACAATCACAGTCAGCGGAGGCCCGACATGACTACTCGCATCGCTATCAACGGTTTCGGACGCATCGGTCGCAACGTTCTGCGCGCCCTTTATGAAAATGACTACCGCAAGGACATGCAGGTTGTCGCCATCAACGATCTTGGCGACGCAGAAACCAATGCCCACCTGCTCAAGTATGACAGTGTACACGGCCGTTTCGGTGGCGAAGTCAGCCATGATTCCGAATCCCTGACGATGAACGGCGACCGCATCGGCATCAGCGCCGAGCGTGACCCGGCCAACCTGCCCTGGAAAGCCTTTGATGTGGACGTGGTGCTGGAGTGCACCGGCATCTTCACGTCTCGCAAGGCCGCCGCCGCTCACCTGGAAGCCGGGGCCCAATGCGTCATTATTTCCGCGCCGTCCGGCGACGCCGACGCCACCATTGTCTATGGCGTCAATGACGATACCCTGACCGCCGAGCACCAGATCATCTCCAACGCGTCCTGCACCACCAACTGCCTGGCGCCGGTGGTGAAGGCGATTCACGAGGGCGTGGGCATCGAAAGCGGCCTGATGACCACCATCCATTCCTACACCAACGACCAGAAGCTGAGCGATGTCTACCACAAGGACATCTATCGTGCCCGGTCGGCTACCCAGTCCATGATCCCGACCAAGACCGGCGCCGCTGCGGCGATCGGCAAGGTACTTCCGGAACTGGATGGCAAACTGGACGGCCTCGCCGTGCGCGTACCGACCATCAATGTCTCCCTGGTGGATCTGAGCTTTATCGCCGGACGCGACACGTCCGTGGAAGAGATCAACGAGTTTGTCCGTAAGGCTGCCGAACAGAACCCGATCCTCGGCTATAGTGAAGAGAAACTGGTCAGCGTCGATTACAATCACTCTTCTCTCTCCAGCATTTTCGACGCCAATCATACTCGTGCCAATGGCCGTCACGTAAAAGTCATGGCCTGGTACGACAATGAATGGGGCTTCTCCAACCGGATGCTGGACAATACGCGCGCCCTGATGGCCGCACACAAGAAGTAAGCGCCGCCGACCGGAACCACTGCTTCACTCACCCTGGGAGATCGCTTTTATCGAGCGATCTCCCGGTTAGCATCAGAGGACACGCTTTCAATGCTCAGGCGCACCAAGATTGTCGCCACGCTCGGCCCCGCTACGGACTCGCCGGAATCACTGGCCGGTATCATCGCAGCCGGTGTTGACGTCACCCGTCTCAACTTCTCCCACGGCAGTGCCAATGACCACATTGAGCGCGCCCGCCTGGTTCGTGAAACGGCCAAGGCACAGGGTCGCTTCGTCGCACTGCTCGCGGACCTGCAGGGCCCCAAGCTCCGCATCGCACGTTTTGCGGAAAACAAGATCACCCTACAGGCCGGCCAGACGTTCACTCTGGATGCCAGCATGGACAAGGAAGCCGGTGACAACGAACGCGTTGGCATCGACTACGAACAGCTCATCGAAGACGTCAAGCCGGGCGATATCCTGGTTCTGGATGACGGCCGTATCGAGATGGAAGTCGAAGCTGTCGACGATCACAGCATCACCTCCCGCGTATTGATCGGCGGCCCCCTGTCCAACAACAAGGGGCTGAACAAGCGCGGTGGGGGCCTGTCAGCCGATGCCCTGACCGAGAAGGACAAGCAGGACATCAAGACAGCCGCGGAACTGAATGCCGACTACGTCGCGGTCTCTTTTGTTCGCACGGCAAACGACATGCACACGGCCCGCGCCCTGCTACGCGAAGCCGGTTCCGAGGCGGCGCTTGTCGCCAAGATCGAACGCGCCGAACTGGCCCACAATCCGGACCAACTGGACGCCGTGATCGAAGCCTCCGACGCGGTCATGGTGGCCCGGGGCGATCTGGCCGTGGAAATCGGCGATGCGGAACTCGTGGGTGTCCAGAAGCACATCATCAACCGGGCCCGCAGCCTCGACCGCGTGGTGATCACCGCGACGCAGATGATGGAGTCGATGATCGACAACCCGATGCCGACCCGGGCGGAAGTCTCGGATGTGGCCAACGCCGTCATGGACTACACGGACGCCGTGATGCTGTCCGCCGAAACGGCTGTGGGCGACTATCCGAAAGAAGCGGTGGAAGCCATGGTGCGCATCTGTCTGGGCGCGGAAAAGCAGCCCTCGATGCACGTCTCCAAACACCGCATCCACGAAAGCATGGAGCGAGTGGACGAGGCGATCGCCCTGTCGGCAATGTACGCCGCCAACCACCTCGAGGGTGTGGCCGCGATCATCTGCCTGACGGAAACCGGCGCAACCCCACTGTTGATGTCCCGTATCAAATCCAGCCTGCCGATCTTCGCCTTCTCCCGTCATCACAGCACCCAGCATCGTGTGGTGCTCTATCGTGGCGTACAGACGGTTCCGTTCGATTCCCAGATCATTCCGAACGAGGAAACCAACGCTCGTGCCGTGGAGGAACTGATCCAGCGCGGGGTGGTGCAGAAAGGCGATCTGGTCGTGGTCACCAAGGGTGATTACGTCAACGCCCAGGGCGGCACCAACACGATGAAAATTCTGCGCGTGGGGGACACGATCCAGTAACCCCCACCCCACTCTTTCCGACGAACTGCGTGGTGCTCCAACCGACGTAGACTTGGCAGGAGAGCTTACTCCCGTTAGCTTCTCCTGCCCTTTTTCTTTCCCTCCTAATCCAATCTCACTCCAAACATTGCCTGATGGCTTCAGGATGAGGGGCACCTGGCGGCGCCTCAGAAGCTAAAGAATCGGCTACTCGCTCGAGTCTGCTGACAAATGCAGCCGACGCTTTAGCTTCGGAGCAGCCTGAAAGGCTGCCCACAAGTCACACGCAGCCGGCAGACTGGGCCTACGCCTACTTATTACCCACACAAAAAAGGGCGCCCGAAGGCGCCCAACCCAACTACTCTTTACAACCACCCAGTCACTTCAGCAGAGCCAGACTCTCCCGGGCGATGTTGGTCACGCGCTCCCAGTCACCGGCCTCGATCGCGTCTTTCGGTGTCAGCCAGCTACCGCCAACGGCAGCGACATTGCTCAGCGCCAGGTAATCCTTGGCCGTATCCTTGCCAATGCCACCGGTGGGACAGAACACCACGTCCGGGAACGGACCGGAGAAGGCCTTCAGGGCCGCCCTGCCACCGGACGCCTCGGCCGGGAAGAATTTGAAGTGACGGAAACCGCGCTGATAACCCATCATCATCTCGGAGAGGGTCGACACGCCCGGCAGCAACGGCGCCTTGGCGGTAATCGCATAATCGAGCAGCGCCTCGGTCAGACCCGGTGTAATCACGAATTGCGCACCCGCTTCCTCAACCTGCTTGTATTGCTCAACCGTGGTCACGGTACCCGCGCCCACCCACACATCGGGCAGCTCGGCGCGCAGCTCACGAATGGCATCCAGACCGTACGGCGTGCGCAAGGTAATCTCGAGGATGTTGATGCCACCGGCCACCAGCGCCCTGCCAAGCGGCAGCGCGTCCTCAGGCTTGTTAATGGCAATCACCGGCACCAGCGGGCAAGCTGCCAGCAGCGCCTGAACCTGTTGCCGATGGGCTTCTGTCAATAATGAAGGCATTGCAGATTGTCTCTCTGTATACGGGGAATTCAGGGGCTCCAGAACAGATTGAGCCCCAGGCTGAGGAATAACCGGATCGGCATCTCGCGCACGGCAGTCATGTCGTCCATGGCCGCGCGCAGGGTGTCCATCTTGTCCTCGCCTTTCAGGTGAAGGGCTATCCAGCCCGCGTTCTCCAGGGCCCGCCGAGTCAACGACAGGCGCGCCTGTCGCTGGGAAGCCGGGTGCAACGCCATACAACGGTCTGGCTGACTGACATCCAGCGCCCGATCAATTTCAGGCGCATCCGGGAAAAGGGAAGCCGTGTGGCCGTCGTTCCCCATGCCCAGCACCAGCACGTCCAGTGGCCAGGCCAGTTCGGACAGGGCCTGCTCAGCCAGCGGTTGACCCGCATTGGCGCTTTCATGCGCCTGCTTCATTCCGATAAAACGGGCCTTGGCAGCGGCGCCCTGCAGGAAATGCTCATGCAGCAAGCGCTCATTGCTGTCGCTGGATTCGAACGGCACCCACCGCTCGTCGGCCAGGGTGACGTCCACCCGCGACCAGTCCAGCGGCTTATCCCGCAGCCTTTCAAAAAACGGCTTGGGCGTGCTGCCACCAGACAGGGCTATGCTAGCCCGGTCGCGACTCGCCAGCGCCTGTTCGAGCTGTTCGGCAACCGCATCTGCCAGCTTGCCCGCCACCTCGTCGGCACTCTCTCCGATGACGGGATTCACAGTGGACGGCCAATCGATATCAGGCGTCTTCATACCAGCTCCTGCCATCACGGGTGATCAGGGCAATGGAAGCCACCGGCCCCCAGGTTCCAGCCGCGTAACGCTTGGGCGGCGACGCATGCTCTTCCCAGTTGGAGATGACCTGGTCCACCCAGCGCCACGCGTACTCCACTTCATCCCGGCGCACGAAGAGGTACTGGTTCCCCTTCATGGTTTCCCAAAGCAGCCGCTCGTAGGCGTCCGGGATGCGGGCCTGTTTGAAGGTTTCGGAGAACGTCAGCTCCAGCGGGCCCTGGCGCAGGCGCATGCCTTTGTCCAGCCCCTGATCCTTGGTCAGGATCTGCAGCGACATCCCCTCATCCGGCTGCAGGCGAATGATGAGCTTGTTGTTGGCCAGATGTTTCTGGTCCGGATCAAAGATGTAGTGCGGCGCCGGCTTGAAGTGGATGATGATCTGCGACAGCTTCTCCGGCATCCGCTTGCCCGTACGGATATAGAAGGGGACACCGGACCAGCGCCAGTTCGAGATCTCCGCTTTCAGGGCGACAAAGGTTTCGGTGGTGCTCCCCCGTACGGCATCCTCTTCTTCAAGGTAACCCGGCACCGGTTTGCCCGCCGCCGTACCGGCCGTGTACTGGCCGCGAACCAGGTGGGTTTCCACCAGATCCGGCGTAATCGGACGCAGCGCCTTGAGCACTTTGACCTTCTCGTCCCGGATGCTGTCCGCAGACAGGTCCGACGGCGGGTCCATGGCGATCAGGCACAGCAGTTGAAGCAGGTGGTTCTGGATCATGTCCCGCATCTGGCCGGCCTGATCGAAATAGCCCCAGCGGCCTTCGATGCCGACACTTTCCGCCACGGTGATTTCGACGTGGGAGATGTGGTCCTGGTTCCACTGCGAGGCAAACAGGTTGTTGGCGAAGCGCAGGGCGATCAGGTTCTGGACAGTCTCCTTCCCCAGGTAATGGTCGATCCGGAACAACTGGTTCTCGTTGAAGACTTCCGCCAGCTGATCGTTGATCTCGTAGGACGACTCCAGGTCGTGGCCGATCGGCTTTTCGACGACCACGCGGGTGGCCGCGTCAATGCAGTCGGTCTCCCTCAGGTTGCGGGCGATCATCCCGTACAGGGCCGGCGGTGTGGCCATATAGACAATCAGTGCCCCGCCACCGGATTCACGCCACTGACGCAGGCCGACGTAATCATCGGTGGTACCGAAATCCAGCTTGAGATAGTCGATGCGCGAGAGAATACGGGTCAGCACCTTCTCGTCCATCTCGGCCGACTTCACGTGCTCCTTGAGCTTGGCACGCAGTTGCTCCCGGGCACCATTGGTGTCCAGATCCTGCCGCGCCAGGGCGAGAATGCGCGTCTTGGGCGCCAGCAGACCGGCCGCTTCCAGTTGGTAGAGCGCAGGAAACAGTTTACGCTGCGCCAAATCCCCCAGCGCGCCGAACATGATCAGGTCACACTGGTTCTCGTTTTTCCGGCTCATTCTTGTGACAGTCCTTCAACCTGGTTTCTGAGGGATTCCGCGGCTGATCCATCGCAGACGACACCGTTGCTTTCAGACGGTGGCGTTGCTCGGGCGCCGCTATGTAGTAATTTTGACAAAATAATCGCATTAAAAAGGACGGATTCCAAGATTTTTTCGGATCTTTTGACTACTTTACTACACATGAGGCCGGTTAAAACCGGTATAATTCGCGCCCTTAACGGTCGCAAAGGCCCGGGACAGACTCTGTCTGTCGGGGCGAGAGAGCAACGGCCGGCGCAGCTCATGCTGAGCCAGCGATCAGTGGTTCGGAACGGCACGCGCGATGAATGACAACGCAGTACCGCGGAGCATCGTCGATTAATAACGCATTTTCAGTGAAGCAGAGTGATAGCGGGATAGCCAAACATGACGACAACAAACGAGACAGCCACGCCCAATCTGCTGGAACAGATCCAGGGCAAACTGGACACCCTGAACAAGTCGGAGCGCAAGGTCGCCGAAGCCATCCTGCGTGACCCCACCGCCGCCACTCGCTACAGCATTGCCGCCCTGGCCCGGGCCGCAGACGTCAGCGAACCGACCGTGAACCGGTTCTGCCGGGGCTTTTCCACGTCGGGCTTCCCGGATTTCAAGATCCAGTTGGCCCAGAGCATCGCAACCGGAACGCCGTACGTCAGCCAGAATGTGCGGCCGGACGATGACGTCGCCACCTTCTCCGACAAGATCGTGCTGAGCACCATCGCCAGCCTCGACAAGGCTCGCCAGGTGCTGAATCCGGTCGCCCTGGGTGCCGCCATCGATTACCTGATCCAGGCCAAACAGATCAACTTTTTCGGTATGGGTGGCTCGGCCCCCGTTGCCCTGGATGCGCAGCACAAGTTTTTCCGCTTCAATATTCCAGTCATCGCCTATGACGATGCGCTGATGCAGCGGATGGTCGCCGCCGGCAGCCATACCGGGGACGTGATTGTGGTGATTTCCTATACCGGCCGCACCCGTGAGCTGGTCGATATTGCCGAAGCGGCCCGCAGCAACGGGGCCACGGTCATCGGCATCACGGCACCCGACTCTCCCCTGTCTCACGCCTGCACGGTAGCACTGGAAGTCACTGCCCCGGAGGATACGGAGGTCTATATGCCCATGACCTCGCGCATCATCCACCTGATGATCATCGACATCCTGGCCACCGGCGTGACCCTCAAACGCGGCGCCGACTTCCAGAGCCACCTGAAGAAGATCAAGGACAGCCTCAAGCCGACGCGCTTCAGCGCCGAGTAAGCGCCCCGACAGCAGCGGCCAGCGCGGTCGCTGCTGTCCTCTCAGGCGCTACGCCCCTTCTCCCCCCTGACACTCCCCCCCTAATTCTCCGCCCCCGGATGATGCGGCACCGTTGTGCATTACGGAGTATGAATACGGGTTTCCCGATATATGGGCCGGAAGCCGACCAAGCGCGCCCTATCCGCGCGCTTCAGGCGGGTTCCGTTGCCTGGCCTGTCGGCCGCTGACCCGGCCGTCACCCCGGTGACGGGACCCTGGCGCTCAAACAAGACAAAAATGCACAGGATACAAATGATGCAAAACAACAAGAGAGCAATCTTCAGACTGACTCCGATTGCCGCAGCCATCGCCTCCGCTGCGCTGGCCACACCCGCTGCTGCTGTCGATTTCACCGGGTATGCCCGCGCAGGCGCTTCCACCAATCTCCAGAGTGGCGGTGAGCAAACCTGTTTCGGTAGCGGTGCAGCCGGACACTATGTGGGTCGTCTGGCCGATGAGTGCGACACCTACGCCGAAATCGGGCTGGGCGACGAACTCTATAACGAAGACGGAAAAACCTTCCGTTTCGATTCCATGGTGTCCTATGGCGCGGACAACCAGGGCAACGACTTCCAGAGTTACAGCTACAACGATAACGGTGGCGGCTACGACGGCGGCAATACCTCGCTGCGTCAGCTGTACATCTCCGGTAACAACGTCATTGAGTCGCTGCCTGGCGCGACTCTGTGGGCGGGTAAACGCTACTACCAGCGCCACGACGTCCATCATCTGGACTTCTATTACCTGAATGACTCCGGTTACGGCGGTGGTGTCGAGAACATCCAGGCCGGCGCCGGTAAGCTGTCGCTGGCGTTCATCAACCACGACAACCCGGACGGCGACGAATTCGTCCAGAACAACAAGCTGGATGTGCGATACGCGTTCCCGGTTGGTTCCAGCACCCTCATGCTGGCAGGTATCTACGGCATGGCCGACCTGACCGACCAGCAGGAAGACGCTGGTTTCAACGACGAGAACGGTTATTTCCTGACCGCGGAACTCTCCACCGGCATCATGGGTGGGTTCAACAAGTTCGTCCTGCAGTATGGCGCCGATTCCATGGGCTTCGCGGCCTTTGAAGCCGGCGGTGGTGGCCGTGTCGACAACGAAAATGATTCGAACGGAAGCTACATGGACAGCAGCTGGCGCATCCTGGATCACGGTGTGATTACCCTGGCCGGCAACTGGGAAATGGGCTACTCCGCCCTCTATCAGCAAGGCTCCGCGTCCAACAGCAATCAGGACGATGCCGAGCGCACCAGCATTGTCATCCGTCCGACCTACAAGTGGTCACCGGTTCTGAGCACGGCGGTTGAAGTCGGTTACGACGACGCCCAGTTCATCGGTGAGGACGAGTCCTCCAACCTGCAGAAGGTCGCCATTGCCCAGCAGTGGTCCGCCGGTGGCAACTACTGGGCCCGCCCGGTGATCCGTGCCTACGCCGCCACCTTCTTCGGTGACCGCGCGGAAGCAGCCCGTGCTGGCGAGGGCGTTGACGGTGACATCCAACTGGGCGTCCAGATGGAAGCCTGGTGGTAACACCCGCCTGATAACCGGCCGACCCTTCCTTCCCGGCCGGGAACTCAGTAGCCGAAAAACCTCCGCACCTCCGGGTCCGGAGGTTTTTTCTTGCCCTCCACCCCCGTTACGCCCCGCCTTCTACGCCGCAATGAATCATCCTCCAGAGGATGTGGAGAGACACCGCAACCGGCGACCATTTCCTTGCGCAGTACCAACAACAACAACCGTACAAGGAATGCTTCTCATGAATCAGCGCAAAACCCTTCCGCTGGTCCTGGCCTTCGCCCTTACGGCGGGGCTGACCGGCTGCAAGACCGATCAGGGCAATGACGGGTCGTCCGGCGGCGACACCACCGAGCCCCTGATCGACCCCGGCGCCAATGAGGCGGTGCTCTACTACAAACGACCCGACGCCACCTATGACGGCTGGGGATTGCATCTATGGAACACCGAGAGCTGCTCCGGGGTCGCGAACCCGACCGAGTGGACCAGCGCTCATGTCGCGGATGGCGTCAGCGACACTTACGGCGCCTACTACCTGATCGACCTGACCGATGAGGCCGGGTGCATCAACTTCATCATGCACAACGGGGACAGTAAGGACCTTGGTGGCAACGACATGATCTGGCATCTGGACGAGCTGGGCCGCCGGGTCTTTACGCTCAGCGGCTCCGGTGAGATCTACACCAGCCCGGTCAGCAGCGACATCACCATCGACGGCGCCAGCGCGCACTGGGTCGATCGGCAAACCCTGGTCTGGGACGATGCCGGGAACGCCGCCCGGGTCGAGTTGCGTTACGACACCGATGCCGGCATCCACGTCAGCGACGGCGCACTCGTTGGCGGACAGTCGGTCGAACTCACCGCCGGCACGCTATCCAGCGATGCGGCGGAGGCCTTTCCCCACCTGGCCGATTGGCCAGCCTATTCGGTGCCCATGGACGCCGACTCTCGCAAAGCAGCGTTACGGGGCCAGCTGGTCGCGGCGGCCTACAACAGCAATGACGAGCTGATGAGCGCCACGAAGGTGCAGATTCCCGGTGTGCTGGATGACCTGTATCGCTACGACGGACCGCTCGGGGCCACCGTCACCGGCAGCGGAGTCACGTTCCGGGTCTGGGCTCCGACCGCCCAATCCGTGCGCCTGCACGTCTTCGATAACGCGAAGACCGCGCTCACCGGCTACCCCGTCGATATGACAAAGGACGACGCTCATCCCGGTGTCTGGGAATACTCCGGACCACTCTCGCTGGACCGCCAGTATTACCAGTATGAGGTCACGGCCTATCATCCGGAGACCGGCAACGTCGAAGACGCCTTTACCACGGACCCTTACGCCCTGAGTCTCTCCACCAATGGCCAGTACGCGCAGGTAGTAGACCTGGACGACGCCGACCTCAAACCCAGCGGCTGGGACAGCCTGACCCCGCCCGCCGTCGACCAGCCGGAAGACGTTGTGGTGTACGAAACACACATCCGCGATTTCAGCGCCGGCGACAGTTCGGTACCGGCGGACGATCGTGGTAAGTACGCCGCCTTCAGCGACAGCGGCGGTGCCGGCGTGCAGCACCTGCAGCAACTCGCCGCGGCTGGTATCACCCACATTCATCTGCTGCCCACGTTCGACTTTGCCACGGTCAATGAAGACCCATCGCAGGTGGTCGATATCGACGACGACTTCAGTCGCCTGTGCGACCTGTCCGACGCCGCGGCGACCGAGTGGGCGGACCAATGCAGCGCCGGCAGCATCCGCTCAGTGCTCGAATCCTTCGACCCGACCACCGGCGATGCCCAGGCTCTCTACGACACCCTGCGAGGACTGGACAGCTTTAACTGGGGCTACGATCCGGCGCACTACACCGTGCCGGAAGGCAGCTACGCCTCAGACGCCGAAGGCGTGCCCCGTATCCTGGAATTCCGTCAGATGGTCAAGGCATTGACCGACATGGGTTTCAACGTGGTGATGGACGTGGTCTACAACCACACCAACGCCTCGGGTATGGCCGACAAGTCGGTACTCGACAAACTGGTGCCCGGCTATTACCACCGCCTGGACCCGCAGACCGGCGCCGTGGAACAGTCCTCCTGCTGCGAAAACACCGCGTCTGAACACGCGATGATGGAAAAGCTGATGACCGACTCCCTGGTCACCTGGGCCGACGCCTATGACATCTCCGGCTTCCGCTTCGACCTGATGGGCCATCACATGCTGCGCAACATGACGCACGCTTTAGCGGCTGTGCAAGCCGTCGATCCGGACACCTATTTCTACGGTGAAGGCTGGAACTTTGGCGAAGTGGCCAACAATGCCCGTGGTGTGAAC
Source organism: Marinobacter sp. NFXS9 (assembly GCF_040148665.1). Lineage (NCBI taxonomy): Bacteria > Pseudomonadati > Pseudomonadota > Gammaproteobacteria > Pseudomonadales > Marinobacteraceae > Marinobacter > Marinobacter sp. NFXS9. The sequence goes on along the minus strand of NZ_JAGDDW010000002.1, from coordinate 475,763 downwards.
GCGATTCAGGCTAACCTTGGCGGTTCCGGCATCGGCTCCTTCAATGATCGTCTGCGGGATGCCGTGCGAGGCGGCGGTCCGTTCGACGGGGGCGATGCCCTGCGTCAGAACCAGGGGTTCGCCAACGGCCTGTATACCCTGCCAAACGAGATGAACAGCGGCTCCGACGACGAGAAGCAGACCCTGTTGTCGACTCTCGACTGGATCCGTGTGGGCATTACCGGTGGCCTCAAGGACTTCAGCTTCGAGACCGCGTCCGGCGACGTCCGCACCGGCGCGGACATCGACTATAACGGTCAGGCCGCAGGCTACACCGAGGACCCGCAGGAGCTGGTGAACTACGTGTCCAAACACGACAACCAGACGCTTTGGGACAACAACCAGTACAAGATCGCCACCTCGGTCTCCAGCCACGACCGGGCCAGCATGCAAGTGATTGGCCTGGCGGTGCCGTTGCTGAGCCAGGGCATTCCGTTCATGCAGATGGGCGCGGATATCCTGCGCTCCAAATCCATGCAACGGGACAGCTACGACTCGGGCGACTGGTTCAATGCGGTGGACTTCAGCTACCAGGACACTGCCTGGAATCGCGGCCTGCCCCGGCAAGACAAGGACGGCGACAACTGGGACCTGATCGGTGACATCATCGCCAATCCCAATGCCGAACCCACCCAGGCGGACATTGCCTACGCCCGTGACGCCGTGGCCGATCTGCTGCGTATCCGGCGGGATTCACCGCTGTTCCATCTAACCACCGGCGCCGACGTCGAGCAGCGTCTGGCGTTCCACAACACCGGGCCGGACCAAATTCCCGGCCTGCTGGCTTTCAGCCTGGACGACGGCACTGGCGCAGGCGCCGATCTGGACAGTGCACGGGACGCACTGATGGTCATCATCAATGCCTCGCCCGATGCACAGACCCTGTCCACATCTCTGTCCGGCTTTTCGCTGCATACCGAACTCAATGGCGATGTCTCTGCCAACTTCTCGGGTGGCGACTTCAACGTGCCGGCGCTGTCGGTGGCCGTCTTCGAGCAGGTCCAGTCCGGCGCCCAGGGTACCGGCGTCCCTGTGAACTGATCACCTTCCCATCCATACTGCGCAGCCACAAAAAAAGGCAGGGCCTCGGCCCTGCCTTTTTCATGGTTTGAAACCCACCCGAATCAGGGGCGCTCCACCTCGGCACTGTCACGCAGTGACTGCACATAGGCGGCGTATTCACGCTGGCCACGCTGGTTGTTCAGGTACTGGGTCAGGGCCTTGATCTGGTCTTCCTTGCCCTCGACCTTGCCGTCGGTGACCTTGTTCAACGCGATGACCACGGCACGCTGGGCACCGTTCACCCAGTCGTAGGTGCTGCTGTCGTCACTGGCCGGGCGCGGCATGCTGAAGGCGGACCGGATCACGTCAAACTCAACGTCGCCGGCATTGCGGCTGACCGCATCGTGGCTTTGCCATTCACCGTTCACCGCAGCGGCTACGTCACCGGGTGCATCGCCCTGCTTAAGACGCTCAACCAACGCCTTGCTCTTGTCGGCCAGGGCTTCGCTGATCCGTTTGGCGCGCAGCTGATCGTGGATACGATCCTTGACCGCATCCAGCGACAGCTGCTCTTCCGGATGGTGTTTACGCACATGCGCGACCACCGAGGTGCTCTTGTCCACGTCGATGACTTCGGTGTTGAACTCGCCGCTGAGCACGTCGTCACTGAACAGCTGGCGCAGGAGGCCTTCGTGATCGAACGGAGCCTTGTTGCCCTTACGCTTCACATCGTCGCGAGTCTGGATGGTCAGGTTCAGGTCTTTGGCCGGTCCTTCCAGGCTGGGATCGGAATAGGCAATGTCCGCCAGCTTGGTCCGAATTTCGGAGAAGGTCTTGCCCGCTTTCTGGCGAGCCAGTTCCTGGCGCAGGTCGTCCTTCATCTCATCAAAGGAGGGCGCTTCCGTCTTGCGGACGCCGGTCAGCTTGATGATGTGGTAACCGTACTGGGTTTTGACCGGATCGGAGATCTCGCCGTCTTTCAGGCTGAACAGCGCTTTCTCGAACGCGCTGTCGTAGACGCCTTTGCCAGCGTATCCCAGATCGCCGCCCTGCTGGGCGGATGCCGGATCAGCCGAGTATTCCTTGGCCAGCTTGGCGAAGTCCGCACCGTCGGCCAGCTTCTTCTCGACTTCCTGAGCCGTTTTCTGGGCGTTGTCCCCATCCTCGATCAGGATGTGGGAGGCCCGGCGCTGCTCTTCGCCACCGAGGTCCTGCTTGCGTTGCTCATAGAGATCGCGCACCGCGTCCTCGCTGATGTCTTCCTGCTTGGCCAGGTCATCGATGGACAGGGTGATGTAGGACACATCGACGCTTTCCGGCTGAACGAAATCCGCCTTGTGCTCGTCGTAATACGTGGCGACATCGTCGTCGCTGATCTTGACGTCATCTGCGACGGCCGACGCTGGAATGCGCAGGGTCTGGAAGGTCCGGGTCTGAGACTGGATACGCAGGATGTCCTTCGCGGTCTGGGTATTGACGATGGCACTCTGGGAGATGCCGGCTCGGATCTGGTTGATCGCAAACTGCCGACGCAGCGCCTGGCGGAATTCCGCGACGCCCATTCCCATGTTGCGTACGGCCGCCACGAAGGCGTTGCGATTGAACTCGCCATCGACCTGGAACTGCGGCATGGAGGTGATCAGGCTATCGACATCCTGCTCGGACAGGGCCAGCCCCTGATCCTCCGCATCCTGGGTCAGCACGGTGCGCTGGATCAACCCTTCCAGGACCTGCTTGCGGATCTGGTCCTCATTGATCAGTGACGGGTCGGGATTATCCATCTGGGCCAGCTTCTGCTGACGCTGCATTTGCACGGTGCGGGTAAATTCTCGTTCGGTGATGTCCTTGCCATTGACGGTGGCGACTTCGGGCTCCCCCGAAAATCCGCCAATGATGGCGCGCACGCCAAACATGGACAAACCGATTACCAGCAGCACGATGATGACCTTCGCAATCGTGCTCTGGGCATTGTTCCGGATATCTTGAAGCATGTTCCTCCCAGACGTCAGCTCGGACCGGCAGCCTCGGTGTGACTATCGATGTTACTACCGGGTGTCCGCGTCAGGCCTCGTTCTTGTGTTCGTCGGGGTACCAGCGGCTGCCATGGACTCATGAAAGAGGCTGACGTGAGCAGCACACTGAACGTAAAAAGGCGCACCCGACAAGGGATGCGCCTCGAAATCTGTGGGGCAGTTATTCAGTAGATATCAGCATGATCAGGTATGTTGGACTTACCGGGACCGGATGCCTTGAAGAAACTACCCCGGCAATGCCACCAGGACATTGCCGCTTAAGCCACTTCTTACTTGACGGCGTCTTTCAGGGCCTTGCCGGCCTTGAAGCCAGGAACCTTGGAGGCCGGGATCTTGATCTCGGCGCCGGTCTGCGGGTTACGACCAGTGCGAGCAGCGCGCTCCTTGACAGAGAAGGTACCAAAGCCGATCAGAGTGACTTGATCGCCTTTTTTCAGAGCATCAGTGATGGAGTTAACCATGGCATCCAGGGCACGTCCTGCACCGGCCTTGGAAATGTCAGCTGACTCTGCGATTGCATCGATAAGTTCGGACTTGTTCACACTAAACCCCTTCGATTTCAGGTTGAAGATGTTATAGGTTGGTTTGTTTTTTTCGGAGCTTCCCGACTATCGCACAAGCGGTCGGAGAATTCCATTCTTCGGTTTTCTTATTCCTTTCGGTCATCGGGTGTCGATCGGAATACTTGCAAAAACCCCGGGAGCCCTTGGTACAGGCTGCTTCAGGACGAAACAGTTATACCAACGGGCTCTCAGGGCTGTCAACAACGGCCTCGCCGTTTAATGTGTATTTATGCGTTCGCCGGATTCGCCTTCCTCATCCCGCGATTTGGCCGGTGTCGCCTTGTCGGACAGGTCGCCGGCATCCGGCGTCGGCTGATAGGCCAGCGCCACGTCCAGGACCTGGTCGATCCAGGTCACCGGGCGGATATCCAGAGACTCCTTGATGTTCTCGGGTATCTCTTTGAGATCCCGGACATTTTCCTCAGGGATAATGACCGTCTTGATGCCGCCGCGGTGCGCCGCAAGCAGCTTTTCCTTGAGTCCGCCGATGGCCAGCACGCGACCACGCAGGGTGATCTCACCGGTCATCGCGACGTCTGCCCGCACCGGAATACCGGTCAAGGCAGAGACCAGGCCAGTGCACATGCCGATACCGGCACTGGGGCCATCTTTCGGTGTGGCGCCCTCGGGAACGTGAATGTGCAGGTCGTGATGCTCGTAGAAATCGTCCTTGATACCGAGACCGGCCGCACGACTGCGGACAACGGTCAGGGCCGCCTGGATGGATTCCTGCATGACGTCGCCCAGCGAACCGGTCTTGACGACCTTGCCCTTGCCTTTGGTCAGGGCGCATTCGATGGTCAGCAGTTCGCCGCCCACCTGGGTCCAGGCCAGGCCGGTCACCTGACCCACCTGGTTGGATTCTTCCGCCAGGCCGTATTTGAACTTGCGCACACCGGAATAGTGCTCAAGCAGTTCAGGCGTCAGCTCGACCGTCTCGGTGTTGCCGGCTTCCACGTGCTCGCGCACCACCTTGCGGCAGATCTTCGCGATCTCACGCTCCAGGCTCCGCACGCCCGCTTCGCGCGTGTAGTAGCGGATCAGGTCGCGCAGGGTGTCATCGGAGACGTCCAGTTCGTTCTTGCGCAGGCCATTGGCCTTGAGCTGTTTGGGCAGCAGGTGCTGCCGCGCAATGTTGACCTTCTCGTCTTCGGTGTAACCCGGGATGCGGATGATCTCCATCCGGTCCAGCAGGGCCGGCGGAATGTCCATGGAGTTGGACGTGCAGACGAACATCACGTCGGACAGGTCGTAATCCACTTCCAGGTAATGATCGTTGAAGGTGTGGTTCTGCTCGGGATCCAGCACTTCCAGCAGCGCCGAAGCCGGATCGCCCCGATGGTCCATGCCCATCTTGTCGATCTCGTCGAACAGGAACAGCGGGTTTTTCACCCCGACCTTCGACAGCTTCTGCAACAGCTTACCCGGCAGCGCGCCAATGTAGGTTTTGCGGTGACCGCGAATCTCCGCCTCGTCACGCACGCCACCCAGCGCCATGCGAGTGTATTTGCGGTTGGTCGCCCGGGCGATGGACTGCCCCAGCGACGTTTTACCCACGCCAGGAGGACCGACCAGACACAGCACAGGTCCCTTGATTTTCTTCACCCGGTTCTGGACCGCCAGGTATTCCAGGATCCGCTTCTTGACCTCATCCAGGCCGTAGTGATCCTGATCCAGGATGTCGCGCGCCTTTTCCAGGTCGTGACGGACCCGGCTGCGCTTCTTCCAGGGAATCGCCAGCATCCAGTCAATGTAGCCCCGCACAACGGTCGCTTCCGCCGACATAGGCGACATCATCTTGAGCTTGTTGAGCTCCGCTTCGGTTTTCTTGCGGGCTTCTTCCGGCAGACCGGCTTCCTCGAGCTTCTGCTCCAGCTCTTCGAAGTCGCCGCCGCCCTCACCGAGCTGCCCCATCTCTTTCTGGATGGCCTTCATCTGCTCGTTGAGGTAGTACTCCCGCTGGCTGCGCTCCATCTGCTTCTTGACGCGACCGCGGATCCGCTTCTCGACCTCGATCAGATCGATTTCGCCGTCCAGGCGACCCAGCAGCAGCTCAACGCGCTGACGCACGTCCAGGGTTTCCAGCAGCTCCTGCTTCTCGTAAATCTTCAGCTCCAGGTGAGCGGCCATGGTGTCCGCCAGGCGCTCCAGATCGTCGATACCGGTCAGGGAATTGGTCACCTCAGACGGCACCTTCTTGGACAGCTTGACGTACTTTTCAAACTCTTCGGACAGCGTCTTCACCAGAACGGACTCTTCCCGCTCCGGCAGGGTGTCTTCTTCCAGCAGCGCGCCTCGTGCGGTCAGGAAGTCACCTTCCTCGATGGACTCCAGTCGCGCCCGGGCATTGCCCTCGACCAGGACCTTGACGGTGCCATCCGGCAGTTTCAGCATCTGCAGGACCGTGGCCAGGGTACCCATGTTGTAGACGTCTTCCGCGCCCGGGTCGTCTGTACCCGCATCCCGCTGGGCCACCAGCAGGATTTCCTTGCTCCCCTCCATGGCAGCTTCCAGGGCCTGGATGGATTTTTCCCGGCCAACGAAGAGCGGCACGACCATGTGTGGAAAGACCACCACGTCCCGCAGCGGAAGCATTGGATAATCGTTCATGGGGGTTTCAGGTAGTGATGTCATAGAGAATCCTCTGACTGACGCGTCTTGAAACACGTGGCATACGGACAGGTGCAAGCGTCAACGCCCTGCCCGACTTGGAATCGGATTGCCGGCCGACCCGCCTTGTTTCCATGATGCCATAGAAAGAAGGCCGTCAGCTTCCATTGAATTAATGATTGGGGGCTTTTTCCGCGATTACAATGGCCGACTGCGCCGGTTTGGGCCCGGAGCGGCTTTTCTGTCGCAGAAACAGAAAAAGGGGCGCAAGCGCCCCTTTTCTGGATCACGTTTAAGGCGAACCGTCAGTCTTCCGGCACCGCTTTCGCATGATCGTTATTGGCGTAGATCTTGAACGGCTCGGAGTCACCGCTGATCACGCTCTCGTCGATTACTACCTTGCAGACATCATGCTCAGACGGAATCTGGTACATGGTATCCAGCAGGGTCGCTTCGAGGATCGAACGCAGACCACGCGCACCCGTCTTGCGCTCCATGGCCTTACGGGCCACGGCACGCAGCGCGTCTTCGCGGAAGTCGAGTTCGACGTCTTCCATGTCGAAGAGCTTCTGGTACTGCTTGGTCAACGCGTTCTTCGGCTCGGTGAGGATTTGGACCAGTGCGTCTTCGTCCAGCTCCGTCAGCGTGGCCACCACCGGCAGACGACCGACGAACTCGGGAATCAGACCGTATTTGACCAAATCTTCGGTTTCCACATCCTTGATGATGTCACCGGTACTCTTGCGATCGTCCTCGCTGACCACCGACGCGGAGAAACCGATGCTGCTGCGTTCGGACCGTTCGCGAATCACTTTGTCCAGACCGGCAAACGCGCCGCCACAGATGAACAGGATGTTGCCGGTGTCCACCTGCAGGAACTCCTGCTGCGGATGCTTGCGACCACCCTGGGGCGGCACCGAGGCCACCGTGCCTTCAATCAGTTTCAGCAGCGCCTGCTGGACACCCTCACCGGAGACGTCACGGGTGATGGACGGGTTGTCCGATTTGCGCGAAATCTTGTCGATTTCATCGATGTAGACGATGCCGCGCTGGGCCTTATCCACATCGTAATCGCACTTCTGCAGCAGCTTCTGGATGATGTTCTCGACATCCTCACCGACATAGCCCGCTTCGGTCAGCGTGGTGGCATCGGCGATGGTAAACGGCACATTCAGCATGCGCGCCAGGGTTTCCGCCAACAGGGTCTTACCACTGCCGGTCGGGCCGATCAGCAGGATGTTGCTCTTGCCGAGCTCGACTTCCGACGCCTTGCCTTCACCGTAGCGAAGGCGCTTGTAGTGGTTGTAAACCGCTACAGACAACACGATCTTGGCACGGTCCTGGCCAATGACATACTGATCCAGTGTGTCGCGGATTTCGGCGGGACTGGGCAGGCGGTCGCTCTGCTCTTCCTGTGCGTTTTCCTGGATTTCTTCCCGGATGATGTCATTGCACAGGTCGACACACTCGTCGCAGATGAAAACCGAGGGCCCTGCAATGAGCTTGCGGACTTCATGCTGGCTCTTTCCGCAAAACGAGCAGTAGAGCAACTTGCCGTTATCGTCGCCCCTGCCGTTTCTGTCATCTGCCATTGAAATACCTCTGTCTTGGCTTTCGTGTTCACTGTCGGCTCGGAATTCTGCATTCCGCTACCAACTTACGCCCGCGAGACGTCATGCGATCACGGTAGTACGTTTCTGATTGCTACTGGACTCGGCGCCTGCTGGCTGGTCCGGACAGCGCTGCCGGCCGGACCAGCCGTGGTTTCAAACCACCGAATCAGTATTATTTATTCGACACGCGTTTATCAAGTACGGCGTCGATCAGACCATAGTCTTTCGCCTGCTGCGGATCCATGAAGTTATCACGGTCCGTATCGCGGGCGATGGTTTCCAGATCCTGCCCCGTGTGATGAGCCAACAGCCGGTTCAGGGTCTCGCGAATCTTGAGAATCTCACGGGTATGGATCTCGATGTCCGTCGCCTGGCCCTGATAACCGCCCAACGGCTGGTGGATCATGACCCGGGAATTGGGCAGACAGGCACGCTTGCCTTCAGCGCCTCCTGCCAACAGGAATGCTCCCATGCTCGCCGCCTGGCCGACACAGAGCGTCGCCACATCCGGCTTGATAAACTGCATGGTGTCGTAGATGGACATGCCGGCCGTGACGGAACCACCCGGACTGTTGATGTACAGATGCACATCCTTGTCGGGGTTTTCGGATTCCAGGAACAGTAATTGCGCGACAATCAGGTTCGCCATGTGGTCCTCGACCGGACCCACCATGAAGATGACACGCTCCTTGAGCAGCCGGGAATAAATGTCGAAAGAGCGCTCACCACGGGCTGTCTGCTCAATGACAATCGGGACAAGACCGGAATTGGTCACCATGGTCGGGCCGTTATACGGTTGTTGCGTCATGATGTGCCTGAACTCCTTAGCTAAATGAACGATCCAGCGGATGATATGGGGATCACCGTACCGGAAGTCAACTGAGCGCGCCTTGATTTGGCCTCAGCATGCCTTTCGAAGATCCGGGACGGCGCTGTCCTGTTGCCCTGACAATTCACCACCCCAGATAAAAACAGCCGGAAATTCCGGCTGTTCCGTCATGCAGCGTAGCGGTTTCGGGGCGCGATGTCCGCCCCGAAACGGTCGCTTTTCGAAACGAAGCGTTAACCCTGCTGCGGTTGGCCTGCAGCAACGGCTTCTTCGTACTTCATCTTCTTCTCTTTCACCTTGGCCTGGGCCAGCACATGATCAACAACCGCGTCTTCCAGCACCACAGATTCGATCTGCGCCTTCTGCTGCGGGTTGCTGTTGTAATGCGCAATCACCTCATCCGGTGATTCGTAAGTAGATGCGATCTCCTGGATCTTCTCGTCGATTTTGTCGGCATCTGCCTTGATGTCGTTCTGGCGAATCAGTTCCTGGAACAGCAGCCCGGTCTTGACACGGCGCTTGGCCTGGTCGGTAAACAGCTCAGCCGGCAGCTGCTGCGGGTCCATCTGCATCTGGCCGCCAAAGCGCTGGACAGCATCCTGACGCAGACGGTCGATTTCCTGGTCGATCAGCGCCTGGGGAATTTCGAAGTCATTGCCTTCGACCAGACCTTCAACGACGTCGTTCTTGACCTTGTTGGAGACAGCTTGCTTCAGCTCGCGCTCCATGTTCTTCTTCACGTCCTCGCGGAAGCCTTCTTCGTCTTCGGCGTTCACACCGAACTTCTCGAAGAATTCCTTGTTCAGTTCCGGCAGGATCGGTTCTTCAACGGTGTGGATCGTGATCTCGAACTTGGCCGCTTTGCCGGCCAGCTCTTCGTTCTGGTAATCCTCAGGGAAGGTCACTTCGATTTCCAGCTCTTCACCGGCCTTGCCGCCGATGATGCCTTCTTCAAAGCCCGGGATCATCTGACCGGAACCCAGAGTCAGCTTGTGGCCTTCAGCGGAACCGCCTTCGAAAGCTTCACCGTCGATGTAACCCTTAAAGTCGATGGTCACAACGTCCTTCTTCTTGGACTTGCGCTTGACGGACTTCATATCAGCCTGCTGGCGACGCAGGGTATCGATCATCTTGTCGACGTCTTTGTCAGCCACTTCGGCTTTCGGCTTTTCAACTTCGATCGTGCCCAGATCCGCCAGTTCGATTTCCGGCAGCACTTCGAAAATAGCCACGAATTCGAGGTCTTTGCCCTCTTCCATGACTTTCGGTTCGAAACGCGGCCAGCCAGCCGGGTTCACTTCCTTCTCTTCCAGCGCCTTGACGTAGCTGTCGCGCATGACTTCGCTGACCACTTCCTGGCGAACACCCGCTCCAAAACGACGTTTGACGACGCTCAAAGGCACCTTACCCGGACGGAAGCCGTTCAGGCGAACGGTGCGCGCGGTTTCCTGCAGACGCTTCTGAACAGCCTGATCAATTTCCTGAGCGGGCACACCAATCGTCATTCGACGCTCGATGTTGGACGTCGTTTCTACAGACACTTGCATGGAAGTTCCTCGAATTACCGGTTCAATAAGTTAATGGACACAGGTTGAGTCGAACGCGAAATCCAGAACGGACGCAGATAATTCCACTCAGGCCTGCGAAAACTAAACAGCCATTTTATCATGCTTTTGGTCGCCGAGAGAACGTCTGGCGCACGGACTTTGCACATTCGTGGATAGACTGACCGCAAGCGGGCCACGGGATCATCTTATTAAGGAAGGAAGAGGATGGTGCGAGAGGAGAGACTCGAACTCTCACGGGTTGCCCCACTGGAACCTAAATCCAGCGCGTCTACCAGTTCCGCCACTCTCGCCAATCGATAACCGATCTTTTGATGGCAGTGTGTTGCCAACGCCGGATCCAGTCAACGGGGAATCAAACAGCCGGGAAAAGTGGGGTGGACGAAGGGGTTCGAACCCTCGACCGCAGGAGTCACAATCCTGAGCTCTACCAACTGAGCTACGTCCACCACATTGTCACTCGAGCCTTCAGACGACATCGAGCGCCTTCAACAGGATAAGCTGGCGCTTATTCCCAACTTTGCTGGGGGCCTGGCTCGCGCTCCCGAGGAGCCCTCACCCGCCGGGGTTATGGCGCGCCCGGTAGGACTTGAACCTACGACCCACGGCTTAGAAGGCCGTTGCTCTATCCAGCTGAGCTACGGGCGCTTGACCTTTCGCCCACCTGAATGACCAGGTTTCAAGGGATGGTCGGGGTAGAGAGATTCGAACTCCCGACATCCTGCTCCCAAAGCAGGCGCGCTACCAGACTGCGCTATACCCCGTTCCTGATGACCTGAACAACAGATGCCTCAGCAAAGTTGGCGCGAATGATACCGGCGGTTCCGGGGCCCGTCAACACGGATTTCAGATTAGTTTCCAATCGACCGGGCTGCGTTGGCCGAAAGCCCGAACCATGAGACAATACCGCGCTCTTTTCCCGGACAGCGCCCCTCGGTCGAAACGACCAGCCGTCGGAAAGCGTCGGTCTGCTCCCGCAGACTGATCCGACTGCCGTGCCTGTCCCGTGATCACTCGCTCAGGCAGGGCGGCTGCCCCGCCTACAAACCAGATTATACATGTAATGACAGCAGAACTGATTGATGGAAAGAAAATCGCCGCCCAGGTTCGAGAGGACGTTGCGCTGGGTGTGCAGGCCCGTATCGACCAGGGCCTGAGAGCCCCGGGGCTGGCCGTGGTCCTGGTCGGGGAAGATCCCGCCTCGCAGGTGTACGTGGGCAACAAGCGCAAGGCCTGCGACAAAGCCGGCATTCTCTCCCTGTCCTATGACCTGCCGGCTGACACCAGCCAGGAGGCCCTGGAAGCGCTCATCGACGAGCTCAACGAAAACCCCGCCATCGACGGCATTCTGGTACAGCTTCCGCTCCCCGAGCCGCTGGATGCCGACCCCATCCTGCTGAAGATTCGCCCGGACAAGGATGTGGACGGTTTTCACCCCTATAACGTGGGTCGCCTCGTCCAGCGCCTGCCGGAACTGCGCCCCTGTACGCCGGCCGGCATCATCACCCTGCTGGATTCCATCAAGACACCTTACAAAGGTCAGCACGCCGTCATCGTGGGCGCGTCCAATATCGTCGGGCGCCCCATGGCGATGGAATTGCTGCTGCGCGGAGCGACCGTGACGGTTGCCCACCGCTTTACGGACGACCTGGCCCGCTTCGTCGGCGAGGCGGACATTCTGATCGCCGCCGCGGGCAAGCCCGGCCTGATCAAGGGCGACTGGGTCAAGCCCGGCGCCACAGTGATCGACGTGGGCATCAACCGCACCGCGGACGGCAAGCTGATTGGCGACGTGGAATTTGCGAAAGCCGCCGAACGCGCGGCCTATATTACGCCGGTACCTGGCGGTGTTGGCCCAATGACGATTGCCACCCTGCTTCAGAACACCCTGTATGCCGCCAACGAGCTGCACAAGGACCAGTAACATCGGGTTGACGTAGCGGCTTATCCGCCGCTACCGACCAGGCACAAAAAAACCCCGCACAAGGCGGGGTTTTTTTGTAGCCGTTTGCTTACTGACCGTACTTGGCTTTCGCCTTCAGACGGTAGGCATGCAGAAGTGGCTCAGTGTAGCCATTCGGCTGCTCACGACCTTTCAAGACCAGATCGACGGCCGCCTGGAAGGCCACGCTGTCATCGAAGTCCGGCGCCATGTTGCGGTAGGACGGATCACCTGCGTTCTGGCGATCGACCACAGCGGCCATGCGCTTCATGGTTTCCATCACCTGCTCTTCGGTGCAAATACCGTGGTACAGCCAGTTGCAGATGTGCTGTGAGGAAATCCGCAGTGTCGCGCGGTCTTCCATCAGACCCACGTCATTGATGTCCGGCACTTTGGAGCAACCGACACCCTGGTCGATCCAGCGAACCACATAACCCAGGATACCCTGGGCGTTGTTGTCCAGTTCCTGCTGGATGTCGTCTGCAGACAGGGACTTCGGATCCTTCAGCAACGGAACGGTCAGGATGTCTTCCAGTTTCGCGCGCTCGCGCTTGGCCAGCTGATCCTGAACATCCGCCACATTGACCTGATGGTAGTGCAGCGCGTGCAGGGTGGCGGCCGTCGGTGACGGAACCCACGCGGTGTTGGCGCCCGCCTTCGGATGCCCGATCTTGGCCTCCATCATGGCGGCCATCATGTCCGGCATGGCCCACATGCCCTTACCGATCTGGGCAACACCTTTCAGGCCCGCTTCCAGACCCACATCCACGTTCCACTGCTCGTAAGCCTGGATCCAGGCAGCACCCTTGATGTCGCCCTTGCGGATCACCGGACCGGCTTCCATGGAGGTATGGATTTCGTCACCGGTACGGTCTAGGAAGCCGGTGTTGATAAACACACAGCGTTCTTTGGCGGCTTCAATACAGGACTTCAGATTCACCGTCGTGCGACGCTCCTCGTCCATGATGCCGACTTTCAGGGTGAAGCGCGGCAGACCCAACGCATCTTCGACACGGCCGAAAAATTCGTTGGTAAAGGCCACTTCTTCCGGACCGTGCATCTTCGGTTTAACGATGTAGACGCTGCCCGTGGTGGAGTTCTGGAGCGGTCCATTGCCTTTCAGGTCGTGGATCGCGATCAGGGAGGTGACCAGGCCGTCCATCAGGCCTTCCGGAATCTCATTGCCGTCCTTGTCCAGGATGGCGTTAATGGTCATCAGGTGGCCGACGTTACGGATGAACATCAGGCTGCGACCTTTGAGGCTCAGATCCGAGCCATCGGCGGCGGTGTAGTTGCGATCGCCGTGCATCTTACGGGTGACCTGCTGGCCGCCTTTCTCGAAGGTTTCCTGCAGGTCGCCTTTCATCAGGCCCAGCCAGTTGCGATAGACGACCGTCTTGTCGTCGGCATCAACGGCGGCAATGGAGTCTTCACAGTCCATGATGGTGGTCAGGGCCGACTCAACCAGCACGTCTTTCACGTGCGCGCCGTCGTCCTTGCCGATCGGATGGGAGGCATCGATCTGGATTTCGAAGTGCATGCCATTCTTGACCAGCAGGATGCCGGTCGGCTCGCCGGAAGCGCCGGTGTAGCCGACAAAGCCGGACTCGTCTTTCAGACCGGTGGTGTCGCCGTTTTGCAGCTTGACCACCAGCTTGCCGCCTTCGACGGTGTACTTGGCCGCATCCTTGTGGCTGCCGCTGGCCAGCGGTGCAGAGCTGTCCAGCACGTTGCGGGCGTACTCGATAACTTTCGCGCCGCGCACCGGGTTGTAGCCGCGACCTTTCTCAGCGCCGTCGTCTTCCGACAGCACGTCGGTGCCGTAGAGCGCGTCGTACAGGCTACCCCAACGGGCGTTGGCGGCGTTCAGTGCAAAACGCGCGTTCATCACCGGAACCACCAGCTGCGGGCCCGCCATGGTGGCAATTTCCGGATCGACGTTCGACGTCGTGATCTTGAAGTCCGCCGGCTCGTCAGCCAGGTAACCGATCTCTTTCAGGAACGATTGGTACTCGTCCATGTTGATCGGCTGGCCCTTGCGCTCGGTGTACCAGGCATCCATCTTCGCCTGGATGTCGTCACGCTTGGCCAGCAGCGCCTTGTTACGCGGCGCCAGCTCGTGAATGATGGTGTCAAATTCTGCCCAGAATTTGTCAGCATCAACACCGGTACCGGGAATCGCTTCGTTGTTCACAAAGTCGTACAAGACTTTCGCGACCTGCAGGCCGCCGACTTGGACGCGTTCTGTCATCGTTATCGCCTCAGTGGTTTCTGTGTGCCGGGGTATGGGCGCGACTTCTTTGAGGCCGCTTCGCCCACCCTACTTTCTTGACGGCGGCCGACGCCCTGTCCGACCACCCGTTATCTTTGAGCGCGCTAGTGTAAGGGATAATACGGACAAATTCATGCCCGGCGCCAACTCGTCCCTTCGCGCGAATCGTCGAGAATGACGCCCTGCTCCGCCAGGGTATCCCGAATCCGGTCCGCCTCGGCGAAATCCCGGTTGCGGCGGGCCTCGGCGCGGGCCTCGATCTGCTGCTCGATCTCTTCAGCGCTCGGGCCTTCGCCGGATCCCGACTGGAAAAAGGCCTCCGGGTCCTGCTGGAGCAGCCCGAGCGCGCCACCGAGTCGAACCAGGACCGCCGCCTGCCGCGAGGCCTCAACCTCTTCGCCATCACGTCTCAGCCGGTTGATCTCGGAAGCCAGCGCGTGCAATACGGTATTCGCGCCAGCGGTATTGAAGTCATCATCCATAGCCGCCTGGAACCGCGCGTCGTAATCCGTTTCCGGAACATCGACCGCAGGCTTCAGACCGCGCAGGGCATGATAAAGCCGCGTCAACGTGCTTGAAGCCTCTGCCAGATTTTCCTCGGAATAGTCGACCTGACTGCGGTAATGGCTCGATACCAGGAAGTAGCGCACCACCTCCGCCGGGTATTTCTCCAGGATCTCACGGATCGTAAAGAAGTTACCCAGGGATTTGGACATCTTCTCTTTATTGACCCGCACCGCACCGGCATGCATCCAGTAATTCACGAACGGCTGGCCGGTGGCCGCTTCGGACTGGGCGATTTCGTTTTCATGGTGCGGGAACAGCAGATCCGGGCCGCCGCCATGAATATCGAACGTGTTGCCCAGGCAGCAGGTGGACATGGCCGAACACTCAATATGCCAGCCGGGACGGCCATCGCCCCAGGGTGACGGCCAGCTCACTTCGCCGGGCTTGGCCGCTTTCCAGAGGGCGAAGTCCGCCGGACTGCGCTTGACTTCAGACACGTCTACCCGGGCGCCGGCAATCAGATCGTCCAGCTTTTTCTTGGACAGCTTGCCGTAGCCATCGAACTGCTCCACCGCGAAATACACGTCGCCATTGTCGGCGGCGTAGGCAAAGCCTTTTTCGATCAAGGTCTGGATCATGCGCAGCATGTCGTCCATGTGACCGGTCGCCCGCGGCTCCTGGTCCGGCGCAATGACGCCCAGCGCCCGCTCGTCTTCATGCATGGCTTCGATCATGCGTTCGGTCAATGCGGTGAAGGCCTCACCGTTTTCGTCCGCCCGGCGCAGAATCTTGTCGTCCACATCGGTGATGTTGCGCACGTAGGTGACGTCGTAACCGCTGTGGCGCAGATACCGGGTGATCACGTCGAACGCCACCAGCACCCGGGCATGCCCCAGATGGCAGAAGTCGTAAACCGTCATGCCACAGACGTACATGCGAACCTTGCCCGGCTCCAGCGTCTTCAGGGGTTCCTTTCTCTGCGTCAGGGTGTTGTAAAGTTGAATCACGGTATTCGGGTCCAAAAATGTGGGTTCAGTACGATCACGGTTTACTTGTTGGCTTTCGCCCAGGAATCACGCAGGGTCACAGTCCGGTTGAATGCCGGACGCCCGTCACGGGAACGCTGCCCGTCCAGGAAGAAATACCCTTCACGCTCGAACTGGTAGGGAATATCGCTACGCGGTTCCGCCAGGCTCTTTTCAACGCGCACGTTTTCCTTGACGACCAGGTTCTCGTTATTGATGTGCGTCACGAAATCCACGTCTTTGTCACTGTCCGGCGCCTCGTGGTTGAACAGACGATC
Source organism: Marinobacter sp. NFXS9 (assembly GCF_040148665.1). NCBI lineage: Bacteria > Pseudomonadati > Pseudomonadota > Gammaproteobacteria > Pseudomonadales > Marinobacteraceae > Marinobacter > Marinobacter sp. NFXS9. Next base: position 459,485 of record NZ_JAGDDW010000002.1, on the reverse strand, counting down.
GTACAGATAGACATCAGCCTCGATGCTGTCTTCGGCGGAGACCCAGTGGATCACGCCGTTGGGCTTATAGCCGTCCGGGTTCACGCCCAATGTGGCCGGGTCGTATTCGCAGCGCAGCTCAACGATCTCACCACTGTCGTCACGGACGATCTCGCGACAGGTCATCACATAACCGCCGCGTAGGCGGACCGCCTGATCCGGCGCCAACCGCTTCCACTTGCGCGGCGGCTCCTCGGCGAAATCCTCGCGGTCGATGTAAAGGGTACGCGTCCACGGTGCCTCACGGGTGCCCATGTCCGGATCCTGCGGATGCACCGGCAGGGTCAGGGTTTCGGACTGACCTTCCGGATAGTTGATCAGCGTCACCTTGAGCGGGCGCATCACACACATGGCGCGCGGCGCGCGGGCGTTCAGGTCTTCGCGGATGGCGTGCTCCAGCATGCCCATGTCCACGATGCCGCCGGCTTTGTTCACACCGATCATGTCACAGAAATTGCGCAGGGACTGGGGGGTGTAACCGCGACGACGCATACCGGAAATGGTCGGCATGCGAGGGTCGTCCCAGGATTCCACAAAGCCTTCGTCCACCAGGCGCTTGAGTTTGCGCTTGCTGGTGATCGTGTAGTTGAGGTTCAGTCGGGCAAACTCGATCTGACGCGGCTTGCACGGCGCAGAAATGTTATCGATCACCCAGTCGTACAGCGGGCGATGGTCCTCGAACTCCAACGTACACAGTGAGTGGGTCACTCCTTCCATCGCGTCGGAAATCGGATGGGTGAAGTCGTACATCGGATAGATGCACCACTTGTCACCGGTCTGGTGGTGCGACGCAAAGCGAATGCGGTAGAGGATCGGATCACGCAGGTTGATGTTCGGCGACGCCATATCGATTTTGGCGCGCAGTACCAGCGAGCCGCCGTCGTGCTTGCCTTCACGCATCTCGCGGAACAGACGCAGGTTCTCCTCCACCGGACGGTCGCGATACGGGCTGTTGCGCCCCGGTTCGGTCAGCGTACCGCGATACTCGGCCATCTCATCCGCGCTCAGGGCGCAGACGTAGGCCAGCCCCTTCTCGATCAGTTCCACCGCAAAGTCGTAGATGGCATCGAAGTAATCGGACGCGTAACGGACCTCCCCGGCCCACTCGCAACCCAGCCAGCTCACGTCCCGGGTAATCGCGTCGATGTATTCCTGGGATTCCTTTTCCGGGTTGGTATCGTCGAAGCGCAGGGTACAGTCGCCGTCGAACGTTTCGGCAATGCCGAAATTGAGGCAAATGGACTTGGCGTGGCCGATGTGCAGATATCCATTGGGCTCCGGCGGGAACCGGGTTACCACCTTGCCCTGATGCTGACCGCTGGCAATGCTTTCCTCGATCAGGTTCTGGATAAAGTTATTGGCTTTTCGGGATTCTGCGCTCATAGATACTCTGAATTGGTGGTCGATGGAAAACCGCTATTATACGCATAGATGAGGCCGTATCTCATGCATCCGGCGGCGCGAGCGCGTACAATTTACCTTAACTTTTTTTGACGATCCGGTTTCCGGGGAGCAGCGTGCCCGGAAATGAACGTTTTAACGCGAGACCAACACAGGAACCCCCGATGATTCTGCTGAAAACCAACCACGGTGACATCAAGATCGAGCTGGACCACGACAAAGCCCCGAAAACCGCCGCCAACTTTGAACAGTATGTGCGCGACGGCTTTTACGACGGCCTGATCTTCCACCGTGTCATCGGCAACTTCATGGTTCAGGGCGGCGGCTTTGAACCCGGCATGGTGCCCCGCAAGACCCGTGAGCCGATCAAGAACGAAGCCAACAACGGCCTGAGCAACATGATCGGCGCCGTCGCCATGGCACGGACCATGGATCCACATTCCGCTACCGCCCAATTCTTTATTAATGTCGAAAACAACGGCTTCCTGGATCACACCGCGGAAACCGCCGAGGGTTGGGGTTACTGCGTGTTCGGCAAGGTGGTTGAAGGCATGGATACCGTCAACAACATTCGCGGCGTCCGCACCACCATGCGCCAGGGTCACCAGGACGTGCCGGCTGAAGACGTGGTGATCGAGTCTGCCGAAGTCCTGGAGGACGGAGGCGCGGCGTGACCACGCTCTTTATATCGGACCTTCACCTGGAGGAAGAGCGTCGGGACATCACCGACGCCTTTCTTGGCTTCCTGAAAGACAAAGCGGTCCACGCCGAGACGCTGTACATCCTGGGCGACTTCTTCGAGGCCTGGATCGGCGACGACGAGCACACGCCGCTGCAGGATGAAGTGGCGGCCGCCCTCAAGTCATTGACCGACCAGGGCGTCGATTTATTCCTGATGCACGGCAACCGGGATTTCCTGATCGGCGAGGACTACTGCAACCGGGTCGGCGGCACCCTGCTCAACGACCCGACGGTGGTCGACCTCTACGGCACGCCCACCCTGCTCATGCACGGCGACAGCCTGTGCACCGCCGACGTCGAGTACCAGAAGTTCCGCGCCAACATGCGCAATCCTCAGTGGCAGGCGATGTTCCTGAAGCGCCCCCTGGCGGACCGTCAGGTGGTCGCCCGGCAGCTGCGGGAAATGAGCATGGCGAAGAATCAGGGCAAGAAAGAAGACATCATGGATGTCACGAAAGATGAAGTGGTCCGGGTAATGGAGGAGCATGGCGTGCAGCGTCTGATCCACGGCCATACCCACCGCCCTGCCATCCACGATCTGGAAGCCAACGGCGAACCGGCCAAGCGTTTTGTGCTGGGCGACTGGGATTCCCATGTGTGGTGGATCGAAGTTGGCCCGGATCAGGCGCCGGAACTCAAGAAGGAAGCCTTCCGCTGATTCCGCCTCTCACGCAGGCACAAAAAAAGGGACCGCCAAGGTCCCTTTTTTTTATTGAGCCAGGCCCGAGTCATTCGCGCATTAGCGCTCCACGAAGGCCCGCTCGATCACATAGTGGCCGAGGTCACCGTGACGTGCTTCCTCAAAGCCCTGGGCGTCGAGGATGGCGCAGGTGTCCTTGAGCATGCTCGGACTGCCGCAGATCATGAAGCGGTCATCTTCCTTATTGAAGGCCGGCAGCCCCAGATCGGACATCAGCTTGCCGCTTTCCATCAGGTCCGTCAGACGACCCTGGTTGCGGAATTCCTCGCGGGTCACCGTCGGATAGTAAAGCAGCTTGCCCTGGACCATTTCGCCGAAGTATTCGTTCTCCGGCAGACCGCTGATTTCGTCCTGGTACGCCAGCTCGGACACGTGGCGCACACCGTGGGTCAGGATGACTTTGTCGAAGCGCTCGTACACTTCCGGATCCTTGATAATGCTCAGAAACGGCGCCAGACCCGTACCGGTGCTGATCAGATACAGGTTGCGGCCCGGCAGCAGGTGATCAACCACCAGCGTGCCCGTCGGCTTGCGGCTCACCAGGATTTCGTCGCCGACCTGAATCTTCTGCAGCTTCGAGGTCAGCGGGCCGTCCTGCACCTTGATGGAGAAGAACTCCAGCTCTTCCTCATAGTTGGCACTGGCGATGCTATAAGCGCGCATAAGGGGTTTCCCCTCCTGCTCCAGACCAATCATGATGAAATGACCGTTCTTGAAGCGGAAACCGGGATCCCGGCTGGTCGTAAAGCTGAACAGCGTATCGTTCCAGTGGCGAACGCTGGTGACAGTTTCGCGATTCATATTGCTCATAACGATCTATTCCTGAAGCAGCTGTATCTGTGTTGGGCGTTTGTACGCCTGAAAGTTGAGCACAGCTTACCGCAGGAGTAACCTATCGACAAAATGGGATATTTTCATAACCTTATTCGGAAATACCGATAATGAGATACACCTTCCGCCAACTGGAAGTTTTTCTGGCGGCCGCCAACACCCAGAACATCACGCGAGCCGCGGAATCACTGGCCATGTCACAGTCCGCAGCGAGCAGTGCGCTCAAGGAACTGGAGTCCCAGTTCGATATCCAGCTGTTCGACCGTATCGGAAAACGCTTACAGCTGAATGAGTTGGGCCGACTGTTCCGACCTCAGGTAGAGGCGTTGCTGGCCCGAGGCCGGGAGCTGGAATTGGCGCTGGACCAGCACACCGAAGTCGGCGCCCTGAAAGTCGGCGCCACGCTCACCATCGGCAACTACCTGGCCGTCGGCGTCATGGCACGCTACATGCGCGCCCAGCCGCACGCCAAGGTATCGTTGGAAGTGGCCAACACCAGCACAGTCGCGCGTCGGGTGAAAGATTTCGAGCTGGACATTGGGCTGATCGAGGGCGAGCTGCAATCGGACGATCTGGAGGTCATTCCCTGGCGCTCTGATGAACTGGTGGTGTTCTGCTCGCCAGAACACCCGCTCGCTGATCGGGCAACACTGACGGACGAGGATCTGGTCCAGGCGACCTGGGTCATGCGGGAACTCGGCTCCGGTACGCGTCAGACCTTCGAGCGCGGCATGCACGGCATCCTGCCGGATCTCAATATCCTGCTGGAACTGGAACATACCGAAGCGATCAAGCGAGCGGTGGAAGCCAACCTGGGCATCGGCTGTCTTTCACGGGTCTGCCTGGCGGACGCTTTCCGGCGCGGCAGTCTGGTCCCCCTGAGCGTACCGGACTATCGCAAATTCGACCGCCAGTTCTACTTCATCCTGCACCGGCAGAAATACCGCAGTGCGGGGATCGGACGCTGGATGGAACTGTGCCGGGAGCTTTAACGATCGCCGAATGAAGTGCGCCGGTACGGTTCACTGCAGGCTATAGAGGAGACGTTACCGGCCCGCTGTGGAAGCGGAATTCGCTGTCCGGTTGCTCTATCAACGCCTTCTCTATATTGAGGAAGGTCTCCACACGATCGCTGATGGATGCCCCGGCCGCCTTCTCTGCCAGCGTCAGATAATCCTTGTAATGCCGCGCTTCGGACTTGAGCAGACTGGTGTAGAAGTCTGCCAGCGCTTCATCCAGGTGCGGCGCCAGCGCTGCAAACCGTTCGCAGGACCGGGCCTCAATAATGGCGCCAACAATCAGGACATCGACCAGCCTTCCCGGATCATCGCTACGGACTTCCTTGCGCAGTTCGGCCGCGTAACGAGCCGGCGTCAGGTGATCGTAGGTCACGCCCCGTTTTTTCATGATCGAGAGCACCTGCTCGAAGTGGCGCAGCTCTTCTCGGGCCAAACGCGACATCTTGTGCAGCAGGTCGGGGTTGTCCACATAGCGATACATCAGGCTGAGCGCCGTCGACGCCGCCTTTTTTTCGCAGTGGGCGTGGTCAATCAGCAAAACTTCCTGATTTTCCAGCGCATTCCCGATCCATGCATCCGGGGTGCGACAGGGAAGGAAGGCGTGAATATCGTCTAGAGCGGATTGCATAATTCCATTATCTGGCTGTGTTCGCGGCGCATTATACACAAGCCCATGTAGGCGTATGACAAACTCACCCACATGAGTCCATCTTAACTTTGTCAGTGATTTCCGATAGAATTCCGTGCCTGTTACCGGAGTCCTGTGGGGCTAGCTCATTCATCCGTTGCCTCTCGCGGGTTGCCCTGACCCAATGATCGGCACGCCCTGAAACGAGTGAATTAGCCGGACGGGACACTGCCTGGACATCAGAGTCGATGCCCGGGTCACCAATAACCCCCTGCAATTCAACAGGAGCCACTGAATAAGTAACTTGCCCTTCCCCGCCCTCGTCGCGCTCCGTCTGGAAGGAACCGTAATCTATTTATTCAGTGCCTCCTTTGTACACAGCAGGGTCTCCAAACTGATGAGGGTCTTACCGTGTTAGAAGAGTATCGTAAACACGTTGAAGAACGCGCGGCACTGGGCATTCCTCCCAAGCCCCTGAACGCCGAGCAAACGGCTGCACTGGTTGAGCTGCTGAAGAACCCGCCGGCCGGTGAAGAAGAGGAACTGGTTTACCTGCTGGAAAACCGCATTCCGCCGGGCGTTGACGAAGCCGCCTATGTCAAGGCCGCTTTCCTGACCGCCATCGTCAAGGACGAAGCGTCCTCTCCCCTGATCGACAAGAACAAGGCCGTCGAGCTGCTGGGCATGATGCAGGGTGGCTACAACATCGCCACGCTGGTCGAGCTGCTGGATAACGCGGAACTGGCCGAACTGGCCGGCAAGCAGCTGAAGAAAACCCTGCTGATGTTTGACGCCTTCAACGACGTCAAGGAAAAGATGGACGCCGGCAACGCCGTTGCCAAGTCCGTCATCGAATCCTGGGCCAACGCTGAGTGGTTCACCAACAAGAAGAAGGTTCCCGAGAGCACCAAGATGGTGGTCTTCAAGGTCACCGGTGAAACCAACACCGACGACCTGTCCCCGGCTCCGGATGCCTGGTCCCGCCCGGATATCCCGTTGCACGCCCGCGCCATGTACAAGATGGAGCGCGATGGCCTGAAGCCGGAAGAGCCCGGCGTGACCGGCCCGATCAAGCAGATCGAGGAGATCCAGTCCAAGGGTCTGCCGGTTGCCTTCGTGGGTGACGTTGTGGGTACCGGTTCTTCCCGTAAATCCGGCACCAACTCCGTGCTGTGGTACTTCGGCGAAGACATCCCGGGTGTGCCGAACAAGCGCGCCGGCGGTGTCTGTATCGGTAACAAGGTGGCTCCGATCTTCTTCAACACCATGGAAGACGCGGGCGCCCTGGTATTCGAGGCTCCGGTCGACAACATGAACATGGGCGACGTCATCGACATTCGCCCGTACGAAGGCAAGATCCTGAACGAGGCTGGTGAGACCATCTCCGAGTTCGGCTTCAAGTCCGAAGTGATCCTGGACGAAGTTCAGGCCGGCGGCCGTATTCCGCTGATCATCGGTCGTGGCCTGACCAACAAGGCCCGCGAAGCACTGGGTCTGGGCGCAACCGACGTGTTCCGCCTGCCGAAAGATCCGGAAGCCGGCACCAAGGGTTTCACCCTGGCCCAGAAGATGGTCGGCAAGGCCTGCGGCCTGGAAGAAGGCAAAGGCGTCCGTCCGGGCACCTACTGCGAGCCGGAAATGACCACCGTCGGTTCCCAGGACACCACCGGCCCGATGACCCGGGACGAGCTGAAAGACCTGGCCTGCCTGGGCTTCCAGTCTGACCTCGTCATGCAGTCCTTCTGTCACACCGCGGCTTATCCGAAGCCGGTCGACGTGGAAATGCAGCACACCATGCCGGACTTCATCCAGACCCGTGGCGGTGTCGCCCTGCGTCCGGGTGACGGCATCATCCACTCCTGGCTGAACCGCATGCTGCTGCCGGACACCGTCGGCACCGGTGGTGACTCCCACACCCGTTTCCCGATGGGCATCTCCTTCCCGGCCGGTTCTGGTCTGGTGGCGTTTGCCGCGGCGACCGGTGTGATGCCGCTGGATATGCCGGAATCCGTTCTGGTGCGCTTCAAGGGCGACATGCAGCCGGGTATCACCCTGCGTGACCTGGTCCACGCGATTCCGCTGTACGGCATCAAGCAAGGCATGCTGACCGTTGAGAAGAAGGGCAAGATCAACGAATTCTCAGGTCGCATCCTGGAAATCGAAGGTCTGGAACACCTGACCGTCGAGCAGGCGTTCGAGCTGTCCGACGCCTCTGCCGAGCGTTCTGCGGCCGGTTGTACCATCAACCTGTCCGAAGATTCCGTGGCCGAGTACCTGCGTTCCAACATCGTGATGCTGCGCTGGATGATTGCCGAAGGTTATGGCGATCCTCGCACCCTGGAGCGTCGCGCCCAGAAGATGGAAGAGTGGCTGGCCAACCCGAGCCTGATGCGTGCCGACAAGGACGCCGAGTACTCTCACGTCATCGAGATCGACCTGGCCGACATCAAGGAGCCGATCGTTTGCTGCCCGAACGACCCGGACGATGCCAAGTTCCTGTCCGAAGTCGCCGGCGACAAGGTGGACGAAGTGTTCATCGGCTCCTGCATGACCAACATCGGTCACTTCCGGGCCGCCGGTAAGCTGCTGGAGCAACACAAGGGCGCCCTGAGCACCCGTCTGTGGATGTCTCCGCCGACCAAGATGGACCAGGAGCAGCTGATGGAGGAAGGCTACTTCAACACCTACGGCACCGCCGGTGTACGCACCGAGATGCCGGGCTGCTCCCTGTGCATGGGTAACCAGGCACGGGTGGCGCCGAAGTCCACGGTCCTGTCCACCTCCACCCGTAACTTCCCGAACCGTCTCGGTGATGGTGCCAACGTGTACCTGACCTCTGCCGAGCTGGCCGCGGTCGGTGCGGTACTGGGCAAACTCCCGTCTCCGGCGGAGTACATGGAGTACGCCAAGGACCTGAACAGCATGTCGAAAGAGATCTATCGCTATCTCAACTTCGACCAGATGGAGAACTACACCAAGAAGGCCTCAGAAGCCACTGTGGCCTGAGCCTTCGGGTAGACTCCCATTGGGCCTAGCCCGAAAAAACGCCAGCTCCCTGAGCTGGCGTTTTTTTTCGTTTCCAGTGTCATCGGGAGAATTCGATATGGATCAGGACGAAACCTGTCCTTGCGGAAGCGGCATCACCTATGGCGACTGTTGCGGACCACTTCATGCGGGTGCACCGGCTGCTTCCCCGGAAGCGCTCATGCGGTCCCGGTTCAGTGCTTTTGTCCTGAAGGACGCGCCCTACCTTCTCAAGTCCTGGTACCCGGAAACGCGGCCAAAAGACCTGGATCTGTCGGACGCGCCGGACTGGACCGGCCTGCAGATTTTCAGCAGCGACCAGTCCGGTCACCAGGGCTCCGTGCATTTCCGAGCGGTCTTCCGGGAACGGGGCCAGTGGGGCTACCTCGAAGAGACGTCCACGTTCTACCAGCAGGATGCTCACTGGTTCTATCACAGTGGCAAACCGGAACAGGGACTCCTCAAGCCCGGGCGTAACGACCGCTGCCCCTGCGGGAGCGGCCGTAAATTCAAGGCATGCTGTCTGAACCGAACGAATTAGTGCAATGGACTGACGCCCTGGTTGGCCAGTTCCGGAAACTCGTCATACATGGTCAGACTTTCGCACTGCTCCCTGGCGGCCAGGAATTCCGGGCGTGCCCGCGGTGCAGCATAGGGCTCACCCAGCGTGTTTTCGACGCTGTTGTAAACGAAGAACAGGTTCGAACGCGGCCAGGGAGACATGTTCTCGTTGGACGCGTGCAGCGTGTTGCACTCAAACAGAAGCAACGAACCGGCCGGTCCCTTCGGCGCCTGGATACCGCCCTGGTCCGCGAGCTTGGCCAGGGAGTCCCGATCCGGCACGCCAAGGCGCTGCGCTTTCAGCGAGTCCGTCCAATTCATGTCGGGCGTCTCCCCGACGCAGGGCACGAACCAGCGGTGAGAACCGGGGATCAGCATCAGCGGACCATTGAACTCGTTGTTGTCCGTCAGCATCAGGGAGGCACTGACAGCCCGCATTCTCGGCATGCCGTCCTCGGCGTGCCAGGTCTCGAAATCCGAGTGCCAATCGAACCCACTGCCCTGGAAACCGAACTTGTCGTTGATCCGGGACTGGTGGATATAGACCTCGCTGCCCAGCAACTGGCGCACCATACCGAGAATGCGCGGATCGCGAGTCAGGCGGTCAAAATGATCAGAAAGCTGATGCATACCGAACACGGAGCGGATGTCTCCCGAGTTGGGATCGGTGATGACCTGTTCCGACTTCATCAGCTCCTTGTCCTTGGCCATAGCCTTCAGCTCATCGAAAAACGGCGTCATCTGTTCCTGGGAGAAAAAGCCGCTGAACCAGAGGAACCCGTCGCGCTCATAGCGCGACAGCGCCACCTCGTCCAACGGACCTTCCCAGCGCCACTGGTTGCGCGCGTGCACAATGGGGTCCGTGCGAACGAACGGTGCTTTCTTTTCTTTCAGGCGTGAAGGAAACGGATCTTTTGAGTTTGTCATAGCGGATTAACCTCGATTTTCCTGCTTGGCAGGGAAATGTCAGCCGATCCGGAAGGACATCAGGTAAACCACAACCCGTAATGCAAAATCAGGCAGATACCCGACGGTATCCGGAGCATTGTCGGCTCTGCGTATGGGGGCCTTCGGCCCGATACCACCAGACTTGAGGACATCGGTTGAGAACATCAAGGATCGCCAGAGTTGACACACCGCCAACCCTCAGGCGAGGGACAGCAATGACATCCAGTGCACCACAGGTGCCGGATAAACGCCCATCAGGATCATCAGCACCGCCAGCAGCAAGACCACCAGGCCTCCGGCCCGGAGCCCCCAGTCATTGGGTGCATCCCGCCGCTGCATACCGGGCTCCATCAGGTAGAGGGTGATGGTGACCCGCAGGTAGTAATAAAGGCCGATGGCACTGCCCAGCACGATGCCGGCCACCAGCCACCAGCGTTGCGCTTCCACGCCCAGTGCGATGATGTAGAACTTGCCGATGAAACCGGCGGTAAACGGGATGCCTGCCAGTGAGAGCATGGCGACCGTTAGCACCGCCGCCAGATAAGGCCGGCGCCAGAACAGGCCGCGATAGTGATGCAGTGCCGACGCATCGTCGCCGCCGTAGGGACTCGACAGCAGGGTCACGACCCCGAAGGCCCCCAGTGTGGTGACCAGATAAGTGATCAGATAAATGCCGCCGGTTTCCACCGCCAGCTTGTCCGCCACCACGATTGCTACCAGCAGATAACCGAAGTGAGCGATGGAGGAATACCCCAGCAGGCGTTTGATGTTGGCCTGGAGCAGCGCCAGCACATTGCCGGCCAGCATGGTCAGTAACGCCAGGCCCGCCAACAGCGTCTGGGCCTGCGCGCCATGAAACGCCGGGATCGCTTCGACGATCCGCAACAGGACGATAAACGCCGCCACCTTGCTGGCCGTGGCCAGGAACGTCACCGCCGGCCCCGGTCCGCCCTGATAGACGTCCGGCGTCCAGAGATGGAACGGAATGATCGACAACTTGAAACACAGGCCCACCAGCACCAGCCCGACGCCCGCGAGTGCCCAGGGCCCGACACCACCACTCATCCCTTCGACCAGGCCCGGAATATCCAGATGCCCCGTCTGCGCATACAGCAGTGCCATCCCGAACAACAGGAAGGCGGTGGCGGTGGCCGACAACACCAGGTACTTGATCCCGGCTTCCAGAGAATTACGGTCGCGGAAGGTATACGCCAGCATCCCGTAGAGCGGCATGGACAGCAGTTCCAGGCCGAAAAACAGCGTGGCGAGATGGTCCGCGGCGGTCAGCACCATGCCGCCGGCAGCGGCACACAGCAGCAACAGGTAGAACTCTTCCCGGGCACCCGGATAGCCGTCCAGATAGGCGTGACTGAAGGTGGCACAGGCCAGTGACGACACCAGTACCATGCCCATCCCCAGTATCGTCACGCCGTCAAAAACCAGCATGGGCGTGCGCACGGTTCCCAGCTCTCCGAACAGGAACAGCGACAGCAACGCGATATTCAACCCGACGGCCGAGACCAGGACCGTCACCGCGTGCTGGCGACGCCAGGCAATGCCGAGCATCACGGTGATCGCCGTGGCGCACACCAGGATGACGGGGGTCAATGCCATCATGTCGGTCTTTGTCAGCATCAGCGCGCCTCCGCCAGGGATTGAATGGCCGCGCCCACGGCGCCAGAGGTAAACAGCTGGTGAACTTCATTGGTCACGGCCAGCGTCGTATCCACCAGCAGCTGCGGGTAAAACCCGAAGAAAAGCACCAGGGCCACCAGACTCAGCATCATGGAGTATTCCCGCCAGTCGAGCCCGGAGAAGTGCACTTCCCCCTGTGGCGGCCCGAAGTGGACGCGCTGCATGATCAGCAATGAGTAGAGCACCGCCAGCACCATGCTGATACTGGCCAGCACGGTCACGATCGGAGCCACCGGGAAGGTGCCGAAAAGCACCAGGAATTCACCAATGAAATTGGCCGTGCCCGGCATGCCCAGCGAGGCAGCCACAAAGCAGAGCGTAAACACCGGCAGTTTGTCGATGCGCCCCCAAAGGCCGCCCATCAGTCGCAAATCGCGGGTGTGCACCCGCTCATAGAGCTGACCACTGAGAATGAACAGGCCAGCGGCCGAGAACGCATGGGCGACCATCAACACGATCACCCCTTGCAGGGCAATGGATGTCCCGGCATAAATGCCGATCAGAACGAACCCCATGTGGGAGATGCTGGTGTAGGCAATCAACCGTTTGACGTCCTGCTGACCGGCCGCCAGCAGCGCCCCATAGAAGATACCGATCACCCCGAGTGCCATCGCCACCGGGGCGAACGCCTGTGAGGCCTCCGGGAACAGAGGCAGGCAGAAGCGCAGCATCCCGTAGGCCGCCGTCTTCAGTAGAATCCCCGCCAGATCCACGCTGCCCGCCGTCGGCGCCTGGGCGTGGGCGTCCGGCAACCAGCCGTGCAGCGGCACCACCGGCAGCTTCACCGCAAACGCGATAAAGAAACCCAGCATCAGCCAGTAGGCAAACGTCTCGGACATCGGCGTGCCCAGCAACTCCAGATAGCTGAAGGTGTAGACGCCGCTGCTGGCGTGATGGGCAAACACCAACGCCAGGATAGCCACCAGCATCAATAACCCGCTGGCCTGGGTGTAGATGAAGAACTTGGTTGCCGTCCGGATCCGCGTCTTGCCGGCGGAGCCGCTGTGCCCCCACAGTGCGATCAGGAAGTACATGGGGACCAGCATCATTTCCCAGAAACAGAAGAACAGGAACAGGTCGATGGACAGGAAAACGCCCACCACCCCGCCGAGGATAAAGAGCAGGTTCAGATGGAAAAAACCGACCCGGTTGGAGATCTCCTTCCAGGAGCAGATCACCGCTAACGCCCCCAGCAAACCGGTCAGCGCAATCAGGATGAGTGACAGGCCGTCCATCGCCAGGTGAATATCGATGCCGAAGCGCGGTATCCACGGCACATGCCACTCAATTGCCCAGCGCACGGCCTCGGGGCTGCCCGTCTTGGGCAGTTGGTAATCGCCCTGCCACCAGAGGACCAACGTGGTGATCAGCACCAACAGCATGGTGGCCAACGCAATCCAGCGTGGCACCTTGTCGCCCCAGCGCTCGGCACGCCAGCAGAACAGCCCCCCGATAAACGGGATCAGTATCAGCCAGACGAGAATCATAGTGCCTTGTGCTCCTGCATCAGTGTCATCCCTTCAGCCATTCAGTACCCCATCGCCAGCGCCAGCAGCACCAGAGCGGCTCCGAGCACCATGGAGGTGGCGTAGGTCCGCAGCCGGCCGGTCTGGGTTCTGACCAGCACCGCATTACAAACCCGCACCAGCGCAGCCAGGATCATGAAAAGCGCGTCGATCAGGTCGCCTCGCAGCCATCGCACCAGGACCTTATAAGGGCGGACCAACAACCGGTCGAAAAGCGCATCGAATCCCCAGGCGTTGTGCCAGAGGTGCCACAACCAGGCCCCCGGGCCGCGGGCGACGACCCGACCCAGCCATGCCCGCCGGAACAGGAAGAGCCATCCGGCGATCAATACCCCACCAATCGCCGTGGCGGAGGCCATCAGCTCCAGTGCCGTATGCCCGGACTCGGTGGCTTCCCCCGGTCCCGCCGGCAAGACGTCCGAAAGCGGCGGCGTGATCCCCGCCCCGATAAAGGTCGACAGCACCATCAACACGATCAGCGGCAGGCCATGCTGGATGCCCTTGCCCGGATCCGCATGCCGGGCCTTGTCGCTGCCCGGTTCGCCGTGGAAGGTTCCGATGATCAGGCGCAGGGTGTAGAACGACGTCAGCAGTGCACCCACCAGTCCGGCCGCCAGCAAGCCACTTTGCTTCGCCGCAAAGGCCTCCCAGAGGATCTCATCCTTGCTGTAGAAACCGGCGGTCACCAGGGGCAGCGCGGCCAGGGCCGCCCCGCCGATCACGAACCCGGCATAGGCCAGCGGCAGCTTGCGCCACAGCCCGCCCAGCCGGGCCATCTCCTGCTCGTGATGACAACTGATGATCACCGCACCGGCCGACAGGAACAGCAGCGCCTTGAAGAAGGCATGGATCATCAGGTGGAAAATGGCAGCACTGTAGGCGCCCACGCCCAGCGCCAGGAACATGTAGCCAATCTGGCTCATGGTGGAGTAAGCCAGAATGCGCTTGATGTCGGTCTGGGCGAGCGCCGCGAAACCCGCGATCAGCAACGTCAGCGCGCCGATCAGCCCGACGATGTACTGCGCCGTCGGCGCCAGGTCATAAAGGCCGTGCATCCGGGCAATCAGGTAGACCCCGGCGGTGACCATAGTGGCCGCGTGGATCAGCGCCGAGACCGGCGTGGGGCCCGCCATGGCGTCGGCCAGCCAAGTGTGCAACGGCAGTTGGGCGGACTTGCCGAGGGCACCGCCCAACAACAGCAAGGCCGCCGCCTCGACGACCGGATTGCCCTTCTGCCAGAGTGCCGGCGCCTTATCGAGAATCGTGGCGATGTCCAGCGTGCCCAGCTCCGTGAACAGCAGGAACAGGCCGATGGCGAGGAAGATGTCCCCGATCCGGGTCACGACGAAAGCCTTGAACGCCGCCATGCCGTTCTCGGTATGCTCGTAGTAGTAGCCAATCAGCAGGTAGCTGCACAAGCCCACGCCTTCCCAGCCCAGGAACAGCAGCAACAGGTTGTCCCCCAGCACCAGCAGCACCATGCTGAAGACAAACAGGTTCATGTAGGCGAAAAAGCGGGTGATGCCCTCCTCGCCGCGCATGTACCAGGCTGCGAACAGATGGATCAGGAAGCCGACGCCGGTGATCACGCCCAGCATGGTGATCGAGAGGCCGTCCAGCATCAGGCCGATGGTGGGTCGGAAGTTGTCTATAGCGACCCAGGTCCACAGCGTCAGTCGCTGGGGCGTCTGGTCGCCGGACATGAAATCGATGACGATGAACACGGTCACCAGGGCCGCGAGGCCAACACTGGTGTAACCCACCGCCGCGCTGGCCCGCTCGCCCAGATGGCGATAGCCCAGCGCCAGGATCAGGCAGCCGGCCAGGGGAAACAGGAATGTCAGGGGCAACAGGGTCAGGGCCATTGTCATCCTCGCATCCCGCTGGCTTTATCGGTGTCGAGCGTCTTGAAGCGATGGTAGAGCTGGATCAATAACGCCAGCGCCACACTGGCTTCCGCCGCGGCCAGGGTAATCACCAGCAGGAACATGGCCTGCCCTTCCGGCTGCCCCCAGGCCGTGCCCGCAACGATAAACGCCAAACCGGCGGCGTTGAGCATCACCTCCAGACTCATCAACACGAAGACCATGTTGCGACGGAACATCAATCCCGCCAGGCCCAGCACAAACAGCACCGCCGCCAGGGCCAGCCCGTGTTCCATGGGAATGCCGTTCATCAATTCCCTCCCTTTTTCTCGTCCCGGCGGTCACGCGGCAGCCGGCCTACGTGCGATGCGGTCACCAGCCCCGCCAGCAGCAACATTGCCGCCAGCTCCACCACCAGCAGCCATGGCCCGAACAGGGTGCGGCCCACGGCTTTGGCGGTCAGCATGTCGCCGCTGATCATCCGCCCGCCATCGCCGGCCGACAGGGTGACCAGCAATGTGCCCAACAGGACCAGCGACAGGATCGCCGGCAGGAGCCAGGTCCGCGCCTGCAGCCACAGCCGTTCCTGCTCCGCCGCGCCCTGCCCCAGGTTCAGGATCATCACCACGAACACGAACAGCACCATGATCGCCCCGGCATAGACGATGATTTCCAGGGCCCCGGCAAAAGGTGCGCCCAGCGCAAAGAACACGATGGCCACGGCAATCAGCGAGACAATCAGGTTCAGCAACGAATGCACGGCATTGGTGCCGGTAATCACCCCCAGCGTGGCGATCACCGCCACCAGTCCGCCGAGATAAAAGGCCAACTCCATAATTCCGTCCTCTGGCTGGCGCGCTGCCCGGAGATTCAGGGCAACAGCGTCTTCACGTCGATCGGTTCGTCTTCGTTCTGGGCCTTGCCCTTGTCCTTGCCGGCGATAGACAGACCCGCCACCTTGTAGAAGTGGTAGTCGTGATCCTTGCCGGGCCCGCTGATCAGCAGGTCTTCCTTCTCGTAGACCAGTTCCTGACGCTCGTACTCGGCCATCTCGAAATCCGGCGTGAGCTGGATCGCCGATGTCGGGCAGGCCTCCTCACACATGCCGCAGAAGATGCAGCGGGAAAAGTTGATGCGGAAAAATTCCGGGTACCAGCGGCCGTCGTCCTTCTCACCTTTCTGCAGCGAGATACAGTCCACCGGGCAGGCCACAGCGCACAGGTTGCAGGCCACGCAGCGCTCCTCGCCGTCCGGGTCCCGGGTCAGTACGATACGCCCCCGGTACCGCGGCGGCAGCGGTACCGGCTCTTCCGGATAGTTCAGGGTTTCGCGCTTACGAAACGAGTGCATGAAGACAATGCCGATGGTCCGCAGCTGGGACCAGGTACCGGTGAACAGCCATTTCAGCATGTCGAACCTCCTTCTCAGCCCGGTGCGTCCAACAGGATCACCGCACCGGTGACCAAGAGATTGATCAGTGTCAGCGGCAGGCAGACCTTCCAGCCAAAGCTCATGACCCGGTCATACCGGGGCCGTGGCAGAGAGGCCCGCAATAGTACGAACAGCATCAGGAAAAACGCGGTCTTGAGTGCAAACCAGACGATCGGCGGCAGCCAGGGGCCCTGCCAGCCGCCAAAGAACAGCGTCACGATCAACGCCGATACCAGCACCATGCCGACGTATTCGCCGATGAAGAACATACCGAACTTCATGCTGGAGAATTCGATGTGGTAACCGTCCGCCAGCTCCTGCTCGGCTTCCGGCTGGTCGAAGGGATGACGGTGCGTCACCGCAATACCGGCGATCAGGAACGTACAGAAGCCGAAGAACTGCGGCACGATGAACCACAGCCCTTCCTGGGCCTGGACGATTTCCCGCATGTTGAACGACCCGGTGATGCCCACCACGCCCATCAACGCCAGCCCCATGAACACTTCATAGGACAGGGTCTGGGCCGACGCCCGCATCGCGCCCAGCAGGGCGTACTTGTTGCCGCTCGCCCAGCCGCCGAACAGCACCGCGTAGACGTTGATACCGGCCATGGCGAAGAAGAACAGCAGCCCGATGTTCAGGTCGGCAATGCCCCAACCCGGTGTGATCGGGATAATCATGAACGACAGCAACAGCGACGCCATGGCAATCGCCGGCGCCAGCATGAACAACTTGCGGTCGGCAAACGGCGGGATCCAGTCCTCCTTGAAGAAGATCTTGATCATGTCCGCGATCAGCTGCAGCGAGCCAAAGGGCCCGACTCGGTTTGGCCCATAACGATCCTGCCAGAGCCCCAGCAAGCGGCGCTCCACCACCGTCATCACCGCGCCGAGCAGGACGGCGGCCAGCAGGATGACGATCGCCTGGAACATGGCATACAGGATGTCGATCACCTGGGGTGTCAGCCAGCTCATGGGCGCACCTCGCCAGTCGAACCTGTGTCACCCCGGGGCGTGTCACCGCTGGCCGCCAGGCTTACCGGCACGCCGCTTCGCAGGGCCGCGTCCACACCGGCCGGAATGAACAGCAGGCCGGACGGACAGCCCGCCTCCGTGCGCACCGGAAATACCCACTGCCCGTCATCGGTGATCACCCGGACACCGCCGCCATCGGCAATATTCAGTGCACCGGCATCCTCCGGCGACAGCACCGCCACGGCCTGACCGGCGCGCGCCTGGATGGGCTCGGCGCGCGCCGAGGTTTCCTCGCCACCAAACAACCGCGACAGGATCACCAACCGCCATTCATCGTCCGAACGCCGATAGGCCTGCGGGATGTTGCTGGAATAGACGTAGCGGCCGGCTACCGGTTCCAGCAGCCGTATGCCGGGATCGCCGGCCCGCAGGTGACCACCCACCTCATCGGTGAACTTGTTCCAGGCCTGGGGCGAATTCCAGCCGGGCGCCCAGGCGAAGGCGACGGACTGACGCGGACGGTCAAAGCCGTTATAGCCCTCCATGGAAAAGGCAAACGGCGTATCCGGATCCTGCGGCGTGCGCGGCTCGGACACGTTGATGTTGGCGCGCATCGCCGTGCGGCCGCTGTAACGATGAGGCTCGCGGGCCAGCTTCACACCCTGCACCCGGTAATCGGCACCCGGTGCAGCCCCCACCATGCCGGCCAGGGCCGGATGTCGCCACGCGCAGTCCCGGGTCACTTGATCCAGGGTGATGTCCGAAATCGACTCACGACGCCGACCGGCAGCCAGTGCGTGCAACCAGCGCCAACTCTCGCGGATGCGGGTCTCCGGGCGGATATAGCCCGGGTCGTAGACCTGGAAGAAGCGCTGCGCCCGCCCTTCCAGACTGACCAAGGTCCCGTCGGCTTCTGCAAAACTGGCCGCCGGCAAAGCCAACGTAGCGCGCTCCAATGTCGGGGTTCGCTGATGGTCCAGCACCACCACGGTTCTGGCCCGGGATAGCGCGTGCTGGACCCGCCTGGCCGGCAGCCGTTCGTACAGGTCATTCTCAAGGATCACCAATGCGTCGGCCTGCTCCGCCTCCAACTGCTCAAGCGCCCATTCCAGGGTCTGCCCCCCCATCATCTGAAGGCCGGTGCTGTTGGCCTCACGCCGGACCAGTGTCAGACCGCCCATACGTGCCCGACGCGACAGGGCCCGGGCAATATTGCCTGCGGCGTCCAGAATGGCGGTGGAATTCAGGGAACCGCCGCTGACCACCAGCGGCCGGGTTGCCGCCAGCAGGGCGTCGGCCATGCGATTCGCCGCTTCCGCGAGCGGGGCCTCCAGCCCGGGAACCTCCGGTGCCGAGGCGTCGATCCGGTGCGCGACCGCGTGACCCAAACGCGCGATATCGTCTGGGGCCAGTCGCAGACTGTTCTCCGCAATGCCATCCAGCCCGGTGGCCACGGGATAAGCGACAAAAAGCGGATAGCGACTGTCCTGCCCCAGCGTTTTCACCGCTTCGGCGTTCCAGGTGGGGATGCCACGATCTTCCGCCAGCGCCTCGCGACGCCCCAGGACAGCCTGGCGCACCGATAATCCCAGGCGCGCCGCACTCTGGATCAGGTCTTCCCCCAGCACCAGGACGGCGTCGTGTTCTTCTATGTCCCGCAGGTTCGGCGTCGGCAGGCCGCAGGTGCGGTTCAGGTCCGCCATCAGCTCGAGGCAGGCCAGTTCTTCGGCGGCAATCCCGGTGGAGAAATGGCCCTCGCCTACCAGATCCCGCAGTTGGTGGTTGCTCTCCAGGCTGGCGCGGGGCGAGCCGATGCCGATAACCCGATACGCGTCCCTGAGCGCATCGCTGCCCCGATCGAGCGCTGCGTTCACATCCAGCGTGACCGGATCGGCTTCCGGCTCCGCCCGCCACTCAGGCTGGGTCGGCCGGTCCTTGCGATTGACATAGCCGTAGCCAAAGCGACCGCGATCGCACAGGAAGAAGCGGTTCACCTCACCGTGGTAGCGATTTTCGATGCGACGGATCTCGCCGTAGCGCTCACCCGGACTGATGTTGCAGCCCACCGCGCACTGGTGGCAGATGCCCGGTGCAAACTGCAGGTCCCATTTTCGGGTGTAGCGGTCGCTGTGGGTCTGGTCGGTAAACACGCCGGTGGGACAGACTTCCGTCAGATTGCCGGAAAACTCGCTTTCCAGAGTGCCTTCCTGGTAGCGACCGAAGTAGATGTTATTATTGGCGCCGAATGCGCCCAGATCGGTACCGCCCGCATAATCATCGTAGAACCGCACGCAGCGATAGCAGGTGATACAGCGGTTCATTTCGTGGGCGATGAACGGACCCAGGTACTGGTTACGGTGGGTCCGCTTGCGGAAGCGATAGCGACGCCGGTCGTGGCCGGTCATCACCGTCATGTCCTGCAGGTGGCAATGGCCGCCCTCTTCGCAGACCGGGCAATCGTGAGGGTGGTTGATCATCAGCCACTCGACAACGCTGGCGCGGAATTCGCGAGCTTCCTCGTCATCGATCGAGATGCGCGCGTCGTCCTGAACCGGCGCCATGCAGGACATCACCAGCATGCCCTTGTCATCATCCGCGTCTTTGTATTGCTTCACCGCGCACTGGCGGCAAGCCCCGACACTGCCCATGGCCGGGTGCCAGCAGAAATAGGGAATATCGAGGCCTAGCGACAGGCAGGCGTGCAGCAGGTTGTCGGCCCCATCGACGCTGTAGGAACGGCCATCCACGTGGATCGTTGCCATGGCGCTACACCTCCCCGACCGGAATCGGATCGGCATGGGCCGGCCCGGTCTCGTGGCGCACACCCCGCTCGAACTCGTCACGGAAATACTGCAACGCACTGGACAGCGGCATGGCGGCGCCCGGTGCGTGGGCGCAGAAGGTTCGACCGGGGCCCAGGTCGGTGGCGAGCTTGTCCAGCATCTCGATGTCCCCCTGCACGCCTTCGCCCCGCTCCAGTGCCTGCAGTATCTTCACCGTCCACGGCAGGCCATCCCGGCATGGCGTACACCAGCCGCAGGATTCCCGCGCGAAAAACGCCTCCAGATTGCGCATCAGGGAGACGATGCTTTGCTGGTCGGTGACCACCGTCAGCAGGCCCGTACCCATGCGACTGCCCGCCTTGCCGATGGAATCGAAATCCAGCGGCAGCTCCAGGTGTTCCGGCAGCAGGAAGCCGGTACTGCCCCCACCGGGCAGCCAGGCCTTGAGCTGCTCACCGTCCCGGATTCCGCCGGCCCGGTCGAGTAACTCGGTGCCGGATGTCCCAATGGGCAGCTCCCAGAGACCGGTTCGTTTGGCTCGACCTGAGACACCGTAGAGCTTGGTGCCCCCGTCATTACTGAGTTGGCCGGACAGCCCCTGGTACCACTCCGCACCGTGGCGCAGCACGGCGGGCACGTTGCACAGCGTCTCGACGTTGTTCACCACCGTGGGCTTGCCCCAGGCGCCGGACTGCCCCGGGAACGGGGGCTTGGCGCGAGGATTGGCCCGTTGGCCCTCCAGCGAGTTGATCAGCGCGGTTTCCTCGCCGCAGATGTAGCGCCCGGCGCCGGTGTGCAGCGCAATGTCGAAATCAAAGCCGCTGCCGGCAATATCGGCACCCAGCCAACCCGCCTCACGGGCTTCTTTCAGGGCATGGTTGATGTGATTCGCCGCCTCGATGTATTCCCCGCGCAGGAAGATGTAGCCGTAACGGGCATTGTTGGCGTAGGCGGCGAGGATCATGCCCTCGATCAGCAGGTGTGGCGTCTGCTCCATCAGCAGGCGATCCTTAAAGGTGCCCGGTTCCATCTCGTCGGCGTTGCAGACGATGTACCCCCGTGGCATCCCGTCGCCCTGCAGGGTCAGGCTCCATTTCACGCCGGCGGAGAACCCCGCGCCGCCCCGACCGCGCACGTTGGCCGTCTTCATGGCATCAATGACCTGCGCGCCCGTCTGCTCGTTGAGCGTGTGACGCACGGCGGCGTAACCAGCCTTGTCTTCGTATTCCTTCAGGAAGACCGGCGTGCCGTCTTCGTGCAGTCGCCAGGTCAGCGGATGGGTCTCTTCGCGACGCTCGTCGGCGTCCTGGCGAAGCTGGCAGCGGTAGCGCAGGCGTGACAAGGCCTCCGTCATGCGTAGCCCTCCAACAAGGTGTCCAAATCGTCCGGATGAACCGGCCCGAAGGTGTCGTCGTCGATCATCACCGCCGGTCCCCGATCACAGGCGCCCAGGCAGCACACGGGCAGCAGAGTGAACCGGCCATCCGACGTGGTCTGACCAAAACCGATGCCGAGCTTGTCGGTGAAGGCGTCGCGCAGCACCTCGTAGTCCGTCAGGAAACAGGAACTGCTGTCGCACACCAGAATCACGTGGCGCCCTACCGGTTGCCGGAAGATCAGGCTGTAGAAGGTGGCCACGCCCTCGACGCTGGCGGGACTGATTCCCAACAGCTCGGCGATCACGGCAATAGCGCCATCCGGCACCCAGCCATGGCGGCGCTGTACGATCTTCAGGGCCTCGATGCAGGCCGCCTGGGGCTGCTCGTAGTGATCCCGCTCATGCAGGATGGCCTCGCGATCCGCCGCTTCGATGATAAAGCCGTCGCTGGCAATCGTTTGTACTGTCTCCATGGGCCGGTTCTCCGCCTCTCTCATCGGTCCACGTCCGCCATGACAAAGTCGATGCTGCCCAGGTGGGCAATCAGGTCCGGCACAAAACCCTGGCGCATGAGGGCCGGAATCTGTTGCAGGTGCGGGAAGCTCGGTGTGCGGATACGCGTGCGATAACTGGTGGTGTTGCCGTCGCTGGTCAGGTAGTAGCTGTTGATGCCCTTGGTCGCCTCCACCATCTGGCAGGATTCGTTGGCCTTGAGTACCGGACCCCAGGACACCTGCAGGAAATGGGTGATCAGCGTTTCGATGTGCTGCAGCATTTTCTCCCGGGGCGGCGGTGTGGTCAGCGGATGGTCCGCCTTGTAGTCGCCCGGCGGCATGTTGTCGACGCACTGTTGGATGATGCGCACGCTCTGGCGCATCTCCTCGATGCGCAACTGGCCCCGGTCGAACACATCGCCGCGGGTGCCCAGCGGCACCTCGAAATCAAACTGGTCGTAGCCGGAATACGGCCGCTGCTTGCGCAGGTCGAAGTTGCAGCCCGTTGCCCGCAGGTTGGGTCCGGTCACGCCCCATTCCAGGGCTTCTCCGGTACTGAAGGCCGCAATATCCCGGGTGCGCTCGCGGACAATGGCGTTCTCCATCATGGCCCGCTGGTATTCCCGCAGACGCTTGGGCATCCAGTCGAGGAATTCCTGCACCAGCGCCTGCCAGCCTTTGGGCAAGTCCTGTGAGACCCCACCAATGCGGTACCAGGCCGGATGCATGCGAAAGCCGGTAATGCCCTCGATCACTTTGTAGGCCCGCTGCCGATCACTGAACGTGAAGAAGACCGGCGTCATGGCGCCCAGGTCCTGCAGGTAGGTGCCCAGAAACAGCAGGTGACTGGTGATGCGGAACATTTCCGCCATCATCACCCGGATCACCTTCACCCGGTCCGGCACGTCGATCCCGGCCAGCTTTTCCACCGCCAGCACATACGGCAGGTTATTCATGACGCCGCCGGTGTAGTCGACCCGATCGGTGTAGGGAATGAAGCTGTGCCAGGACTGGCGCTCGGCCATTTTCTCGGCACCGCGGTGGTGGTAGCCGATGTCCGGCACGCAGTCGACGATCTCCTCGCCATCCAGTTGCAGGACGATACGGAACGCGCCATGAGCTGACGGGTGGTTTGGCCCCAGGTTGAGGAACATGAATTCGCTGCCGGACCGCTCGCGCTGCATGCCCCAGGCTTCGGGGTCAAACTGCAGCGCCTTCTGCTCCGTGTCCTGCCCTTCGACGGTGAGGGTATACGGATCGAATTCGGTGGCCCGGGCGGGATAGTCCTTACGCAGTGGGTGACCCGTCCAGGTCGGCGGCATCAGGATGCGGACCAGCCGTGGGTGGCCGTCGAAGTCGATCCCGAACATGTCCCAGACTTCGCGCTCGTACCAGTTGGCGTTGCGAAATACGGACACGCAGCTGGGCAGTGACAGATCACCCTCGTCGATGGCGACCTTGAGCATCAGATCCCGGTTCCGGTCGATCGACACCAGATGATAGAACACCGTGAAGTCGGCCGGCGGCAACCCCACCCGCTGGCTGCGCAGGCGTTCGTCGATAGCCGAGAGGTCGAACAGCATGGTAAAGCCTTCCGGCATGCCCTTGAGGAACGCCAGGGCATCCAGCAACCGCTCCCGGGGCAACCACACCACGGGCATACCGGTGAGAGTCGCCTGCTCGACCATCACCTGTGCCCCCAGATGTTTGCCCAGGGCTTCCAGGACCGGGTCCTGCACCGAACGGTTGTGCGCTTCGCCCTGCGTTGGGCTGGCCACGCTCATCGACATACGCCTCCTTGGGGAGGAAGTTGGATTTCCGGGCCCCTACAGGCTGCCGGGACTGCGCAATTCGGTCGCCTGGATCCGGCGATCGCGATGCTTCTCCCGCTGGGATGGCATCTTCGCCCGATAGACCCCCTGGTCACCGACCACCCAGGACAGGGGCCGGCGTTCTTCCTGAATCGAGTCCTGCAGTAACTGCAATCCCTGCAGGAAGGCTTCAGGCCGTGGCGGGCAGCCCGGCACATAGACATCCACCGGCAGGAACTTGTCGACGCCCTGAACGACGGAATAAATGTCGTACATGCCGCCTGAGTTGGCGCAGGACCCCATGGAGATCACCCACTTGGGCTCCAGCATCTGGTCGTAGAGCTGCTGGATCACCGGCGCCATCTTGATGAAGCAGGTCCCGGCGATCACCATGAAATCCGCCTGGCGCGGCGACGCCCGGATCACTTCGGACCCGAAACGGGCAATGTCATGAGGTGATGTGAAGGCCGTGGTCATTTCCACGTAGCAGCAGGACAGGCCGAAGTTGTAGGGCCAGAGGGAATTCTTGCGCCCCCAGTTGACAACCGAGTTGAGCACGTCATCCAGCTTGCCGGTAAAGACGTTGCGCTCGAGTTGCTGTTTGACCGGGTCATCCACCTGGCGACGCTCCCCCAGGGGATAGCGGTCTGTTGCGGCCGCGGCTTCGTCGTCAGCCCGTGTCAGCGTATAGGTCATGCCCGCTCTCTCCTTTCCGATGGCTTCGGAAGTTCAGAAATCCGGATCGCTCAGCGTTCTTTGGGAACCCGGCGCCGGGGCGCCCAGTCCAGTGCGCCGACGCGGCTGTCGTACAACAGGCCCGCCAGCAGTACGAAGATGAAGATGGCCGCGCCCCAGAAACCGACCCAGCCGACTTCCCGGATGGAGACCGCCCATGCAAACAGGAAAACGGCCTCAATATCAAAGATCACGAAAAGCATGGCCACCAGGTAGAATTTGACGGAAAACCGCTGGCGCGCCGATCCGGCACCGATAATGCCGGATTCGAATGGAAGGGATTTACTGCGTCCACGACTGCGGCCGCCCAGCAACGCCGAGGCGATTATCATGAAGGCACACAGGCCGAACACAGCCAGGATGAAAAGACCAATGCCCCAGTATTCGGCGATTATTGCAGGCGTACTCTGCTCCATAATCTCCACCGGTCAGTCTGGATTCATACACCACCCCGCAGCGCTCAATGAAAGCGGCAAAACGTTCAGAGGGTGAAGCACGACGTGGATAGCCGACTGAATTTTCGGCTGTTATGTACTCAGACTAGCAGTCTGTCTGCCGCCTTGCGAATCCAGAAAAGTGATACGAGCAAAGCGACTTGATCCGGGGGATGCGTCGCCCTCCCCCGGCGGAACGGACCGGATTCGCGAAAGATTCTGGTCAGCGCCCTCAGGCCGTTCGAAGCAGCAGGATCTTTCCGGTCGCCTCCCCCGCTTCCAGCTTGCGATGAGCCTCGCCAACCTCGCTAAAGGTAAAGCGCTGCGGATCGAGCAGCGGCCGCACCGCGTTCTTCCGGATCAGATCGCTCATGGCCGCCGCCATGCGGGGCTGATCGTCCATTCCAATACCGTGCAGCAACGGAATCGACCGGAACACCACATGCAGACTCAGGCTCTTGGCGTGCAGCTGCGACAGATCGTGGGTCGACCGGGTGTTGATGGACGTCAATCGCCTGGCGATGCCGGTCGCCTCGATGGAGCGGTCCAGGTTCTCGCCACCGACGGTATCGAAGACCAGGTCAAAGCCCTTGCCGCCAGTCAGCCGCTGGACGTAGTCGGCCACGGGCTCATCCCGATAGAAGATAATGTCGTCCGCCCCCAGTTTCCGCGCCAGGTCCGCCTTCTCCTGCGTGGAGACCGTCGTCGCCACCCGCGCCCCGAGATACTTGGCGATCTGGATGGCCACATGACCGACACCACCGGTACCGGCGTGGATCAAGACATGCTCGCCGGATTGAAGGCCCGAGCGATCGGACAGCGCGCTCCAGGCGGTGAGGAACACCAGCGGTAAGGCGGCACACTCCTCCAGCGGCAGCGCCATGTCCGACGTCCGCTTGGCCAGCACCCGCTCGTCGGCAATCATGTAGTCCGCCAACGCGCCCTGCCAGCCCTTGACGCCGCCCGCGCAACCGAAGACCTCGTCACCAACTGCAAACCGGGTGACGCCGGCCCCCACCTTGTCCACCACCCCGGCCACATCGCCATTGAGGATCGCCGGCATGGCCGGGCCCGATTTCACGAAGCCGGAGCGGATCTTGGTTTCGATGGGATTGAGGCTCGAGGCCACCACACGGATGCGGACCTGATTGGGCCCCGGTTCGGGGGTGTCGACATCCCGCTCGACAAAAACGTCCGGGCCGCCAAATTCTTCAATCACCATCGCTTTCACGTTCAGTACTCCTCGATCCATCAATACACAATCAACCGAACCAGAATCGCCGCCACCATCAGCAACGTCAACCACTTGACCCACTGGGCGCCGCGAGGCCCCATATTGACCCGCACCGCGATCTGGGCGCCGGTCACGTTTCCCAGAGCCAGCAGGAGCCCGGTCTCCCAGCGCACCTGCCCGCTCCAGGCAAATACCAACAAGGCCGGCAGTGTATACAACAGCACGATCGCCACCTTGATGACGTTGACCTGCCGCAGATCGATTTTCAGCATCCGATATAGCACCACGATGAACAGCGCGCCCACGCCCACCTGGATGAAACCGCCGTACAGCCCGATCAGGAACATGGCGGCGTAGACCACCGGCGTGAGACGTTCCGGGGTCAACGGACGGGTATCCAGCCTGGGCTGCGGCAACAGCATGAACACGGATGCCCCGATCATCGCCGCCACCAACACCGCCTCGAACACGGCATCGGACACACCGGTCGCCAGCCAGGCACCCAGTAACGACCCGATGATGGCCGGCACCGCCAGCCGCAGACTCACCGCCCAGTTGCCTTGCCCGCTGCGCCGGAATCCCCGCACCGCCGACACGCTCTGCAGGGTGATGGCCACCCGATTGGTGCCATTGGCTACCTGCGGCGGCAGCCCAAGGAACATCAGCAGTGGCAGGGTCAGCATCGAGCCGCCGGCCGAGAGGACGTTGATAAAGCCGGCCACGCCGCCCAGCAGCACCAGGGCAGTAATGTCAGGCAGAGTCATGGCGCCATCAGGCCCCGACGGCCACAGCCGGGGTGCCGCGCCCCTTGCGGCCACTCCACACCAGCAACACCAGGAAGATCACCAGGCCAGAGGTGTCGAGTATCAGGCTGTCGTGGGGCCAGAGCATCAGGCCGCCAATGGGAAACATCAACAGCCGCAACCACCAACTGAGCCGGTGCTCCAGAAAGCCTTCCAGACCGGCGATGATGGCGTAAATCCCGAACAGACCGAACAGGAACACCCGCAGCATCTCCCAGATATCGCCGGAAATCAGCGGCGAATAGGCGAACAGCAGCGGCACGATGTAAAGCCCCTTGGCGATTTTCCAGGCCGTAAAGCCAGTGCGCATCTGGGAGGTGCCCGCAATGGCGGCCGCCGCGAACGCGGTCAGGCAGACCGGCGGCGTGACGTTGGAATCCTGCGACAGCCAGAAAATGATCATGTGGGCCGAGACCAGGGCCATGGTGGTCGCATGCGGGGACAGCGCCTGCTCCATCAGTTGGGAGCTGAAGGTGTCCGGCACGGCTTCCAGCATCTGCTTCGCCGTCGCCATGTCCATGGGTGCATTGAGCAGGTTGAACTGGTCCGGCGTGGCCAGCATGAAGATCGACCGGGCCTGCTCGGGCAGATTGCCGCTGACCATGAGATCCAGCAGTTGGCTCTGGGCGATCAGCCCGTAGATCGCCGGCGCCGAGAGGGTTGCCAGCACGATGTAGGCGGCGGTTACCGGTAACCCCATCCCAAGGATCAGCGAGGCCAGTGCCACCAGGATCAGGGTGATCAGCAGGCTGCCACCGGCCCAGTTGGTGATCATCAGCGAGAACGTATTGCCGATGCCGGTGGTGGAGACCACGTTCACGATCAGACCGACGGTAATCAGCAGAATGGCCGTGGTCACGATGTTCCGCGAGCCCTGGGCCATGGCGTCGAGGATATCCCGGGGCATCATCGGCTTCTTCGACAGCCAGGAGGCCGCAATCACCGACAGGATCGCGATGCCGGCCGCATAGGTGGGGGTAAAGCCATAAACCAGTGCCGCCACCAGGACTACCAGCGGCAGCAGATAGTGCCACCCGTCCTTCATGACCTCTTTGAGCGTCGGCAGGTCATCGTCTTGCTCCAGCTTGACCGCGTGACTGCGCTTCGCTTCCACCCGCACGAACATCGCAACGGACAGGAAGTACATGAAAGCCGGCAGGGCCGCCACCGCCACAATCGTCAGGTAGGACACTTGCGTGTAGGAGGCCATGATAAACGCGCCCGCCCCCATCACCGGTGGCATCAATTGCCCGCCGGTGGAGGCTGCGGCTTCGACCCCGGCGGCAAACCGCGCCGGGAAGCCGGCCTTGCGCATCAGTGGAATGGTAATCACGCCGGTGGAGACGGTGTTGGCCACGCTGGAACCGGATACCGAGCCCATCAGACCAGAGGCAAAAACCGCCACAAAGCCCGGCCCACCAATAAAACGCCCGGCGGCACAACGGGCCAGCTCGACAATGAAATCGCCGGCGCCGGACTTCACCAGAAAGGCGCCGAACAGGATGAACATGAACACGTAGGTCCAGGAAATCCGGGCAATGGAGCCCAGCATGCCCTGCCCGCCCATGTAGGAGCGAAACAGCACCGTTTCCCAACTCAGACCCGGGAAGTTGAAAATACCGCCCACGTACTGCCCCCACCAGGCCACGTATGACAAGGCAATCACGCACAGCGTGGGAATGAACCAGCCGGTGGTACGCCGGGCAAACTCCAGGATCAACAGCACGGCGGCGATCGACACGACCCAGTCGGCTGTCGAAAAAGTCACACCCCGGGCGTACAAGGCATCTTCAAAGCCAATCAGGTAGAGCGCACAGCCCATGGCCGCCAGACCCAGCACGACGTCCACGGCAAAGACCAGCCGCTGGGTACCGGGGTTGCTGGCCTTCACCATGGGAATAGTCAGGGCGCACAGCAGACCGAACATGCCGAAATGCAGCGCCGAGGTCCAGAGTTCCGACAGAGTTGAGAAGGTATTGAAATACAGGTGGGAAACGGCGATCACAATCGCCAGCACAAACACGGTGCGGCCTATCAGCGGGTTGCTCAGCCGTTCGCTGGCCTCCGCGGCCTCTTCGTCGCGAATGTGGTCCAGAGAGCCTGTCTCTGGCTGCTTGTCATCGTTACTCACATGGACTCCCAACAGCAACGACGGGGGCGAGATTCGCCCCCGAGTTCAAAACCGCTTCTGGAAGCGTCCCTTACTTGGCGATCAGACGATCCGGAATTTCCAGTCCCTGCTCCTTGTAAAAGCGCGCAGCACCCGGGTGCAGTGGCATCGGCAGTCCCGCAATGGCTTTTTGCAGCGCCATCGCCTTGGTGGCCGGGTGGATATTATTCAGGAACGGCAGGTTGGCGTAGATCGTTTTGGTGATCTGGTAGACGTCCTCTTCGGACACATCCGCCCGCACTGCCAGGATATTGGGCTGTGCGATGGTATGGATCGGCTTGGACTGATTGGGATAGGTGTCCGCCTTGATCACGTACGGCGACCACAGCTCGAATTCCTTGTTGATCCGCACCAGCTGGTCTTCGTTGACGTCCAGCGTGGTGATATCGTCGCCGATGTTGGCGTAGGCCCGGGTCACCGCGGACGCCGGCACGCCGGCCGGAATATTCATGCCATCGATATTGCCGTTCTGCAGCGCGTCGGCGCTTGGACCGTAACCGAGGTAGGCCAGGTCCATTTTCTTCACATCGATGCCCAACGCGCCGAGGATGTACCGGCCGGAACCTTCCGTACCGGAATTGCGGGCGCCGATGGAAAAGGTTTCGCCGTATAAATTCTTCATGTCATCGATCGTGCCGGTCTTGGCCAGTTCGCTGCGAACCACGAAGTGCTCCACGTTCTGCCACAGCATGGAGACCGAGCGCAGGTTCTTATAGGCCTTGGGGACCGGACCAGTTCCCTTCCAGGCCCAGGCGCCATAGAGCCCTTGAAGGATGCCGAATTGGGCCTGGTTCTCGTCCATCAGCTTGAGGTTTTCGCCGGAGCCGGCCGAGCTGATGGCGGAAAGCGAAATCCCCGTCTTGGGCTCCAGCTTGACCTTGACCAGGGTGGACAGGGCCACGCCAACCGGATAGTAGGTGCCACCGGTGGTCGCGGTGCCCATGACGTAGTGGCCACCTTCAGCCTGGGCGGTGGCGGTAAAGCCCAGGGACAGTGCCGCGACGGCCCCTGCAATGGTTTTCAGAAACTGACGCTTAACCATGTTGTGCTCTCCCTTTTATTGGTGTTGTCTAAAACGCACATGTGGCATTGAGAATAGCCTCGAACCCGGGGCTGTGCCATTCCCCGCGCTACGACATAAGTCGGTGTCGACACTCAGGTTTTGCGCACAAAAAAGGGGCGCCCTCAGGCACCCCTTTTCTTTACCGCTTGCGACGTCAGGCGTCGTTCAGACGGTTACTTCGTTCCCATGGCGGCATCGAAACCGTCCTGGATGGACTTGGACGGTTCCGGTGTCGCCAGGGACACCACCACAATGGCGATGGTGGCGAACAGGAAGCCCGGGATGATCTCGTACAGGTCGAGAATACCGCCGGACAGATTGCCCCAGACCACAACGGTCACACCGCCGACAATGATGCCAGCCAACGCGCCAAGACGGGTCATGCGCTTCCAGAACAGGGACAGGATCAGCGCCGGACCAAAGGCCGCACCGAAGCCGGCCCAGGCGTAGGACACCAGTTCCAGGACCTTGCTGTCCGGATCGAACGCCAGCAGACAGGCCACGACCGCAATACCGAAGACGGCGAAGCGTCCGACCCACACCAGTTCGTTCTGGGTGGCTTCACGACGGAACAGCGCCTTGTAGAAGTCCTCGGCCAGGGCAGAAGACGACACCAGCAGCTGGGAATCCGCCGTACTCATGATGGCCGCCAGGATCGCTGCCAGCAGAATACCGGCCACGAACGGGTTGAACAGCGCATTCACCAGCAGCATGAAGGCCTTCTCGCCGTCTTCCAGCGGGGTTTCGAAGTAGCCGATGGCCGCAAAACCAACCAACAGTGCACCGAACAGCCCCAGGCCACTCCAGATGACCGCGATGCGGCGGGCCGCCGGAATGTCGCTTTCGCTGCGAATCGCCTTGAAACGCGCCAGGATGTGCGGCTGACCAAAGTAGCCCAGGCCCCAGCCCAGCAGCGACAGGATCGCCAGGGTCGTCATGGCCCCGCCGTCAGAACTGGTGAACGCGCTCAGGAATTCCGGGTTTTTGGCCGTCATGGCCGCCTCGGTCGCGGACCAGCCACCGTCGGCGTTGATGGCCATGATGGGCACGATCAGCAGCGCTGCAAACATCAGCAGCCCCTGGATCACGTCGGTCCAGACCACCGCCAGGAAGCCACCGAAGAAGGTGTAGGACACCACGGCCACGGTGCCGATAATGACGGCAGTGGTGTAGTTGATGCCGAACACGGTCTCGAACAGCTTGCCGCCTGCGACCAGACCAGAGCTGGTGTAGAACAGGAAGAACAGCAGGATGAAGAAGGCGGAGATGATCCGCAGGAGACGGCTCGTGTCTTCGAACCGGTTCTCGAAGTAGGAAGGCAGTGTCAGTGAGTCGCCGGCCGCCATGGAGTACGTCCGCAGACGCCGTGCGACGATCAGCCAGTTCAGCCAGGTGCCGACCAGCAGGCCGACAGCGATCCAGATCGCTTCGTAACCCGCGGCGTAGGCATAGCCGGGCAGACCCAGCAGCAACCAGCCACTCATATCCGAAGCACCCGCACTCAGTGCTGAAGGCAGCGGGCCAAGACTCCGGCCGCCAAGAACATAATCAGAAAGATTGGATGTGCGTTTCCAGGCGATGTAGCCAATGGCCAGCATCAACAGGATATACACAATAAAGGTCAGCGTGACCCCCAGGTTATTTCCCACCATCTGGTGTTACTCCCGTCCGCTAGTAGAAGTGTGTTTCTTTTTATGGTCCCTTCGCGCCGGCCCGAAGGTGGCGCGCTGCAATCACTGCGGCGGATACAACTCGGGATGACCCGGGCCATCCCAGTGTTGCATTCACTCTGCCGGCGTATGGGAACTCCGGCGACTACAGCGATGCATTCCTGACGACTGTTTGCATTGTTGATTGTCCGGTTCATTGTTCGGTGGCCCGCCGCAATGGCGCTGACCACATGCCCTGGTGGCCGGTCCCGGACTGACATCGGCCTCCAAAGTCCAGGCATACCGTCTCGGTCAGCCAGGGGCCGATCATGACGGGGGCACGCAGTCCAATCCGGCAGCATCGGTCCTGACACTTCCGGATGAACTGAATGTAACCTTTACGAAGCCTGTCTCTAATGTAGTGAGCCGGGCCGGCTGCGGCTTGCAAAAAACTACGGACTTTTTATGAAAACGTACGGTTTTGCACCGACGACGGCGGTTCTTTCACCTTACCGTAAGACGGACGGTGTAACGCCCCGGTACTTTTTCATGGCGTTGGTGAGGGCCCCCTGGCTGGAAAAGCCGGTTCGCAGACTGATTTCCGCCAGCGATAAACGGGGCTGTTTGAGGAGTTCGATGGCCCTTTCCAGACGTGCCTGGATCAGGTACTGGTGCGGACTCATGCCGGTCATTTCGCGGAAGGTTTCGTGGAAACGGCTGACACTCAGGCAAGCCTCGCTGGCCAGATCCTGCACGGTGATTTTCTGGTGAAGATGGTTGCGCACGTAGTGGCGGATGGCTTCGGCATTGAAGGTCTGGCGCTTGCGACGCGGGGCGTTGCCGTTACTCAGTCGCTGGGACAGGCAATGGATGATACCCGTTGCGAAGTGCTCGTGGAGGGAGCGGTTATCCGGCGCCTGATTCAATTCCGAGGCGCACAGCTGAATCAGGCTCTGGAGCCGGTTGTCCATATCCAGATGCGACGGTCGATCGAACAGCGGCGCGAGCCGGTCATAGTCACCGTGCCGGGGGTTGGACAGCGCGGGCGCGGTGGTGTCGAGATCAATGACGAGCACGTGGTTGACGTCATTGCCGAAATAATCGTGACGGGTTTCGGTGGGTACCAGGCAGGCGCGGCGGCTGTCGAGGTCGACCCCCCAACCCTGGCCGGCCAATCCTGAAGCCCCCTGCAGACCGATCACCACCTGATGATGGATATGCTCGTGCTGCGCTGCATTCTCGGGGAGTTTCAGAACTCGGGCATTCAGCATAACGTGCGTGGGACCGTCACATGGATGGTGACCTATTTAAGCATATTCCGCTCCATGATTCACGATACGCCCGCCGGATTCCTCTTCCGGGCGTCAAGCGGCAAACTCGACACCTGCTTCACTGCCGGTACACCAGCGCACCCGGGCTGTCCGGTCACCAATCCTGGGATGTCTCAGCCGCACCGATCCACCTTCACTGACCGCCCCATTTCCGCTGTAATACAGACGCGCACCGGATTCGGACATGTCCATAAGCGTGCAGACCTCCCCAACATCGGGCATATCGGCCACGGACAGGGTCTCCGGCACCATCAGGCGCAGATGGCGGCGTTCGTGAAATACCGGCACGCCGTCCGCCAGGGCCTGTTCCAGATTGGCGCGATTCCGGATGGCTCCGCCCTCCTCCAGCCGATCCGCGGCCGCCACATGAACTTTCTCCGTAACGGCTTGCCCGAGTCCCATCGCATCGCGCTGGGTGTCGCCAATAGGTCGGTCATAGGCGCCGAACAGGCGGTATGGCCATGTATAGCTGTCGTTGAGCATTGTCAGATAGCGGTCTTCCGGCGGTGTCTGGAAGACATCCCCGAGCTTCCACTCCAGACCGTGCTGGTTGGCCTGCCCGATCATGAACTGGAGCGCGAGGTCCGACAATCCGGTGGCCGTATAGCCGCCGCCCACATCACTGTGTACCCCGGGCATCCAGACCTGCAGGGTGCGACGGGCCACGGACTCGTCTTCATGGGGTTCGGCCTCCGGCGCGTGAGTCCACAGATCCGGCTTGAAGGACGCACGGCATTCGTCGATGGCCAACGCCTGCACGGCATAGGACACGGAATCCGACAGGTGGGTATCGTGGAATCCGACCCAGGAACGGGACAGTTTTCCCAGGCCCGGCATCGGAACGCCCTGCCCCCCGACCGTGTCGAACACGCCGAGGAACCGGATCGGAATGCGCCGGCTGGACTGCCGCAACTCCTCCACCAGCGCGGCGTGGGGGACGCTGTCCCGCTCGCTCCCCGGTTGGGCCCGGTACCAGCGATAGGCATGGGGCAAAAAAAGCATTTCGGATTTACCGATTAGCCCCATGGCGTGGATGAAGCCCGCGAGGCTGCGCACCGCGTAGGCTCCCCGGCTGAACCCAAGCAGGTAGATGTCGTCATTCGGCGCCCAGTTGTTTGCGATGAAACGATAGGCCTGTAAAAGGCTGGCCGACAACCCCATTCCCAGCATGCCGCCAAGCCATCGGTCCACTTTGCCACCGGTACCCGCTCCGGCGTCGTAATAGACCACCTGATCGCGGCGACCGGAGTGGGCCTTCAGGGCCCGGACACATTTGAGGATATTGGACGGCTCGGCTGGATGGGCCTCGCTGTCAGGCCAGTTCCAGGTACCGTCACAGCACACAATGATTGCCTTGGACATCACCATCCCCTCCATGCTTGCGGCAGGCGTCACCGAATGCAAACAGGGACGATCGGTACGGCAGGATTCCGATTCGCGCTCCACCGGATGAACCAGCGTCCGACCTGCCGTTGCGACACGTCAGACTGACTATTATTTGATCACTCCAGAAGCGTAGCAGACAAATCAAAGACAGGTCGAAATCGACGCTGCGGGTCTGTCACCCGCTAACACGATGACTCAGGGCGAGGTTGAGAGAATGGATTGTAGGGTGGAAATCAGGGACTGGCTGACGGATGCCAGCGGCTGTGAGGCATCCAGCACATGGTAGCGTGCCGGCCATTGTGCAGCCCGCTCCAGGTAGGTCTGGCGGATGCGTTCGAAGAAAGCCACGGTTTCCTGCTCGAAACGATCCAGCTCACCCCGCTTGCGGGCGCGCGCCATACCCACATCCACCGGCGCGTCCAGCAGGATCACGTGGTCCGGGCGGCGCTCGCCCTGAACCAGGGTTTCCAACTGGGCAATCTGTTCCCGGGACAGCCCCCGTCCACCACCCTGATAGGCATAGGTGGCATCGGTAAAGCGATCGCACAGGACCCAGCGTCCGGCTTGCAGGTGCGGCAGGATAAACCGGTTCAGATGCTGTGACCGGGCCGCGAACACCAGTAACAGCTCCGTCAGGTCGTCCATCACCTCATCGCGCGGCGTCAGCAGGACCTCGCGGATACTTTCCGCCAGCGGCGTTCCACCGGGCTCCCGGGTGACCACCACATCAATGCCCTGCTCCCGCAACCAGCTTTCAGCCACGCCCAGTTGGGTGGACTTGCCGACACCTTCAGAGCCTTCGAACGTAATAAAGTAACCGGGATTCATCGTGTGTCTGCCTATTGCGTCTGGGGCGAGGAGCGATAATCAGAGCGACGCCGCAGCTGAAACTCGCGCACCGCCCGCTGGTGCTCCTGGAGCGTCCGTGAAAACACATGGGAGCCGTCACCGCGCGCGACGAAATACAGGCTCTCACCCGCATCCGGATGCAACGCAGCGTGGATGGCGTCGCGCCCGGGCAACGCGATCGGCGTTGGCGGCAATCCGCTGATGCGATAGGTGTTATAGGGCGTGACCGTCCGCAAATTCTTGCGGGTGATGTTGCCGTCGTAGTTGTCTCCGAGGCCGTAGATCACCGTCGGGTCGGTTTGCAGTCGCATGCCTTTTTCCAGACGGCGGACAAACACGCCGGCGATCTGGCTGCGCTCATCGGGCACGCCGGTCTCCTTCTCGACGATCGACGCCATGATCAACGCTTCGTAGGGATTCTCGTAAGGCAAGTCGTCGGCCTTTGCCTGCCATTCCTCCTGCAGGATGGACTGCATCCGGTCGTAGGCCCGACGCAGGATATCCAGGTCGCTTTCCTGCCCGGTGAACACGTAGGTATCCGGGAAAAAGCGCCCTTCTGGATGCTCATCCGGGTGGCCCAGACGCGTCATCAACTCGGCATCGGTCAGTCCGGCGGACATGATATCGAGGTGATCCTGTCGCTCCAGGGCCGCGCGCAGATCCGCAAATCGCCAGCCTTCAATAAACTGGACCGACCAAGTCTTGGTCTCCCCGTTGACCATCTTGTTGACCATGGCCAGCGCTGTGTCGCCGGAAGCAAATTCGTAGGTGCCGGCCTGGATCAGGTTGCGATCCGGGTGCAGCCGCCCCCACAGGCGGAGCCACAGCGAATCCTTGACCAGCCCGTTGCGCTCCAGTTGACGCGCCACGCCACTGAAAGTACTGCCGTGCTCGACATTGAACAGAACCGGCTCGGACAGGGCGACGGGCGTTTTCAGTGTACTGAGGCCCTGCCAGACCCAGAGACCGGTACCGGCAGCCGCCAGAACCACCACCAGCAGACAGAGAATAAGCAAACGTTTAAACAAGATCAGGATCCAACTGCATCCGAAAGAAAGGACCGGATTCTGGCAAGAGCCTCGCTCTGAGGCAACTCGAACTGGTCGATCCGGTCGACCACAATGCCGCCCACGACGCTGTTCATCAGCATCAGGCCGCCAAACGCCGGATCGTGGATATCCGCCCGGGTAATGGCGCGCAGCTGCACAGATTCTCCTAAACGGCCCAGTTCATCAAGTGCCGCCTGCCGCGCCACGCCGGCCACGGCCAGCGATTCCACCGCCGGCGTCACCCAGTGATCGCCGACCCGGGCCATGATATTGGTGCGGGTTCCTTCCAGAAGATCACCGTCCGGACTTCCCATCAACGCCTCGTACGCCCACTCTGGCATGCCCTGGCTGGCCAGGACCTGAGGCAGACGATTGAGGCTTTTGATGCCAGCCAACCGGGGGTCGACAACCAGCGGATGGGGACAGCGGGATACCGCGACGGGCTGAGCCGGTGGCGGCGGACCGTCATGACGGCTGAGACAAAGCCGGGGGTGGACAGACGCCGGCGGGCGATAGCCTCGGCCACCGCTACCCCGGGTCAGGATCAATTTCAGAACCCAGGTCCCGGACGTGGCGTATCGATCAACCGCGTCGTCCAAGGCAATGGCCAGCTCGTCCATGTCGACCGGAATGCCCAGCCGGGCGGCGTCGTTGGTCAAACGTCGGAGGTGCCGATCCCGGAAACTGGGCTCTCGGCCGTTGATACGGATAGTTTCAAACAAACCGTCGCCGTAAGCCAGCCCCCGATCGCTGGCCGGGAGCGTGGCCTCATCGGTCCAGATGCGTTCCAGCACGGACCGGATCAGTCCTCGTAGCGACGGAAGATCAGGGTGCCGTTGGTGCCGCCAAAACCGAAGGAATTGGACAGCACGGCATTGAGCTCCGCTTCGCGGGCCTTATGCGGGACGAAATCCAGATCGCACCCGTCCTCCGGGTTATCCAGATTGATCGTTGGCGGCAGAATGCCGTCGCGCAGGGCCAGCAGCGAGAAGATGGCTTCCACCGCGCCGGCGGCACCCAGCAGATGGCCAGTCATGGACTTGGTGCTGGAAATCGCCAGCTTGTAGGCATGATCGCCAAACACCGCCTTGACCGCATCGACCTCCGCCACATCGCCAACGGACGTCGAGGTGCCGTGGGCATTGATGTAGCCAATGTCAGACGGCTCGATACCGGCATCACGCAGGGCGTTCTGCATGGAACGCTGGGCGCCCTCACCCGACGGAGCGGTGATGTGATGGGCGTCGTCGCTCATGCCGAAACCGACGACTTCGCCATAGATGGTCGCACCACGGCGCTTGGCATGCTCCAGCTCTTCAAGCACCAGGACACCGGCGCCGTCACTCAGCACAAACCCGTCACGGTCCTTATCCCACGGGCGACTGGCCTTTTCCGGCTCATCGTTGCGGGTGGACAGGGCACGGGCAGAGCCAAAAGCGGCAATACCAGTCGGCGTGGTCGCCATTTCGGAACCGCCGGCCAGCATCACATCCGCATCCCCGTACTGGATGGTTCGAGCGGCGTAACCAATATTGTGAGTACCGGTAGTGCAAGCCGTGGTGATGGCGATGTTCGGCCCTTTAAAGCCGAATCGGATGGCCACGTTACCGGCCACCATGTTGATGACAGATGCCGGGACGAAGAAAGGAGACACCTTGCGCGGGCCCTTCTCTTCCAGGATCAGGACGTTCTTTTCAATGAATTCCAGGCCGCCGATACCGGAGCCGATGGCAATCCCAACGCGGTCGAGGTCACAGGATCCTTCGGCATCCAGACCACTGTCCTGCACGGCCTGCGTCGCCGCTGCAATGCCATAATGGATGAACGCATCCATCTTGCGGGCGTCTTTCGCGCTCAGGTATTGCTCCAGATCGAGATCCTTGACCGCTCCGCCAATCCGCGTGTTGAAATCCGTCGAATCAAACCGGTCAATCGGCCCGATACCGCTACGGCCGGTACGAATGCCCTCCCAGGTGGAGGCCACGTCGTTACCCAGCGGAGAGACAGTACCGAGACCCGTGATTACGACACGTCGTCCAGACATCATTGAATCACCTATTGTTTCCCGTCGGTCGCCGGACATGCAGCCGGCTCACCATCATCATTGGGTCATTGTTGTTCACAGGGCGAATCGTTATTCGCCCGCATCCGGCCGTCATCCGGAAAGAGACACCGGACCTCGCGGTTTATCGCAAACCCCGGTGACGTTATTGTGACAATGTCACATATCGGCTGCCATGGCATCCGACTCACTGCACAATTCGGTGCAGTTCGCCATCGCCTGACACCCTGACGCCAATAAAAAAGCCGCCCTTAATGACCCGACTAAGGACGGCTTCTGCTTGGCTTTCAATAAAACTGAGTATCAGGTATGCGCGACGATGTAGTCGATCGCGTCCTGAACACTGGCGAGCTTCTCAGCTTCTTCGTCAGGAATCTCGGTCTCGAATTCCTCTTCGAGAGCCATGACCAGCTCAACGGTGTCCAGTGAATCCGCGCCCAGATCCTCTACGAAAGAAGACGTGTTCTGAACTTCAGACTCCTTGACGCCCAGCTGTTCACAAACAATCTTCTTCACGCGCTCTTCGACTGTACTCATAGTTTCCTCACTTAATTCGCAACCAAGCACTGAATTTGTGTGCAGTTTAGTGTAATCCCCACCCGCAAACAAGCAGGGTTTGAAGCTAAAGGCTTGTTGTTCAAAGGGTTACAACAAACCCATTATCCCATGAACATACCACCGTTCACGTTAATGGTTTCCCCGGTGACGTAGGCCGCTTCCTGTGAAGCCAGGAACGCCACCACCGCAGCAACCTCTTCCGGCTCGCCCAGACGACCGGCGGGAATGACACTCATCATAGCGTCCCGCTGGCTGTCGTCCAGTTTCTTCGTCATATCCGTATCAATAAAGCCCGGTGCCACGCTGTTTACCGTGATACCGCGATTGGCCATCTCTTTTGCCAGACTGCGGGTCATACCCTCAACGCCAGCTTTGGCCGCACAGTAGTTCACCTGCCCCGGGTTGCCCATACCGGCGACCACGGAACTGATGTTAATGATCCGACCCCAGCGCGCCTTGGCCATCCCCCGCAGCACCGCCTTACTGGTGCGATAGATCGAGCTGAGATTGGTGTTGATCACCGCATCCCAGTCGTCTTCCTTCATCCGCATCAGCAGGTTGTCACGGGTAATACCCGCGTTGTTCACGAGAATCACCGGCGCACCGGACTTTTCAGTGACGGCTTTCAGTCCCGCGTCGATGCTCTCGGCATCGGACACGTTCATCACGATCCCATACCCGCCCCTGGGGGACAGGGCTTCGGTGATACCCTCAGCGCCCGCTTCGGACGTGGCCGTGCCGATCACCACCGCACCGCGATCGGCGAGCACTTTCGCAATTTCCCGGCCAATTCCCCGGCTGGCGCCGGTAACCAGGGCAACCTTGCCTTCCAGTGACATATACCGTGTCTCTCCTGTCTTATCCTTTAACCCCGTCAAGGGCCTTCTGCAACGCGTCCGGACTTTCGATCGGGAACACGTTGAGGTTGCGGTCAATGCGTTTGGCCAGGCCGGCCAACACTTTGCCGGGACCACACTCGACGGCAGCCTCGACGCCTTCCTCACTCAGGTAGCGGACGGAATCCGTCCACTGCACCGGCGAATACAGCTGACGCAGGAGGTTTTCCTTGAGGCTGTTGCGATCCTGCTCCGGTGCCGCATTCACATTCTGCACGACCGGTATGACAGCATCGTTGAAATTAACGTCATCCAGCGCCTTGGCCAGCTCGTCGGCGGCAGGCTTCATCAGGGCGCAGTGGGAAGGTACGCTGACCGGAAGCGGCAATGCGCGCTTCGCGCCCTTACCCTTACAGATTTCGATGGCCCGATCGACTGCTGCGGTGCTGCCCGCAACAACAACCTGGCCCGGCGCATTGAAGTTGACCGCCGCGACAACATCGCCCTCGGCCGCCTCTTCACACGCCGCGATGACCACGTCGTCTTCGAGGCCCAGAATGGCTGCCATACGGCCCTGACCTGCCGGAACCGCATCCTGCATCAGCTCGCCACGAAGGCGAACCAGCTTGACCGCGTCG
Source organism: Marinobacter sp. NFXS9 (assembly GCF_040148665.1). Lineage (NCBI taxonomy): Bacteria > Pseudomonadati > Pseudomonadota > Gammaproteobacteria > Pseudomonadales > Marinobacteraceae > Marinobacter > Marinobacter sp. NFXS9. Next base: position 418,839 of record NZ_JAGDDW010000002.1, on the reverse strand, counting down.
AAGAAGTTCAGGCTTTCCGCCGCAACCAGTGCACTGTATTCGCCGAGGCTGTGACCTGCCAGGTAGTCAGGACGCGGGCCGTCCGCAACAAACCACTGTCGCCAAAGGGCAACACTGGCTGTCAGCAACGCCGGCTGGGTAATGGCGGTGGAATTGAGCTCGTCTTCCGGACCATCCTTGCAAATCGACCAGAGATCAAAGCCCAGCACCTGGGACGCTTCGGAGAATGTCTGAGCAATGATCGGCCAGGCTTCTGCCGCCTCACCAAGCATGCCTATCGATTGTGATCCCTGTCCCGGGAAAAGAAATGCTGATTTCATGGCGCTCAGTCTACCCCTGTTTTGTGCCTGAGAAGATTAGCCAATGGTACAAGCCTTGAGACCACAAAACACGGGGCTTCAGATCATCAATTCGTCCAGTTGCTCATTGATGCGACGGGGTACCTCGAGACGCACCTCACGATAAGCCTGCCGGATCGCAGCCAGCATGGCCCGCTCATTGGCATTACCGTGGCTCTTGATCACCACGCCCTGCAACCCCAGCAGACTGGCGCCGTTGTGACGTGAGGGATCAATGGTCTTGAGCAGTCGCGTCAGTGTCGGGCGCGCAAGCCAGCCAATCATCCGGCCATACAGCGTCCTGGTGAACGTCTGATCCAGCAACTCCATCAGCATGGCGGCAACGCCTTCGCCGGTTTTCAGGGCGATGTTGCCGACGAACCCGTCACAAACCACCACATCGGCCACGTCCCGGAACAGATCGCTGCCCTCCACATACCCGATATAGTTAAGGGTCTCGCATTGGGCCAGCATGTGGGACGCCAAACGGACCTGTTCGTTCCCCTTGATTTCCTCTTCACCGACATTGAGCAGGGCCACGCGAGGCTCCTGCAAGCTGTTCACGGCAGAGGCCATCAGGGATCCCATCAGGGCATACTGGTACAGGTTTTCCGCCGAGGCATCGACGTTGGCACCCAGGTCCAGCACATGGCATCGCCCGCGTAGCGAGGGGATCAGCTTGACGATGGCCGGCCGCTCAATGCCCGGATACATGCGCAGCAGGGAGCGTCCAAAGGCCATCAACGCACCGGTATTGCCGGCGCTGACACAGCCCTGAGCTTCACCATCGCGCACCAGGCGCAAGGCAACGGCCATCGAAGAATGCTGTCTGTGACGTAAAGCGTGCGAGGGTCGTTCATTCATCCGGACCACGTCGATCGCTTCGACGATACGGATGCGGGGATGGGATTCGGTCAGAGAGGTCTCGAGCTCACTTTGCTGACCCACAAGAATGATGCTCAGGGATTCGTTTTCCCGAACAGCGTCAAGCGCTGCCGAGACGGCGATGGCGGGACCGCGGTCACCGCTCATCGCATCAACGGCAATGGTGATCGAAGTCATCGTTCACCTTGCAGGCGGATGCGGCCGAATGTGTCCTGTCGAACACGGACAATGGCAGGCCGCACCGGCTCAATTACTCGTCGCGAGTCTCGACGACCTGCTTCCCACGGTAGAAACCGTCCGGGGAAACGTGGTGACGACGATGCACTTCGCCAGTGGTGGAATCAACTGACAGGGCCGCAGTGCCCAGTGCATCGTGAGAACGACGCATGCCGCGCTTGGAGCGGGTCTTACGGTTCTGTTGTACAGCCATGGTATTACTCCTGAGCTAAAAAATAATAAAGCGCCGCGCGCTGTTCAGCGACCGGCGTCCTGTTCCGCGACGCACTGCGAATCAGTGATCGTCTTTTTTCTTGAGCTCCGCCAGAACACTGAACGGATTCTCGCGCTGCTCCGGTTCGTCAGCCGGCTTTTCATCCTGCTCGGCGTCGAGCGCCTCGAGGGTGCCGGCAGCCGGACAATCCTCAAGGTCATGCAGCGGATACGGCGGGATGACCAGTAACAGCTCATCCTCGACCATCTGCCAGAGATCCGCCTCGAAGTCGTCCATCAGGAAAGGCTCCAGATCCCGCGGCAACTGGCGTGCCTGCTCGTCACTGACCACTAACCCCAACTGGAACGACGACGTCAGAGACGCATTCATCGCCGACATGCAACGCTGACATTCGAGAACAACCGGCGCGTCCAGACGCCCCTCGACGATCCGGCGCTTTTCCGCATCCATTCCAAACTGCAAATGGACACTGACGTCGCCCTCCTGATCAAGCAGCAAGGCTGCGAATCGGGGGAGCGAACGCAATGCAATGATACCGTCAAGACTCGCTTCTTTTTCAGCAAGCTTGTTGGGTTCAACGGTCCGGGGCAGCTCGGCATTCGACATAGGCGCGCAATTTTAGGGCCCCGCCCTGCGGCTGTCAAAGCCTTCTGCGCGTTATTTCGGCAATTACACAAGCTTTGCCGTGTCGGCAGAAGCCATACGGAGGATTTCGATGATCGACCGGGTCCGGTATCCTTGCCGAAACCACGGCCGCCAGAGACCAACATGACCGTCAAACCACTGCTTCTCGCCTCGTCATCACCTTACCGCAAAGCCTTGCTGGAACGCCTGCAACTGCCGTTCATATGCGCCTCCCCGGACATTGACGAGACCCCGTTCGCCGGAGAAACCGCGGAAGACCTGGCGGTACGCCTGGCGGAAGGCAAGGCGGAAGCCCTGGTCGGGCGCTATCCGGGCCACCTGATCATTGGTTCGGACCAGGTTGCCGAGCTGGCCGATGGCACCTTACTCAACAAACCGGGCGACCATGCCATTGCCCAGCAGCAACTCACGGCCTGCAGCGGCCAATCCGTTCTTTTCCACACCGGCCTGGCCCTGACGGACGCCGACTCAGGCAGCACCTGGAGTCTGTGCGAGCCGTTCCGCGTCCACTTTCGCGACCTGGACCACGAAACCATCGACCAGTACCTCAGTGTGGAACAGCCTTACGACTGCGCTGGCAGCTTTCGCATGGAGGGCCTGGGCATCGCCCTGTTCCGCGCCTTCGAGGGACGCGACCCGAACAGTTTGATCGGCCTGCCGCTCATCGCCCTGGTCGATCTGCTGAAAACCCAGGGCATCGACCCGATTGCCGCGGCCTACCGCAATTCCAGGCGCGACTGAACCAGCGCCTGGGCCAGCCCGCTGCCCACGGAGACGCCCAGGTCGTCGACCAACTGCTTGAATGGCGACGGCTTATGGCTGTAATCGACCAGCTCCTTTTCACCAACCACGTCGCGCGCCACGTAGCTGGCACTGCCCAGGCCATCGATCAGGCCCAGCTTCAGTGCCTGCTCGCCGGTCCAGACCAGACCACTGAACAACTCGTCGCTCTCTTTCAGCCGATCGCCGCGCCCTTCCCGAACCTGTTCGATAAACTGCTGGTGCGTGGTTTCCAGCACGTTTTGCCAGAAAGCCACTTCACCCGGTTTTTCCGGAGAGAACGGATCAAGAAACGCCTTATTCTTGCCGGCGGTATAGAGCCGCCGCTGCACCCCCAGCTTATCCATCAGCCCGGTAAAGCCGAATCCACCGGCCACCACGCCGATCGACCCCACCAGACTCGCCTTGTCGGCGTAGATCTCATCCGCGGCAACCGCAATGTAGTAAGCACCGGACGCGCCAATATCGGAGATCACGGCGTAGACCTTCTTGTCCGGGTGCTCGCCTTTCAGACGCTCGATTTCATCGTTGATGTAACCCGCCTGCACCGGACTCCCGCCGGGGCTGTTGATGCGCAGCAGGACCGCTTTGGCATCTGGCGCATCAAAGGCATCCCGCAGCGCGGCGATGATATCATCCGCATTGGCGTCTTCATCCGCAGCGATGGGGCCATTGATGTCCACCACCGCCGTATGCGGCCCGGCCGCCGCCTTGAGGCCGGACTCCACCGGCGCTTTCAGCAGGAACAGCAGGGCGAACAGGTAGATGAACGTCAGCGACTTGAAGAAAATCCCCCAGCGCCGACTCTTACGCTGCTCGGACTGCATCGACATCACGAGCTTTTCGATGAGCTTCCAGTCACGCTTCTCTTCCGGGACCTGCGTATGACCCGAGGTCGGCTCCCCACTGGAAGGTGGCGCCGACTCCGACCCCCACCCTGCCTTGCCGTCATTATCCCAATCTGACATCGCTTGCTTCCTTACTGCTGCTGGATCATTTCAGTTCTCAGGTCAGCTTCAGCGCCTGCCTGAGGCCATCGACATCACTGACAATGGCTGCCGGCGAGAAAGCCGCCAGACGGTCACGCTGATGCACACCCCATTCCACACCAATGGCCGGCATCCCGATGCGCTGCGCCATCTCCATGTCGTACACGGTATCGCCGATCATCACCGCGTCCTCTGCAGCGATACCAAAGTGCGCGACAATTTCCCGCAGCATCGTCGGATCGGGCTTGGAACGTGTTTCATCCGCACAACGAGTAATCGCGAAACGAGGTCCCAGCCCGGTCGATTCCAGGGCCCGATCCATCCCTCGGCGACTCTTGCCTGTCGCAACCGCCAAACCTTCCGCCGCCACACCCAGATCCGTCAACAGCGTCTCAATACCGGGGAAAATATTCTGCGGCGTGGTTTGCTGACTGAAAAAATACCGCGCATAACCTTCACGAATGGCATTGATGTCGTCCATATCGAGGCCGGGATAAAGCTTCTGCAACGCTTCAATGATGCCCAGCCCAATAATATCCCGATAGGCCTCCATTTCCCGAGCCGGAAATCCCAGCTCGGTGGCGGCACCATGCAGACTGCTGGCGATATGCTCCACCGAGTCGACCACCGTCCCATCCCAATCAAAAATCACCACTTTTGGGGTCACGTTTTTACTACTCCGTCTCAAATACTGTTCAACGGTGCGCCCGGCGCTCCCGAAGCCGCTCCAGCGTTTGCGCGAAAACGTCTTCATAGGGCGCTTCGAAGCGCATCTGGCGACCGCCGGGCACCACCAGTTCCAACACGTGGGCATGGAGCATCAGCCGCTGGCCGCCCATCGCCCGGAAGGCCTTGAGACTGACGTCATCCATATACTTGTCGTCGCCGGCGATCGGATGACCGCCAAACGCGCAATGAACGCGAATCTGATGTGTCCGACCGGTCACCGGAAACGCTTCGACCAGACTGTAGCCATCAAACAGCTCCAACACGCGAAACCGTGTCAGCGCGGCCTTACCAGCTTCAGACACCCGCACCATGCGCTCTCCCGACCGCAGCTCGAACCGCTCCAGCGGCGCATCCACTTCAGTCCGGCTCGCCGGCCAGTGCCCGGCCACCAGCGTATGATAAAGCTTGGTGACCCGCTTGGCGCGGATCTCGTCCTGCAGGTGACGCAGCGCCGCCCGCTTCTTGGCCACCATGATCACCCCGGACGTATCCCGATCGAGCCGGTGAACCAACTCCAGAAAGCGGGCCTCCGGCCGGGCCGCCCGCAGCGCCTCGATCAACCCAAAACTCAGACCACTGCCGCCATGCACCGCCATTCCCTGGGGCTTGTTCACCACCAGCATCTGATCGTCTTCGTAGATAATGGCGTCTTCAACCACACGACGGACTCGCGCCCCCGGCACCGGCGTTGCCGGCTTTTCTTTGGCAACCACCGGCGGGATCCGGACCGTATCGCCGGCTGCAAGCCGGGAGTCAGGCTTCGCGCGCTTTTTGTTGATGCGCACTTCGCCTTTACGAACGATTCGGTAGATGGCGCTCTTGGGGACGCCCTTGAGCTGGGTCAGCAGAAAATTGTCCAGGCGCTGCCCGGCCCCATCCTCATCGATGGCGACCCAACGGACACCGGTTTTACGCGAAGGCTCAGCCTCCGTCTTTACGGCGGGCCTTTCCCCGCTCGGCGCCAGTTTGCGCTTTGGTGTCGTGGTTCGGCTGCCGGGCCGCGATCGGGCCGGGCCTTTTCTGTCGGGTTTCTGCCTGGGCATGGTCTGACGGTATTCCGGGGAGTGTGGCGCAGGATTGACGAGCCGGCGCAATGCTGTTATGTTCCGGCCTGCTTTTATGCTCAAAATCGAGCCCTATAATAGTAAGGTAATCGATACAAGCGAGCCGGAAGTATACCGACACTACTCAAGACTTTGAAAGCCGGCGGCCAGACACAGTGCTGCTGGCCATCGGGCAGAGCAAAAAGGCACCCTTTCATCACCTGTTGATCCTACAGGGTCCGGGTTGAAGGGGGAGACATGTTCAATCCGCACGGAAAACCGGCGGGTGACATCGCGAAGAATCATTGCAATCACGCCGGGCCGGGCCGTCCAGCTTACGAATATGACGTGAGACCTTGGAGCCGGTGTGAACTTGAACTGGATAGCATGCGTCAACTGACACTGAATCGTTACGGTTTATTCCCGCAATCGTCGGATTTACAGACCGTTAGCCTTCTCACAAGCGTGGAGCGGCCTGCCGCTACCGCCTGATTGTGTCCGGCTGCCTAACGTCAGCCGCCTGCTGCATCCTGCCTCGCCGATGAGCGCCAGAATGGCCGGTTTCCGTCGTTAACCGACAGGAAACTCGTTCTTCATGAAAAGAATGCTGATAAATGCAACTCACCCGGAAGAGTTGCGCGTTGCATTGGTAGATGGACAGCGGCTTTTTGATCTCGACATCGAAGCCAGCAACCGGGAACAGAAAAAATCCAACATCTACAAGGGCAAGATCACACGCATCGAGCCCAGCCTTGAAGCCGCCTTTGTCGACTTCGGCGCCGAGCGCCACGGCTTCCTGCCCCTCAAGGAAATCTCCAAGGAATACTTCAAGAAGTCGCCCAAGGACATCGAGGGCAAGATCAACATCAAGGACGTCCTGAACGAAGGCCAGGAAGTCATCATCCAGGTCGACAAGGAAGAGCGTGGCAACAAGGGCGCCGCCCTGACCACCTTCATTTCCCTCGCCGGCCGCTACCTCGTCCTGATGCCGAACAACCCCCGTGCAGGCGGTATTTCCCGCCGCATTGAAGGCGAAGAGCGCTCGCAGCTCAAAGAAGCCATGAACGGCGTCGAAGTGCCACGCAACATGGGCGTGATCGTTCGTACGGCCGGCATCGGGCGTTCCAGCGAAGAACTGCAGTGGGACCTCAACTACCTGACCCAGATCTGGCAGGCAATCACCGATGCGTCCTCCAGCCGTCAGGCCCCGTTCCTGATCCACCAGGAAAGCAACGTCATCATTCGCGCGGTTCGCGACTACCTCCGCCAGGACATCGGCGAGGTGCTGATCGATTCCGAGGTGGTTTACGAAGACGTCCTGAGTTTCGTGCAGGCGGTCATGCCGTCTTTCGAAAACAAGATCAAGATTTACAAAGACGAGATCCCACTGTTCAGTCGCTACCAGATTGAAGGCCAGATCGAGACTGCATTCCAGCGCGAAGTGAAGCTGCCTTCCGGTGGATCGATCGTTATCGATCCGACTGAGGCCCTGGTGTCCATCGACATCAACTCCTCACGCGCCACCAAGGGCCACGACATTGAGGAAACGGCCCTGCAGACCAACCTGGAAGCGGCCGAAGAAATCGCACGCCAGTTGCGCCTGCGCGACATCGGCGGCCTGATTGTCATCGACTTCATCGACATGACGCCGGCCAAGCACCAGCGCGAAGTGGAACAGAAAGTCCGCGAGGCGCTGGAACTCGATCGCGCCCGCGTCCAGGTGGGCAAGATCTCGCGCTTCGGCCTGCTGGAAATGTCTCGTCAGCGTCTGCGTCCGTCCCTGGGCGAGACCCGCAGCGAAGTCTGCCCGCGCTGTGACGGTCAGGGCACAATCCGCGGCATCGAATCCCTCGCACTGAGCATCATGCGCCTGATCTTTGAAGAAGCGGCCAAGGACAAGACGGGCGAAGTGCGCGCCATCTTGCCGGTACCGGTGGCCACCTTCCTGCTGAACGAGAAGCGCAAGCAGCTGGCCGATATCGAGGCACGGGAGGACGTGAACGTCCTGGTCGTCCCCAACCCGCACCTGGATACACCCCACTTCGAAATCCTGCGTGTCCGCGAAGACGAAATCAGCGCGGTCGAGCGTGGTACCAGCTACCAGATTGCCGAAGAGTATAAAGAAGACGAAACCCAGGAAACCCAGATTGCCCGCGAGCAACCGGCGCGCGAAGAAGCCGCCGTCAAGGGTATCCGTCCGGCCGCCGCCCCGGCTCCGAAAGCCGCCGAGGCACAACCGACCAGCGAGCAGGACGAAGGTCTGTTCAAGCGCCTGTCCCGCAAGCTGTCCGCCTTCTTCAGCGACGAGCCGGTTGAGCAGACCGAAAGTCGCGACAAGAACGAGCAGCGCAACCCCTCGCAGCGTCGTGACGGCGGTGGTCGCCAGGACCGTCGCAAGGCGCGCGTGGCTCGTGACGACAGTGGCAATCGCGATGACAACCGCAACGCCGGTAATCGTCGTCAGGGCGAATCCAACCGTCGCCAGAATCAGGACGACGGCGGCGGCAATCGCCGCAGCAAGGGCCGTCGCAACTCCGATCAGCAGCCGTCCAACAAAGGACAGCAGCAAAACCAGGGTGGCAACAAGTCCGGCGGAAACAACAAGCGCAAGGACAACCGTCAGGACGATAAGCGTGGTCAGAAGGATCAAGCTCCCCAGAAGGAGCAAAAGGATCAGAAAGACCAGAAGGAACAGGATCGCAGCGCCCAGGGCGGTAAGCAGCAGCAATCGTCACGGAGTGGTGACGAGAAACGCCGTCGGCCACGCCGTCCACGCAACCGCGACGGCTCACCGGTAGAGCAGGACAAGCGCCAGAGCGAAGAGCGCAAAGCCAACAAACCGCAGGCCGCGGACAAGCCAGCTGCTGACAAACCGGCTCAGGCCCAACAGGGCAACGGCAAGGGCGCCGAACAGCCCAAAGCCACCGATCAGGGTAAGGCACCGGAGCAACGTAAACCGGACGCCCAACCGCAAGCGGCAGAGCAGCCCAAGGCCGATGCCGCATCGAGCGCCGAGACAGCCGGTAAGCCGACTGAGAGTGCGCCGAAGGCTGAAAGCAAGCCGGCCAAGCAAGACGAAAAGAGCAGCCCTGCCCCGGCGGACGCCAGCAAGCCTGAGGCAGCCCAGGACAAGAAGTCCGAACAGCCTGAAGCGAAAAAGGATCAGAGCCAGCCTGCGGCCGACAATAAAGCCGAAACCAAACCGGCTGAGACCAAGGGCGAAAAGACTGAACACAAGGCTGATAAGCCCAAGCCGGCCGCCAAACCGGAAGCCGCCAAGGATGATAAGCCAGGCGCACCGGCCAAGCCGGCCGCCGAGAAGGCACCGGAAGCCAAGACTGAGCCGGCCGAACGGCCCGCTAAAGACGGCGACAAGCCAGCCGAAGCGGTAGCCCCAAAGGTAGAGCCCCAAAAGGCGCCGGAAAAGCCGAAGGCAGACGCCCCGACTGAAAAGGCCGAAGCAAAACCGGAACCGGCCGAGAAGACCGCGCCAACGAAGGAAGCCGCGGAAAAGGCTGAACCGGCGCAGGAGAAGCCGTCCAGCGCTGATCACTCCGACTCCGCGAAGGCTTCACCCGAGTCTGCCGTAAAGGCACCTCAGAAGGCCCAGCCCGAACCGGAAAAAGCAGCACCAGCCGCTTCCGGCGACAAGGGCGAACCCGCGTTAGCGCCGTCCGGCCGCGCGTACAACGATCCGCGCGAAGTCCGTAAGCGTCAGTTGGCCGCCAAGAAAGAGGCCGGCAAAAAGGACAATGACGACAAGCCGGCCGCCGAAACCGCAGCCTCAGAAGACAAGCCATCTAAAGAAGGCTGACACGGCAGTCACATGGCCAGGCGCTTCCCCATGAAGCGCCGATAACGCCGATACCAAAGCGGGCCCCGATCGATCGGGGCCCGCTTTTTTGTCATCAACGACGCGCTATCATCACCCGTTAACACAATGACATACAGTCTTTCGGCGAGAGCCGCTATACTGGCGGGTGTTCCAACAGGAGTATTTCCTTATGCTGTCTCCCCAAGAAATCGAAGCGGTTGAAGACATCCTGTTTGCCGATCCCTGGGGTGACGATGCCCTGGACTTTTTCGGACTGCACGGTGTAGTCAGTGCCAGTGTTGTCGGCCCGCACGAGCTCGATGCCAAGGCCATGTTCCTGATTGCAACCGGGCTGGATGAACTGCCTTCCGCCGGCGTGCCCCAGGCGTTTTCCCATGCGGTCGACAAACTGAGCGCCAGCATGGCCGCTTCCCTCGACCGAGGCGAGGCCCTGGAACTTCCGGAACCGGAAGACGGCGACCCGATGAACGCGCTCGAGAACTGGTGCGCTGGCTTCGTCGACACCTTCTTGCAGCATGAGGATGAATGGCTGGAGGCCAATGAGAAAGAGACGGCCGACCTGCTGGTGCCGATGCTGGCACTTTCCGGACTGTTTGAAGACGAGGATTTCGAGCGGGTACGCAGCAGCGACAAGCTGAGCCAGGACATGGCGGACGCCATTCCCGACTCCCTCACAGATCTATACCTACTGTTCCACGTGCCGGCCTGAAACACTCCGGCAGATACTTAAACGTGCCGATCGGCGTCAGCCCACACTGACGCCGAGACGCTGCCAGATGGGCTCCAGCCCTTCAGGTAGCTTACCAGGCAACCTCCCCAGCTCACACCACGGCGCTCCCGGAAAGTGAAAATCACTGCCCTGGGACGCCAGGTAGCCTTCACGCCGACACAGCTCGACCAGAAACCCCAGATCGCCACTGGACTGACCTGAGGTCAGCACCTCCATTCCCAGTCCGCCACAGGCGGTGAAATCCTTCATCAGCTCCCGCAAGCGGGTGGCCGTCATCTTGTACTTGCGGGGATGCGCCACGACCGCGACGCCGCCCGCATCGGTGATCCATCGGGTGACCGTCTCCAGTGACGGCCAACAGGCTTTCACGTCGCCCGGCTTGCCGGCGCCCAGATAGCGCTTGAACGCCTGCCCGCTATCGCGCACCACCGACTCGTCAACCAGCACCCGGGCAAAATGTGGCCGACCGGGCACGTCACCGCCGGCAGCCTCAGTGGCCTTTTCCAGGAGTTGATCGACGTTCAGGCGCCGCAGACGCTCGGTAATCTGACGCGCACGCCGCCAGCGATTATCGGCCTGCTCGGCCAGCGCTGCCTGCCATTGCGGATCGTCATTATCGAACCCGAGTCCCACGATGTGAATCGTCAGGGAGCGCCACTGACAGGACAGTTCAATGCCGTTAATCAGGGTCATGCCGCACCCTTCGGCCGCGCGCGCCGCCTCGGCAAGGCCGCCCGTCGTGTCATGATCGGTCAGCGCCAGATGCGTGACGCCGTTGGCAGCTGCCCGCTGCACCAGATCGGTTGGCGACAGAGCGCCATCGGAAATGTTGCTGTGACAATGCAGGTCAATGCGGGCAGATTGTGTTGCGGATATGGTCATATGTAGCGTAACCCTTTAATGTACGTCACAGGATACGCTCACGGCCCTCCAGCGGCCAGCCGACTGACGGAGAGACTTCATGTACTACGCTATTATCAGCCAGGATGTCGAGAACAGCCTGCCGCTACGCACCCCGGCGCGCGGCGCTCATCTGGAACGCCTGGAACAGCTAAAATCCGAAGGCCGCCTGCTGCTTGCCGGCCCTTGCCCCGCGATCGACAGCCCGGACCCGGGTGAAGCCGGCTTTACCGGCAGTGTCGTCATCGCCGAATTCGACTCACTCGAGGCGGCTAAAACCTGGGCTGATGCCGATCCCTATGTGGCAGCAGGCGTCTACGACGAGGTGACGGTGAAACCGTTCAAGCCCGTATTGCCGTAGGCGCGCTCATTGACAGATCGTAATAACCGGGCGCTTGATCGCGGCGGGAACTATGACAGAATTCCCGGTTTGAACGGCCTCTGAAAAGTCGCCTTATACAGCGCCGGGGACGCCATGACCCGCCCCACCGGTCAAAGACAAGAAGGTCTCACTCAGGACCTCCCGTACCCGGAACGCTCCAGAAAAAACAAGCAGGAACGATTCATTGTGATTCACAAGCCCTTCACATTGACGAAACTATTGGCCGCTGCCCTACTGACAGCGCTATGCCTCCCCGCCTTCGCCCAGACCAAATACGTGGACGACGAGTTGCTGATCATGCTCCGCAGCGGCGAGGGCAATCAATTCCGCATACTCGACAGTCTCAAGTCCGGGACGCGCCTGGAGGTCCTTCAGGAGGGCGACAATTCGGGCTACAGCAAGGTCCGCACCCAGGACGGCCAGGAAGGCTGGGTACTCACCCGTTACCTGTCCTCCCAGCCGATCGCCCGCGATCGCCTGGCGGCCGCGCAGAACAAGCTTGAACGCACCGAGGCGGCGCTCAGCGAAGCCCAGAAAAAGCTGGAGGCCCTCCAGTCCGAACGCAATCAGCTGGCGTCTTCAGAGGACTCCCTGCAGAGCCGCGCAAGTAAACTCAGCGCCGAGCTGGACCGGGTGAAGGAGGTCTCCTCCAACGCCCTGAACCTGGACCGCCGCAATCGGGAACTGCAGGAAAGCAATCAACAGCTCAAGAAGGAAGTGGAAGTCCTCACGGCTGAAAACGAGCGCCTCGAAGCCAAGAAGGAATCGGACTTCATGCTGTTGGGTGCCGGCCTGGTTGGCCTGGGGGTACTGATCGCCATCGTACTGCCGTGGCTCAAACCCACCCGCAAAACCGACAACTGGGCCTGACGCGACAGCTTTCCGGTGCACGCCCTCCAGCGGCGTGCACCACACCACATCTTGTGCCAAACGATCACTCCATACACTAAATATCTGGTCAGCATGCTGCCTTATGACGGATCGTTCTTTGACGTGCGGCTTTTGTCATCTTATATAAGGTAAAACACGGCCGAAGAGGTAGAGGCATGGCAACGACGATGCGCGATTATTCGGAAAAACGCGATTTCCATCGGATGCAGGTGAATTCGGAAGTGATGCTCACCGACACCGATGGCAAGCAGTACAAAGGCGTGTGCAAGGATCTCAGCGGTACCGGCATGCAACTCTATATGGACACCGACATGCCTGTAGGGACCGAGCTGCAGACCCTGCTGCCATCCACCAATGAGAAGTTTCCGCCATTTGAGACGGTCATCGAGATATTGCGCTGCGAGCCGGATGGCGATGGCTATTTAATGGGCGCGTCGATCAAGCAGGTGAAACGATAGCCAGCGGGACTGCCCTGTTGCGGAATCGGGTCGCCGTGCCTTCCGGAGATGGAACGGCGTCCCCGCTAGGCCTTACGATCACTCAGGCAGAGACAAGGGTTTCTCTGACACGATAATGCCATTGTTGTCGGCATAAACGTACTGGCCCGGCACGAAGATCGTACCGTGGAAGGTCACGGGCACGTTCAGGTCACCGATGCCCCGCTTTTCCGTTTTACGCGGTACGGTGTCCAGGGCCTGGACGCCCAGCTGGGTCTCACCGATCACGTCAACATCCCGGATACAGCCGTAGATGATGATGCCGGCCCAGCCATTGTCGGCCGCCTTCTCAGCCAGCATGTCGCCCAGCAGTGCCGCTCGTTTGGAACCGCCACCGTCGACCACCATCACACGGCCTTCGCCGGGCAGCCCGACCTGCTCTTTCACCACTGAGTTGTCTTCAAAGCATTTCACGGTCACCATTTCGCCGCCGAATGCCTTGATCGCACCGTAGTTGTTGAAACCGGGTTCAACGACTTTAACTTCCGGAAATTCGTCGCACAGATCAGGCGTCACGATATTCACGGTTTTCTCCTTCTGAGGACAATGGGTGTTCTGTGTCAGACAAAGAAAAGCCGGCGCATTGGCACCGGCTTTTCTGTCGTTGTGATTCTCAGTCCAGCTTCTCGTCAGCCAGGAAGAACCAGGTATCCAGTACTGAATCCGGGTTCAGGGAGACGCTGTCGATCCCCTGATCCATCAGCCACTTGGCCAGATCCGGATGGTCCGACGGCCCCTGGCCGCAGATGCCGACGTACTTGCCGGCCTTCTTGCACGCCTGGATCGCGTTGGACAGCAGTTTCTTGACCGCCTCGTTCCGCTCGTCAAACAGGTGGGCAATGATGCCGGAATCGCGGTCCAGGCCCAGTGTCAGCTGGGTCAGATCGTTGGAGCCGATGGAGAAACCGTCGAAGTACTCGAGGAATTCGTCCGCCAGCAGCGCGTTGGCCGGCAGCTCGCACATCATGATGACGCGCAGGCCGTTGTCGCCACGCTTCAGGCCGTTCTCCGCCAGCAGGTCCACCACCTGACGCGCTTCACCCAGGGTGCGCACGAACGGCACCATGATTTCCACGTTGGTGAAACCCATTTCGTCACGGACTTTCTTCAGGGCACGGCATTCCAGCTCGAAGCAGTCGCGGAAGGTTTCGGAGATGTAGCGTGACGCCCCCCGGAAGCCCAGCATCGGGTTTTCTTCATCCGGCTCGTACAGAGTACCGCCAATAAGGTTGGCGTATTCGTTGGACTTGAAGTCCGACAGACGCACGATCACTTTCTTGTCCGCGAACGCCGCTGCCAGCGTGGAGATGCCTTCAACCAGCTTGTCCACGTAGAAATCCACCGGCGAGGTGTAACCGGAAATGCGCTTCTCGACGGTCTGCTTGATATCGCGGGGCAAACCCTCAAAGTTCAGCAGCGCCTTGGGGTGCACGCCGATCATGCGGTTGATGATGAACTCCAGACGGGCCAGACCCACACCTTCGTTCGGCAGGGACTGGAAGTCGAAGGCGCGATCCGGGTTACCCACGTTCATCATGATCTTGAACGGAATGTCCGGCATGGATTCGACGGTGTTTTCACGCAGTTCGAAGTCCAGGCTGCCTTCATAAACCAGACCGGTGTCGCCTTCGGCGCAGGACACGGTCACTTCCTGACCTTCCTTGAGGACGTCGGTGGCATCGCCACAACCGACGACGGCGGGAATCCCCAGCTCACGGGCAATAATGGCCGCATGACAGGTCCGACCGCCACGGTCGGTCACGATCGCAGAGGAGCGCTTCATAACCGGCTCCCAGTCCGGGTCGGTCATGTCGGTGACCAGGACATCGCCCGGCTGGACGCGATCCATCTCCTGGATACTGGTGACGACGCGAACCGGCCCCTTACCAATTCGATGGCCAATGCTGCGCCCCTCAACGATGACGTTGCCCTGCTCTTTCAGCAAGTAACGCTCCATGACGTTGGCCGCGACACGGCTCTTCACGGTTTCCGGACGCGCCTGAACGATGTAGATGCGACCGTCGTCGCCATCCTTCGCCCATTCGATGTCCATCGGGCGGTCGTAGTGCTTCTCGATAATCACCGCCTGACGCGCCAAGTTCTCCACCTCTTCGTCTGTAATACAGAAGCGGTTACGGTCGGCTTCGTCCACCTTGACGGTGTCGACCGACTTGCCGGCCTCGGCGCTGTTGCCGTAGACCATCTTGATCGCCTTGCTGCCCAGGTTGCGGCGCAGCACGGAGGGACGACCGGCTTCCAGGGTCGGCTTGTGAACGTAGAACTCGTCCGGGTTCACGGCACCCTGGACCACGGTTTCGCCCAGACCGTAGGAGGCGGTAATGAAGACCACATCCTGGAAGCCGGACTCGGTATCCAGGCTGAACATAACGCCACTGGCCGCTGTTTCGCTGCGGACCATTTTCTGGATACCGGCAGACAGGGCGACCAGCTTGTGGTCGAAGCCATGGTGAACACGGTAGGAAATGGCACGGTCGTTAAACAGCGAAGCGAAGACTTCACGTACGGCGTGCTTGACGTGGTCCAGGCCCACGATGTTCAGGAACGTTTCCTGCTGGCCGGCGAAGGAGGCATCCGGCAGGTCTTCGGCGGTTGCAGAAGAGCGAACGGCGACGGCCATGTTGGTGTTACCCGCCTGCAGCGAGGTATACGCCTGTTCCAGCGCATCTTCCAGCGCTTTGGGGAAAGGCGTGTCGGTCACCCATTGACGAATCTGGGCACCGACCCGGGCCAGTTCGTTGACATCATTGATATCCAGGGCTTCCAGCGCTTCATCAATACGGTCTTTGAGACCGTCCTTGGCGAGAAATTCACGATACGCATGGGCTGTGGTCGCAAACCCGCCCGGGACGGTGACACCGGCGTTGGCAAGATTGCTGATCATTTCGCCCAGAGACGAGTTCTTGCCACCGACCCGGTCAACATCCGACATACCCAGGTTTTCAAACCAGATGATGTAATCTTCCAAAGCGCATCTCCCTTAAATCTGTGAGCCCATTTGGCGGGTAGCCTATCGAATATCGGGCGTATCATACTGTAACCTGCCTTGATTACCTAGGGAACAACACGTACAGACGTCCCCGAATCGGCCCTCTGCCCGCCTGTGTCGCGCGTCGGAAGGAGGATTAAGAGAACCTTAAGTTTATGAGATGAAGTCAATAACGGAGCGAAGCAGGTCATTATGAGAAGGACGGCGTTCTTTATTTCCGACGGTACAGGCATTACGGCCGAAGCCCTTGGCAACAGTCTGTTGGCCCAATTCGAAAAGATTCATTTCGAGCGGATCACAGTACCTTATATCGACGATCTGGAGAAAGCCGCCAGCGTCGTTAAACGCATCGACAAGGCCGCGGAACTCGACGGCGCCAAGCCGGTGATCTTCGACACCATTGTCGACAGTGCCATTCGCGCCGAGGTCTCCAAGGCCAATGGCTTTATGGTCGACATTTTCGGCACGTTCCTGCAGCCGCTGGAACAGGAACTGGAAGCGTCCTCCTCCTACTCGGTGGGGCGGTCACATTCCATTTCCAATGAGACCAACTACGAGCGTCGCATCAACGCCGTGAACTTCGCGCTGGATAACGACGACGGCGCACGGACCCGCTACTACGACGAGGCCGACCTGATCCTGATTGGCGCCTCCCGCAGCGGTAAGACCCCGACGTGCCTTTACTTGGCGCTGCACTATGGCATCAAGGCGGCGAACTACCCCATCACCGAAGACGACATTCACGATCAGCGACTGCCCGCAGCCCTGCGCCCGCACCGGGAGAAGCTGTTCGGCCTGACAATCGACCCCGAGCGCCTGGCCACCATCCGCAATGAGCGGCGCCCCAACTCCCGCTACTCCTCGGACAAGCAGTGCCGCTACGAGGTAGAGGAAATCGAGTTGATGTATCGCCGCGAGCGTATTTCCTACCTCAACACAACGGCCTATTCGATCGAGGAAATCTCGACCCGGATCATGGTCGCCACGGGCATCGAGCGCAAACGCTGACAAGTCGCTCGTAACAAGCCAGCCAAAAAAAGAGGGTGCCGCAGCACCCTCTTTCGCTTCTCCAGCCCGGAATTACAGTTCGTGGATTTCCAGACCCGCCGCTTCCAGCGTCTCTCGCTGCTGCGGGCTGGCGATCACCGCCGCACTGGCTTTCTCCGGCACCAGCCAGTCCGTCGCGACCCGCTTGAGATCGTCGATGGTCACCGCCAGCACCCGTTCGCGGAATCGCTTCTGCTGTTCCGGCGTGCGGCCAAACAGACGGTTCTGGAACGCGTGTTTGGCTTCACCGGCCGGTGATCGGGGCTTGTCCATCTGGCCGATGACGCCCAGGATGGCCTCTTCCAGGGTCTGGGGATCGTGCTCGGTCTCCTGCAACCATGAAAGCGCGTTGTCGAAGTCATCGAGCGTATCCAGCAGACGCGGATCCCGGTAGGAGAAGAAGCGGAACGTGCCGTTGACGCTGTCCTGCGTCGCACCACCGCCGTAGGCCCCGCCCTGCTCCCGGATAGCGCGGTGCAGAAAGCCATTGCGCAGAAAACCACCAAGAACCGTCAGTGGCGCCGCATCGGGATGATCAATGGGCACGGTGCTGTAGGCCTTGGCGCAGAAATTCACCTGCGTGGACGTCAGCCAGGCCTGGCGCACCGTCTCGCTCACCGGCGGCACTTCCCAACCTTCGGTTTCGATAGTCGTCGCCTTGGGCCAGGTGCTTCGGAGCGTTTCCAGCATCGGATCCAGCTGATCGTCCTCACCCACCACCAGGAACTGGCGGGCCTGCCCCTGAATACGCTGGTGGATACCGGCCAGTTGATCGCACAGGTTCTCCAACGCCTTTTCATCGCTCAGGGAGTCGTCCAGCGCCTTGATGCCTTTGATGGCGGACAGCCCGCCCAGACGGAAGGCCAGACGCGCACCGGGACTCAACCCCTGCGCCGCTGCTCCCATGGCCAACGCATGCCCGCTGCCGGTCACAGACTGTTCACGGCGCGCGCGAACCTGGGCAACGGTCTCACGGATACGGGCTTTCTCGTCAAAGCGTGCGCTTTCAAAAATATCGCGCAGCAGCTGGGCCAGCTTGTCACGGTTGCGGGCCAGCGCCTTGCCGCTGATCACCAGGTAGCCCGACAGATCCTGCACATCATCGATGCGCCCCTTGGCGATGGAGAACGCCGTGACGCCACCGGATTCGGCCGACATGCGATCCTGCATCGCCAGGTAATCCAGCTCACCACAGCCCACCTCGGTCAGGCACATGGTGTACAACGGCAACAACAGCAAATCCTCATCACTCAGGGCCGGCAGCGGCAGCACTACCTGCTCGTAGACCAGCCCGTTGGTGCCCTGGGCATACAACGTAGCCGGGAAATCCTCGACCTCGCGGGCTTCAGGTTCCGGCAATTGCAGCGGCACATCCCCCAGATCGACCTTGGGCAGGATGGTATCGTCATCCTTGCGCTGCTGACGTGCCTCCAGGGCCGCCGCGCGATCGACGATGGCCTTCGCGTCGTCTTCTGACAATTGGGCTTTGCGCGCAGCCAGCGCTTCAGCCACGGCGGCCTGCTCACGCTGGTCCATCTTGTCGTCCGGACGCAGGGTCAGGGTCACCCGGTGCGGGTTATCCAGCAGCAGTCGGCGAACCAGGTTCGGCACGTAGTCGGGGTCCTTGATCTTCTCCCGCAGGTTTGCCAGAACCGGTTCGAGATCCAGCAGCTCAACCGGATCACCGCCATGCACCATCGGCGAGATGGACGACATGATCAGCTGCAGACCGTAGGGGAACTGATCACCGGTAATTTCCCGCTGATGCAATTCCAGCTGATGCAGGATGGCCTCCAGACGATCCTGGCTGACACCCTCACGCGCCACCTGATCCAGCGTCTCCTCGACCAGTTTTTCCAGGTCAGCCGCGCGACCAGGCTCGCTGCCCTCGATCCCGCACACGAAGGTCATCTCACGGTTGGAATCCTCCAACCCCAGCATGGGCGACGGCGCATGGCCGATATCGGTGGTTTCCAGGGCCCGCATCAGTGGCGAGGCGCTGTTTTCCAGCAGGACATTCGCCAGCAGGTGCGCTTCGAGGTTTTTTTCCAGCTCAAAGCTGTGTCCCAGCAGCCAGCCCATCACGATGTGAGTCTTGTGGGACAGCTCTTCACCCTCACTGATCGCGTAGGCCTGTTCGACGCGGCTGGGCGCGTAGAAGCGCTTCTCGTCATGGACCGGCAGCTCAACGTCGAGGTGATCGAAACGGGACAGCACCAGACTCTCAAAACGTTCGTGGTGTTCGATCGCCGGAATGTTGCCGAAGGTGGCAAAAATCGCATTGCTCGGGTGGTAATGATGCTTGTAGAACCGCAGCAGGTCGTCGTAGCGCAGATCGGTAATATGGCTCGGCTCACCACCGCTGTTGTAGTGGTAGGTGGTGGTCGGGAACAGATGACTGGTCAGGGTCTGCCAAAGCTGGGCGGTCGGCGCACTCATGGCGCCCTTCATCTCGTTGTAGACCACGCCGCGATAAACCAGCGGGGTGGACGGATCGTCCGGCTCCTCGAACTCCAGTCGGTGCCCCTCCTGGGAGAAGTCCATCTCGTCCAGCTTGGAGAAGAAGACCGAATCCAGGTAGACCGACAACAGGTTATCGAAATCCTTGCGGTTCTTCGTCGCAAACGGGTAAGCGGTCCAGTCACTGCTGGTGAAGGCGTTCATGAAGGTGTTGAGGGACCGGCGGATCATCATGAAGAACGGATCCCGCACCGGGTAACGCTCACTGCCGCACAGGGCGGTGTGTTCCAGGATGTGCGCGACACCGGTGGAATCCATCGGGAAAGTCCGCAGCGCCACGAAAAAGACGTTTTCGTCATTCTCCGAAGCCAGGTGGAGATGGGTCGCCCCGGTCTTGCGGTGACGGTATTCCTCCACGTCGATGTGCAGCGTCTCGATCCGATGCTTCCTCACCCTTTCAAAGGCAGGGTGAACGGCTTGGTCTCTGTTCTTGGTCATTGCAGTATCCTGAATAGAATGTGTTGCGGTCGCCATCAGGCATCTGTGCCGGCGACAGTCCGGCTCTGGTATATCGAGAAATCAGGCTTACGACGCGTGTATTGCTTGAAACAGGGCGACGACACCATAAAATCCGCCGAACTTTCGTTGCAGGCTATCGGGATATTCCACAGGGTTGCAATCCTCAGCAACGCCTTGATGTCCGGGTCATGCGACATGGGTTCCAGGGGGTCCCAGAAGAAAATCAGCAAGTCCACCTTCCCCTCGGCAATACGGGCGCCAATCTGCTGGTCGCCGCCAAGTGGACCACTCTGTAACCGCTCCACGTCCAGGCCGGTGCGTTGGGAGACCAGCTTGCCGGTGGTACCGGTGGTGAGTAACTCGCAGTGAGCGAGCAGGTCACGGTTGCGGCCCACCCAGTCAATCAGGTCCACCTTTTTATTATCGTGCGCCACCAGCGCCACCCGACGAATACTTTCAGTCATAGCGTCTCACCCTGCAATCAATCCATGGCGCCTGACGGGCACCCACCAGTCATCTCCTGTAGGGTAACACGCACTATCGTTCATGAAGCACCTGTAAAGGAACCAGGGTGCAGTTAATGATTGAATTAGTTACTCTCTATCAAGGCGTGACCACAGGACATCAACAAACGCATGACAGCCCCATTGACCCAGCTCCAGATCCACGAGGAAAAGGCGGAAAAGCCCCGGACGACCGCCGTCGGATCGACACCGACGCAGGAAGAGCCCCGGGCCGCCGAATCGCCCGCCACGCCGCCGGAACCCGGCAGTGCCGAATTGGCTCCGTACTGGGTCGAGCGCAAGCGCTACCTCAAGCAGCTGCGCAAGGTACCGGAACTGCGCCAGCGGTTCTGGAGCGCCCTGTTGATGTACACCCTGCGCCGGGTGCTCTGGTCGTTCGGCTTCTTTCCGGTATTTATCGCGTTCTGGGTACCGCTGGTGATGGCCAGCTTCAATCCGGTGGTGATGGTGACCAATATCCTGCCGGATCTGCAGGCTTTTGTGGCCGCCAACCCGGAGATGCAGGCGAACACCACGCAGACGATCGTCGTAGCCTGGCTATCGGTGGGCTTTTTCTTCCTGATCTTCGACTTTGTCCTGACGCCCTTCCGCTCCCCCTACGAGTACGAAGCCGACGTTTACATGCGCGCCTGGGAGCAGCGCCAGCCTGATGCTCCGGCCACAGACGCCCCAGAGGGTGACGCGATTCCGGGCAAAGTGTGAAACGTGCGGCAAACTCGGTAACTCCCGTCACTTTCTGTTACATGGCGACCTGACGAACCGCTAGTATGGACGTTCAGGTCGCATCTCAAGCGGTGCGTCCTGCCTTTGCGCCTTCGGCACTATCCATCATGCGTCCAATCGAGGTAGTTCATGGTCGATTACAGGCCGCTGCTGTTTCTCAACGCGCTGGCACTCATGTTGCTGGTGACCGCCGGTTTCGCCTCCATCCAGCAGGATGCAGGTCACATGCCGCCGCAACTGGCTGGCGAGCAACCCGAACACCAGGCACCGTCTCCTGTGAAAGCACCGGATCGGGATACCGACACGCCCAAACCCGTTTCGGCTGACGAGAGCATCTTTGCAGACACGTCGTCTACCACGTCCGCTGACAGCGCCGTCGAGCAGAAGCCGACGGACAGCGACGAACCCTCCGGTGAGAACACGGCGTCAGCCACACCATTCACGATTGATCCGGTACCGGCAACCGAACCCGATCCATCCGCGGTATCGGATGTCGAGGCGGAAACAAAACTGGCGATGGCGGAACCGGCTAACCCGAAACCTCAGCCGGCAGCGCCGAAGCCAGCACCCAAGCCGACAACCGCCCAACTCACACTCCGCTCCAACGTGTTGGGCGACGCGGTTGAAATCAACGGCAAACCCTATGGCTCGACGCGCCTGGATCTCGAATTGGATCCTGGCGACTATCGGATTGTCATCAGTAAACCGGGCTACAAGTCCTGGTCCGAGACCGTCCGGGTGGCTGCCGGAGACGACCTGACCCTGCGCGGCAACCTGATGGCCTACACCCAGGTCAATTACCACGACGGTCAATGGGTCGGCGGCGTGCGCACCGGCGACGGGGCCTATGAGGGCAACGACGGCCTGCAGTATCATGGCCACTTTGTCGACGGCCAGTTTGATGGCGAAGGGGTGGCTCTCTATCCGGACGGCAGCCGTTATGAGGGTGACTGGAAAGCAGGCGAACGTGCCGGCGAAGGCACCTACCGCGCACCGGACGGTGCCACCTATACCGGTCATTTCAAGGACGACCAGTTCAACGGCCAGGGCACGCTGACCCGGGCCAATGGGGATGTCCTCACCGGCCAGTGGAGCGACGGCAAGCTCAACGGCCATGGCTCGCTGACCGGCGCGGATGGCACGCTGTACGTCGGCGGCTTCAAGGATGGCCAGTTCCACGGTGAAGGGACGCTGACCTACCCTAACGGACATCACTACGAAGGCGGCTTCTCCAACGGGGAGTTCAACGGCGAAGGCAATGAGATCTTCGCCGACGGCAAGAAATACGTCGGTCAGTACATGGAAGGTGAATTCCATGGCAAAGGCACGCTGATGAATCCCAACGGCAGCGCCATCGAAGGCACGTTCCGCTACGGGGAGCCCTACGGTCAGGCCAAACTGACCACCCCGGAAGGCGAGATTTTCAGCGCCCGGACCAGCGAGCCCGGGGTCTGCTATCGAGAAAAGAGTTATCGGGCGACGCAATGTCCGCCGCTCGAAGGCTGGTAATCGGACGGGCTACGCATCACCGGCATGGACCGCTGGCACGGCCCGGGATCAAGACGCGAGATTGAGGTTGTATCATGGCAATCAAGAATGCACTGCTGGTGGATGACTCGAAGGTCGCTCGCTTTGCACTGAGCAAGCTGCTCGAGAACCGGGAAATGCAGGTCAACATGGCCGGCTCCGCAGAAGAGGCCCTGGATTTCCTCAACAGCGACAACCGGCCCGACGTAATTTTCATGGACCATCTGATGCCGGGCATGAACGGCGTGGAGGCCACCAAGGCCATCAAGGGCAATCCCGATACGGCCAACATCCCCATCATCATGTGCACGTCCAAGAAGTCGGCCAATTTCATGGAAGAGGCCCGTAACTTCGGCGTCTACAACATCCTGACCAAGCCGCCCCATCATGACGGCCTGAATGCCCTGCTCGACCAGCTTTCCAGTGATGTGACCAACAACACCCTGCCCCAACCGCCCGAGCCCGACGCCCTGGATGACAGCGACCTGGATATCGACGACGAGCCTTTGGAACTGCCGGAGAACGCCTCCCTGGAACTCGCGCCCAAAGGCGAAACCGACAGCTCAAGCGAATCCACGGAGGCACCTCCGCGGGAGATGAACGGCGGCTCGCAAGTGGTACCCCTGACCAGCGACCTGATCGAGCAGATTGCCCGCTCTGCGGTAAAGACCCATATCAACAACCGCCTGCACGAGCTGCTGAGCAGCCTATTTGACGAGCAGCACGATCACATCAAGCGGGTGCTGGACGATGACGAGCGCCGCAAGAACGACGCCCTGACCCAACAACTGACCGCGTTCCGCGAAGATTTCGACGCCCGCACCCAAGGACTGAAGGAGGAGATCGTCGCCGAGGTCAATCTGTCGCTGGCACGTGAACTGGCCGACCTGAAGTCCTCGATCCAGTCGTCCGGCGGCTTTACCGCGGACCACATGGCGGAGCTGAAGGATCACATCACCAGTGTGCAGACCATCGACACCGAGTTCTGGCAGACGCTGCAATCCGAAGCCATCCAGCAGGCGCACGATATCTCCCGGGAAACCGCCGAGGATATCGCCCAACGTACGATCGACCTCTATGTGCGCCAGCAGCGCGCATCTGCCTCGCGGGTCTATACCATCGGCCTGGCGGTGAGCCTGAGCATCTTTACGGTCGGAATCGCCTGGCTGTCAGGGCTGTTTGGATCGTTCTGACGCCCGGACGCCTCGCAAGCGCTGCATGTCTGCCGGCGTGTCGACATCCCGGTCAGCGCCGGGAGCGGGAACCCGCAGGGTCTCGCGCCGGCGCAGAACCGCGCCGGCGCCGGCATCACCGGACAACTGCATCAGCTCCGGCCAGAGTGCGCGCGGCAGAAAGGCCGGAGCGCCGGCAAATCCGCCCAGATCGGCCGCAACCGGGCGCCGGCCCGCAAACCGCACCACCGTCTCCCTGAACGCCTCCCAGAAACCCGGCGTAATCTCCGGCTGATCCACCAGCAGAACATAAACACCGCGGGTCATTACGGGCATGGCATCCAGGCCCGCCCGCAACGAGGATGCCATTCCCGTAGGCCAGTCGTGATTGAACAGCCAGCGATCGGGCTGGGATGCGCACCGAAAGCGGACCAGGGGATAGCCGCCGCCAACCACAGCGTAGACCGGACCGCCCGACAGGCTGCGGGCGTGAGCAATCGAATGGGACAGTAAGGACTTTCCGCAGTAGCTCAACGCCGCCTTGGGCCGCCCCATACGCCGGGACGCCCCCGCAGCCAGTACGATGGCCCCGTATCCGGAATCGCTGGTCATCCTCTCTCCCTTGGCCCTGTGCCGGCTAAACACTCACTGGAACAGGCGGATTTTTGCTAGAATCGCACCAACCTACAAGCGCAACCGGGAATTATTCGCTCCATGAACCACCTTTTCGTCGACAACCTCACCGTGATTGATTTCGCCTACCTGGACCACGACCGTGGGCTGGTGGGTGAAAGCTGGATTGTCGATATCGTTCTGGCCGGCGAGCTGGACGAACA
Organism: Marinobacter sp. NFXS9; assembly: GCF_040148665.1. NCBI lineage: Bacteria > Pseudomonadati > Pseudomonadota > Gammaproteobacteria > Pseudomonadales > Marinobacteraceae > Marinobacter > Marinobacter sp. NFXS9. The sequence goes on along the minus strand of NZ_JAGDDW010000002.1, from coordinate 393,929 downwards.
GGGCATGGTGTTTGATTTCGGCTCGGTGAAGCGGACCATCAAGCAGGTGATCGATGAGCGCGTGGACCACCGCCTGGTGGTGCCGGCCGATCGCGCCGGCGCCCAACTTCGCGAGCATGGTGATCGCGTCGAGCTGGAGTGGCCAGTCGCGGATGGCAGCGTCATCACCCACGGCTCACCGGTCGAGGCTGTCCTGCCGCTGCCCGGTGAACGGGTGGTGCCCTCCGCTGTTTCAAAGCTGCTGCAGGACGAACTGCGCGCGGTTCTGCCAGGGAACGTGACCGGAATCGAGGTCAACCTGCGTGAAGAAGTGATCGAAGGCCCCTACTACCACTACGTTCACGGCCTTAAGAAGCACCTGGGCAATTGTCAGCGCATTGCCCATGGCCACCGCTCCCGCATCCAGATCCAGCGCAACGGTGCCCGTGACCAGGCTCTGGAACGGGCCTGGGCCAAACGCTGGCAGGACATCTATGTAGGCACCGAAGAGGACGTGACGGCCCGTTTCGTGGAAGACGACGTCAGCTACCTGACGTTCGCCTACGAAGCCAACCAGGGGGAATTCAGCCTCACCCTGCCTGCCAATCGGGTTTGCCTGATTGATACGGACACCACAGTCGAACTGCTGGCCGCCTACCTGGCGGACGCCTGTAAGCAGCAGTTTCCCAATGACGACATTCAGGTCAAGGCCTTCGAAGGGGTTGGCAAAGGCGCTATAGCCCTGCGTTAAGCCAGCGATGGGCGGGGCGACGCAGCTCCGCCTGATCCATCCGACGATGCCGGAATAACAGGCATAAAAAAACCGCCAAAAAGGCGGTTTTTTTATCTCGGTCGCTGCTGTGTGCCAGCTTGGACCGAGGGCGAAAGCCGTCTTGTGAACAGCTCTCTTAAGTGGCGTCCCCTAGGGGGTTCGAACCCCTGTTGCCGCCGTGAAAGGGCGGAGTCCTAGGCCACTAGACGAAGGGGACTAGAAAATTGGTGGAGCCAAGCGGGATCGAACCGCTGACCTCAACACTGCCAGTGTTGCGCTCTCCCAGCTGAGCTATGGCCCCTCAACGGATGCGTATACTAGTGATGCCCCCTCATGCCGTCAACCCCCTGATTTAAACTTTTTTATCGGAACTTTGAAAAAAGTGATCAGGGGGTGATTCGGCTTCGGTTTTCCCCTACTCGGCCAGCAGGGCGGCGTACTCTTTTTCCACCCGCTTGGTTTCTTTCTTGGAGAACCCCCCCAGCACCTGAAGCGCGTGACGCAGGCGCGAGCGCGTCATGTCCGGACCCAGCAGCGCCATGGAATCCATCACCGACCAGGAATTGGGCGTTCCGGCAATCGCGACGAAGATCGGGAACATGAAATCCCCCATCTTCAGCCCCATGGCCTTCGCCAGACCTTTCACGTCCGCAAAGATGGTGTCCTTGCTCCAGTGTCGCTGGGCCTCAAGCCGCCACAGCGCAAACTGCAGGACGCGCTTCACATCGCCCTCCTCCAGTTTGTTGTGGGAAAAGTCTTCCGGTTTGAGATTCAGCATGCCGGAGAACATGAACGCTGCCATGGGCGCCACGTCACTGAATACTTCGGCTCGTCCGCGAATATGGGGGACGAGGGCTTCCAGTGCTTCGCGGTTAAACCACCATGACTGCATGCGCTCAATAAAGGCGCTTTCATCCAGGTCCTCACGCAGCCACAGGCCATTCAGCCAGCGCAGTTTCTCCACGTCGAACACCGGACCACCCAGGGAAACCCGGTTGATGTCGAAGTGATCGATCATTTCCTGCAGCGTGAACTTCTCCCGGCCATCGGGCATGGACCAGCCCATGCGGCCGAGGTAGTTGATGACCGCTTCCGGCAGGAAACCCATGCGCTCGTAGAAGTTGATGCTGGTCGGGTTCTTGCGCTTGGACAGTTTGCTCTTGTCCGGGTTACGCAGTAGCGGCAGGTGGCACAGCACCGGCATATCCCAGCCAAAGTATTCGTACAGCAATTGGTGCTTGGGTGCCGAGTTGATCCACTCCTCGCCCCGCAGGACGTGGGTGATGCCCATCAGGTGGTCATCCACCACGTTGGCCAGGTGATAGGTGGGCATGCCGTCAGACTTGAGCAGGATCTGGCAGTCCACCTGGCCCCAGTCGATTTCCACCTGCCCGCGCAGCATGTCATCGATAACGCACACGCCTTCATCGGGCACCTTCATCCGGATGACGTGTGGCTCGCCGGCGTCCAGACGCGCGCGCACCTCGTCGGCGGGCAGCTCAAGATCACCCTTGATGCCCGGATTCTGACCGGCCGCCTTACGCTCCTCCCGGATCTGGTCCAGCTCCTCCGGCGTGCGGAAGCAGTAGAACGCATGGCCTTTCTCAACCAGCTGCTCGGCGTAGACCCGGTAATCCTGACTGCGCTCGGACTGGCGATAAGGCCCGTAAGGGCCGCCCACGTCCGGCCCTTCGTCCCATTCCAGCCCCAACCAGCGCAGTGCGTTGAGAATATCCCGCTCGGATTCGGCCGTGCTGCGCGCCTGATCGGTATCCTCGATGCGCAGGATAAACTGACCGCCGTGTTGACGGGCGAAGCACAGATTGAACAGCGCAACATAAGCGGTACCGACGTGCGGATCGCCGGTGGGAGAAGGAGCAATACGGGTACGAACTGTCATGAAAGGCATTCCTGTGGACCTGCCAGACACTGATGGAAACAGCGCCCGGCTTGAATGAATTCAGGTCGCGCATTATAGCGCCAAGTCGCGGCAGACGCATGGCGGGGTCGTGCTCTTGCTGTCCCGAACCCACAAAGCCGTTTACAGCCGAATTGTTACATTATAACATTGCATAAAATTCACCGAATGGACACTACGCCATGCGCCACTCCAAAACCCTGTTTGCCAGCGCCCTGACACTGGGACTGGCCATTCAGCCAATGGTCGCGCACGCCGCTGATACGCTGCGTGTCGTCACCACCATCCATCCGCTGAGCCTGCTGACCCGGGCCGTTGCTCCGGACAACATTGAAATCACCACGCTGGTTCCGGCCGGCGCCAGCCCGCACACCTATCAACTACGACCTTCTGATCGTCGTGCGCTGGCCAATGCCGATCTGATCCTGTGGGTCGGACCGCAGATGGAAACCTTCCTGGAAAAGTTGATGAGCGACCCGGCCCTCGCGCCCCGGGTCCAGGCGTTAACGCCTCCAAAGATCGCCGAAGCCACTCACGAACACCTGCACGAAGACGACGAACAGGACGGCGACCACGACGAACATGAACATGAACATGAGCATGAAGTTGAGCACGGGCATCATCACCATGGCGGCGTTGATCCGCATATCTGGCTCGACCCCACCATCGCGGCCACAATGGCCGAAACCATTCGCGACCGTCTGACCGCGATCGACCCGGACGATGCCGAGACCATCAACCAGCGCCTGAGCGCCTTCGAGCAGGCCTTAAAGCAGAAAGACGCCGACCTCAAGTCGCAGCTGTCGGACATGGATCGCGTGGACCTGTTTACCTACCACGACGCCTTCCGACGCTTTGCCGAGCACTATGGGCTACACGTCGCAGAAGCCCTGACCATCACCCCGGAGCAAACGCCGGGGGCCCGGCATCTGAGCGAGGTCCAGGAAAAGCTGGCGGCCGCTGACACCCCCTGCCTGCTTACCGAGCCCCAATTCAACCGGGACTGGTGGCACGGGCTGACCCAGAATGTGGATGTCACCATCACCACCTGGGATCCACTGGGCTCTGACGTCCCTGTGACGCAGGACGGCTACCTGAACTTCCAGCAGGCGCTGGCCGATTCGGTGCTCTCCTGCCTACCCGAGAAGGCCCAGCGTTAAGGGCATGATGAAGATGGCCAGCAGCGTCTGGCCACTGATGATCCCCGCCATCAGGGTGGCATCGCCACCCAGTTGGCGCGCCAGGATATAGGCGGACGAGGCCGTCGGCAGCGCCGCCAACAACACCACGACCTGCAGCAGCAGGCCCTCGACACCGACCAGCCAGGCCAGGCCGGCGGCAATAAAGGGAAACGCCACCAGCTTCAACGCCGTCGACACCAGGAATGGCATGGACGCACTGCGCATCCCCTTCAGTTGCAGGCCGGCACCCACCGTCAACAGCCCCAACGGCAACCCCATGCTGCTCAACGGCTCCAGGAAGCGCGCAAACACGGGATGGAAGCCAATCCCCAGGTAGCCCCACAAGGCTCCCGACACGGACCCGATGATCAACGGATTGGTGACGATCGTGCGGAACACTGAAGCCAGTTTTGGCCGGCCCTGCCCGACAACCACCGAAAACATCAGGATGCAGAGCAGATTCAGCATGGGCACATTGATGGCCACCGCGACAGCAAACAGCGACAGGCCATCGTCCCCCATCAACAGGCCCGCGGAGGCCAACCCGACAAACGTGTTGAACCGGATCGCCCCCTGGTAGACAGAGCTGAAGACCGGCCCCGGCCAGCGGGTAAACCACTGGATCACCGCCAGGATCAGCGTCATAGACAGCCCCATGCCCACGACGATCAGGGCCACATCGCCGTAGGCCGACGCCGGAATATGGGCGCTGCCAAGCTTGTACAGCAGCATGGGCGGGAACAGCACGTAATAGGTAAAGCGCTCGGCCATCGGCCAGAAGCCGTCGCCGGGGAACTGTATCCGGCGCAGGAACTGGCCCAACAGAATCAGACCAAACACCGGCACCAGGGCCTGAATCAGTACATCCACCGACGTTGCTCCTTGTTCATCGCAGGGGCACTCACGCCCAACCCATTGAAATCCAGAGCTTACCAGTTCGACGTACAGAAAGGGGTCAACGCCCATTGGCGATTGGCGGAATTTTGATTAGCGCGCCAACACGGTATAATCCGGCGCCCGAAGCAACCCCAACCGGCACAGGTCGATTTCATGTCAGCCATCCAGACCACAAGCAGCCACACCCTGACGACGCCAGCGCCGCTGAGTCGCCGCTTCAGCGTGGCGCCCATGATGGACTGGACGACCGCCGCGTACCGTTACTTTGCCCGGCTGATCTCGCGCCACACCCTGCTCTATACCGAGATGGTGACCACCGGCGCACTGATTCACGGGGACACGGCCCGCTTCCTGCGTCACGACGAGGCGGAATATCCGCTGGCCCTGCAACTGGGCGGCAGCAACCCCGGGGAGCTGGCTACCTGCGCCCGCCTGGCGGAAGATTACGGCTTCGATGAGGTCAACCTGAACGTCGGCTGCCCCAGCGACCGGGTGCAGAACAACATGATCGGCGCCTGCCTGATGGGCCACCCCCAGGTGGTTGCCGACGGCGTGGCCGCCATGCGCGAAGCGACGAACCTTCCGGTCACGGTCAAACACCGGATCGGCATCGATGGCCGCGAATCGTTCGATGAACTCTGTGAATTCGTCGAAACCGTCGCCGAGGCGGGTTGTGAAACGTTTATCGCACACGCCCGTATCGCCATCCTGGAAGGCCTGAGCCCCAAGGAAAACCGGGACATTCCGCCGCTCAAGTACGACTGGATCTACGCGCTCAAGCAGCGCTACCCCCAGCTCGAAATCATCATCAACGGCGGTATCAAGACGATGGACGCCTGCCACGAACACCTGCAGCACGTGGACGGTGTCATGCTGGGCCGTGAGGCCTATCAGAACCCCTGGCTGCTGGCGCAGGTGGACCCGGAGCTGTTTGGCACCGCAGCGCCCCACGCATCGCGCCATGACGTACTGCGCGCCATGCTGCCCTACATCCAGTCCGAGCTGGATCGCGGTGTCTTCCTGACCCACATCAGCCGCCACATCATGGGGCTGTTCCACGGCTGCAAGGGCGGACGCCAGTTCCGCCGCCACCTGAGCGAAAACGCCCATCAACGCGGCGCCGGCCTGGAGGTTGTCGAGCAGGCCATGGCCAAGGTGCCCGAGACGTCGCCCGTGGTCGAAGCGGCCACCGCCTGAGTCGACCCACGTCCTTTCATGACAGCCCTGTAAAGCGCGCGGAGAACGCTTGTTCCCTTGTGGGCAGATCGCTATTGTAGATCTGTAGGCCGCAGGACAGGCGGCCACCGTTGTCTACACGCCATCCACGCGCATCAGGACGATTTGCACCCATGAGTAAACTCGAACAGCTCAAGACCATGACCACCGTCGTTGCCGATACCGGCGATCTGGACGCGATTGCCCAGTGGCGGCCGGTGGATGCCACCACCAATCCGTCCCTGCTGCTGAAGGCAGCCGATCTGCCGGCCTATCGGCCCATGCTTGATGCCGCCATCAACTTCTCGCAGGGGCAGTCCGGCTCCGATTCCGAGCAGTTGGGCATGGCCACGGACTATCTGGCGGTATTGGCCGGTCAAAAGATCCTGGAGCTGATTCCCGGCGTGGTCTCCACCGAAGTGGACGCCCGCCTCTCGTTCGACACGGAAGGCACGGTTCGCAAGGCGCGCCGACTGGTCGAGCTGTATAACAGCATCGGCGTGCCCACCGAGCGCGTGCTGATCAAGATCGCGTCGACCTGGGAAGGCATCCGCGCCGCAGAAATCCTGGAGAAGGAAGGCATCCGCTGCAACCTGACACTGCTCTTCTCCTTCGCCCAGGCCGCCGCCTGCGCCGATGCCGGAGCATTCCTGATTTCCCCGTTCGTGGGCCGCATCCTGGACTGGAATCTGAAGCAATCCGGCCGCAGCAGCTACGAGCCGCACGAAGATCCTGGCGTCCTGTCCGTCTCCCGGATCTATAATTACTTTAAGGGTCATGGCTACGACACCGTCGTGATGGGCGCGAGCTTCCGTAACACCGGTGAAATCGAGCATCTGTCAGGCTGTGACCGGCTGACCATCAGCCCGGCCCTGCTCGAGGCCCTGCAGAATGACACAGGTGAACTGCCGCGTAGGCTGTCACCGGAGACAACAGGTAAGGTGGAGTCACGCATCAGCCTGGACGAGAACGCGTTTCGCTGGCTGATGAACGAAGACGCCATGGCCACGGAGAAACTGGCCGAAGGTATCCGTAAATTCGCTGCCGACCAGGTTGAGCTGGAACAACGGGTTCGGCAGATAGCCCAGGCAGCCTGAGATGATCGATGTACTGAAGAAGCTGTTCTCCGGAGAAGACAACACCATCCCGGAGCAAAACGATCCCCGGCAGTTGGCCATCGCCGCCACCGCGCTGATGGTCCAACTGTCACGGGTTGACCAGTCGGAAGACCAGTCCGAGAGGGACACCATCATCGACTGCGCCATCCGCACCCAGTCCATCACCCGGGAAGAGGCCACCACCATCCTGGCCAACGCCCGTGCCGACGCCGAAGACGCCACGTCACTCTATGAGTTCACGGAAAAGCTCAACGCCAACCTGGACCAGGCCGGCAAGGCCGAGATACTCGAGAACATCTGGCGCGTCGCCTTTGCGGACGGCCGCATCGACAAATACGAAGAACACATGATTCGGCGTGTGGCCGAGCTGCTGCACCTGAACCATCGCGAATACATGGAATGCCGGCACCGCGCTGAAATCGCCATGTCATCCTGAAGGAGTCGCCATGCTCGCCATCCTGCACCCGGACACGCCACTCGACAGCGACGCCTACCGGCACACGCTGCAGTTCCTGGAAAACCTGCCGGGCGTCTCCGTACGGGTTCACGAAATCCAGGGGGCCCAGCAGAAGCTGACCGAAGTCTACCTGCTCGGCGACACCAAGTCGCTGGATAAGGACGAAATCGCGGCCCTGCCCGCCGTAGAGCGGGTGATCCGCATCTCTGACGATTACCGGATCCTTGGGCGACACCGGGACGACCGGCGCCAGACCGGTTTCACCTACAACGGCGTGCATTTCGACCAGGATAACCTGAACGTGTTTGCCGGCCTGTGTGCCGTGGACACCCCGGAGCACGTGGAGATCATGATGCGGGCGCTGGCCGAGCACAACCAGCCCTGCACCCGGATGGGCGCCTACAAGCCGCGCACCAACCCCTATTCGTTCCAGGGGCATGGCAAAGGCTGCCTGCCCTATGTGTTCGAGACCGCTGGCAAGCACGGTATCCGGGTGATCGCCATGGAAATCACCCATGAGAGCCACATCGAGGAAATCGACGAGTGCCTCGAAAAGCTGGGGCGGCCGACCGGCGTCATGTTGCAGGTGGGCACCCGCAACACCCAGAATTTCGAGCTGCTCAAGGCCATCGGCCGCCAGAAGGACTACCCGGTCCTGCTCAAGCGTGGCTTCGGGATCACGCTCAACGAGTCGCTCAACGCGGCGGAGTATCTCGCCAGCGAGGGCAACGCCAATGTCATCTTCTGCCTGCGCGGCATGAAGACGGAAGCGGGCCAGCCCCATCGCAACATGGTCGACTTCGCCCATGTGCCCACGGTGAAACGTCTGACCCGGATGCCTGTCTGCATCGACCCGTCCCACTCGGTGGGCACCCGTGATCGAGCACCGGACGGCATTCCCGAAGTGATGCATGCGACGGCACAGGGTGTCATTGCCGGCGCCAACATGGTGTTGGTGGACTTTCACCCCAAACCGGAAAAAGCGCTGGTGGACGGGCCTCAGGCGCTTGTAATGGATGAATTGCCCGCTTATCTGGAAGACGTGGCCCAGTGTCACGAGCTATGGAAAAAACGCCGCACTCTCTACCAGGCGTGAACCGTCTCCTTGCTACAGGCGGACGACGGGCCGCAATGGAATCGGCCTATTTGTCAGGGGAAAAGAACACATGATTATTTACGGCCATCGTGGCGCCAAGGGCGAAGCCCCCGAAAACACGTTACCCGGCTTCAGGCATGCCTACGGCAACGGCATCCGCCACTTCGAACTCGACGTCCTGCTGTCTGCCAACGGCGAGCCGGTGGTTATCCATGACACGACCACCGACCGTACGACCGGCGTCAGCGGCCGTGTCGGCGACATGACCGCCGAGGCGCTGAAAAAACTCGATGCCCGCAAGAACACCACGCCCTGGCCGAACAGCTGTGGCGTCCCAAGCTTGCAGGACGTGTTGAACACCTGCCCGGACTTCCGGCACATGCAGTTCGAGGTGAAGACCGATCAGCGTCAGCGCATGAATATCCTGTGCAACCGGCTGGCCGAACTGATCCAGAAAAATCACTGGTACGACCGGGCGGCGCTGACATCATCCGACACCTGGTTCCTGCGGGAAGCCAAGCGGCGTGACCGCAAGCTGCGCACGGGCCTGGTCTTCGATAAGCGTTTTCCCAATCCCGTGAAAAGCGCCACGCGGCTGGGTTGCGACTACCTGTGTCTGAGTGCGCGCCTGTGCTCGGAGGCGGTGGTCCAGTCTGCCCACAAGGCGGGACTTCACGTGTCGGTGTGGACCGTCAACCGGATTCACGACATGCTGGAGCTGGAGAAAATGGGCGTGGACAGCATCATTACCGACTACCCCACCAGCACTCTGGTGTATTTCGAAAACCGGCCAAACATTCTTGCCAATCGTTTACCACACCGGACAGAGAAAGATCCGGAAACGCTGGCAGGCAGCACTACGTAGGTGCATCGCTAACTTTGTTTGGTGAAACGACAAGGCGGGAAAGACAGGGCCGACGACAGATCTGCCGCCGGCCCCCGGATCAGAATATCCGGTTCAGGCCATTCAGGGCCGCCACCCGGTAGGCTTCCGCCATGGTCGGGTAGTTGAAGGTGGTATTGATGAAGTAGTTCAAGGAGTTGGCCTCCCCTTTCTGGTTCATGATGGCCTGGCCGATATGCACGATTTCCGCCGCCTGGTCACCAAAGCAGTGAATGCCGAGAATCTCACGGGTTTCCCGGTGAAACAGGATCTTGAGCATGCCCACCGCTTCCCCGGTAATCTGCGCCCGGGCCAAATCCTTGAAGAACGCCTGCCCCACATCGTAAGGCACCTTGGCTTCGGTCAGCTCCCGCTCGGTGGGCCCCACGGAACTGATCTCCGGAATCGTGTAAATCCCGGTCGGCACATCCCGGACAAACCGGAAATACTCATCGCCCATCAGGTCCGATGACGCCGAACGTCCCTGATCGTATGCCGCACTGGCCAGGCTGGGCCAACCAATCACGTCCCCTACAGCGTAGATATGGAGGATCGATGTCCGGTAATGCTCATCCACCGAGAGCTGGCCACGACCGTTGGGTTCCAGACCAATGTTCTCCAGCGCCAGTTTGTCGGTGTTGCCGGTCCGGCCGTTACACCACAGGAATGCGTCCGCACGAATCTTCTTGCCGGACTTGAGCGTCAGCACCACGCCGTGGTCATCCCCGTCCACCGACTCGTACGTCTCGTTGTGACGAACCAGGACACCGTTATTGCGCAGGTGATAACTCAGCGCGTCGGAAATCTCGTCATCCAGGAAAGTCAGCAGGCGATTGCCCGGATTGATCAGATCCACCTTGACGCCTAGGCCGGCGAAAATGGATGCGTATTCGCTGCCGATTACGCCTGCACCGTAGATGATCAGCGTCCGCGGTGTATGGGACAGCTTGAGAATGGAGTCGCTGTTGTAAATCCGGTGGTGGCGGAAATTCACGTCGGGCGGCAGGTAAGGACGGGAGCCCGTGGCGATGACCACTGACTTGGCGTTCAGGATTTCCTCTGCCTTGCCCCCACGCACCTCGATACGATGCTCATCGAGGAAGGAGGCACGGCCGTTGAACAGATCGACGCGATTTCGGGCGTAGAATTCGGTGCGCAGTTTGACCTGCTTGCCCATCACCTTTTCTGCATTCTGCAGGACCCGCGGAAAGGAGAACCAACGCGGCTCGCCGATATCCCGGAACATCACATTGGTGTTGAAGGTGATGATCTGCTTGACCGCATGACGCAGCGCTTTGGAAGGAATCGTGCCCCAGTGGGTACAGTTACCGCCGACCGTCGGCTTATCCTCGACGATTGCAACCCGCTTGCTGTGCTTGGCCGCATTCATCGCTGCCCCTTCGCCGGATGGACCGGCCCCGATGACAACGACGTCGTAGTGATGTTCTGCCATACCCGCAGTGACTCCTTCTATTCGCCATGAATTCACAGAGACCGTCACACATCACGTCATCAACTGTCACCGCTCAACGAGCCATGACCGTCAAAGATCCGCAATGATCGGTGTCTCTGAATACTGAATGATGATTCTCAGGGCAGCCCGTCTCAAAGAAAAGACGGACAAACACCACTTGCAGGCGCTGTCCGCAACCGCCCTACCCGACGAACAGCCCCGGGGAATCCGTCCGGCTAACCCTTGGCGCCTTTTCGGCCGCGCCAGTCAGGCTACCGGACGGTGATGTCAGCGGGATTGCTGCTCGGACGCGTCGTACGCCAATGCGTCAGCCTTGCCAGCCGCACCGGCGGTACGCTCGTTCTCTTCTTCGCACTTATTGCGGTCGCCACCGCAGATTTCGCAGGCACCGTCGATACCCATGGCGCCGAGGCCACCGCAGGTACCGCTGATCGGCTTGCGACCCATGATGACGCCGATGGACATGCCGGCCAGGAGGATACCGAAGATGACCAGAACCAGTAGAAATGTGCCCATGACGCAACCTCCGTCAATCCAATAGGTATGAGGAAAAAGCCGGGGTGTACTTCGTCTCGAACCCGTCATCGCCTCTATAGATAAAGTATGCGGCGATGTCGTGCTTGACTGCAAACGTGTAGCCCTTGTCCTGCCCCATCACATTGAGCGCCGTAGCCATGGCATCGGCGCTCATGCAGTTGTCGGTAATTACCGAAACCGAGGCCAGCTTGTGGCTGATCGGGTGTCCGGTCGCCGGATCGATGGTGTGGGAATAGCGATGGCCATCCACCTCGAAATAGTTGCGATAGTCACCGGATGTGGCCATGGCCAGGTCTTCGAGGGCCACGATGCGTTGCACCGTCTGCGTCTGGGACACCGGCTTCTCGATCGCCAGCCGCCAGACATCCCCATCCGGCTTGCGGCCCCGGGTATCCACCTCGCCGCCGATTTCCACCAGATAGGCTTCAACGCCCTGCTTGTCCAGATAGCGCCCGACCGCGTCGACGCCGTAACCCTTGGCGATCGCCGACAGGTCCAGATAGAGCGGATAATCCGAGCGGATCGCCTTGTTGGGCGTATCCCGCATCTGCAGCTTGTCATAGCCCACTTCGGACATGCGCTGTGCCAGCAGATCCTCATCCGGAATAGTTTCCGGCCGTGCCTCGGGACCAAAGCCCCACAGGTTGACCACCGGACCAATCGTAATATCGAAAGCACCGTTGCTCAGATCGCTGACGCGGTGGGATTCCTGCAGCACTTCGTAGAAATTGTCGGACACCGGGAACCACTGACTCTTGTCCGCCTGCTCGTTGAATCGCGACAGTTCGGAATCATCACGCCAGGTCGACATGGACGCATCCACGCCATCCAGCACCTTGTTGATTCCGGCAGACAATTGCTCGAGCCGATCCTTGTCGTCGTTCAGGACGACCTTGATGTGGTAGCTGGTACCAAAGACCGGACCGCTGAGTTCCCAGACTTCTTTATCAGGCTTAAACGAACAGCCCGCCAGGGCGACGCTGCAAAGCAGCGCCACCAAGGCGGGCCAAATCATGCGGAATTTCATGCAGCGAACTTAGCCCCCGAAGTCGTCCAGCATGATGTTCTCGTCTTCCACGCCCAGGTCTTTCAACATCTTGATGACCGAAGCGTTCATGATGGGGGGCCCACACATGTAGTACTCACAATCCTCAGGTGCGGGGTGGTCCTTGAGGTAGTTCTCGTACAGCACGTTATGGATAAAGCCCGTCGGGCCTTCCCAGTTGTCTGTCGGCAGAGCGTCGGAAAGGGCCACGTGCCACTCGAAGTTGTCGTTTTCCTCGGCCAGCTGGTCGAAGTCCTCGACGTAGAACATCTCGCGGACACTCCGGGCGCCGTACCAGAAGCTGATCTTCCGGTCGGTGTTCAGGCGTTTGAGCTGGTCGAAGATGTGCGACCGCATCGGTGCCATACCGGCGCCGCCGCCGATGAAGACCATCTCCGCATCGGTCTTCTTCGCGAAGAACTCACCAAAGGGACCGAAGACCGTGACCTTGTCACCCGGCTTCAGATTGAAGACGAAGGTGGACATCAGGCCCGGCGGATGATCGGAGCCCGGGGGTGGTGTGGCGATCCGGATGTTAAACTTGAGAACGCCCTTCTCTTCCGGGTAGTTGGCCATCGAGTAGGCGCGAACCACCTCTTCCTTGTTGACCGCCTTATAGCGCCAGATGTCGTGCTTGTCCCAGTCCTCGTGGAACTCTTCCTCGACGTCGAAGTTCTTGAAGTCGATTTCGTACGGAGGACATTCCAGCTGCACGTAGCCGCCAGCGCGGAAGTCGACTTCCTCGCCTTCCGGCAACTTCAGGACCAGCTCCTTGATGAACGTGGCCACGTTGTGGTTGGACACCACTTCGCATTCCCACTTCTTGACGCCGAAGAACTCTTCCGGCACCTCGATCTTCATGTCCTGCTTGACCGGCACCTGACAGGACAGACGCCAGCCTTCACGTTCCTCGCGGTTGGTGAAGTGCGTCTTCTCGGTCGGCAGCATGGAGCCGCCACCGTCGAACACCTTGCACTTGCACTGCGCACAGGTACCACCGCCGCCACAGGCGGAGGACAGGAAAATGCCGTTGCCGGCCAGCGTGCCGAGCAGCTTACCGCCGGCTTCCGTCTTCAGGGTGTGTTCGGGATCATCGTTGATCTCGATGGTCACGTCGCCGGTGCTCACCAGCTTGGACCGTGCTGCCAGGATCACCGCCACCAGTGCAAGCACGATGACGGTAAACATGACCACGCCGAGAATAATTTCAGTATTCATGGTCTCGCCTTAATCCTTGTTATCCGTTACCGGGTGATTTACAGGGAAATACCGGAAAACGACATGAAGCCCAGTGACATCAGGCCTACCGTAATAAAGGTAATGCCCAGGCCACGCAGACCTTCGGGAACGTCGCTGTACTTCAGTTTTTCACGGATACCGGCCAGTGCCACGATGGCCAGGGCCCAGCCCAGACCGGCACCAAAGCCGTAAACCACACTCTCGCCGAAGGTGTAATCCCGCTCGACCATGAACAGGGAGGCACCCATGATGGCGCAGTTAACGGTGATCAGCGGAAGGAACACGCCCAGCGCGGCATACAGCGCCGGAATGTACTTGTCGAGGATCATCTCCATGATCTGAACAATCGCCGCGATCACGCCGATGTAGGTCAGCAGCCCCAGGAAGCTCAGGTCCACGTCCGGCAGACCCGCCCAGGCCAAGGCACCCTCACGTAACACGTCGTTGTAGATCAGGTTGTTGACCGGCACGGTCAGGGTCAGCACGGCCACAACCGCAATACCCAGGCCGATGGCCGCTTCGATCTTCTTGGAGATCGCCAGGAAGGTACACATCCCCAGGAAGAAGGCCAACGCCATGTTCTCAACAAAGACGGCCTTCAGGATCAGACTGATATAGTGTTCCATCAGAAGGCCTCCTTGGTGGTTTGCCGGGACAGACGGTAATCAGGCTCTTCCACCTGGTCACTCTTCCAGGAACGCAGCCCCCAGATCGACAGGCCGATGATGAAGAACGCGCTCGGCGGCAGCAACAACAGGCCATTCGGCACGTACCAGCCACCGTCGTTCACGACCGGCAGGATGGTGACGCCGAACAGTGAGCCGGAGCCCAGCAGTTCGCGCACAAAGGCCAGTACGATCAACATCACGGAATAGCCCAGGCCGTTACCGATCCCGTCCAGGAAGCTGAGCCAGGGGCCGTTCTGCATGGCAAAGCCTTCCGCGCGGCCCATCACGATGCAGTTGGTGATGATCAGGCCGACGAAGACCGACAGCTGCTTACTGATCTCATAGGCGTAGGCCCGCAGGATCTGGTCCACCACGATAACCAGCGAGGCGATGATGGTCATTTGCACAATGATCCGGATGCTGTTCGGGATCTGCGAACGCACCACGGAGACAAAGAGGTTGGAGAAAGCAGTAACGGCAATCACCGAGATACACATGACCATGGTCACGCTCAGGCTGCTCGTTACGGCCAGCGCCGAACAGATACCGAGGATCTGCAGGGCGATCGGGTTGTTATTGAAAATCGGTTCGAACAGAACCTTTTTTGCAGTCACTTCCGCCACGATCAGACCTCCCCTTCACGAAGCTTTTTGAGGTAGGGCGCAAAACCACGCTCGCTCATCCAGAAATTCACCAGGTGCTGAACACCCCGGCTGGTCAGCGTCGCACCGGACAGGGCATCCACTTTGTGCTCCTTGTCCTTGGCGTTGGGACCGACCCCACCTTTAACCAACTGGATCTGCGGTTCTTCCAGATCCGGGCCGTAGACCTGCTTGCCTACCCACAGGGCTTTCCACTTGGGATTATCGACTTCGCCGCCGAGTCCCGGTGTTTCCGCCTGCTGATAGAAGCCGAGGCCCTCGATGGTGTTGGCGTCGCCCTCAAGCGACACGAAGCCATACAGCGTGGACCAGAGGCCGTAACCATGGATCGGCAGCACCACACGCTTGAGCTTGCCGTCCTCTTTCAGCACAAACACCTTGGCAATGTCCGCCTGACGCTTGATGCCGGCGATGTCCTCTGAAGAGGACAGCGACTCGGACATATCCGGGTCAGACGCCGCCTTGTACTGGTCGTACTTCATCGGGTCTTTCAGGCCCAACGACGACGGGTCGACATAGGTCCCAGAATCCAGATCAACCAGTTTCACGTCAAATTTCTGGAACTGCTCTTCGATCTCCTGCGGCGTAGTGCCCGGCTCAAGCATGCCGGCGGCCGCAAGGATGTTGGTTTTCATATCGAGATTACGGTTCGTCACCTGGGCCGGCTTGAGCAGGACCGCCGCGGAAGACACCACGACGGAACACACGATACACAGCGCCAGGGCTACGATAACCGTACGGGTAACGGTTTCCTTCTTTTTAGCCACGGGCGAGCCTCCGTTTGATGTTGGCCTGCACGACGAAATGATCCATCAGCGGCGCAAACAGGTTAGCGAACAGAATGGCGAGCATGATGCCTTCCGGGAAGGCCGGGTTGACCACGCGGATGAGCACGGTCATCAGGCCGACCAGGATCCCGAAGGTCCACTTGCCGGTGTTGGTCATCGCCGAGGAGACCGGATCTGTCGCCATAAACATCATGCCGAAAGCAAAACCACCCATCACCAGGTGCCAGTGAGCCGGCACCGCAAACATCGGGTTGGTGTCCGAACCGACGGCGTTAAGCAGCAGTGACGTACCGATCATGCCAATCATGACGCCACCGACAATGCGGTAGGAGGCAATCTTCATGATCAGCAGGATGCCGCCGCCAATCAGGATGGCCAGCGTGGAGGTTTCGCCCATGGAGCCCTGGATGGTGCCCAGGAACGCCGACATCCAGGAGACGGAGTGCTGAACCGCTTCAATACCGCCTGCGGCAGCCAGACTCAGCGGCGTCGCACCGGAGAAGCCGTCGACAGCCGTCCACACGGTGTCACCGGAGATTTGCGCCGGGTAGGCGAAGTAAAGGAAAGCGCGACCGGTCAGGGCCGGGTTCAGGAAGTTCTTGCCGGTACCCCCGAACACTTCCTTGCCAATCACCACACCGAAGGTGATGCCCAGGGCCACCTGCCACAACGGGATCGTCGGCGGGCAGATCAGGGCAAACAGGATCGACGTGACGAAGAAGCCTTCGTTCACCTCATGGCGGCGAACCGTGGCAAACAGCACTTCCCAGAACCCACCGACCACGAAGGTCACGAAGTAGACCGGGATAAAGTAAGCCGCACCGTAAACCAGGTTGTCCCAGATGGAGCCGGGATCGTTACCGGCCAGCGCCGAGATAAAGGCCGTACGCAGGCCGCCGTCGCCCATCATGGCGTCGGGGTTGCCCGCCAGGAAGGTGTTGGCCTGATAGCCGATGTTCCACATGCCGAAGAACATGGCCGGCCAGACACAGAACCAGACCGTGATCATGATGCGCTTCAGGTCGACACCATCGCGCACGTGGGACGTTGTGGACGTCACCGACGGCGGCGTATAGAAAATGGTGTCGACGGCTTCGTACAGCGCGTACCAGCGCTCGTACTTGCCACCTTTTTCAAAGTGGTGCTCGATACCGTGGAGAAACTCTTTCAATGCCATGTCGTTAGCCCTCGATCTCGATGCGGGTCAGGTTTTGACGCAGGATGGGGCCGTACTCGTACTTGCCGGGACAGACGAAGGTGCACAGGGCCAGGTCTTCTTCGTCGAGCTCGAGGCAACCCAGCTTCTGGGCCATCTCGGTATCGCCCACGATCAGCGAGCGCAGCAACTGCGTCGGCAGGATGTCCAGCGGCATGACTTCCTCATAGGAGCCTACCGGGACCATGGCACGCTCACTGCCGTTGGTCGTCGTCGTGAAATCGAACAGGCGACCCCTGGTGAGCTTCGACAGATAGATGTTCAGCGTGGAGAACTTGCGGGTACCCGGCGACAGCCAGCCCATGAACTCGCGCTTGTCACCCTCTTCCAGGATGGTGATCTGGTTGGCAAAACGCCCCAGGTAGGCGCAGGGACCACGGCCTGTCCGACCACCGAACACGGAGCCGGAAATCACACGTTCCTCGCCGGTAGCGTCGTATTCACCGGCCAGCAGTTCGTCCAGGCTCGCACCGATCTGGGTGCGCAGCAGACGCGGCTTGGAGGCCTTGGGCCCAGCCACGGCCACGACACGCTCGGTCGGGACTTCGCCGGTCTGGAACAGGCGCGCGATCGCCATCACGTCCTGGTAACCGATGGACCAGACCACCTTGTCGCCTGCGATCGGATCGAGGAAATGAATATGGGTACCGACGTTGCCCGCCGGATGCACGCCGTCAAACTGCTGGACCTCGAACGCGTCGTCTTTGGGCACCGGCACATCGGCACCGGGCTTGCCGCAGACGAACACCTTGCCATTGGTCAGCTTGCTGATGATGCGCAGCCCGTTCTCGAAGGCGTCGGGATCGTCCTTGATGATGACCGTCGGGTCTGCAGCCAGCGGATTGGTGTCCATGACGGACACGAAAATGGAGTGAGGCGCGCTGTCGATCTCGGGCACCTTGCTGTAAGGACGGGTGCGGAACAGCGTCCAGAGGCCCGACTCCACCAGGTTGTCGACCACCTGCTGGCGTTCCAGCGAACCCAGCTGCGAACTCTCGTAACGCGCGAAGGTTTCAGCCTCGTCCCCGTCGATCTCAATCACGACCGACTGGAAAACGCGACGCTCGCCGCGGTTGACTTCCTTCACCACGCCAGCAGCCGGAGAAGTATAGCGCACGCCTTCGGTCTTCTTATCCGTAAACAGTAGCGAGCCGCGCTTCACGCGATCCCCCTCCTGAACCGCCATGGTCGGCTTCATACCGTTGTAGTCAAAGCCGATCAACGCCACATTGCGCACCGGCTTACTGTCGGTAATCGTCTGTTCAGGAGCGCCACTGATGGGAAGATCCAGGCCTTTTTTGATCTTGATCATTTAGCCCCGTCCAATCATCAGAAACTTAAAATATGGATTTGTAACGCCTGGAAAAAACTCCGGATCCGCCGCAAATGACGCGAGAAGCGCCCGGACCAGTGATATCAAGCACCTGGAAGGGTCCCGGTGATTGTTGGAGGAGTGAAGTTTAGACAGCCAGACGTACCCAAAATCGCGCCAATTATAGAGAGTCACACGACTATTTTCCACCTGGGCGGCCTCTACTTTACGCGTAGAAACAATATAATCAGTGGTTTATGAAGCTTCCGAATTATTACCATAGCCAACAAGTGTCATAGACACCAAACCCGCTTTCCAGACAAACAAAAACGCCCCGATGCCTATCGACATCGGGGCGTTTGACCTGACGCGCTGACCGAAGCCGCCGTCAGAACTGTCCTTCCCGCGGCTTCAACGTACCCGCGCCGGGAAGATCGGGTAGGTGACACCCGCCATCTGGTTGACACAGCGCACCACCTGCGCGCTGTAGCCGAACTCGTTGTCGTACCAGACGTAAAGGATCAGGCGACGACCGCTGGCAATCGTCGCCTGGGCGTCAACCACACCTGCGTGACGAGAGCCGACAAAGTCAGTGGACACCACCTCCGGCGAGTTCACGAAGTCGATCTGCTTCTGCAGTTCGGAGTGCAGCGCCATTTCCCGCAGGTAGTCGTTGGCGGAATCCACGGTGACGTCTTTATCCAGGTTCAGGTTCAGGATCGCCATGGACACGTTCGGCGTCGGTACGCGGATGGCATTACCGCTCAGCTTGCCCTTGAGTTCCGGCAGCGCTTTGGCAACCGCTTTCGCAGCACCGGTTTCGGTAATGACCATGTTCAGCGGCGCGCTGCGACCACGGCGTGAGCCCTTGTGGTAGTTATCGATCAGGTTCTGGTCGTTGGTGTAGGAGTGCACGGTCTCCACGTGGCCGTCAACGATGCCGAATTCGTCGTGAATCGCCTTCAGGACCGGCGTGATGGCATTGGTGGTGCAGGACGCGGCAGACAGGATGCGGTCGTCGGCCGTAATATCGCCGTTGTTGATGCCGTAGACGATGTTCTTGATGTTTCCCTTGCCCGGCGCGGTGAGGATCACGCGGCTCGCGCCCTTGGACTTGAGGTGCAGCCCCAGGCCTTCCTCGTCGCGCCATTTACCGGTGTTGTCGATGATAATGGCGTTGTTGATGCCGTACTCGGTGTAGTCCAGCTTGTCCGGGCCATCGGAGTAGATCACCTTGATGAAGTTACCGTTGGCGATCAGCGCGCAGTTTTCCTCATCCACGGTGATGGTGCCATTGAACGGGCCGTGGACGGAATCGCGGCGCAGCAGGCTGGCACGCTTCTCCAGGTCGTTCTCAGCGCCACCCTGACGCACGACGATGGCACGCAGGCGCAGGTTGTTACCGCCACCGGCTTTTTCGATCAGGATACGGGCCAGCAGGCGACCGATCCGACCAAAACCGTACAGGACCACGTCCTTGGTTTCGTTGTGGGCGTTCTCGTCGCAATCGGCAGCGTACTTGCCGACTACTTCCGCCACTTCGTCCTTCAGGAACTGTTCGAGAGACCGGTCGCCGCCCTGCTCCTTGAAGCGCACGGCCAGCTTGCCGATGTCGATGTGGGCCCGGCCCAGTTCCAGCTTGTCCAGGGCTTCGAGGATCGGCAGGGTGTCGTGGACGGACAGCTCGCTGTCTTCAACCTGACGCACAAAACGGTGAGCCTTGAGAATGCCGATCACGGACTGGTTTATGATCGCTCTGCCGTAAATGGACGTAACGACATTGTTCTTGCGGTACAGGCGGCCGATCAGGGGAATCATCGCCTCCGCCATGGATTCTCTTTCAGTCCAGGCGGACAGGTGCTCGTTCATCTGCTCGTGACTCACGCGTAAACCTCTACTTTTTTGCACGGTAATGGCGGCCGCAATGCCGGGCGCCTCGAGTAATTTGGGCGCATATTATCCAATGTAAGGAACCGCCGAACAAGCCCAAGCAGGCCAGTCTGAGTGACGGTGCCATGACAGTCCGGTAACCGGCGGCTAGAATGGCACTCCCCTATCAAACCGGGTTGCTCTGCTCACTTGAAGCGGCGGACCTCCCCAAGCCAGCCAGGACGTGACACGCACCATGACACAAGCCGTTGCCAGCCCCAGCCTCCTTGCTCCCGAGATGCCGACCCAGCCGGCCAGCCATGAGATCTGGAGCGGCCTGCACGGCAGCGGGCAGGCCCTGGCCATTTGCGAAGGCTCGCGGCGGCACGACGGCCTGACCCTGGTGATCACCGCCAGCACGGATGAGGCGATCCGCCTGGAGCAATCGCTACGCTTCTTCCTGGGCCTGCCGGCGGATGAAAATGCCGAAGCCGTCGCCGACGACGGCTTTGAACTGCTGTCGCTGCCGGATTGGGAAACCCTGCCCTACGACATGTTTTCGCCGCACCAGGACATCATTTCCCGGCGTATCCGCACACTGCACCGGCTGCCCCGGGCCCAACGCGGGCTTCTGGTCGTGCCGGCCCGTACGCTGCTGCATCGGCTGGCCCCGGCGTCTTACCTGCAGGGCAACACGCTGCTGCTGGAAATCGGCCAGACCCTGGATATCGACCGCTGGCGCCAGCAGCTGGAAGCTGCCGGCTACCGTCACACCGAGAACGTCTACGAGCACGGCGAATACGCGGTGCGCGGCGCCATCCTGGATATTTTCCCCATGGGCGCCAGCCAGCCCTACCGGATCGACCTGTTCGACGACGAAATCGAAACCCTGCGCACCTTCGACCCGGAAACCCAGCGCTCCGTCGAGCAGATCGAGCGGATCGAATTGTTGCCGGCCAACGAATTCCCCTGGCACAAGGAAGCGCGCTCCAGCTTCCGCAACCGCTGGTTTGAGCATTTTCCGCATGCGGACAAGGATGCGCCCATCTATAAGGATGTGAGTCAGGGCATCACACCGCCAGGCATCGAGTACTATCTGCCGCTGTTCTTCGAGGAAACGGCAACGCTGTTCGACTACCTGCCGGACAACACCCGTGTCTTCACCTCCGCCGGGCTCGAACCGGCGCTGGACCACGCCCGGCAGGAGGCAGAGGCGCGCTATGAGGATCGGCGCTACGATCGTTTTCGCCCGATTCTCGAGCCCGCCCAGCTGTTCATGGCCAAGGACGAGTGCTTCGGCCACATCAAACAGTTCCCACGGGTCACCCTCCAGACCGAAACGGCCGATGCCGGTGCCCGGGAACGCCATTGCGATACCCGCGCTATTACCAACGTGTCCATGGACGGCAAGGCCCACGACCCGGCCCATCGCCTGAAAGACTTCCTGTCGGCATTCGGGGGACGAACCCTGTTGTGCGTGGAATCCGCCGGCCGCCGGGAGGCCCTGGCGGACAACCTGTCCGACTACGACCTGCATCCGGAAACGCTGACGGACTGGCCGTCTTTCGTGACCGGCGAAGCGCCCCTGGCCATCACCATCGCGCCACTGGACGCCGGCTGCCTGCTGGCCCAACCCGGCCTGGCCCTGATCACCGAAACCGAATTGTTTGGCGAGCGCGTGCTGCAGCAGCGGCGCCGGGAGAAACCGACGGAGATCAACGACTCGGGCTACCGCGACCTGTCAGAGCTGCGCATAGGCGCCCCGGTCGTACACATCGACCATGGCGTCGGGCGCTACCAGGGGCTTCAGACCATCGCCGTGGACAAGGAGACGGCCGAAGAATTCCTGACCCTCGAGTACGCCAACAACGCCAAGCTCTATGTGCCGGTCTCCAGCCTGCACCTGATTTCCCGCTACGCCGGCGCCGAAAACGAGCTGGCCCCGCTGCACAAGCTGGGCACCGACCGCTGGAGCCAGGCCAAGCAGAAGGCCCTGGAAAAAATCCGCGACACGGCCGCAGAACTGCTCGATGTCTACGCCCGGCGCGAGGCCCGCAAGGGCTTCGTCTTCGACAACCCGGCCGAGAGTTATCGCAGCTTTGTCGCCGGGTTCCCGTTCGAAGAGACGCCGGACCAGCAGGCCGCCATTGAAGCCGTCATCGAGGATATGACCAGCGAACGACCGATGGACCGGCTGGTGTGCGGCGACGTGGGCTTCGGCAAGACGGAAGTCGCCATGCGGGCGGCGTTCATGGCCACCTATTCCGGCAAACAGGTGGCCGTCCTGGTGCCGACTACCCTGCTCGCCCAGCAGCATTACGAATCCTTCCGGGACCGCTTTGCGGATACGCCAGTCAACGTCGAACTGCTGAGCCGCTTCCGCACAGGCAAGCAGGCCAGCCAGACCATGACCAACATCGAATCCGGCAAGGCGGACATCGTGATCGGCACCCACAAACTCCTGCAGGGGGATGTTCATTTCAAGAACCTGGGGCTGGTGATCATCGATGAGGAGCACCGTTTCGGCGTCCAGCAGAAAGAACGGCTCAAGGCGCTGCGCGCCGAGGTGGATCTGCTGACACTGACCGCCACGCCGATTCCCCGGACGCTGAACATGGCCATGGGCCACCTCCGCGACCTGTCCATCATCGCCACGCCACCAGCCCGGCGCCTGTCGGTGAAGACCTTTGTCCGCCAGCGCGAAGACGCCCTGATCAAGGAAGCGATCCTGCGGGAAATTCTGCGGGGTGGTCAGGTGTATTTCCTGCACAACGAAGTCAGCACCATTGAGAAGATGGCGTCGGATCTGCGCGAACTGATTCCCGAGGCCCGCGTGGGCGTGGCGCACGGCCAGATGCGCGAGCGCGAGCTTGAGCAGATCATGTCCGACTTCTACCACAAGCGTTTCAACGTGCTGGTGTGCACCACCATCATCGAGACCGGCATCGACATCCCCAGCGCGAACACCATCATCATCGAGCGCGCAGACAAGTTCGGTCTCGCCCAACTGCACCAGCTGCGCGGTCGCGTCGGACGCTCCCACCACCAGGCCTACGCCTACCTGCTCACGCCCCCGCCCAAAAGCATGAGCAGCGATGCGGAAAAGCGTCTGGAGGCCATTTCCATGGCCCAGGACCTGGGCGCCGGTTTTATGCTGGCCACGCAGGATCTGGAGATCCGGGGCGCCGGCGAACTGCTGGGCGAGGAACAAAGCGGGCAGATCGAGACGATCGGCTTTACCCTTTACATGGAGCTGCTGGATGAGGCGGTCAAAGCGATCCGCGAAGGTCGCACGCCCAATGCGGAATTACCATTAAGTCATGGCACCGAGATCAATTTGCGCATTCCGGCACTGATTCCCGACGACTATCTGCCCGACGTCCACAACCGCCTGATGCTCTACAAACGCATCGCCAGCACGCGAACCCAGGACGAGCTGAAAGAGCTGCAGGTGGAGATGATCGACCGCTTCGGATTGCTGCCGGACCCGGCCAAGAACCTGATGCGCCAGTCCCAGTTGCGCATCCGGGCCGAGAAACTCGGCATCGCCAAGATTGATGCCGGCAGCGAATGGGGCCGGCTGGAGTTTGGCAACCAGACACCGGTCGATCCCTTAATTCTTGTCCAGAAAGTCCAGAGCGCGCCGCAATCCTATAGACTGGAGGGCGCGAACACCTTCCGCTTCAGGCTGAAGGACACAACGACCGATGGTAAACTTGCCGGCGTCGCGGACATGCTCGGGGAGCTCGAGAAAGCGCCCGCGTGATCCATCGCCGCCTTTGGCCAGTGCCGCTGGCCCAGAAACGGGAGTACGGAGTTTTGCAGGATTTCCAGACACGCTGGCTGGCGCCGTTGGCCCTGGCAATGGCACTTTTTTCAATCGCAGGCAACGCCGCTGCCGCCGACAAGTACCGCGCCGAGCTGGTCCTGTTCGAACGACTGGGCGCCACCGACAACATCGCCGAACAGATGCAGACCCGGCGGCCGGAAACACCCCGGGACATCACCCGGAATCTCTGGACGGTCAGTCCTGGCGGCCAGGTGATGTCCGACCTGAACCTGGTTTCCCGCAATAACCTCTATCTCAGCAGCGCCGCTAACCGTCTGGAAAGCAGCGGCCGCTACCGCGTGCTGATGGCGACCGGCTGGGTCCAGTCGTTCCCGCCCGACTACAACGGCGAGCCGATGCGCATTTCCCTCGGGGATGTGATCGACAGTGCCGGCGATCGCGAAGTGGAAGGCTATATCGATATTGATCGGGTGCGTTATCTGCACGTTACCGCGAAGCTGAATCAGTGGCGCAAGGCCAGCCAGCCGGAGGCGACCTCTGACGCGATGGATAGCCGCGAGACAGCGCCAGCAGCGCAGGACATGGGCAACAACCCTTACATGCCGGGCGGCGGCGACGCATCCGGGCCGCAGGGCCTCAACGGCGATGCGCATCCCGACCGTGAGCTGGTTACCTGGTTGCACCAGACCCGTCGCATGCGCAGTGAGGAAATCCATTACCTGGACTCCCCCACCCTGGGCCTGCTGGTCTATTTCCAGCCCCTGGACGATCAGGGCGCGTCTCAGTAACCGCTTTGCAGGAACCGGGTCAGTGTGGCCCGGACACCTGACATGCCCTCATCAATGGCCGCCTGGATATCGTCCATCGTAATGATGTGATCCGACTTGCCGGCGGCCCAGTTCACCACCAGCGCCAGACAGGCGTATTCCAGTTCCAGCTCAGCAGCCAGTGCGGCTTCCGGCATGCCGGTCATCCCGATCAGATCGCAACCGTCCCGCTCCAGCCGTCGGACTTCGGCCGCGGTTTCCAGCCGTGGCCCCTGGGTCGCGGCGTAGACCCCGAAATCAATGCAGTGGACGCCGCTGTCCAGGGCGGCGGCCTTGAGGGCCTCGCGCAGTCGCTCGGTGTAGGGGGCGGTAAAGTCGATGTGGGTGACGTGGTCCAACTCCCCTTCAAAATAGGTGCTGGGGCGCCCCCAGGTGTAGTCGATCAGCTGATCCGGAACCACGATTTGCGCCGGCCCCATGGCCGCATGAATCCCGCCAACCGCATTCACACCGACCACCGCCTTCACGCCGGCATCCCGCAGGGCCCAGAGGTTGGCTCGATAATTCACCTGGTGCGGCGGAATGCAATGCGGATCACCGTGGCGCGCCAGGAACACCACCGGCACGCCGCCCAGCCGCCCCATCACCAACGGCGCTGACGGCTCGCCCCAGGGCGTTTCGACACGGCGTTCACCGGTAATTTCCAGGCCATCCAGCTGCGTCAGGCCGGTACCGCCAATAATGCCAATCGCCGGCGCTTGCGGGGCGCTTGCTTCACTCATGAGTCAACGTCTCCGTATGTGGTTTTGTCCGCCTTGCCGTCCTTGTTGTAGTCGCTGAGGGAGTCCGCCTCTCGATAATCAGGGCGGTCCCCGCCTTCGCCATCCTCGTCAGCCTGGCCCTGCTCGGCATCCCGCTCAAGCCGGACGGCGTCGGCCACATGCAACGTGCGGGTCGGGAAGGCCACTTCAGCGCCGTAACTGCCGATAATCTCGCTGATCTGCAGCAGCACATCCTGCTTGATCGCGTGGTACTTCACCCACTCCACCGTTTTGGTAAAGGTGTAGACCATGATGTCCAGCGAGGAATGGTTGAACTGGGCAAAATTGACGATCAGCGTCTGGTCGCTGTCGATCTCCTCGTGGTTCTCCAGCATCTCCCGGATGTCATGCACAATCGAGCTGATCTCGGCCACATCGACGTAGCGGATACCAATGGTCTCGTTGATCCGGCGGTTGGTCATGCGGGACGGGTTTTCCACCGAGATATTGGTGAACGCCGCATTGGGGACATAAAGCGGGCGCTTATCGAAGGTGCGGATGGTCGTCAGGCGCCAGCCGATGTGTTCGACCGTGCCTTCGATTTCCTGGTCCGGTGAGCGGATCCAGTCCCCCACCTTGAACGGGCGATCCAGATACACCATCAATCCCCCGAAGAAGTTGGCCAGCAGATCCTTGGCCGCAAAACCGATGGCGATCCCGCCGATCCCGCCGAACGCCAGCACGCCCGAAATGCTGTATCCCAGCGTTTCCATGATCACCAGCGCGGCGGTAATGACCACCACGGCTCGGGCCAGCTTGCTGACCGCCAATACGGTGGTGTAGTCCATCGGCCGCCGCATTTTCGCGGGCGACGCCAGGATGCCCTCCGCCTGTTTGACGAAGCGCCACAGGGTCCAGACCAACAACCAGATGATGCCGATTTTCAGGATCGTGTTATTGGCCTTGAAAATCTCGGCGTCGGAATAACGCTTGGCGATGTTCGCCGCCCAGTACACTCCCTGGAGCCAGACGAACCCGACCGCCGGCAGACGCAGCGCGTGCAGGAACGCGTCGTCCCAAAGATTCTTGGTTTCGCTGAACTTGCGCTCCAGCCGGGCGATGATCCGACTGACGATAAAGGCGACCAGTGCCGTTGCACACACCATGGCGAACACAGCGATGGTGACCCGCCACTCAAGTGACAACAGGTTATAGTTCTCGACCCAACTCTGAATGCTCTGCGGCGTGTCTTCCAAATCGGTCTCCTGCTTCCTTTTTGTTGTCACCCATCCAGCGGATGAGCGGCGCCATAATGACCTTCACGCGCCCTTTTCACCGGATTTTATTCCGTAATCGTGATTGGCGTGCCCGGCTGAACCATCTCGAACAGGGCGATCACGTCATCATTACGCATGCGAATACAGCCGTGAGAGGCGGCAATGCCCATCGGCTCAGTATCGGGGGTACCGTGAATGTAAATATAGCGGCGCATGGAGTCGACCTGCCCGCCTCGATTGCGGCCCGATTCACGACCACACAGCCAGAGGATCCGGGACAGGATCCAGTCCCGATCCGGAAAGGCGTTCGCCAGTTCGGCTGTATAGATCTCGCCCGTCGGACGGCGACCGCGGAAGACTGTGCCGCGCGGCTGGTCGGCGCCAATACAGGCACGCACATAATGCTCGCCCCGCGGCGTGCAGCCGGACCCGTTGGCTTCACCCGGGCCGTTGGCCGCGGTCGACACCGAATAGGTCACTATCGCCCCGTCGTTCATGCGCGCGGTCAGCGTCTGGCGGGAAAGACTGATCTGCAGATGTTCGGCAACAGGCACACATCACCTCGGTCCAGTGAACCGGTTCCGTGGAATCCGGCTTGATGGCGCAGAGATTACCCCAGGCCAGCCACCCGTCACAACGGGCCAGGCCTCAAGAAGCGCGTGCAAAGGCCTGCTTTTTACAAAACCGTCATGGAAAGCTGGGCCCCGGACCGGGAGGATGGTGCCGCGATCAGGCGGTCTTCGGCACCGAGATGGGATCGTCCGCCTGCAGGCCGGCAGCCAGGAACGGCACCAGGCGTGCGGCGATTTCCTGCACCGTGGTGTCGATACCCAGCTTGTTCTCGAGAATTTCGCGCAGGGCATCGCTGCTGGACATGGTAAAGGCCGTGGCGCCCAGCATGAACTGGATACGCCAGTAACGGTCCACCGCGGAGAGTTGCGGGGTGCCGGCCTTGAGCAGACGCATCAGGCGCCCGAAAGGCTCGCTGTATTCCTGTTCCAGGAACTTGCGAAGGTGCCCCTGGGACTGGGTGTAGGCCAATCCCAGCAGGCGCATGAAGATGGAGATGCCCTTCTCGTTGCGATGGGGCATGCGCACGGCGCTTTCAGTTAACACCCAAAGGGTTTGCTGCAGCGTGGGCGGCTCGCCTTTGCAACGGCGCTCCAGATCATCGAACGCTTTATCCAGGGTTTCGGAAAATGGCGTCAGGAAGCGGGCAAAAACCGCCTGGATCAGGGCGTTCTTTGAGCCAAAATGGTAATTGACCGCTGCCAGATTAACGTTAGCCTTGCTGGTAATCATACGCAGCGATGTTTCAGAGAAGCCGCGTTCTGCAAACAGCTCTTCTGCAGCATTGAGGATGCGATCAACTGTATCGGACTGCGCCATAACCTACCGCCAAGGTGAACCTACCAAACGTATGTTTAAAACATACGTTTGATGGTTATCCTTGTCAAGCAAGCCGACCAGGTCGGCCAATGACTCCGCCTCTTCCGTCGCTCATTAATATAGCTTGCCCCGGAAAATCCTCACCCCTTAACGCAAAAAGCGCAGGCCCTTTCGGTGCCTGCGCTTTGCGTTGGTAAGCGCCATTCTCTACCGGCTACTTATCCATTGAAGTCGCTGCAATGCGGTGAACGGACAAATCCGCGCCCTCGAACTCTTCTTCCTGGGACAACCGGATCGAACTCACCACGTTGACCAGCCCGTACACCACCAGACCGCCAACGAAAGCCACCACGATGCCGGTCACCGTACCGATCAATTGCGCCGTGAAGCTGACGCCGCCCAGCCCGCCCAGTGCCGACTGGCCGAAGATCCCGGCGGCCAGGCCACCCCAGACGCCACAAATCCCGTGCAGCGGCCACACACCGAGGACATCGTCCAGGCGCGGCATCTTGTTCTGGGCCCACTCGAACAGGAAGACAAACAGCGCACCGGCAACGCCGCCAGTCACCAGGGCACCGATCGGATGCATCAGGTCGGAACCGGCACAGACCGCTACCAGCCCGGCCAACGGGCCGTTATGAATAAAGCCGGGGTCCTTACGACCCACCAGCATCGCCACCACGATCCCGCCGACCATCGCCATCAGACTGTTCACGGCCACAAGGCCGCTGATGCCGTCCAGCGTCTGGGCGGACATCACGTTAAAACCAAACCAGCCTACGCACAGGATCCAGGCGCCCAGCGCCAGGAACGGGATATTGGACGGTGCAAAGGCCACCACCCGACCGTTACGGTAACGACCGTTGCGCGCGCCCAGCAACAGGATCGCGGCCAGCGCGATCCAGCCGCCAACGCCGTGGACAACGACCGAGCCGGCAAAGTCATGGAACGGCGCGCCGAAGGTAGCGTCCAGCCAGGCCTGAAAACCGTAATTCCCATTCCACACGAGCCCCTCGAAGAACGGATACACCAGAGCCACGATAAGACCGGAAGCCACCAGCATCGGATAGAATCGCGCCCGCTCTGCAATACCGCCTGACACAATGGCGGGAATCGCAGCCGCGAAGGTCAGGAGGAAGAAAAACTTGACCAGGTCATACCCGTTGGCCTGGGTCAGCACCGAAGCACTGGCAAAGAAATTGGTGTGGTAGGCCACGCTGTAACCGATAAAGAAATAGGCCAGCGTCGATACACCAAAGTCCGTCATGATCTTGACCAGGGCATTCACCTGGTTCTTGTGCCGCACGGTCCCGACTTCCAGGAAGGCAAAGCCGGCGTGCATGGCCAGCACCATGATCGCTCCCAGCAACAGGAAAAAGGTATTCGCACTCTGCAGCAGCGTTTCCACTGCGCTCGTCGTCTCCACGGTTCAATGCTCCCGTCTTTATTCTGATGAACTGCCGGGGCTGCGCGCAAAAGCCCGCGGACGATCATCCGTCCCACGCCTCATTGCGTCTGCACACCCCGCTGCATTATTTGGGCGCACACCGATACAAGAAATGTTCCAGCATGGAACACAGGCACTCATATCAAAGAGTTGGAAGCTATAAACGACTGACTGGAAATAAGGGGAAGATCTAAAAGGCACCCATTACGCACTCAAATAGTGCATTCAGGATGTTTTATTTGCGGAATGGCACCACATTTGCGCACAAAACAGAAATAGAGCCGCACCAAAAAACGCCAGGCCGCGAACCATCGAGCCAACTCGACTCCGAATGCCAGCCTGGTTGGCTGCTAGTGCTGAGAGGAAGCGTCTGACTCATCGGGCTGATCGGGCTCAGCCGCTTCCGACGTGGGCTCAGATGGCTGCTCCCAGCCGTTATCGATCGCCTGTTGATGGCTCTCAAAATAACGACTCTGAAGCCGGTCGTAAGCCTTCTCGGCTTCCAGCATGAAAATCAGGTAGAGCCTGATGTGCTCACGTCGTCGCAACTGGCGCGCCAGCATTCGCTTCTCGGACAGGTTAACCAGGGTGCTGAAACGGGTGGAACGCAGCGCCGGATTGCAATCCGTCATCATCGCGCATTGCCACGCGAGCCCTTCCTCGCCCTCAAGATGCGCAATATGGCTGCGGGCCTCCCGCAACCGTTGCTGACGCAATAACAGGAGGTCCATATAGCTGGGCCTGGACGAGAATATCCGGCGAACAAACGGCACGCCGGCCAGCGCTATCAGCACAAACGCCCCGAACCCGCTACCAGCCACCCAGGCAGGCACCATGCCGGGTACGCCGGCAAGAAACACCACCGCAGCCAGGGAGGCGGCAAATAGCCAGAGATCCCGACGGCGGCGAGCCGCTGAAAGGCTAAAGTTATCGGGCCAGTCCGGTATGGCCAGTGTGTTGAAATCCAGCAGCAACACCCGCTCGCACTGGCGCAGCAGACGTCGTCGATCCCGCTGACGCAGGAGGACCGTCTCTTTGCTTTCCTCGGGCGGGCTTTCGTTGGCGTCTTCGCTCTCGCCCGCAACCTCGGAGGGCTCGGCCACCTCGCCTGACGTTGATGGTTCCGATGGTTTGGAGACGTCGGTGCTGCGGGTGGCCGGAGGCTGTGCCTCGCTCGTGGTGGCGGGCGGCTGGGTCGGCTTGGGATCGGCAGGACGCCCCGGCTGCAAAACAGGCGAGGGCCGCTCGTTCGCGTCGGATACTGCCATGCCTCCCCTCCCCTCGTTCGTTTGATCTGCACCGTCTACAGGCTATCGGCCGCTGTCCGAAAACCTTGAGCCCGCGGCCGCTTGGCATGATCCGGCAGGACCGTTATGCTACCGCCAGCCAGCGGAGCGCCTGTCAGGCCGCCCCAAGTTCCCTTTCCCGCACTGGAGACACCATGTTTACCGGAATCGTTCAGGGCCAGGCCCGAGTCATCAACGTCGAGCAACGCCCCGGCCTGTCCACGTTTGTCCTGGTCTTTCCGGACGATCGCGTCGACGGTGTGGCGATTGGCGCCTCGGTCGCCCTCAACGGCACCTGCCTGACGGTCACCCGCCAGGACGGGAATGAGCTCTATTTCGATGCCATGCAGGAAACCCTGAGCCTGACCACGCTGGGCGACCTGCAGGCCGGCGATCACGTCAATTTCGAGCGCGCCGCCCGCATCGGCGATGAAATTGGCGGCCACCTGCTGTCCGGGCACGTTCACACCACGGCCGAAGTGACGGCCATCGAAACGCCGGAAAACAATCGGACGATTCACTTCCGGGTGCCCCGGGACTGGATGAAGTACATCTTTGCCAAGGGCTACATCGCCGTCAACGGGGCCAGTCTCACCATTGGCAGCGTGACCGAAGACACCTTCAACGTCCACCTGATCCCGGAAACCCTTCGCGTCACCACCTTTGGCACGCTGGAAACCGGCGACCGGGTGAACATCGAGATCGACAGCCAGACCCAAACCATCGTAGACACCCTGGCCCGCATGGGCTACGGCCGGCCCGTCAGCGGCTGACGCGGCAGGCAAAAACCACGAATTTCGGATCGGCCGCCTGCTGCTGCACCGAGCTGAACCAGCGTCTCAGCTTGACGTGGTACCCCAGGTGGCGATTCCCCACCACCAGCAACTGCCCGGCGGGTGCCAGTGCGGCCGCGGCCTGACGGAACATCCGCAGGGCAATGTGATCGCCGACGGCTCCGCCCTCATGGAACGGCGGGTTGCACAGGACGAGATCGAAACGCCCGTCACGCGGAACGCCGTCGCCGTGCTCAAATCGCGCTCGCCCGGCCACGCCTCTCGTCTCCGCATTGCGCTTGGCGCTGGCCAGCGCCTGACTGGAGACATCGGCAAACGTCACCGTGCAATCGTCACGGGTCAGCAACGCCATCAGCCCGAGCACGCCATTACCACACCCAAGGTCCAACACTCGGGCTGCCGACGGAAGAGAAGCCAAGACCTCGCGCACAGAGGGCAGGAAAACCCGGGTTCCCTGATCGAGCTGGTCACGGGAAAACACCGCAGGCAACGCCTCGACCGGGCCGGCAACGTTATCCAGCGTGTACCCGCGCCATTCCCGATTCCAATCCGCCAGACCCGCCGTCCCGCGTGGGGCAACGATCACCCGGGCCTTGCGTCTGGCCGGGCGGGGTTCGTTGCTGCCCATCAGTCTTGTGAAGACGTCGACGCAGCGATCGGGCAAGTGCTTGATCATCCCGCCGGCGATCACCACACCCTCAGGCGCCAGATGGTCGTTGGCCCAACGCAGCAGGTATTCAAGGTAATCCAGGTGACGCGGTATCTTGAGCACGACGGTGTCGAAAAGCCCCGTCGGCGGCGACAACCAACTGTGAATAGACGGTGCCGGCAGGTTATTGAGGGTGGCATTACGACTCACCGCCACCCGGCAAAGCGCGCTGTCGGCCAGGCTCATCGGGGCGATATCCGCCACCCCCAGGGTCAACGCGCCGAAACTGTCGTCCACAATCACAACGCGGGGACGCTCTGCGCCGACTCCTGACCAACGTTCCCGAACCGCCTCAATCAGCTGCTCATCCGCCGCATCCCAGGCGCGCAGGTCGCGTCCTCCCTTCCCCGGGCGCTCCAGGCGCAAGACGCCATGATCCAGTTGCAGCTCGTTATCCGCCACGCAGCCATTCTCCGCTATCGCCTGGCCCAGGAAACTTCATAAGGCTATCCCTAGGCTGAACACTCTAATAATTGTCGCTATCGTAAACCCATCATCAAGTCAGCCCGCTTATAGCCGGCGTCCGACCGGCTACGCAGTCTACGCGAGAGGAAATCATGGTGCAGTATTCTTTGAAAGACAGTCTGGAAAACGTCAAACAGCTTCGCGAACGGATGGAGGCCCAGGTCCGTCCGCAGCTGGATGCCGCTTCGATCGAGTTGAAAAAGGTTCTCAAGGACATGGGTGCCGAGTCGACCGAGAACGCCAGCCTGGCCGATATCGTCAACCAGATTCGCGAGCGCAACCCGTCCCTGCGCCAGTTGGCACTGCGCCTGGACATCGCCACCTATGACGTCCGCAGAAAGCTGATCTGGAACGCCAACATGATGTCGGCTTACCTGACCGACCGTGCCGGCAAGGCTTATGAGCTGGACGTCAAACCCAAACTCCAGCATTACCGGACCAGCGCCGAAAGCCGCGCCAAAGCATTGATCGACCAATTGCACGACCTGCGTCCGAAGCCCGACAACGCTGAGAACAGCGACCGTCAGTGACGCCGCAAACCGAGCATCGACGATCGCTCCTGTTCACAACGGAGCTTTCTTGCCCCTCACCCCAGGGGCTTTTTTATGTCCGGATGGCCGTCAACAGCGCTATCTGAGAAACTCGCGCCCCAAAGACCATCCGATTTCACGAGGGACTCGCCCATGCAAACACCCCGGACCGCGACGGTTTCGGCGTCCGCGATTGAAGGTCACGTCTACAAGGTCTTCCCGAACGACCTGAACGCCCACCAGACCGCGTTTGGTGGCATGATCATGGCCAAGTGCGACCGGCTCGCCCTGGTCGTGGCCGAACGCCATTCCGGTTGTGTCTGTGTCACAGCGGCGGTGGATTCTTTCGCGTTCCGGGCGCCTGCCAAGGGCAACGACACCCTGATCTTTCGGGCCTCGATCAATCGCAGCTGGCATTCGTCCATGGAAATCGGGGTTCGGGTGGTAGCGGAGAACAGCTACACGCGGGAAGAGCGGCATATCGTATCCGCCTATTTCACCTTCGTCGCTCTGGACGACAACGGCGAACCGCTAACGGTGCCGGAAGTCGAGCCGGAAACCCACAAGCAGCTGCGGCGCTACCGTGAGGCGGACATGCGCCGCGAGGCGCGCCTGAAAATGCGCGCCGATCTCAAGCGTTCACGGGCCAACGACTCCAGCGCACCGTAACGGACAGCATCACTTCAGTGGCGCGTGGACACCCGCGCCGTAAGCCCTCCGGAATCCGGCTGAACCGGCACGGGGCCTGTCCAGCCCGGCGCCCGGGCCGGCGAGCGCTCGGGTTCGGATTCCACAATGTGCGGCCGTTCCGACCAGTGCAGGATATCCAGATGGCCGTCGAAGTTTTCCACCAGCGCGGTACAGTGCTCCACCCAATCGCCGTCGTTGACGTAAAGGCCACCCGAGCCCTGCCGGAAACCGGCCGAGTGAATATGCCCGCAGATGTAGCCATCGTACTGACCACGCTCGGCGGCGGTCAGGGCCGCCATCTCGAAACGTTGGATAAAAGCGCGGGCCTGACCAATGCGCGTTTTGATCCAGGCCGCCAGCGACCAATAGGGCTTGCCTCGCATCCGTCGCCAGGCGTTGTACCACCGGTTGAGGCGCAACAGGATGCCGTGCGCCCGATCGCCCACCAGAAGCAGCAGCGGACTGCAGCGCACCACCTGATCGAATTCATCGCCGTGGCAAACCACAAACCGGCGTCCGTCCGCCGTGGTATGCACCGCCTTGTGGCGCAGGTCGATACCGGCCAGGGTCTGACCGCAGAAATTGCGCAGGAACTCATCGTGATTACCAGGCACGTAGATGACTTTCGTGCCGGTCGCCGCCAATTCGACAAGCTTGCGCACCACCGCCTGGTGCGACGCGGGGAAATGGACCCGTCGCTGCATGGCAATCAAATCAATAATGTCACCCACCAGATAAAGCGTTTCGCACCGCACGTTGTCGAGAAAATCCAATAGATAATCCGCCTGGCAGTCCGGTGACCCCAGGTGAACGTCCGAGATAAACACACTCCGGTATTGGTGCATCCGCCTTTCCCTCACCGTTGGCTGGTTTCATGGCCAGCCTCGCCCGTTGCAGTGACAGCTCTGTGACGGTTTGGGGACATTTCAGTGAACGCCGCGGCCCAACGACAATCTGCTTTTTCAGGGCCAACGTAAGGACTATGCTGACCATACAGTGAACACAGGAAGCGCTGATTCAGTCCTCAATGGCGTCCGTTCAGCGGCTTCCCGAGGGAGGTTTGCTATGTTACTCAAACACATGCCTACCGGGCATCTGATCGAGACCAACGACCTGACGACCTTGACCAACCCCTGCAAGGACACCGTGGAAGGCTGGTTCCTCTGGGGTGAAGAGACGCAGGATCCGGAAAGCTTCGACAAGCAGTCGTTATCGTTTCCATCCGGCGAGCAGCTGCCCCATTGCTGGTGGGATATCCACTACCAGGAAGAAGGGCTGATACCGCACCGCCCGACCGCAATCGAGGGGACGCCCGGCTACTACGGCGCCTGAGGCGGCTATCGCCGAAACGCCCGGTAGACGCTGAACTTGCGGTCTTCGCTGAGGGTTTCACACGGCCCGATATAACGTTTGATCAGCTCCGGGTAAGGCAGGAAGCTGTTGGCCACAATGCGCAGCTCGCCACCGGATTGCAGGTGTCTGGCCGCGTCCCGCAGGAACGCTTCGGTCATCGTCGTATCGGTTTTTACGCCGGTGTGGAACGGTGGATTGCTGACCAAAAGCCGGTAATGACCGGTGACCGCCGCCAACCCATCCGATGGCCGGATCTCGCCTTTGACATGGTTCCGGGCGTAGGTCTCCCGGGCACAGGCCACCGCCTGGAACTGTACGTCCACGGCATCGACGGTCAGATCCGGTACCTTGCGAGCCAGCCACGCCCCCACCACACCGGCACCACAGGCAAAGTCCAGCACCGGACCGGCCGGTGTCTCGCCCTCGAAGGATGCCAACAACTGCTTCGTTCCAACGTCGAGCCGGCCGTCCGAGAAAATCCCCGGCAAGCCGGCCACGTCCAGCTCGATCCCGCCAGCTCTAATGACGTGCCAGTTCCGCCAGGCAGACAGGTTGAAGCCGGTCATACCGGCGGGCACCGTCGCCATCCAGACCTGGCAGTGACGCGCGCTGTCCACCTTGCAGGCATCCGGATAGGTAAACTGCAGCACCCGCGCCCCACCGGCAATGCCCTCTTTCTTTTCGCCAATCAGCAACAGCGTGCCGCCGGCACGGGTCAGATGCCCGGCCAGCGCCAGCCTCAGTTCCAGCTCCTGCCGGGATTTGGGCATGAACACCACCACGCTGTCCACGCTGTCCGCAGCCAGCGCCGGGCCGTCGTACCCGAAAACAGACGGCCAGTCCGTCAGTGCCTGCCACTGTTCATGGATACCGGCATGATCGGTCACCAACACCCCGGGTTCCCCCGGAAGCTGGCCCAGAACAGAGGCCTCCACCAGGCCAATCAGGGCCAGGCGGCCGGTCAGGTATTCGCGGTTGCGGAGCAGGACGTCGTGAGTATTAAGCATGGAGAATCGGTTCAGGCTGTTGGCGATGCGTTACTTTACCCGCTGAATCCGGCGACCGCTATTCGCCGGTGTAGCGAAACGTCAGGTGGCGATAGTACCGGGCCGCCACAATGGGCGAATCCGGCACCTCAAAGCGAGGTACAGCCCGGATGGCCTGCAAGGCGCTGGCATCCAACCGGGTGTTGCCGGAGGACTGGACAATGCGGGCCGACAACAAATAGCCCGATGGGTCCAGTTCAAAGGAAATCACCCCTTCCTCGAAGGCCCGCGCATCCAGCGGCTTGCGAAATCGCTCGTCGACCTGGATCTGCATCCGGGCCAGGAAATGGTTGACCATCTGGATACGGCGGCGCTCGATTTCACTGACCTGGGAGCCGGCCCGGGCGCCCGCCAGCTCCTGATCCGACAGGGATTTCATCCCCTGGGGCGCCTGGGGTTTCTTCGCCTGTTTCTCGGGAACCGATGTGGTCGCCTGTTTTGATGTGACCTGGGGTCTGGCGGCCGCCTTCTCCGTCTTGTCTGGCTGACCCTCGGCGATGCGGGTCTTGTTATCCTCGGCGTTGACATGAGTCTGCGTGGGGGTGCTCTCACCCGCTACCGGTGTATCCTCGACAGGCGCCTCGAAATCGGTGCCGCGCAGGTCTGTCTTTTCAGCGTTGTTCCGGGGCAGATGCTGACGCTGCTCGGGTTGCTCCTGTTGTTTGGCAACCGGCTGTTTCGGTTTTGGCTCGGGTTTGGGCGCCGGTTCCGGCTCAGGCTTTACGATCTCAATCGAGAGCGCGGCGGGCACGCCCGTGGCATCCGGTTGCCAGAAGGTCCTGGGAAGTAAAACGAACAGGAGAAGGTGGACACAAGCGCTCAGCGCCAGTATCAGGGCAAATCGGGGTTGTAACTGACGGGTATCGTCTGGACTCAGTAAACCGTCGGATGCTGCCATGTTCACCGGACAGGGAAAGGGGACCGTTTCCAATCATCTTTCCACAGCCCTGCATCAATGGAAACCTTGCACCGGTCATACTCACCGCTTCAAGTTACTTGTAGCGGGCCACAATACCGACCTGCAACGCATCCTGCGGGGACATATCCCACTCGTCACGTTTGGCCTGGTCGGCCGGTTTGGCCGGAGACGCCTCCGGCAGGGCGCCCTGGTGACCGGCGTTGTCCTTGTGACTCTTCCGTCGATCAATCATCTGCTGCATTTTCTTGAGCATGGTGCGTACCTCTTTCACCCACCGCAAATCATTGCATGTCTGACAGGTCGGGATGCGTCCATGACATCCCCCCGATGAGCGTTCCATTATCGCGATGGAACCGAGGCGTTATCGTGAACTGTTTCACGTGATTTTACAATTTTTTAACATTTACAAATACTTACATAAACTCACATTTTGTTAAACGAGACCTGGCCAACAGACGCCTATCCACTTTTAGCGAAGAATCGGATAGGTTTTTCACTCACGTCTCAAGAGCCTCGATCAAAAGGGAGCCACCATGCGGGTTCTGGTTACCGGCGCCAACGGTCATATTGGCAGCCACGTCGTCCGACAACTGATTGAACAAGGCCACAGCGTCCGGGCATTTGTCCGTCCATCCGCTGACCTGCGCGGTCTGGAAGGGCTTGAGGTCGACCTCTTCCGCGGCGATATCATGGACGCCAGGGCGATCACCGAAGCAGCGGAGTCGATGGATGCCATCATTCACATGGCCGCGGTCTATAAAACCATTGCCAAATCGCCGGACGAGATTGTGGAGCCCGCCATCCAGGGTGCCCGCAATGTCTTTGCCGCCGCCAGGGCCAACCAGATCCAGCGTATTGTCTACACCAGCTCCGTCGCGTCTGTCGGCTTCTCCTACGACCCGCAGGCACTGCGCACTGGGGACGACTGGAACAACGATCCTGAAAACCCGTACTACATCGCCAAGACCCGCAGCGAGCAGACCGCCCAGGCTTTGGCGGAGGAGTCCGGCATCCACCTGGTCGTCATCTGTCCCGCCATCGTGCTTGGCCCCGGCGATTACCGCATCACCCCGTCCAATCAGTTGGTCATGGACTGGCTGAACGGCATTGGCCAGACCTATCCCGGCGGCCTGAACCTGGTGGATGTCCGCGATGTGGCCGCCGCCCACGTGGCCGCCCTCACCCGGGGTGAGAACCGGCGTCGCTACGTGGTGGGTGGCGAGAATATTGAAGTGAAGCAGGCCGCACGGCTGCTGAAGACACTCACCGGCATCAAGCCGATGCACCTGCCCTTCGGTCGCGGCATGCTGCTGTGGAGTGCTAAATGGACCGAGCGGGTGTGCCGGCTGATTGGTATGACGCCGCCGTTCACCTATGACCTGGTGTACGAAGTCGCCGAGCGCTACGCGTACATCGACACCCGGGAAACCAACGAGACGTTTGCCCTGACGCCGAAGAACGCTGAACAGACCCTGCGGGCCTGCGTAACCTGGCTGCTTGAGCAGGATCGTCTGAAGCCCAAAGTGGCCGAGAAGGTCAAAGCGGCGCTAGCCCACCAGCAGTGAAGTCAGCAGACGACGATACTGGGGCTGGAGCTCTGAGAGACGCCATCCATCGACAGGGGCGCCCCGGCCGTTTCGCAGGAGATCTCGAAGTGTGACGGCGGCGCCGGCAGCTTCCTCAGCGTTATCGTCCGGCTGGCTGGGATACAGGCCGGTCCTCGCCACATATTCGGGATAGGCCAACCGATCCGGCGCCAGCGCCAGGCAACCTGCCGCCATTGCCTCCAGCATGGCCAGGCCCTGAAAATCGTGCAGGGCCGTCGACAGCACCACGTCGGCCTGCCGCAGCAGTCGATCGTAATCGGTCCGATCGGCCAGGAAGCCCCAGTTGATCACGCGGTCTCCATGCCGCGCCCGAATGATCTCGAAAGCCTCAGGCTGACGCCGGAACTGTTCCCCGACCACACTCAGTCGGAAGTCCTGGCCACTGGCCACCAAGTGGTCGAGAAGCGCCTGCAATCGATCCGGCCCTTTGTCATACTCCCAACGGTGATTCCACAACAGGTGCGGGCAATCCCGGTTGATCGGATGCTTGCGCGCCTCAAACAGCGCGTCATCGATCGGCACCGGCAGGACACTGGATCTACGCTCGATGCGCTCGGTTACGCCTTCGGGAATGGCATCGGGTAAACGGTTCAGCAGCGCCCGGATGCCCTGCAGAAAGCTCGCCCGGTTCCACTCGCTGTTGAAGGCGACCTGGTCCGCCGCCAGGGCGCTGTAGAGGTTCACCATCTGGTGATCGACGCTGGCATGCTGATCGCCCGAGTCCGGGTAGGCGAACTGGTTTTCGTGCATGAAGAGCAAGGCCGGCACCGTCGCCAGATGCCGGTGAAAGGCGCGCAGTCCCGCCAGGTCCACCATCGAGGTGGCCACGATCAGGTCCAGGTTTTCCTGGAGCAGCGGCTCATCCAGCCAGCTCAGGGCGTTACCCCGGATCCGCCAGCGGAAATAGCGGGGCGCCAG
Source organism: Marinobacter sp. NFXS9 (assembly GCF_040148665.1). Taxonomy (NCBI): domain Bacteria; kingdom Pseudomonadati; phylum Pseudomonadota; class Gammaproteobacteria; order Pseudomonadales; family Marinobacteraceae; genus Marinobacter; species Marinobacter sp. NFXS9. The sequence goes on along the minus strand of NZ_JAGDDW010000002.1, from coordinate 353,855 downwards.
GGCCAGGACCTCCCAGTCGAAGTCGGGTTGCGAATTCACCAGCTGTTCCCGCCAGCGGCGATGGCTGCCGGCATCGTAGCCGGACAGGAGCAGCACGCGGGGACGTCGGGAGCGGAATCGGTCAGGCAGCATCGGTTCAGACATGGCCGCATTCTACCGGAATCTTACCTGGCACGGCGTTGTCATGATGCTGTCATCGGGAGTCACTAGCCTGCGAAGCCATCTGATAGAATCCTGGTATCGACCAGTTCTACCCAACCGCACGTTTTACCCAACGGCATAAGGAACCGGCATGGCTGACGCCGCACCCACCGCGACGCGAATCCCGATTTACCTCAAGGTGCGGGACCATCTTGCCGATGACATCCAGTCCGGCAACCTGCCACCGCATACGCGCCTGCCGTCCGAGCGCGTGCTGGCCGAGTCCCACGACACGACCCGGGTGACCGCCCGCCTGGCCCTGTCGCAGCTGGAAGCCGAGGGCAAGATCTATCGCTCCAACCGCCGCGGCTGGTTCGTCTCGCCCGCTCGCCTGGTCTACAACCCGACCTACGATTACAGCTTCACCGATTACGTCTCGGCCCAGGGCCGCGAGCCGCGCACGGAGACCCTGGGCGTGGACCTGACGACCGTGTCCTCCTGGCTGGCCACCCGGACTGGCCTGGCTCCCGGACAATCCATCGTGCACCTGCGCCGACGGCGCTATATCGACGGACGGCCGGTCCTGGTGGAAAACATCTACCTTGACCCGGCCCGCCTGCCCGGCATCGAGCGGTTCGACTTCAACCGGTCCCTCTGGAAACTCCTGCGCGAGCGCTACGGCGTGGAGCTGACCCAGAAGCAGATCCAGATGTACCCGACGGCGCTGGTGGATCCCCAGGCCGAAGCTCTGTGCGTCAGTGCGGGCACCGCCGGCCTCTATGTGAACCGGCTCAGCCGAGACGGCAACGGCCGCTTCATCGAGTTCGATGAGGAATTCTGGCTGCACGACACCCTCTGCATCACCGTCGACGTCAACGCCTCCTGAGCCCGCACGGGCTCAGCCTTCTGTCTGCCCTTCCTCAAGCCCCCAAGCCCCGCCCTTTCTGTGAATCGTCACGGATTCGTCATCAAACGGTCATGTCCGCCTGAAAAACTGGTCTATACCAGATGAGCAACAACGGACAGGCAATATGCCCGCTTCAACTACCGACATCGCCATTATTGGCGGCGGCATCCTGGGATGCGCCATTGCCGACCGGCTGAGCGCCACACCCGGCCTCAGGGTTACAGTGATCGAACGCCACGGCCTGGGCGAGCAGACCACCAGTCACGCCGCCGCCCTCCTGACCCGGGCCCGTCCAAACCCGGCGATGGCGCGACTGGTTGGCGAAACCTTCGACACCATCGAGAGCCTGTCCGACGACAGCGGGAGCGCCCTGCCGCTGCGCAAGGTGGGCAGCCTCCACGTTGCTGAGAGTGACGACGGGCTCGATCAACTCACCGCCACGGCCCATCATGCCCGGAACCAGAACCTGACCCACGTCTGGATCGACGCCACCGAGGCCATGGCCCGTGCGCCCTGGCTGAACGTGAGCGCGGAGGCGCGCGCCCTGTGGTTCCCCGGTGACGGCTATATTGACCCTTACCAGCTCTGCCAGGCCTATGCCGCCCGGGCCCGAAACCGGAGAGCCCGCTTTCTCCTCGGGACAACCGTCACCGAAATCTGTCGCAACGGCCATCGGGTGAATGGACTCCAGCTCAGCACCGGCGATCGGCTCAACACTGATCAGGTTATCGACGCGGCCGGTCCCTGGAGCGTTGCACTGGCCAGCGCCATCGATGTCCCGCTGGCCATGGGCGCCGTGCGCAGCCATTACTGGATCACTGCCAAAGATGAGCGGGTTTACCGAGACGGCCCGATCACCATCCTGCCGGACAGCCGCAGCTACGCACGCCCGGAAGTCGGGGGACTGTTGTTTGGTCTGAGAGACCGGCAGGCCGTGTTTGCCAATCCCGGCGCCCTGCCCAACCACCTGAGCGGGTTCGCCTTTAATACCGACAGTGACGGCCAGGCCGCACTGCTGGAAGGCGCGCCCGAACTGGCCCGCCAGTGTCCGCTGATTGAATCCACGCCACTGGCCCATTACGTCAGCAACATTTCCAGCTACACCCCGGACGGCCGGCCGCTGCTGGGCACCTTGCCCGGCCTCGAAGGCTTTATGGCGGCTACCGGCTGTTCCGGGGCCGGAATCGGCCTGTCTGGCGGCATCGCCCGGTTGATCGCGGAGTTGGCCCTCAGGCAATCGCCTTTCGTCGACGCCTCCCCTTTCCGGCCCGACCGCTTCGGGCCGGTCAACCCTTTCGATCCCGCATTCCAGCACCGCTGTGCCCTGGCACGGGCGGACAAGCGCACCGGTTAAGCCAACGGAGTCCACCATGACCGACACGCCTCAACGCGACCCTTACCTCCTGACCCCGGGTCCCCTGACCACCAGCCTGACCGTCAAACAGGCCATGCTGCGGGACTGGGGATCCTGGGACGGTGACTTCAACACCATGACGGCCGACATCTGCGACCGGTTGCTGGCCATCGCCAATGCCCGCGACACGCACGTCTGCGTCCCGATGCAGGGCAGCGGCACGTTCTCGGTCGAAGCCACCCTGGGCACGCTGATCGACCCGGCCAGCCGCACCCTGGTGCTGATGAACGGCGCCTACGGCCAACGGATCGCCCGCATTCTCGACATCCTGGAGCGTCCGGTGATCACGCTGGACAAGGGTGACTACCAGCCGCCCCGGGGTGACGAGGTCGACCGAATCCTGCGTGACGATCCGTCCATCCGCCAGGTGGTCGTGGTTCATTGTGAGACCAGCTCCGGCATCCAGAATCCCGTCGAAGAGATTGCGGCAGTCTGCAAGCAACGCGGGCGAGATCTGATCATCGACAGCATGAGCGGCTTCGGCGCACTGCCGGTGGATGCCGCAACCTTGCCATTCACCGCACTGGTGTCGTCCGCCAACAAATGCTTCGAAGGCGTGCCCGGATTCGGTTTCGTGATCGTGCGGGAAGACCGCCTCGCCGACAGTGAAGGCCGCAGCCACAGCCTGTCCATGGACCTCTACGATCAGTGGCGCTATATGCAGCGCACCGGCCAGTGGCGCTACACGCCGCCCACCCATGTGGTTGCCGCGTTCCACCAGGCCCTGTGTGAACACCAGACCGAAGGTGGCGTGGCCGGGCGCCTGACCCGCTACCGGCGCAACCGTGACCGACTGGTGGCCGGCATGCGCGAACTGGGTTTCCAGACGCTGCTGGCCGACGCCTGGCTGTCACCGATCATCGTCACATTCCTCTCGCCGGATCACGCCGGCTTCGACTTCACGCGCTTCTACAACACCATCAAGGACCAGGGCTTCGTGATCTATCCGGGCAAGCTGACGGTGGCCGAAAGCTTCCGGATCGGCTGCATCGGCCAGCTTCACGACGCCCAGATTGACGCCGTCCTTATCGCCATCGCCGGTGCCTGCCGATCGCTCGATATTGCGCTTCCCGTACCCGCGCCGGCCGCCGCCCCCGACAACCTGATGACGGCCTGACCCAGGAGATATCATGTCTGCCCCGACCGTAAATTACCAATACCAACGCCGCTACACCGGCCCAATCCAGGCTGTGATCCTCGACCTCGCGGGCACCTGCGTGGACTACGGGTCAATGGCCCCGATCCAGGCCTTCCTGAGACTGTTCGAACAGGAGCGCATCGACCTGAGCGAGGCTGAGGCCCGGGCGCCGATGGGTACCGAGAAGCGCGAACACATCCGCCAACTGCTCGCCATACCCCGTATCCGCGACCAGTGGACGGCCCGGCACGGCCAGGCACCCGACGAAGACGACATCGAGCGCCTCTACCGGGCATTCGTCCCCCTGCAAACCGACACCATCGCCGGCCGCGCCACGCTGATTCCGGGTGCACTGGAGTTGCAGGCCTGGTGCCGGGACAACAACGTGCGCATGGGCACCAACACCGGCTACAACCGGGACATGGTCAGCGCCATGTTGCCGCACCTGACCCGACAGGGATTCGAACCGCAGAGCATCGTCTGCGCCACGGAAGTCCCTCAGGGTCGCCCGGCGCCGCACATGAGCCTGCAGAACGCACTGGAACTGGAGGCCACTGCCGTCCAGGGCTGTGTGAAAGTGGACGACACCGGCACCGGCATCGAGGAAGGACTCAACGCCGGCATGTGGACGGTGGCCGTGGTCGCCTCCGGCAATGCCATTGGTATGGACCAGACGGACTGGAACCGCCTCCTCGAATCAGAGCAGAGCGCACGCCTGGCCACGGCCAGACACCGAATGGCGATGACCGGCGCGCATTATGTAATTGATTCCATTGCCGAACTGCCCGCCGTTCTGGCGGCGATTGGCATTCGTCTGAGCCGCGGCGAGCGCCCCTGATGCATTGCCATGTGACGGTCACCAGACTGTCACGCCGCTGCAATCTGAAGACCCTAAGGTTAAAGACGCAATCTGGTATAGACCAAAAGCCGGATGCGGTTAGCGCAACACTCTGATGACTGAACTTTCTGACGCAATCCACGATTAAAGGAGCTCAACGTGACCCTGCTTAAATCCCTGCGACATTCCTTGGCCCTCGGCCTGTGCGCCCTCGCCGTAACCGCCCACGCGGAGACCGAGTTGACCGTCTACACCGCGGTGGAAGCCGAAGACCTGCAGAAGTATGCCCAGCGTTTCAACGAAGACCACCCGGACATCAAGATCAACTGGGTACGTGACTCCACCGGCGTCGTGACCGCCCGCCTGCTGGCCGAGAAAGACAACCCCCACGCGGACGTGATCTGGGGCCTGGCCGGCACCAGCCTGTTGCTGCTGAAGGGCGAAGGTATGCTGCAACCATACGCGCCCAAGGGCCTGGACAAGTTGTCCCCGAAATTCCGCGACAAGGACGCGACCCCGTCCTGGGTGGGTATGGACGCCTGGATGGCTGCCATCTGCGTCAACACCATCGAATCCGACAAACTGGGCCTGCCCATGCCCGCCAGCTGGCAGGACCTGACCAAGCCGGTCTACCGAGACCATGTCGTCATGCCCAACCCGAACTCTTCCGGCACCGGCTTCCTGGACGTGTCCGCCTGGCTGCAGATGATGGGCGAGAACGCCGGCTGGCAGTACATGGACGACCTGCACCAGAACATCGCCCGCTACACGCACTCCGGGTCCAAGCCCTGCAAGATGGCCGCTGCCGGTGAAACTCCGATCGGCGTTTCCTTCGCCTTCCGCGGTGCCCGCCTGAAGCAGAAAGGCGCGCCGCTGGAGGTGGTTTTCCCGAAAGAAGGTCTGGGCTGGGAAGTGGAAGCCACGGCCATCGTCAAGGGCACCAAGAAGATGGACGCCGCCAAGACCCTGGTGGACTGGTCCATCTCCCACAAGGCCATGGAAATGTACAACGAAGGCTACGCCATTGTCGGGATGCCCGGCGTCGCACAGCCAGTCGAGTATTTCCCGGCCAACGCCGACGAGCTGATCATCGACAACGACTTCGGCTGGGCCGCCAGCCACCGCGACGCCATCCTCGCCGAGTGGCAGCGGCGGTATGACGGCAAGTCAGAAGCCGCCGAATAAAGCCGCATGAAACGCGCCCTGCATCCGCAGGGCCTTTCCGCCTGTCTTCCCGCCCTCGAAGCCAGACGCAAGGGACTTACTCAGGAGAACACGCCATGAACCAGACCATCCAGGGCAGCCGCCTCGCGCTGCGCGATGTCGAGAAACATTTCGGGCATTTCTGTGCCCTCAAACAGATCGACCTGACCGTCGAACCCGGCGAGCTCGTCTGCTTCCTCGGCCCCTCGGGCTGCGGCAAGACCACTCTGCTCCGCATCATCGCGGGCCTGGAACAGCAGTCGGCCGGCACGCTCCAGCAGGGGGAGAGCGACATCTCCCACACGCCGCCCCGCGAGAGGGATTTCGGGATCGTGTTCCAGTCTTACGCTCTGTTCCCCAACATGACGGTGATCGACAACATCGCCTACGGCCTGCGCAGTATCGGCATGCCCCGCCAGGCCATCCGAGAACGCGTCGATGCGCTGCTGAACATGGTTGGCCTGGTGGACCACGCCCGCAAATACCCCGCCCAGCTGTCCGGCGGCCAGCAACAGCGTGTTGCCCTCGCCCGGGCCCTGGCACCGTCACCCGGCCTGTTGCTGCTGGACGAACCCCTGTCGGCCCTGGATGCCCAGGTCCGACAGCACCTTCGCGGTGAGATCCGACAACTGCAGAAGCAACTGGGCGTCACCACCATCATGGTCACCCACGACCAGGAAGAAGCGCTATCGATGGCGGACCGGGTGGTGGTCATGAACAACGGCGTCATCGAACAGGTGGGCACGCCGCTGGAAATCTACCAACAGCCGGCCTCTACGTTCGTAGCCGCTTTTATCGGCGCCATGAATTTCCTGGACGGTGCTGCCCTCGACACCCATCGCGTGCGCGTGGGCAATCACGACTTCTCGGTCCAGGCGCCCGTTGCCGAAGCGGACCGTCTCTGCCTGGCCATTCGTCCCGAGGATGTCCACCTGCTGCCGGTTGGCCAGGGCGACTGGAACGGTCGGGTCGTGGCGATGGATTACCTCGGTGCCTTTATCCGGACACGCGTGCAGTTGGAAGGGCTTGAGCCAACGTTACTGGTCGACGTCGATCCTCGATCCGCACGTCAGCTGGGCCTGGTCCCGGGGGCCGAGGTCTGCATCTCACTGCCGGCGGAAGCCCTGCACTGCTTCGCCGCCTGATCCATTTTCTGGTGTGGGCGGCCAAAACTGCCCACGGGGACTTCGATCCAATGCTTGAATCATCACTCAAAGTGGCCCCTCTCAGTCCAGCCGTCGAACGTCGGCGGACTTTCCGGCGCCCGGGCCTATTCACCGTCCTGTTGGGTGCTGGCTGCGGCGTCCTGTTCCTGCTCGTGCTGGCCCCGCTCTACTCGCTGCTCTCCAAAGCGGTGGAAAACCGCGACGGCGAGTTCGTGGGGCTGGCCAACTTCACCCACTACCTGCAGATGGGCGGTATCGAGTCCGCGTTCTTCAACTCGCTCTGGGTGTCGGCCCTGAGCATGGTGATCGTGGTCAGCCTGGCGTTCATGGCCGCCTGGGCCATTACCCGCACGCGGCTGCCCTGGACCGGCTGGATTCGAGGCGCGCTGGTGTTGCCGATCCTGGCCCCGTCGCTGCTGCCCGGTATCAGCCTCGTCTACCTGTTCGGCAACCAGGGCATCCTTAACAACTGGATGATGGGCGCCGATATCTACGGGCCGATCGGCATCGTCATGGGCTCGTGTTTCTGGACCTTTCCCCATGCGCTCATGATTCTGCTGACCGCCATGGAGAATGCCGACGGCCGCCACTACGAAGCCGCGACGGCGCTCAAGGCGAGCGGATGGCGTACCTTCTGGACGGTGACCGTGCCGGGCGCCCGTTATGGCCTGGTGAGCGCCGCCTTCGTGGTCTTTACGCTGGTGATCACCGATTTCGGCGTGCCGAAAGTCATTGGCGGTCAGTTCGATGTCTTGGCCACCGACATCTACAAACAGGTCATCGGACAACAGCACTTCGAAATGGGCGCTGTGGTCAGCATCCTGCTCCTGCTGCCGGCCCTGCTCGCGTTCGCCGCTGACCGCATCGTCCAGCGTAAACAGTCGGCCAGCCTCTCGGCCCGTTCGGCGCCCTACAAACCGCCCCACAACCCAGGTCGGGACTGGCTGGGCGCTGCAATGTTGACGCCGACGCTGGTCTTCATCGTCGCTATTATCGGTATGGCCATCTACGCCTCGCTGGTGACCTTCTGGCCCTACAACCTGAACCTGAGCTTCAGCAACTACCGTTTCGACCTGATGGACGGCGGTGGCTGGAGCGCCTACACCAACAGCCTGCTCATGGCCCTGGGCGCCATGGTACTGGGTACGGCGCTGGTATTCTTCAACGCCTGGCTGATGGAGCGAACGCCACAGTCGAAGACCATGGCTGGCCTGTTCCAGTTCTTTGCCCTGCTGCCCCTGGCGGTGCCGGGGCTGGTGCTGGGGCTGGCGTATATCTTCTTTTTCAACCACCCGGACAACCCGCTCAACGGCCTGTACGGCACGCTGCTGATCCTGATTCTGTGCACCGTGACGCACTTCTATGCGGTCTCGCACCTGACGGCGGTCACCGCCCTTAAACAGCTCGACAAGGAGTTCGAGGCGGTGGGCGAATCCCTCAAAGCTTCTCGCTGGCGCGTGCTGTTCACGGTGACCCTGCCGCTGTGCCTGCCGGCTATCCTCGATGTGGCGCTGTACCTGTTTGTCAATGCCATGACGACGGTCTCCGCCGTGGTTTTCCTGTACGGCCCGCACACCCAGCTGGCATCGGTGGCGGTGATGAGTATGGACGAGGCCGGCGACATCGCTCCGGCCGCCGCCATGGCGGTGATGATCATGCTGACCTGTGCCGGCGCGAAATTGCTGCAAGGCGCGCTGCGAGCCTGGCTGGACCGGGCGACCCGGGCCTGGCGGCGGGGCGCATGACCTTTTCTCGAATCTCCCGCCTCTTCAAATGAGCCTGTTTGCAATCGGGTTGGTGCTGCTCTCGGCACTGACCCACGCCGGCTGGAACCTGTTCGGCAAGAAAGTCAGTCCCGGTGGGGCCTTCTTCTGGCACAGCACCCTCTGGAGCGCCCTGCTGGCATTGCCACTCATTGGATTGAATATCGATGGCCTGGCCCGGTTATCAACGGAGACCTGGTGGCTGGTGGTGCTGACCGGTTTTTTCCAGGCGGTGTACCTGTCCTGCCTGGCGGCGGCCTATCGGCATGGTGAGCTATCCATCGTCTACCCGCTGGCCCGCTCCTCTCCCCTGCTGATCGTGCTGTTTGGTTCGGTCTTTCTCGGCACCGCTGAACGTATCTCCGCCTGGGCTGTGCTGGGCATCCTGCTGATCGTTGCCGGTTGCATCGTTCTGCCCATGCAGCACTTCCGCCAGCTGCGTTGGCGCAACTACCAGAACCTGGCCACGTTGTTTGCCCTCATCGCAGCCGCCGGCACAGCCGGTTACTCCATCGTCGACGATGCAGCCACCGGACTGATGCGCGAGCAATGGCCGACGCCGGACGCAGACGGTGATGTGGCGCTGGTGTACGTGGTGTTGCAGGCCTGGTCCGCGCTGGCCTGGCTGACGCTCTTCCTGCTGCCGTCGTCCGGCGAGCGGCGCGAACTGGTGTCGCTCTTCCGATATTGGCGCAGCACGGCCCTGACCGGCGTCATGATCATGGCCACCTACGCGCTCGTGATCTGGTCCATGGCCTATGCCGACGATGTCAGTTACGTGGTCGCCTTCCGGCAGGTGAGCATCCCGATCGGGGTGGCCATGGGTTGGCATTTTCTGGGGGAATCGCTGTATCGACCCAAAATAGTGGGTGTGGTCATTATCCTGCTGGGACTGATGATGGTGGTGCTTGGATAACGCGTCAGGCGAGCAGTCGAGTGCCGCTGTCCGGCGGCATGGGAACCGGTGGAGGGAGCGGCCGGTTTGACCGTGCATCCGGGGATGCGATACGGCGGCGGTACCGTGCCGAGGCCATCACGGCCCGCGCCAGATTGAGCTGGCGCAGCGTCATGCGGTAGCCACCTCATCCCTCAGCACGGCCCAGCCGGCGTTTACAGCATGCCGGGACAACCGGGCATCGGGATTCACCGCGACCGGCACGTCAGCGCGATTCAGCAGCGGCAGGTCGTTGTGGGAGTCGGAATAGAACCAGATCGGCGCCATGGCTTCACCGGCCAGCCAGCGTTCCAGGGCATCGATCTTGCCTTGCTGGAAGGGGCGCAGGCGGCCGATGGCGCCGGTCAGCCGATCCGCCTCCCAGAGCACTTCGACGCCCAGCGCGTCCTCGATGCCCAACACTCGGGCGATGGGTTTGACCAGGTGATCGCCGGTGGCGGAGATCACCAGCAACCGGTCACCCCGACCGCGGTGCCAGGCCACCCGTTCGACACCGGTCGCCAGGATGCGGGGCCGGATCTCCCGTTCGATAAAGTCGGCCACGACGGCGTCAAACCGCTCGCGCGACCAGCCGCAAACCGGCGCCAGGTTGCACTGCATGTAGGCATCCAGGTCCAGATCGCCCCGGTGATAGGCCGCCATGAAGCCCCGGTTGGGCTCAAGCAGCGTTTCCTCCGTCGCAAATCCTTCCCGGACCAGGTATTCGGCAAACAGGTGCGAGCTGTCGCCCGCAATCAGGGTCTCGTCAAGGTCGAAGATAGCAAGCACATCGGTTTCCTTTGGTATAGACCAACAGTTAAAACCAGGGATGTGACAGTTTGACGACAAGCTTGTGTCAGCCGCTACCATCGCAGCATCGGCAAAGGCGACAGCGGATGACGGCGTGCATGGGCAACACCGAGGCCAAACAGCAGGCGGCGGAATCCCAGCGAGGGAAACTGTTCCCGAATCTGGCGCCGGGAATCGGTCGGTATGCCGGCGATGCCGTAAAGCCCTGTCACATCGGCCCAGTCGGCCTTGCGAAAGGCATTGGCCAGGCGATCGTCCGATGGGCGGATCTTATGGTGATCATGGATGATCCGGCGCACCTGCCGCTGCTCCTCCTCCAGTGAGAGCCCGGTCAGGTCCGGATGCCGGGACAGCCATGCCGACGCCCGGTCCGCCGACGGCGTCAGGTAATCGAAGCTGCCATCCAGCCAGATCCCCACGTCATGACAAGCCGCCGCAACCTCCAGTAAACGCTGCTCGGTGTCGGTCAGATCGGGGCAGAGGCAGCGGGTCAGGTTGAAGACGCGATAGACGTGGTTCCGGTACGCGTCAGTGGCCGGTCCCAGCGTGTTCTGCCAGTTCTGGAAAAGCCGTTCGACAATGGGTAAATGGGTGTCCATCAATGGTCTGCTCCCCTGTGCAAATCTTATTGAAAGATGCACACTGGATTTAGAGTGAACAACTTAAATGGCGTGATGCAGCGATCACCCGAAGGAGGTCTTCTGACAGCCCTGAGCGTTGAAAACCGCTATATCCGACTTGCCGACCACTTCTACACCCGCATCCAGCCGACACCGCTCAAAGAGCCCAAACTGGTGCTCTTCAACGACGATCTGGCGGATGACATGGGGCTGGAACCGGGCGACCGCGAAGACTGGGCCCGCATCGGCGGCGGTCAGGCATTGCTGGACGGCATGGATCCGATCGCCATGAAGTACACCGGCCACCAGTTCGGCGCCTATAACCCGGACCTGGGCGATGGCCGCGGCCTGTTGATGTGGGAAACCACCGGCCCGAACGGCCGGCACTGGGACTGGCACCTCAAGGGCGCCGGCCTGACGCCCTATTCCCGCTTCGGGGACGGGCGCGCCGTATTGCGTTCGACCCTGCGTGAATACCTCTGCAGCGAGGCGATGCATTATCTGGGTATTCCCACCACCCGCGCCCTGTTCATGACCAGTGCCAAGGATCCCGTCATGCGGGAATCCATCGAAACCGCCGCGACACTGATGCGGGTCGCCGAAACCCACATCCGCTTCGGTCACTTCGAGTACACCGCCTATCACCAGGGCCCGGAAGCGACCCGCGAACTGCTGGACCACACCATCGCCCTGCACTTCCCGGAATTGCAGGACGAGCCCCTGCCCGACCGCTATCGCCTGTGGCTGGAAGAGGTGGTCCGGCGTACCGCGCGATTAGTCGCCCAGTGGCAGGCCGTCGGTTTCTGCCACGGCGTCATGAACTCCGACAACATGTCGATCATCGGCGATACCTTCGACTACGGGCCTTATGCGTTCCTCGACGATTTCGACGCTGGCTACATCTGCAACCACACCGACCAGGGCGGCCGCTACGCCTACAACCGTCAGCCCCAGATCGGCTTTATCAACTGCCAGTTCCTGGCCCAGTCGCTGGTCCATGTGATGGACGAGGACGACCTGCGGCGGGCCCTGCGGTGCTATGAAACGACTTACAACAGCACGTTCGAATCGCTGATGAAGCAAAAGCTCGGACTGGAGCAGGATGCCGAGGGCGATATGTCCCTGATTATGGACCTGTTCAGCATGCTCCACGAGCATCATATCGACTACACCCTGTTCTTCCGGGGCCTGTCGACACGGGCAACCCGGGGCAATGCGCCGGTGCGGGACCTGTTCGTGGATCGGACCGTCGCCGACGGCTGGCTGACGCGCTACGACACCCGGCTGGCGCAGGAAACGCGCTCACCGGAACAGCGGGACCAGGCCATGTGCACTGTCAATCCCAAGTACATCCTGCGCAACTATCTGGCCCAGCAGGCCATTCAAGACGCGCAGACCGGCCAATACGACACCGCCCGCAAGTTGATGGAGGTGCTGAAAAACCCTTACGACGAGCAGCCGGAGAACGAGCACTATGCGGCCCTGCCACCAGATTGGGGCAAGCATCTGGAAATCAGCTGTTCATCCTGACGAAACGACCGAGGGGGAGCACAAAGATGGCAACGGAATATGTGGAATACCCGGAACAGAAAACGGTGGAGATACGCGTTGAAGGCCGTGTCTCCGCTGAGGATTTTGAGCAGATTGCCGGCCACATGGAGGCGTTCATCCAGCAGCACGGCAAGGTCAAACTGATCGAGGTGGTACGGGATTTCGACGGTTTTGACCTGTCGATCCTCAAGGACGCCATCCGGTTCGACCGCAAGCACCTCAAGGACTTCACCCATTGCGCCGTGGTCTCGGACTCCGGCTGGATCGGCCCCTTTGCCCGGTTCATGTCGCGGTTTCTGGACATGGAGCTGCGGGTGTTCCGGATGGATGAGGTGGAAAAGGCGCGCGAGTGGCTGGCCGGACCAGACAACTCGAGCATGTAGCAGACGCTTCAGAGGATGTTGCAAGGGTTTAAGGGGTAGGTTGGGCTGACGCAGGAAGCCCAACAATGGGCGGGCACCGAACGCCCTCGTTATTGCGGACATGCTTGGTGCATAGGCTCTCAAAAATCGGCCGGGCGACCATGGGGATGAAATTGACCGTAAACCCGGCTTGTTGGGCTTCCTGCGTCAGCCCAACCTACTTCGGAGAACATCGAAAAGGTCCGTTCGAAACCAATGCATGCCATCGCTGGCGCAGAGGACAGGATGTCCTCGTCGCATAAGCGGCCATGGACGGCCCTCTTAGGCGACCGAAGCGATGGCGTTCATTGGTTCAGACGCCCAAGTCATGCCGTTAGAAGCTCAAACAAAAACGGAGCCTCGAAAGGCCCCGTTTCTGCAGTCAGTGGATCGCCGAGATCAAACTGCCTTTGCGGCAATGATCTTCTCATGCCACTCGACCGGACCGGTCTGGTGCACGGAGCTGCCCTTGGAATCGACCGCCACGGTCACCGGCATGTCTTCCACCTCGAACTCGTAGATGGCTTCCATACCCAGCTCTTCGAAGGCCACGACTTCGGCCTTCTTGATCGCCTTGGAAACGAGATAGGCGGAGCCGCCCACGGCCATCAGGTAAACCGCACCGAATTCCTTGATGGCATCGATCGCCACCTGGCCACGCTCGGCTTTACCGATCATGCCGGTCAGGCCGGTCTTCTCCAGCATGGTGTGGGTGAACTTGTCCATCCGGGTGGCCGTGGTCGGACCCGCGGGCCCAACCACCTCTTCACGGACCGGATCAACCGGGCCCACGTAATAGATGAAGCGGCCTTTCAGATCGACCGGCAGCTCTTCGCCCTTCTCGATCATATCGACCATCTTCTTGTGGGCGGCGTCACGGCCAGTCAGCATCTTGCCGGAGAGCAGCACGGTTTCGCCCGGTTTCCAGTCGCGCACTTCTTCCGGCGTGACCGTGTCCAAATTGACGCGACGCACGTTCTCACCCACTTCCCAGGTGATTTCCGGCCAGTCGTCCAGGCTCGGCGGGGTCTGCAGGGAGGCGCCGGAGCCGTCCAGCACGAAGTGGGCGTGACGGGTCGCGGCACAGTTCGGGATGATCGCCACCGGCTTGTTGGCGGCGTGGGTCGGGTAATCCTTCACCTTCACATCCAGAACGGTGGTCAAACCACCCAGACCCTGGGCGCCGATACCCAACTCATTGACCTTGTCGAACAGCTCCAGACGCAGCTCTTCCGAGCGATTGGACGCGCCGCGGGCCTGCAGGTCGTGGATGTCGATCGGATCCAGCAGCGATTCTTTCGCCAGCTCCATTGCCTTCTCGGCCGTACCGCCAATGCCGATGCCCAGCATGCCCGGCGGGCACCAGCCCGCGCCCATCTGCGGGATCATCTTCAGCACCCACTCAACCACCGAATCCGACGGGTTCAACATGGCGAACTTGGACTTGGCCTCGGATCCGCCGCCTTTCGCGGCTACGTGAACCTCCACCTTGTCACCCGGCACCAGCTTGTGATGGATCACCGCCGGCGTATTGTCCTTGGTGTTCTGGCGCTTGCCGTCCGGATCCGCCAGCACGGAGGCCCGCAGAACGTTGTCAGGATGGGTGTAGGCCCGGCGCACGCCCTCATTGACCATGTCGTCCAGGGACATCTCGGCGTCCCACTGCACGTCCATACCCACTTCAACAAACACAGTCACGATGCCTGTATCCTGGCAGATCGGGCGCTTGCCCTGGGCGCACATCCGCGAGTTGATCAGGATCTGCGCCATGGCGTCCTTGGCCGCCTGGGACTCTTCCTTCTGATAGGCCTCGTAAACAGCCTGGATGAAATCCTTCGGGTGATAGTAGGAGATGAACTGCAGTGCGTCGGCAACGCTTTCGATCAGGTCGTCCTGGCGAATTACTGTGGTCATATCGGCTCTCATCAGTTGGAAGGTGCGCAGTAACGCATTGATCCGGGAGGGCAATGCCCTGCCATGGCTGGTTGTGACGCGACACCTGCTCAGTGGTTCTGCGGTCGGCACGGGCTCAGGCGGCACGGCCGGCCCGGTTCGACACTGGAAAAGTGCGCCACAGTTTACCCGATTCAGCGGCAGGAATCAGCGCCCGGGCTCTTTCCGGTCATGGCCGTCCCCACCTGGCGGATTGAAATCGAATCGGGCAATCCGGTTGCATTGAGAGACCAAACCCGGCTTTAATCGCCCCACATCACAGAGAACAACCATCAGGAGACCCCCGTGACCGACTTTATCCAGACCGAACGTCACGACGGCGTGCTGATCATTCGCATCAACCGTCCCGAGCGCAAGAACGCCCTGACCCACGCCATGTACACCGGCCTCGCCGATGCCCTGGGAGACGCCGAAACAGACGCCTCCATCCGGTGCTCGCTAATCACGGGCAGCGACGAATGCTTCACCGCCGGCAATGACCTCAGTGATTTCGCGGCTGGCCTGCCGGGCGAGTTTGAGACCACCCCCGTGGGCCGCTTCCTGTTCGCCCTCGCCAACGCCACCAAACCGGTTGTGGCGGCGGTCAACGGGCCGGCCGTCGGCATCGGCACCACCCTGCTGTTGCACTGCGACCTGGTCTTCGCCGGCACCAACACGCGGTTCCAGATGCCATTCGCCAACCTGGGGCTCTGCCCGGAAGGCGCCTCCAGCCTGCTGCTGCCCCTGTGGCTGGGACGGGCCAGAGCCAGCGAACTGCTGATGCTGGGCACGCCCTTTGACGCCGACAAGGCAGATCGCCTGGGCCTGCTCAACCGGATCTGCGAGCCCGGACAGACCGAATCGGAGGCCATCGCCGCCTGCCAGCAACTGGCGGCGCAGCCACCGGCCGCCATTCGGGCAACCAAGGCCCTACTCACTCGCCCCAACCGCGATGCCGTCCGTGAAACGATGCTGGCGGAAGGCGAGCTGTTCGGCGAGCGCCTGAAATCCGCCGAGGCGACCGAAGCCTTCACCGCCTTCCAGGAAAAACGCAAGCCGGACTTCAGCCAGTTCGACTGAGTCAACGCCGGCATGGCGGTGCCTGCCGCGTGAAAGATGCCGCAGAACGGGGTCCCGATACTCGACAGTATCCGGACCCCGTTCTATTTTTCATAAAGGCCCGCGTTGGGGAGTCTCTGGTTAACACCTGAGTCGTCTCTGCGCGCTCTGAAGACTGCTGATGCAAGTGATGCGGCACACCGACGCGGTTCGTAGTGAATGGCAGTAGCCCTTTCAAGAACCGCAACGCCGCAGATGCAGTCTTCAGAGCGCGCCCTACGGGGCATTCAGAGCGATCCACACTCTGCGTTGCGACTTTTTGAAAGGTGGACACATTCCTGCAAAGTCGCGCCTTGATTGTGAATCGCTCTGAAAGCCAGAGGCGACTCAGGAGTTAACCAGAGACTCCCTGGCTCAGAATCACACTTTAGAGCGATCAACAGGTTTCTGTTTCTTCCGATATAGTCAGACTGATAGAAACCACTGGTGTGCTCGCACCAGAGCGCTGGCAGGAGGGCGGTCGATCGCACCTCCGCAGGTTTTCAGACAAGAATTGGTGACTGACCGAGGGCAACCGGGCCAACCGGAGCGGTCAGTACCGACAATAACGACACAACAACAGGAATAGGTTCCATCCATGTTTAGAAAAACGCTAATAAGCCTTGCCGTAGCGTCGACTTTTGGCCTTTCCGGCTGTCTGAGTGACGGTTCCGACAACAAAAACGCCAATCCGGATTACAAGATCAGCAACCCGGACTTCGACGGCAAGACATGGCCGATTTTCAATCCGCTGACCAGTGAACTGCCGATCCCCAACGACCTGATCTTCGATTCAGAGCAGGGTGACGGCACATTCGGCGTTGCCGATTCCTCGCCCCCCGTGACGACGGCACTGAACGAGCTGAGCGGTGCGTCGACGGTTGCACCGGCGGTGGTTCAGCTGAATGGCAAGGTGGATCCGTCAACCGTTAATGCAAACACCGTATTTCTGCTCGAACTGGAATACGCCAGTGGCGATCCGGTTCAGGGCCTGAGCAATGGCGAGCCGCCCACCGTAGCGGGTGCGGCCGATGTCCGTGCCGACGTGGAAACACTGGATGGCACATCCGCAATCCGCATTCTGCCACTGGAACCGCTGCAGCCGCGTAAGCGCTACATCGTCGCTGTGACCACTGGCGTGAAGGACCTCAATGGCGACAGCATTGTGGCCTCCCCGTCCTACCAGAGCCTGACTGATGCTGAGCAGCCTCTGGGCAACGCGGCCCTGGCGCCAGTGCGCACACTGATCAACAGCCTCTGGGAGCCCACCATCACGGCCGCTACCGGTGGCGCTGTGACTGAAGACAACCTGGCACTGAGCTACAGCTTCACGACTTCCAACGATGAGAAGGTGCTGCAGTATATTGCAGAGCCGGGTTCCTGGTTTGCAGATCAGGTTGAGACCTATGTGAAGGTATCTGCGGCGAAGTCAGCCGTCGAAGGTGGCGCGACAAGCTATGCGCAAGTCAAGCCAGCCGTTGATGGCGCCGTTGGCGCATTCCCCAATATCCCGCTGGGAGATGGCTCTACGATCGCCGATAAACTGGCGACCGTTTTTGGAAGCGGTGCGCCCTGTGATGGCGTCGCAGCTGGCCAGGACTCCATCGACTGTGCCGGCGTTGCACTGGCCTCCAATTTTATCAACGTGTTGCCTACTCCGGTTTCCGGCGTCAATCGTTCAGCCAACGACTTCAGCATGGACGCAGCCGCAACACCCGTTGGACTGGTATCGGCCGTTGCCGGCAAGATTACTGGATCAAGTGGCGTACTGGCTGCCCAGGGCACTCTGGAACTGCCCTACTACCTGGGCACAACCGCAAGCACCGTGGCGACAGATCACTGGGAAGCAGACAGCGGTCTGGCCGCTGGTCTGAACAGTGCGTTTGCCAGCATTGGCCTGTCTCTGCCTCAGGCAGATCCGACCGTATCAACAGCAGTGAACTATATCTTCCCGTTCCCGGAAGAAACGAAAACGGTTGATGTGCCGGTGCTTGCGCTCTATCCGGCTTCCGGTGCCCCCAAGGGCATCGTGATGTACCAGCACGGCATTACCACTGACCGCAGTGCAGCGCTGACCTTCGGTACCGCGTTGGCCGCGCAGGGCTATGCCGTCATTGCGATTGATCAGCCGCTGCACGGTGTGGCAGCGTTCACCGATGCAGAGCAGCGGGCGCTGGCGGACCAGTTGCTGACTGGCGCGGGCTTGACTGTCAATGACACCAATCGCAGTGCTCTGCTTGCGGGTCAACTGTCTGATGGACTTCTCCAGCAACTGATCACGGCGGGGTGCCCGGGCCTGAGCTCCGACACGGATACCGCAAAGCTGCAGGTTATTGGTGGTGCTTGCGACGGAACCGTATCTGGTTCCTCTGATCAGATGGCAGGTCTAGTATCGATTGAGAATACCGCTGCCAACGCAGGCAGCACCATCCCGGGTCTCGCACCGATGATTGGTAATGAGCGCCACTTTGGCCTCTACGCCGAATCTCCCAGTACACCCGCTGCAATCGACTATGATGCAGGCGTTGGCGATTCCGGCAGCCTGTATATCAACCTGACCAGCTTCCTGACCACTCGCGACAACGGTCGTCAGAGCGCTGTGGACCAGATGAACCTGCGGGCCAGCCTGCCGGGCCTGACCCTGCCGGATACAACCGGTGCAGATCGTTTCACGATCTCTCCGGCTGATCCGTTCTACTTCGTAGGTCATTCACTGGGCACGATCACAGGGACTCCATTCCTGGCCAGCGTCAATGCCAACCAACTGGCGGCAACGGTCGTCAATGCTGACGGCTCCACCGCCGTCCCATCCGCCTTTAACGACATCAAGGCGGCCAGCCTGCTGACCCCGGGCGGTGGCATTGTTCGCCTGCTGGAGAACTCTCCGACATTCGCACCGCGCATCCTTCTGGGCCTTCAGAGTTCAGCCGGTCTGGAACAGGGTGACGCCAACCTGGAGACCTACTTCAACGTCTTCCAGGCGACTGTAGACACCGCGGACCCGATCAACTTCGTAGACAACTTTGACGATCCGTCGATTATCAAACTCTCCGAAGTGAAGGGCGACACCGTTATCCCGAACGCGGCTGACGAAGATCAGTGGGGCATCCCGGCACTGAACAAGACGTTCACGCCTTCGGAAACCGGCCTGCCGGTTAACGTCACAGTGGACAGCTTCAGCGCACCGTTGGCCGGTGGCGAACCGCTTACCCTGGGTCTGACGAACATCACGCGTTACGACACGGGTAGCCACGGCACCCCTGTCTCTGCGGATCCGGTCGATGTCTTCACCGGCATGGTTACCGATACAGTGACCCTGTTCATGAGCAACCCATAACAGACACAGCCTTTCAAGCTGGCTGATCCGATAAGCCCCCAACTCCGGTTGGGGGCTTTTTTGTTCCTTTGACGCACCGGCTTGCACAAGTCATTCAAGCCCACGCATCCAACTCGCATTTCAACTACGCTGGCATTATCGATTTCCAACCCGTTTTGATGTGTCGGACGCAGTTCATGACCGTTGAGAGCCATACCGCAACCGTCAGCACTGAACAGAAACAGATTCGGGACCAGCGCCTTCGTAAACGTCGACTGGGCATGTCGTTTGTCTCCTACCAGGGCACGCTGGTCATTGTTGTTCTGTGCTGGCTCGCCGGCCTTTTGCCCGGAAAGGTAGTGGTCGAATTCTTTATTTTGGCCGCTCTGATTAACGGCGCTTTCTTCTTGCTCATCCGGCACGACATCAACCTGCGCTTTCGAGATCCGAGCATGACCTGCCCGCAGATGGTGGCCTCCCTCCTGCCCCCAATCTGGGTGATGTATTTTCTGGAAGTCGCCCAGGCCCGGACCATCTTCCTGTTAATAGCCATCGTGCCGGCCCTGTACGGCATCCTGGCGTTGCGGACCCGTCAATTTCTTTGTGTTGCCGCTGCCTATCTTGTGCTTTATGGCGGGCTGGTTGCGGCCATCTGGCTGACGCGACCAACGCTGATCATGCAGAAGCTCTCGGTTGAACTGATCCAGGTGCTGGCCTTCGCACTGGTCATGGGTCAGATTGCCATCATCGGCGGCTATATCAGCGGGCTGAGAAACAAAGTACGCAAGCGCAATCAGGAACTTCAGTCCGCCATGCAACAGATCCGGGAGCTGGCCAATATCGACGAATTGACCGGCATTGCCAATCGGCGACGTCTGACTGATGCGTTTAGCGATGAGATAAGTCGAAGCCGACGTAGCGGGTCACCACTGAGCATTGCCTTGTTGGACATCGATCACTTCAAACGGATCAATGACCAATTTGGCCATCCAACGGGCGACGCCGTTCTCAAGCACATCGCCCGAACGATCAGGGAGAGCCTGCGGGAAACCGATTGTTTCGGCCGGTACGGCGGCGAGGAATTCCTGATGATTCTTCCGCAAACGGATCTGAACGGCGCCCGCGTAAAAGCGGAGAGGACATGCCGACTCCTTCGCGAACTCGGCTGCGACCGAATTCACCCGGGCCTGCGAATCTCGACATCGATTGGCGTTGCCCAGTTCCGGAACGGTGAATCCTCGCATGAGACCGTTCAACGGGCCGATAAAGCCCTCTACATGGCAAAGACCACAGGGCGTGACAAAGTGGTCGACGAGCTCGACACAGCCGCCTCAATGGATCAGCCAGCAGAAAGTCGTCACTCCTGATCGTGCCCGAGCAGGCATAAAAAGCCGGCCACCCTGAGGTAGCCGGCATGCATCATCCGTTTTTCACATTACTCGGATATCGTGGTTTCACCTTGCGGCAGCAGATTCGCCTCAATATCCGATTCCTTGAACAGCAGCTTGCGATAGTCCTTGTTGGAGAACCGCTCGCTCTGGTCGGTGAAATACGGCGACATGGCGTCGCTGGACTCCGAGTAGCTCACCAGACCATAGGCCTCCGGACCGTTGTCAGTGAACTCGAGACCAAAGTGCCAGCTGGTGCCTCGGGCAATTTTCCAGCCCTTACCCTCAACAGAATCCGAGGAAAGGCCCGCCGCAAATCGGTTTCCGCTGGCATCCTCATATTGCGATGTGTTCGTGCGAGGAATAATCGTGTCTTCTGCAAAATCAGAGTTCACGACACCCACCGCGTTGAATGCACCATCGACGTTGCCATCCCCCCCGTGCCAGGGAATTTTCGGGCTCTGGGTTACGACACCCGAGGCATCGCCACCCGGCGGCACGCCGCCTGTCGGCTGGTAGTACTGCACATCGCCCAGCTTGGCGTCGTAGGCAATGCCCGCATCATCCAGCAGCGTCAGCGCCGCCGCCAGCGATTCCAGCATATGATCGTCTGCGGTGCCTTTATTGGCCGGGTCTGGATCCGCCGGCGTGTAGACTGGATCATCCGGATCAAACTCAGTCTGCAGGTCATCCGGGAAGCTGCGCATGTAGATGTCAACAAACGTCCGGAAGGTATGCGCGCCGGTGCTGTCGATCGCATAGGTGCCGTTCCAGTTGTGCAAGG
This sequence comes from Marinobacter sp. NFXS9, assembly GCF_040148665.1. Taxonomy (NCBI): domain Bacteria; kingdom Pseudomonadati; phylum Pseudomonadota; class Gammaproteobacteria; order Pseudomonadales; family Marinobacteraceae; genus Marinobacter; species Marinobacter sp. NFXS9. The sequence continues at coordinate 332,451 of NZ_JAGDDW010000002.1, read as the reverse complement.
CCGTGCAACCATCTGCAACGGATCGGGCGCTGCCGGATACAGCCGGATCAGCCGGAAGTAGACCCATACCACTGGGGATGTTCACGTCGGTAGTACCGATGGTATCGCAACGATCCAGCAGCTCGCCCAGGAACTGCTCAGCGTACCAGCCGCGATCGTTCCAGATCACGCCAATCAGGTCCTTGGCGCTGAATTTGCCATCCTGACCCGCGGGGGCCGGCGTATTGGCATCCAGGCCATGGCCCATCGGGTTCTGCAGCATTTTGAGCCCCAACCGTGTCCGCGCGTTGATCGGCGCGTTCTCTTCGCCAAACATCGGCGAGTAGTCGGTCAGGAATTCATCCGGGTTGGTCGACCAATAGCTGCTGTTGGAGTTCTGTACAAAATCAGTCCGCAGCAGCTTTGGCTTGTCTTCATAGGGGACCAGACCATTGCACTCACCCTCTACCCAGTCATCGCGCGAGGTGCTGCCATCCAGCAGGGTCAGTCCATTTTCGAACAGCGTGTTGTAGGACGCACTGTATCGGCGCTTGAAATCAATGGTGGACAGTGCAGTCGGCGACAGGTTGGGGACCGAGCTACTATCGATGTAGAAGGCGTTGCCCTGATCGTCCGCGTAGGTAGAGTTGGTCCACAAGGTAGAGCCGCAATTGCGGAACACATCCTGGAACTCGGTCAGGTTGGATGCCCGGCTCATCTGCAGCCAGGTATCCAGCAGACCGCTGGTATTGGCATTCGCATCGCGGTAGGTGTAAGCGACCGTTGTACCCTGGCTGTTGGGATCCCCCCAGACTGGCAGGCCGCCACTGGTGATCGCATTACCCGACACCATGGGCCCGTATTCAGAGTAGTAGAAAGTCCGCTCCAATACTGTCGGTGTCGAGGTACCGTTTGCGACCTCAATCTGGAAGGTCTTGGTGGTAATGGGCTTCTCTTCACCGTCCTTGATGTAGGTGAGATTGTCACCCGTCTTGAGCGCCAACTCATACAGTGTAAAGCGACGGCTGGTGGTTACAGTGTGAGACCAGGCGAGATGCTCGTTGAAGTTGATCAACGGAATAGCCGTCCCCAACAGGCCCGCCCCGTTAACGTTCAGGTAACCCGGAACCGTCATCTGCATCTGATAGAGGCGACGATGGCCGGTGTAAGGAAAGTGCGGGTTCGCGAGCAGCGCACCGCGTCCCTGCTCCGTCATGCCCTTGCCAATGCCCCAGGCATTACTGGCCAAGCCCATATCGGTGTAGTTCGTGCGGCTGGAAGCAAACCGCTTGGCCTGAGAGGCCACGCCTGCCGGGTCGAAGGCGGGAGTCTCGTCGAGCTTGGCGACGACCGGGGTGGGCGAGGGAGATTCTCCCGGCGGAACGGCGATAAAGACCGCACCCGTGGCGAATAGCGCACCGCTGGCATACTGCCCCACAATCCGGTAGTGGGCCAAAAGATCCGTGGGTTCGATTTCTTTCACCCAAGGCTGATTACGGCATTCTGCTGGCAGGTCGGACGCCGGCGTATCGGCAACGTACTTGTTGTAGCCCGCCGTAAAGCCATCAATCATCGCACGGCTTTCTGACGACAGGTTGTCGTAGTCACGCTGGGCGCCACCCAGAATATCCTGGGCCTTGTAAGAGAAGTCGTTGATGACATTCATGTTATCGCCGGAACCGGGCTTGGCGTCGGGGCCAAAATACTTGGACCGCTCACTGCGCGCCTTGACGATCGCCTCGGCCAGCAGACAGACGTTATCCTCGGCCTGCGCGTAGCCTGCACCGAAAGCGGCGGAGGACAGGTCGTTGGCCTTGATGTGTGGCACGCCGTTGGTTGTCCGGCGGATGGTGGCCTCCAGCTTGCCGTTGGAGGGGGTCAGCGGATCAGCCGATGCCTCGTCATTGGAACCACCGTCACCACCGAAACAGCCGCTCAGCAGAATGCTGCCGGCCATGGCTATTCCAATAGCGCGTAGCGGGTATCGACCGGGCCTATCCAGCCCCAATCTGATGTGTCTCATTGTTGGCTTCCATTTATTGGCTTTGTTGGTGAGAAGGAGTCGGAAAACGACTCAAATTTCAGATTAGCAGACTGGCGGAATAGATCACCCCAAAACGTGAGTATTGATTCACTTTTTGGCGTTTCATTACGTAACCACATGACTTTATGATCTTTTAGTCATGCGACAGAGTTTTCAGGCAACGAGCCTAAGGCAAGCGAGTGGTGGCTGAAGGAGGCAGTAAAAATGCGTCAGGAGAGCGGCGACACGACCAGGAAAAAAGATAGGATGCCGGACAGGATGAAAGGAAAACAAAGGAGGCCGACGGACGCCGGCCTCCGGGAATCGATCAGCTCAGCTTGCGACCTTTGCTGGCCGCAATCCGCAGACGCAGAGCGTTCAGCTTGATGAAGCCTTCGGCGTCCTTCTGGTCGTAGGCGCCCTGGTCTTCCTCGAAAGTAGCGATCTTCTCGTCGAACAGAGAGTCTTCAGACTTCCGGCCAACCACGTCCACGTTGCCCTTGTAGAGTTTCAGGCGAACGGTGCCGTTGACGTAGGTCTGGGTCTGGTCGATCAGCGCTTGCAGCGCCTCACGCTCCGGTGACCACCAGTAGCCGTTGTAGATCACTTCGGCGTAGCGCGGCATGATGCTGTCTTTCAGGTGAGCCACTTCACGGTCCAGGGTGATGGACTCGATGGCACGATGGCCGCGCAGCATGATGGTGCCGCCCGGGGTTTCGTAGCAGCCGCGGGACTTCATGCCCACGTAGCGGTTCTCGACGATGTCGATACGACCGATGCCGTTATCGCCGCCGATCTTGTTCAACTTGGCCAGGACCTCGTGCGGCTTCAGGCGTTCGCCGTCGATGGCCACGATGTCGCCCTTCTCGTAGGTCAGCTCGATATAGGTCGGCTGGTCCGGCGCCTGCTCCGGTGCCACGCTCCAGCGCCACATTTCCTCTTCCGCCTCGGCCCAGGGATCCTCCAGCACCATGCCTTCATAGGAGATGTGCAGCAGGTTGGCGTCCATGGAGTAAGGGGATTTGCCCTTCTTCTTCTCCACCGGGATGTTGCGCTCTTCGCAGTAGGCCAGCAGCTTCTCGCGCGAGTTCAGGTCCCATTCACGCCAGGGGGCGATCACGTGAACACCTGGCTTGAGGGCGTAGGCACCCAGCTCGAAACGGACCTGGTCGTTGCCCTTGCCGGTCGCGCCGTGAGAGATCGCATCCGCGCCGGTTTCGTTGGCGATGTCGATCAGCCGCTTGGAAATCAGCGGACGGGCGATGGAGGTACCCAGCAGGTACTCGCCTTCGTAGATGGTGTTGGCTCGGAACATGGGGAACACGAAGTCACGTACGAATTCTTCGCGCAGGTCTTCGATGTAGATTTCCTTGACGCCCAGGGCTTCGGCCTTGGCGCGGGCCGGCTCCACTTCCTCGCCCTGCCCCAGGTCAGCCGTAAACGTGACGACCTCACACTGATAGGTGTCCTGCAGCCAGCGCACGATGACCGATGTATCGAGGCCACCGGAATAGGCCAGTACGACCTTCTTGATGTTTGACATGTCCATGCTCCGAGTCGATCAGAAAGGAGACACCGCGCCGGCGCCTCCGAATGGCTAAACGGCGCCCCATCTTCAACCCTAACGGAGGCGTGGAGAAGGAACGACCGGATTCAGAGAAGTGCGATATTGTACGGCAGGCGGGCGCCGCATCCAATCGGGAAGAGTGAAAAGCCGCGGTTCGCGGCTCTGTTAACCGTTGCGGGGATCGCTGTCGGCTTCCGCACGCTGAAGACTGCGGCGCTCGCCTTCCCGCTCCAGCCGCACCGTAGTGCGACGGTTTTCGGCCGGATTGCCGGAGGCCGGATAGCGCTCACCATGGTATCGCGTGATGATCTTGTCTTCGGGGATTCCGTTTGCCTTGAGGTATTCGGCCACCGTATTGGCGCGATCCTCGGACAACTGCCGATTGTGGATCCGGCTGCCGCTGCGATCCGTGTGACCATCCACATAGATCTGGGCGATGGTGCTGTCGGCCTGGATGAAGCGGACAATCAGATCCAGGCGATCCAGATCCGCATTGCTGAGCTGGGCACTGTCGAGCTTGAAGTGGATGCGGGAGCGTTTGATCTGGTCGTAGTTCACCGGCAGCAGGCCGGCAACGCAAGTCTGGTATTCCTGGTACGTATTGGCAAAATGGATGTTGGACAGTTGCACCCGGACCGGACCGGACGAATAGCGCGCCGGGCTGGTCACCGTCGGCGCCATTCCCTTCATCAGGCCATCCACCATGGCCATCGCCTGGGGCGTCCCGACTTTAACCGGGCGCGGATCAGAAGAGACACGGATCTGTCCCAACGGCCGAGGTGCGACACCTGGCCGCCAGCTCGGTGCCTCCACGTTGAGCGATGCCTGCCCCACCTTCATCAGTCGGAGGTTGGACTCAAGATAGAAGGTCAATGCCTCCCCCGCCCGATGCTGGAATACCGCCCGCCCGTATCCCGGGACGTCGTGGGTCATCGTGCAGTTGAACACCGAAGTGGTCAGGTACCACTGGCTATTCTCGATGCCGGCACCATAGCTCGCAGCCTGGCTCACCGGTAAGGGAACAGCAAACAGCGGGAGCATCAGCAACGGACGCAGGACGTTTTTCATCGGACGGACCATTTGGAATACGGTAAACGGTTGATAGTGTTGTTATCGGCCGTTCCGTGGAAATCTTTAGGAAATCGGTTGGCCGTTACCGCGCGCCCAATCCCGAACCCGGGTCTGGTATACTCCGCCGGAAACCGTGACACCCGCATCAGGAAACCGCTGCCCCCATGACCACCACACTGACCCTGACCCGCCCCGACGACTGGCACCTCCACGTTCGCGATGGTGCCATTCTGGCCGATGTCGTACCGGCAACCGCGCGCTGCTTTCACCGGGCGATCATCATGCCCAACCTGGTACCGCCGGTGGTCAATGCGGATGAGGCCATGGCTTATCGCCGGCGGATCCTGGACGCCCTGCCCGGTGACACCGGATTCGATCCCCTGATGACCCTGTATCTCACCGAGCAGACGACGCCTGAGGATATCCGCACCGCCCACGCCGCCGGCGTTTTGGCGGCCAAGCTCTATCCCGCCGGCGCGACCACGAATTCCGCCTCCGGCGTGACCGATATCCGCAACATCGACGATGCGCTGGCCGCCATGAGCGAGTGCGGCATGCTCCTGCTGGTTCACGGTGAGGTCACGGACGGTGATATCGACATTTTCGATCGGGAGAAGGTCTTCCTGGAGCGGGTGCTGGTGCCGACCCGGGAACGGTTCCCGGATTTGCGCGTCGTACTGGAGCACATCACGACGGCGGATTCCGCGCGCTACGTGATGGAAAGCGAGCGCAATCTCGCCGCCACCATCACACCGCAGCATTTGCTTTATAACCGCAACCACATGCTGGTTGGCGGCATTCGCCCGCACCTGTATTGCCTGCCGATCCTCAAGCGCCAGCAACATCAACAGGCCCTGCAGGACGCGGTGGTCAGCGGGGATGCCCGGTTCTTCCTGGGGACCGATTCGGCCCCCCATGACACCAGCCGCAAAGAGAGCGCCTGCGGTTGCGCCGGCTGCTTCTCGGCGTCCGCCGCCATTGAACTCTATGCGGAAGCCTTCGAGGATCTGGGCGTACTGGACAAGCTGGAGGCCTTCGCCAGCTTCAATGGCCCGGATTACTACGGCCTGTCGCGCAACACCGACACCATCACCCTGGTGAAGGAGCCGTGGACCCAGGCCGATTCCCTGCCCCTGGGCGAGGGCCGCATTACGCCGTTGCGCGCGGGAGAAACGATCCGCTGGCGCCTGCAGGCGTAAATAACCGTGAGCCAAGCGACATCATTCAACAGCAACAGTAAGGGTATTCAGTGATCGAGGAAGAAAAACCGACCTCTCCCATGGCCGCACGTTTCCGGGGCTTCCTGCCCGTCGTCGTGGATGTGGAAACCGGCGGCTTCAACGCCCGGACGGATGCCCTGCTGGAAATTGCTGCCGTACTGATTGAGATGGACGATGAGGGCTGGCTCAAAAGGGGCGAGACCCTGGCCTATCACGTTCACCCCTTCGACAACGCCAATCTGGAACAATCGGCCCTGGACTTCACCGGGATCGATCCGTGGGATCCGGAGCGGGATGCGGTCCACGAGCGGGATGCCCTGAGCGATCTCTTTACGCCGATCCGCAAGGCCATCCGCCACAACGAGTGCAAGCGGGCGGTGCTGGTGGGCCATAACGCGACCTTCGACCACAATTTCCTGTTTGCAGCCTCCGACCGCTGCGGCATCAAACGTAATCCGTTCCACCCGTTCTCAACCTTCGATACGGCCACACTCGCCGGCCTGGCCTATGGGCATACGGTGTTGGCGCGCGCCTGCAAGATTGCCGGCATCCCGTTCAGCAATCGTGAAGCGCATTCCGCCGCCTATGACGCGGAGAAAACGGCCGACCTGTTCTGCGGCATCGTCAATCGCTGGAAGGAACTGGGCGGCTTCCCGCCACCGTTGGTGGACATTGATGAAGACGAGACGGCATAACGCCGCCGTGTACAGGGCCCGCCGCGATGTCCCGGCGGGGCCCACCACCCTCAGAACAACTTGAAGACAGTCAGCTCAAGGCACCTGCCGATCAATCGTGACGGCGACCGGCTGGCCGTCATACTCCGCCAACCTGACCGGTTCGATGGCGGAACCCTGCCAATCCCCGCTCTGCGGAATCGCGTTGCCGGACGGCGACAAGCGCGCTGAGACAATCACCTGATCGGCGCCGGAGAGCGTGTTGCCCGGCGCCATGGCCATGCTGTCGTCCAGGGTCACGGTAACCGGCAGCTGGCCGGCCTGCAGTCGGGCAACCGCCAGCGGCATCGGCGATCCACCGGCCGCCTTGGCGAAGACGAACAGGGTCGTATCCGGCTTGATCTTGTCCCGCAGGTTATCCGCCAGGGTAACCTTCACGGTCACAGCTGCGCCACCAGACGCCATCAGTTGATCAGGTACCGGTTCGCCCAGGCGCCGGTAGGCCTCTGCCACGCCCTGCTTGATGGACGGCAACTGGGGATGATCCGGCGCCACCTTGATAATGCGCTCCCAATAGCGGATCGCCTCCCGGTAATCCTGCTGTTCAAAGGCATGGATGCCCAGCAGCCCCAGCGCATTGACTTCATCCGGGTTGCGCGAGCGCGCCTTGTCGATGGTGGAGGTTACCACCGGGGTCATGGCCCCCTTGCTGGCGAAGAAGCGGGCCTGTGCGGCCAAGCCCCAGGCGGTCGCCGCTTCACGGGGCACTTCTTCCACCTGCCCGGCCAATTGCTCGAACGCCCAGGCCGCCTCATCGTAATTCTCCAGGGTCATGTAAGTACGACCCAGCATCGCCCAGCCGTCCAGGTTGTCCGGGCTTTTCATGAGGCGATCCCGTAACTGTTCCGCCAGCGCGGCCATTTTCTGGTTGCGGCCCTGATCCGCTTGCTGCAGGGCCAGCATGGTGCGGTATTGCTCCAGCTGATCCACGCCACCCCAATCGCGATACAGCCACAGGGATACCGCCGGCACCGCAATGACGCTGACCAGCACCACGACCAGGGCGGCTCGACGGCTTCGCCCCGGCCCTCGGCCGGGAGACTCGGGCGATCGATCCACATCGTCCAGTAACGTCCCCGCCAGCTCTTCCTTCATCTGGTCGTGGGTGGGGGTATCGATCACGCCCGCCTCATGGTCCGCATCCAGCTCCGCCAGCCGGGACCGGTACGCCAGCAGGTTCTGGTGCCGGATATCATCGACGTCCGCCTTCTGCGACCGACCGAAAAACAACGGGTAGAGGACAAAGACCAGCGCCAGTCCAATCAGTGCGGCAAGCGTCAGCCAGAAAGCGGTTGTCATAGACTCGTGACCATGAATCAGGAATGTTGGGAGGGTGTATCGTGGGGAGGCTCATCGGCGTCCAGGAGTCGCTCAAGCCGCGCCCGATCCGCCTCGCTGAGTACCGGTGCGTTAGTGCGTGCCGAGCGCCTGGAGCGAATCACCAGGAGGGTGACGGCGACAATCCCCACCACCACGACGATCAGGGGCGTGAACCAAAGCAGCAACGTTCGCTTCTCCAGTTCGGGCCGGTAGCGCACGAACTCGCCGAAGCGGGATGTCATGGCGGCCATGATGGCGTCGTTACTTACGCCTTGCTGGACCAGACGATGCACTTCCGCCCGCATATCCGCGGCAATCGGCGCGTGGGAATCGGCAATGCTCTGGTTCTGGCACTTGGGGCAGCGCAATTCCTGCGTCAGGGTCTCGAAGCGATTCCGGTCCGCATCGTTGTCAAAGGGATAGGTGTCGCCGGCCGCGTGGGCCACGCCGCTGAGAAGGATCAGAAAAAGCAGGCCAATCACGCGCATCAGCCTTCCCTCTTGTAACGGGCAACCAACGGTGCCAGCTCTTCTTTCCAGACCTTTTCGTCCACCACGCCAACGTGGCGGTAGCGCACGGTGCCGTCCGCATCGATGATGTAGGTTTCCGGTGCCCCGTAGACGCCCAGATCGAAGCCGAACGTGCCCTGGGGATCAAACAGGACCTTGCTGTAGGGATTGCCCAGCTTGTCCAGCCATTTCAGCGCTTCCTGGCGATTATCCTTGTAATTCAGGCCAATAATGGGGACGCCCTGCTCCCGCGCCAGCTTGACCAGTTGCGGGTGTTCGACACGACAGGACGGACACCAGGTCGCCCAGACATTGAGCAGCCTGACCTGGCCCTTGAACACATCCGGCAGGTAGGTGGTTTGCGGGTCCTGCAGCGAGGCCAGCTGGAATCCGGGCACGGGCTTGCCGATCAGCGCCGACTCCAGGGTTTCCTTGTCCCGGCCGATGCCGGCAGACAACACCACGCCGACCCCAACGGCGACCACCAACGGCAGGAACAGCAACACTCGTTTGAGACTCAAGACGCGCTCCCTGTAACGGTACTTGCTGAAGCGGGTTGTTGTGTCGACGCTTCCGGCGACTCGCGGGTGACCCGCATGCGGTAACGCCGGTCGGCGATGGCCAGCGCCCCACCCAACGCCATGAAAATCGCGCCCAGCCAGACCCAACGGACCAGCGGTTTGTACTGGATCCGAACGGCCCAGGCCGTGTCGCCGACGGGCTCGCCCAGCGCGACAAACAGGTCCCGGAACAAACCGGCATCGATCCCCGCCTCGGTCATCACGTTGCGCTGGACGGTGTAGACCCGCTTTTCGGGATAGAGCGTGGTAACCGGTTCTCCCTCGTGGGTGATCACAAACCGACCTTGTTCAGCGGAATAATTGGGGCCCTGACGATGCTTGAGGCTGTCGAAATGGAACGTCAGACCGCTCATCTCCACCGTTTCACCCGGCGCCATGCGCACGTCCCGCTCAACGCCATAGTTGGTGACGACGGTGGCGCCGGCCATGACGATCGCCACCCCCAGATGCCCCAACACCATCCCGTAATAGCTGCGGGTCAAACGACGCAGGCCCGCCCGGCGCCCCTGGCGGGAAGCGGACCGGGCCCAGATGTCGCGGAAAGTGGCGACGACGACCCACGCCGCCGCAAAACAGCCGGCAAACGCCCAGGGCTCCAGATGACCCAGCCAAAGCGGCACGATCACCGCCAACACCAGACTGATCGACGCCGGCCACAGCAATTGCCGACCCAGCCAGCCACCATCCGTACGCTTCCACCGCGAGAAAATACCAACGCCCAGCAGCAGCGCCACGGCTATGGCCACCGGGCTGAACGTCATGTCGAAGAACGGTTTACCGACGGACAGGCTGCCCGCGCCCAGATAGTCCAGCACCAACGGATACAGTGTACCGACCAGCACCAGCAGCATCGCCGCCATCAACAGCACGTTGTTGAGCAGCAGGAAAATTTCCCGGGACAGCGAGCCGTAACGGACCCGCGTGTGCACCACCGGCGCCCGGAAAGCATACAGCGCCAGCGAACCGATGATGGTCACCGCCAGGACGCCGATCAGGAACTTGCCCCGCGCCGGATCGGCCGCAAAAGCATGTACCGAGGTCAGCACGCCGGAGCGCACCAGGAACGTGCCCAGCAGGCTGAGCGAGAAGGTCACGATCGCCAGCAATACTGTCCAGCTCTTGAACACGCCGCGCTTTTCGGTGACGGCCAGCGAGTGCATCAGCGCCGTGCCCGCCAGCCAGGGCAGCACGGACGCGTTCTCCACCGGGTCCCAGAACCACCAGCCGCCCCAGCCCAGCTCGTAATAGGCCCACCAGCTGCCCAGTGCGATCCCCAGTGACAGAAAGCACCAGGCCACCGTGGTCCAGGGCCGTGACCAGCGCGCCCAGGCGCCGTCCATGCGGCCGTTGATCAGCGCCGCAATGGAGAAGGCAAAGGCCACCGAAAAACCCACATAGCCCATGTAAAGCATCGGCGGGTGGATCACCAGGCCGAAGTCCTGCAACAACGGATTCAGGTCGGCGCCGTCTGCCGGTACATTCGGCAGCAGACGCGTGAACGGATTGGAGGTGATCAGGATAAAAAGCAGGAAGGCGACGCTGATCATGCCCATGATCGACAGCACCAGCGACACCAGCTCGGTTGGCAGGCGGCGGCTGAAAATCGCAACAGCGACGGTCCAGGCTGTCAGGATCAGGATCCACAGCAGCAGTGAACCCTCGTGGCTGCCCCAAACGGCACTGAATTTGTAGTACCAAGGCAGCAGGCTGTTGCTGTTGTTGGCCACATAGGCCACCGAGAAATCGTCCGTGATGAACGCCCAGGCCAGGCAGCCAAAGGCAATCGCCACAAACACGAACTGACCGCTGGCCAGCGGACGGGCGAACGCCTGCAGGTCCGACCGTTGGGTAATGGAGCCGGCCAGGGGCACCAGCGCCAGCAAAATCGCCAGCATCAGGGCCAGGATCAGGGCAAAATGGCCAAACTCGGGAATCATCGCGCTCTCCGCCTATTCCGTGACAACCGTTTTCACCGCATCTGCGGCGGCATCGTCACCGGTCTTTTTCTTCAGGGATTTGGCCACCTCCGGCGGCATGTAGTTTTCATCATGCTTCGCCAGCACCTCATCCGCGACAAACACACCGTCATCCCGCAGACGGCCGGTGGCTACCACACCTTGCCCTTCCGCGAACAGATCGGGCAGGATGCCGTCGTATTCCATCGGCACGGTGGACTTGAAGTCGGTCACCTTGAACCGGACCTTCAGGCTGTTGGGCTCGCGCACGACACTGTTGTCCTCAACCATGCCGCCGGCCCGGATGACAATATTGTGGGGCGCATCCCCGACCGCGATTGCCGTGGGATCGTAGAACAGGTTGATGTTCTGCCGAAAGGCATAGACCGTCAGCCCAACGGCAATGCCCAGCCCCGCCAGCAAGAAAATCACGATGGTCAGACGTCGTTTACGGACGGGATGCATCAGGACGAGCCCTCTTCGGTTCTCGGTGTGGCCGTTGCGGTTTGGCGACGCGCCATCTTCAACTGCCAGCGCTGACGATCGATCACGCGGCGACGCTGGAGGATCGAGCCAATGACCAGGGTCGCCATCACCAGGAAAAACACGCCGTAGCAGGTCCAGACATACGGCCCGTGCCCGTTCATCGTCCAGAAATCGTGCAGTGAATCAAACGCCATAACAGCCTCACTCTACCAGTTCCCGGACCCAGCGCGCGCGCCGTTCCCGATGCAGGATTTCGGTCTGCATCCGCAGACAGGCCAGCCAGCCGAACAGCAGGTACAGCCCGACGATCGATAAGACCAGCGGTATCCACATCTCCGGCGGCATGCTGGGTTTCTCGGTCAGCTTCAGGGTGGCAGGCTGATGCAGCGTGTTCCACCACTCCACGGAATACTTGATGATCGGGATATTGACCACACCCACCAGGACCAGCACGGCCACTGCCCGCGCAGCGGACTTCTCGTCGGCGATAGCGTTACCCAGGGCGATCACACCGAAGTACAGGAACAGCAGGATCAACATCGACGTCAGACGCGCGTCCCAGATCCACCAGGTACCCCAGGTGGGCTTACCCCAGACCGAACCGGTGAACAACGCCAGGAACGTCACCACGGCGCCCACGGGCGCCACCGCCTTGACGAACACGTCCGCCAGTTTCAGGCGCCAGACCAGCGTCACTAACCCGGCAGCCGCCATCATCACGTAGCAGGCCTGGGCCAGGAAGGCGGTGGGCACATGGATGTAGATGATCCGATAGCTGTTGCCCTGCAGGTAGTCTGGCGGTGCGAAGGCCAGCCCCCAGACAATGCCGGTCAGCAACAGCAGCAAACCCGGCACCAGGAACCAGGGCATCAGCCGGCCGGCGATGCCATAGAACCATTTGGGGGAGCCGAGTTTGTGAATGAACTGCCACATCAGACCTGTCTCCGGTTAACTGTTTGAAACGCTGATACGCAGGGCGGCGGCCGTGGCGAAAGGCGCGCAGGTCAGCGCCAGGACCAGCAAGGCGCCCAACAGCGCAAGGTGACTGGCGATCGGCAGGCCCTGGCCGGCAGCCATCACGGTACCGGTGCCGAAAATCAGCACGGGAATATAGAGGGGGATCACCAGCAGAGAAAGCAGGATGCCCGCCGAGCGCAGCCCCAGCGTCAGCGCCGCACCGATTGCGCCAATAAAACTGAGCACCGGCGTTCCAAGCAGCAGCGTTAGACAGAGGCAGGCGATCGAGTTCCCGTCCAGTTGCAGCATGAGGCCCAGCAGCGGCGTCATCAGGATCAGCGGCACCCCGGTCACCAGCCAGTGGGCAAACACCTTGGTCAGCACGATCAGATAGAGCGGCTGGGGCTGGAGCAACAGCTGTTCCAGCACCCCTTCCTCGAAATCATGGCGAAACAGATGATCCAGCGACAGCAGGGTCGACAACAAGGCCGCCACCCAGAGAATGCCGGCGCCAGCTTCGCTCAGGAAAGCCTTCTCGGGACTCACCCCAAGCGGGAACAGCGACACCACCATCACAAAGAAAACCAGTGGGTTGAACAGGTCCTGTCGCTGGCGCAGGCTGCTCAGCAGATCCCGCCGCAGCACCGCCCAGCAGGCCGGCCAGACCGGCACACTTTCCTGCTTGGGGGTCAGGCGCGGCAATTTCTGCATAGCACTCATACCGCCAATGCCTCCCCGGCATGGATCTGCAGGTCGAGGGACTGGGCACCCTGGTTGGATAGCCGATGATGGGTGGTGAGTATGATGGCCCCGCCAGCCGCCATGCGCTTTTCCAGCAGGCGCTCCAGGGATTCCACGCCCGCGCGGTCGATGGCGGTAAAGGCTTCGTCCAGGATCCAGAGCGGTTCGTCGGACAGATAAAGACGAGCCAGTGCCACGCGCCGCTGCTGCCCTGCCGAGAGATGGTGGCAAGGGATGTGGGCAAATGGCAGAAGCGACACCGCCTCCAGTGCCTCTTCCTGCTGATCCCGGGTCATCCCCGGATTGCAGGCCAGCAGCGCACCCAGATTCTCCAGCGGTGTCAGCAGGGGTTTGATGCCGGGACGATGCCCAATGTACAGCAGGTTCCGGAGAAAATGTTCCCGCGCCCGCCGAATCGGTTCGCCGCACCAGAGGATCTCACCCTCATAACCGGCATGCAGCCCGGCCAGAATGCGCAAGAGCGTGGTCTTGCCGGCACCATTGGGCCCCTCAACCCGCAAGAGGCTACCGGCTTCGACCGCCAGATCCAAGCCGGTGAACAGGATCCGATCGTCCCGCTCACAACTGAGGCTGGTGGCTTGCAGAAGAGGAAATGACATCAGACACTCCGGTGGCCGCTCACGATGTGCTTGCAGGGCACCATCGGCTTAAATTCGGAAGGCCGCACTATAGCCGAAATCAGGTCGGGATGCCGTACTGTTGAATCGTGTTTCATTATTATCATGACACCCCGAAGAGCCTGAGATTACACAAAAAGGTCCGAAAGGGTTTAACCTGAACAGAATAGTGAGAACGTGCCAGGGGAACAATGCCTCGAAGGGCTGATTCCCCTACTACAAACGGGCCAACCATGAAAATTCCCGTACCGGGACAGACACCCCCTACACCGGACAAGAGCACCCAAACGGACAAGGCCTCCCCCACACGCCCCGGGCCCACGTCCGGCAGCGACGGCGAATCGGTTGCACGCCCGACAGTGAGCCCGCGTCAGCTGCTGGACCAGTTGCAGCTGCGCCAGAGTCAGCAGGTGCTGGCCCGGGTGTCGCAGGTTCTGGAGAAAACCGCGTCCAACCCGGAACAGCTCCTTTTGGAGGTGCGCGGCAAATCCCTGGTGGTGAACAGCGATACCCGCCTCCAACCCGGCGACTGGGTCAAAATCATGCGCGCCGGGAATGAGTTGCGACTGATGGGCCAGGTGGCCCCGGACACCACGCCGCAGGCCCGGATTGCCCAGCAACTGGCTCAACATCTGCCCTGGCAGCATCGATTGGATCAAGGGCTGGGCCAGCTGGCGCGGGCATTACAGGCCCTGTCCTCACCGCCAGCGGACAATCGCCAGACGGCCGTTGCCCCCCAGATTCGCCAGGCCCTGGAGCAACTGGTTTCCCAGTTGCCGCAGGCCGGCAAACTCCAGCGGGCCAATACCGACAACCCGGTGGATACCCTGAAGACCTGGGTCCGCGACAGTGGCCTGTTTGCAGAAAGCCGGCTGGCACAGGCGCCCGCGTCGCCACCGGCCGACCTGAAACTGGCCCTGAACCGCCTCGTCACGGCCCTGCTCAACAGCCAGAATGAAGAAGCCGAGGCGTTCAACCGCTATGTACCCTTGACCAGCAAGGACCTGGTGCAGTCGCCGTTACAGTTTCCCCAGGCCGGTTCGCCACTGGCACCGCCCCCGCCCCAGGATCAGCTCAACACCGGTCAGATGCTGCGCCTGCTGGCCGGCATGCTGAACCGCATTACGGTCAACCAGCTCCATAGCCAGACGCTGACGACGCGCACCACGGCGGATGCGCCGGTAGCGACGCCCACCTGGCTGCTGGAATTGCCCTGGCTGGACGCCCAGAATCAGCCGCGCACCGCGCAACTCCGCCTGGAGCATGATGGCGAGGACGCCGACAGCAACCGTCCCAAGCGGCGTGTGGCGGAGTGGCGGTTGACGCTGGCGATGGATCTGGATGAAGCGGGCGCCGTTACGTTCGAATTGGGCATTCAGCAGCAACAGGTGTCAGCCCGGATCTGGGCCGAGAAAACCGAGACGCTGCGTCGGGCCAACGAAGAGCTGCCCCAGCTGCGTCAGCGACTCGGGGATCTGGGACTGGATGTAGTGGAGCTGGAATGCCGTCGCGGCCAGCCGCAGGGGGCCAAAACGCAACTGGATCATCGACTGGTGGATGTCAGGGCATGAGCACGGAAAACGGCACAGATTATCGGCGGGAAACGGCGGTCGCCCTGAAGTACGACGGTGAGCGAGCGCCCACCGTCGCGGCCAGCGGTACCGACGAACTGGCCCGGGAGATCATTCGGATTGCCCGGGAACACGGCGTACCGCTCTATGAGAACGCTGAGTTGGCCGGAATCCTGGGACGACTGGACCTGGACGAGGAAATCCCCGAGACCCTGTACCGGGTCATTGCGGAGATTCTCTCCTTTGCTTTCCACCTGCAGGGCAAGACGCCGGCCGATGCGGGCCGGACCGGGACAGACTCACCCGAGGCAGACGGACCGGCTCAGGCGACCTGACGACGACGCAGCGCGGACACCAGCTCGGCTTCTGGCCGGGAGATGCCGCAGGTGTTCATCAGGTCGTCGATATCCGCACCCAGATCAACCAGGCGCGACGCCTCGTCATAGGAAATTCTCAGCGGATCGTTCTGACGCATCTCGTCCACCGCAGCCCGCAACTCGTGCAGGCTGCGCTCGCAGGCAATCACCCGTTGTCCCACGCCCATGCTGCCACTGCTGGTGGCGTGCAGCTCACGGCCCACGGTTTCCAGACGCTCCCGGAAACGATTTTCCAGTTGCTGGATGCGACGACGATTGAGGATTGCCTGAACGCTGAGCAGGATCAGGGACCCTGCCGTGAGGGCCCAGGGTGCGATGTCTAGCCAGTCAGCCATAGCCTTTTCTCCCGGCTGGCAGCATCACACCCCATAAGGGGCCCCTCCGGTCGGGAGGGGTTACAGTGCGGCGATTTCCGCCCACTCGTGATCTGCCAGCATCTTGTCGAACTCAACCAGGATGATGAGTTCGCCGTTCTTGTTGCACACCCCCTGGATGAACTTGGCGCTTTCCTCGTTCCCCACGTTGGGTGCGGTCTCGATTTCACTGGACTTCAGATAGACGACTTCAGCCACCGAATCGACCAGGATGCCCATCACCTGCTGGGAGGCCTCCATCACCACGATCCGGGTGGCGTCGGTCACCTCGGCATCCGCCAGACCAAACCGGCGGCGGGTGTCGATCACCGTAACGACGTTGCCGCGCAGGTTGATGATCCCCAGCACGTAGTCCGGCGCACCTGGAACCGGAGCGATTTCGGTATAACGCAGCACTTCCTGAATCTGCATCACGTCGATGCCGTAGGTCTCTTCGTCGAGCCTGAAGGTCACGTACTGCAGGACCTTGTCTTCTGCGCCCTGACTCTGTTGTCCGCTTGGGGAAGCCATAATGTCCTCTCTTCAATCAGATGGCGCCCCCGGCGAGGGGCACCGCACAAACTCTGTCAAAATTCCAACACGGTTGCCCCATACTATAGAACAGGGCACAAACCGTGCCATCCCGGGCTAACCGTCATTTTTCAATATTTGTAAAACGAATCAGTTCAGATCGAGTTTCTGTTCCCGCTCCGCACGGGACAGCAGTTGGGTCATCGCCCCCACATCCAGCAGCGCACACATGTGATCCACCACCGTACCCGCCAGCCAGGGCCGGCGGCTACGCTCCGAGCGCCAGCGCACGTCGTCCGGGCGCAGGGTAAAGGACTGGGCCACTTCGTCACAGGCCAGGCCCCACTCGCTGTCATCCAGCCGGATCACGAACTGGTAGCCGTCGCGCGCGCCTTCGGGAACCCGTCCCGACATCACCCATTCCGCGGTATCCACAACCCGCAGGTTGTGTCCGCCTGAAGGCATCATGCCCATAAACCAGCGCGGGCGCCCGGGAATCGGATGCAGGTCGGTATCCATGCGATGGATGGCTCCCAACAGCACCAGCGGAACCGCGAGCTGAAGGCCCGCAACCCGGAAGATCAGACACTCGAACGCCTGATCCGCCCACGCTGGACGGCCCTGCGGTGCCGGCTGGGTATCGGGCTGGGCCGCGTCGGCCGGCTCGGCGATAACCTCTGGCGTCGGCGGTGCGGCCCTTTCTGTCGCCACAGCCCGAGCTTCAACCTGCTGGAGTGCTTCCTCTTGACGCTGCTTCTCCGCCTCCGCCCGACGGGCCTTCACACGCTGGGCCTGCGCCCGCACGCGATCACGACGGGCCTCGCGTTCAGCCTGTTTGACACGGTCCTGCTCCGCAACATCCACCGACGGCGGGGCCTCTACCGGCGAAGCAGGCGCTTCGGTTTTGACCTCCGTCCCGGTTTCGGCTTCGGTCTCGGTTTCTGTCGCCGTGCTGGTCGCCACGAACAACAGATCGTCCAGATAGCTGGATAGAGCCGCCGTGGGATCGACGTAGTCTGTTTTTTGACTCTTTTCCTGCATCAACGACTCCGGCGTCAACAAACTGACGTCCTCATTCCTGGCCCTTGCCCTGTTCGATCAGATCATCCAGCAGACGCCGGTAAGCCCTGACACCATGGGTGTCGCCACTGAATGCGGACGGCACCTGCCCCGCTTCGCTGGCATCCCGGAACTTGGTGTCCACCGGAACGGCAAAACGCCACAGGTCCTCGGGATAGGCTTTGCGCAATGCGTTGAGACTGTGGACGGACGCCTGGGTGCGACGATCGAACAACGTCGGAATAATCGTGTACGGCAATGGCGTGTTGCGCGACCGGATGATCATCTTGAGCGTATTGATCATCCGCTCCAGGCCCTTCATCGCCAGAAACTCGGTCTGTACCGGTACCAAAAGGCGCTGTGACGCCGCCAGGGCGTTGACCATCAATACACCCAGCGACGGGGTGTTATCCAGCAGCACGTAATCGAAATCGTCCCAGAGCTGCGCCAGCGCCCGGGAGACAATCAGCCCCATGCCCTCGACACCCACCATCTTGCGCTCCAGGGTCGCCAGCGCCGAACTGGCCGGTATCAACGACAACCCCGGGCAGGACGTCTCCAGCAGCAGTTGCGCCGGCAGCCCCTCGGGCACCTTGCCATTGTGCTGGAAAAGATCGAAGGCGCTGTGAGCCAGACTGTCCGGATCATGCCCGAACCAGCTGGTCAGCGAACCGTGGGGATCGAGGTCGACAACCAGCACACGCTTACCCGACTCAGCCAGTAATCCACCCAGTGTGACCACCGTTGTGGTCTTGCCGACACCGCCTTTCTGATTGGCGACCGCCCAGATTCGCACGAAATCATTCTCCCGTTGAGCCTCATCGCAGTACCCTGCGGTGCCTGATTAGATCGCACTCGCCGCTGCCATGACATTTATTTTTGTATCGGCTCGGTGACGGAAAACTTGAGCCGTTACCGCAAGCCGACGACGACGCGATAGGCAAACCTTTGCCCGTCGCTGGTGACGACAAGGATAAATACAGAAACCATGCCAGTTTCAGGGGATTGGAAGCGAAAATTAAACGCAGATGAAACTGTGGCTGACGGCGACCTAGCGAACGGCACCGCGGACACTGGCGTCCCTGGAGATCAGCAGGACCACCCGCCGGTTGCGGCTGCGCCCTTCCCGGGTGTCGTTGCGGGCCACTGGCTGGTACTGGCCGTAACCAATCGCTGCCATGCGTCGCGGATCGATGTGATTGCTCGCCAGCAAGCGGACAACGGCTGCCGCCCGGGCGGCCGACAGCTCCCAGTTCGAGGGGTAGGCCGCGGTGTGGATAGGCTGGTTGTCGGTAAAGCCTTCGACGCGGACGGCATTGTCGTAGCCGGACAGGATACCGGCAATTTTCTCCACGACCGGGAAGGCATCGTAATGGGGTTCGGCATCGCCGGAGCCAAACAGCAGGCTATTCTGGAGGCTCAGTTCGATCCAGTTCTCATTGGTCTCAACGGAAATCAGCCCCTTGTTGATGAGCGTCTGGAAATGGTCTTCAAGCTGGTTGGCGATGGATTCCAGGGCCTTGCTGCGCCCTTCCTCGTCATTGGCTTCATTGGCCGGGGCAGTGGCCACCGGAGGCGCGATCACCTGGTCTTCTGCGGGCGGTTCCGGGCGGGAAATACGATCCCCCACGGTAATCGGCTCCACCGAATGCTGCGGCGCATTGAACACCCCGGTCAGGGTTTCCGAGAGCACCTTGTACTTGCCCTCGTTCACCGACGAGACGGAATACATCACCACGAAAAAGCCGAACAGCAGCGTGATGAAGTCCGCGTAGGATATCAGCCAGCGTTCCCGGTTGTGCTGGTCGTCTTCTCTGGCGCGCCGGCGTCGCATAGTCGTGCCTGCTACTGGATGAAGCCCTTGAGGCGAAGTTCGATGGAACGCGGGTTCTCCCCTTCCGCAATCGCGATGAGGCCGTCAATCATCATGTCTTCGTAGCGCGTGCGCTGGCGGGCAATGGCGCGCAGCTTGCTGGCGACCGGAAAGAACAGGAGGTTGGCCAGCGCCACCCCATAGATGGTGGCCACAAACGCAGTGGCAATACCCGCCCCCAGAGTGCTGGGGTCTTCCAGGTTGGTCATAACCTGGATCAGCCCCATGACAGCGCCGATGATGCCGATGGTCGGCGCATAACCGCCCATGGCCTCAAACACCTTGGCCGCTTCAATGTCGCTTTGCTCGCGGGCATCCAGCTCCACTTCCATGATGCTGCGGATGGACTCGGTCTCGGCGCCATCGACCAGAAGCAGCAGCCCCTTGCGCGCAAACCGCTCCGGTTCGCGCTCGGCCAGCCCCTCAAGGCCCAGTAATCCCTGCTTACGGGCGCGTACACTCCAGTTGATGACCTTGTCGATACCGTCTTCAAGGCCGATATAAGGCGGCACAAACACCCAGCGGACCTGTTTGAGCGCCCGTTTGATGACCGGCCACGAGGTTTGCAGGATCGTCGCGGCGACCGTACCGCCCACCACGATCAGGCCAGCGGGCGCATTGAACAGGGACCCCAGCGCACCGCCCTCCAGGACGTTGCCGCCGAGGATGGCGGCAAAGGCGAGGATGATGCCCAGTAAGCTGAGCACGTCCATCAGCAGACGCCCTCGACCATCCGCTCGCCAATGTCATCCAGGGTCAGTATTTCGTCGCTCAGGCCGGCCTTGGCGACCGCCATGGGCATGCCGTAGATCACGGAGGATTTCTCATCCTGGGACCAGATCACGCTACCGGACTGCTTCATCATCCGGCAGCCTTCCTTACCATCAGCGCCCATGCCGGTCAGGATGATACCCAGGGTCTTGCCGGGAAAGCTGCGTGCCAGCGAGCCGAACGTCACATCGACGCAGGGTTTGTAGGTCAGGCGCTCGTCGCTTTCCAGGATGCGCACCCGGCCATGCGGGCCCTTGTTCTCGATCATCATCTGCTTGCCGCCGGGCGCCAGCAGGGCCAGGCCCGGGCGCAGCATGTCGCCGTCTTCAGCCTGACGGACCTCAATCTGGCACAGTTTGTTGAGGCGATCCGCAAACGCCGGCGTGAAGCTGGCTGGCATGTGCTGGATCAGCACGATCGGTGCCGGAAAACGGGATGGCAAACGCGTAAGAACCCGTTGCAGGGCAATGGGACCGCCCGTGGACGTGCCGATGCCCACCACACTGTAACTGCGCGGCTGGGTCTTGCGCGATGACCGGGAGGCTTCTGCTTCCGGTTCGGCCCTGCGCTGCGCCGGTGTGGGCCTGGCAGGACCACGTGTCTGCGGGCGAGCCGGTTGCGCGGGCGGCGGCGTGGACGGCACGGCTGGAGCTGGTCGAGTGCCTGGGCGACTGCGCGCCACATCCAGGATTCGCTCGCGCAGGATCTTCTGGAGCTGGCTATTATCCCGGGCGATTTCCTCGAAATTCTTGGGCAGGAAGTCGACAGCCCCGGCTTCCAGAGCATCCAGCGTCACCCGGGCGCCTTCGTAGGTTAGCGAGGAAAACATCAACACCGGTACGGGCCGGCGCTTCATGATTTCCTTCACGGCGGTGATGCCATCCATGATGGGCATCTCATAATCCATCGTGATCACGTCCGGGCGCAGTTTGTCCGCCATCTCGATCGCTTCCCGACCGTTAGTGGCGGCACCGACCACGCGGATATTACCCGACGCGTTCAGGATTTCGGTGAGTCGCTTGCGGAAGAAACCGGAATCATCAACGACCAGAACGGAAACGGTCATTCAGGCATTTCTCCTGTCATCCGTAGTGCTGCAGCAGACTGGGCACGTCGATAATCAACGCGATCCGCCCATCGCCGGTAATGGTCGCACCGGCCATGCCCGGCGTTCCGTGGAGCATCCGGCCCAACGGCTTGATGACCACCTCTTCCTGACCGATCAACTGGTCCACCACAAAACCAACCCGCTTGGTGCCCATCGCGACAATAACCACGTGACCATTCTCGGGATCGGGCTCGCCTGCTGCGCCGTGGATCAGCCAGTCCTTGATGTTGTAGATCGGGAACACCTTGTCGCGAACCACAATACACTCGCGACCGTCAACGATGTTCTTCTTGGTCAGATCCAGGTGGAAGATCTCCACGACATTGACCAGCGGCAGCGCGAAGGACTGGTCGCCCAGCATGATCATCAGTGTCGGCATGATCGCCAGCGTCAGCGGCACCTTGATCAGGATGCGGGAGCCTTTACCCAGTTCCGACTCCACATGGATGGTGCCGTTCAATTGACTGATCTTGGTCTTGACCACATCCATGCCCACACCCCGCCCGGACACGTCGGAAATCTGGTCCTTGGTGGAAAAGCCAGGAGCAAAGATGAGGTTGTAGCATTCGTTGCTGGTCAGACGATCCGCGGCGTCCTGTTCAAACAATCCTTTCTCGACCGCCTTCTGACGCAGCTTGTCCGGATCCATGCCGCCACCGTCGTCTTCAATCGACAGCAGGATATGGTCCCCTTCCTGCTCGGCTGAAAGCGTCACCACACCCGTCCGGGGCTTACCGGCTTTTTCGCGCACATCCGGTGCTTCAATGCCATGGTCTACGGAGTTGCGCACCAGGTGAACCAGCGGATCGGACAGGGCTTCGACCAGGTTCTTGTCCAGGTCGGTGTCCTCGCCGTGCATGACCAGATTGATTTCTTTCTTGAGGCTGCGCGCCAGATCGCGTACCACACGCGGGAAACGGCCGAAGACTTTCTTGATCGGCTGCATGCGCGTCTGCATGACGGCAGACTGGAGATCGGTGGTCACCACATCGAGGTTGGCCACCGCTTTGTGCATCTGTTCGTCTTCGCTGTCGTTACCCAGGCGCTGCAGGCGGTTACGCACCAACACCAGCTCGCCCACCATGTTCATGATGTCGTCGAGGCGTTTGGTGTCCACGCGCACGGTGGTTTCGGCAGCCGGCTGGGAGTCCCGCTGCGGTACAGCCGGGCTGGCGGGCGATTTACTCTCGTCCTTGTTGGCGGGAGCGCCCGGTTTCTCAGCCTTCCTGGGCGTTGGTGCCGGTTCCGGCCTCTTCGCTGCCGGCTGGCTGGCGCCCGGGGCACCGGGGCCTTTGCCTGAGCCGTGCAGTTCGTCCAGCAGGTTCTCGAATTCGTCGTCGGTAATCAGCTCATTGGCACCGCTGGTCCTGGCGCTCGCATCCGATGCACCACCGCCCTTTGACGCCGGTTCGACCGAGCCTTTGAACTGCCCCTTGCCGTGCAGGTCATCGAGCAGACTCTCGAACTCATCGTCGGTGATGTCATCACCGCCACTGCCGCCGGATTGCCCTGCTGCAGCGGGCTTGTCGTCGTCTGCCGGTTTACCGCTGTGCTGCCCTTTGCCGTGCAACTCATCCAGCAGGTTCTCAAACTCGTCGTCGGTGATCTGATCGTCGCCGCTGCTGTCGCCGGATGACGATTTCTCATCCTCAAGGGCATCCAGCAACTGCTCGAATTCTTCGTCGGTGATATCGCCCTGGTCCGCATGGCCGCCGGCTTCAGCCGCCGGTTCAGGCTGGGGGGCTGCCTCCGGCTCAGGTGCGGCGGGGGCCTCACCTTCGGGCAGCGCCAGGGCATCCAGCGCCTCGATCAATGCCGGATCGGCCGGTGTCGGTTCCTCCCGGTTGCGTACCTGGTCAAACATGGCGTTGACGTTGTCCAGGGCTTCGAGGACCACGTCCATGAGATCGGAGTCGACCCGGCGCTTGTGGTTACGCAGGGTGTCGAAGACGTTTTCCGCCGAATGACAACAATTGACCAGCGCTTCAAGCTGCAGGAAGCCGGCACCCCCCTTGACGGTGTGGAACCCACGGAAGATCGCGTTTAGCAGATCCCCGTTATCCGGATTCTGCTCCAGATCCACCAGCTGTTCGGACAGCTTTTCGAGTATTTCACCAGCCTCTACCAGGAAGTCCTGGAGAATTTCTTCGTCAGCATCAAGCGCCATGCAGTGTCCTCACTCAAAAACCAAGGCTGGACAGGAGGTCATCGACATCATCCTGGCCGGATACGACATCCTCACGCTCTTTGGCGTTCATTTGAGGGCCTTCGCCTTTTTCGATTGTTGTCGTTGTTTCGCCGATATCATGGACAGTGCCGGTGATTTCATCGACATGGCTGGCCATGACCACCAGGCTGAGCAGGTGTTCTTCCACTTCCTTGACCAGCGCCGTGACCTTCTGGATGACCTGACCGGTCAGGTCCTGGAAGTCCTGCGCCAGCAGGATCTCGGACAGGTTGCCGTAAAGGGCTTCCGCATCGCTGGCCGTTTGTTCGAAGAAGTTGTCGATCCGGTTGTACAGCTCACGGAATTCGCCGGCGCCGATTTCCCGGCGGCGCAGCTTGTGCCAGTCGGCTCGCAGCGCAACGGCCTGCTCCCGCAGGCTGTTGGCCTTGGGCATCGCCTCTTCCACGATGTCCATGGTGCGGTTGGCTGCCTGACTGGTCATGTCCACCACGTACGCCAACCGGTCGGAAGCGTCCGTGATCTTGGACAGGGCTTCCTGCTGCTCCGGGTTCTGCGGATCGATACTGAAGTTGCGAATGGCCTCGTGAAGGCTGCGGGTCAACCGGCCAACCTCACGGTAAAGGCTCTGGTCCCGGACATCATTCAGTTCATTAATCAGGCGCATCGCCGCGGCGTAATCGCCGGCGTCCACCTGTTGCTTCAGTTCTTCCGCCTGGTGCTGCAGCTTCTCAACGACATCGGGATCGAGGGAGCCGGCCTTGTCTTTTTTTGTGCCCATGATTGGCGCTCTGATACTCAGGACTGGATGCGTTCGAAAATCTTCTCGATCTTTTCCTTCAGGACAGCCGCCGTAAACGGCTTCACGACGTAACCGTTAACGCCGGCCTGAGCCGCCGCCACGATCTGGTCACGTTTGGCTTCCGCCGTCACCATCAGGATCGGCAGATTCTTGAGGTTCTCGTCCGCGCGAACGGCCTGCAGCAGTTCAAATCCGGACATGCCCGGCATGTTCCAGTCGGTGACCAGAAAATCGTATTTGCCACTCTTGAGCATGGGCAGCGCGGTGTTGCCGTCATCCGCCTCGTCAGTATTGGTGAAACCGAGGTCGCGAAGCAGATTCTTGATGATCCGTCGCATCGTGGAGAAGTCATCCACGATCAGAATTTTCATGTTTTTGTCCAAAGGGACCTCCAATCATTACAGCCCGGAATACCAATCCAGCGTCCAGTTCAGTGTCCGGCAATCCACACGATGCCGGCGCCACTGAAAGCACCGCCTATTCTGTCGCGTCAACGCCCGCTGTAAAGCGTCCGTTACCAAAAACTACAGTTCCGGGATCAAAGCCTGGGCATCAACGCTGACCACAAGCTCCCGGAATTCGATGTCAACTATTTGCTTGTCGCGCCTGATGTCGCGCGTCCGCCCATTCTGCCCTGCTCAACCGGCGTTTTGCGAACCGGCTTTGAACGGCGTGGCTAACGGACTTCCTGCCAATCCGTCAGGCGTGATTTCAGGCGCAATGCCGCCTGACTGTGAATCTGGCTGACCCGACTTTCACTGACACCGATGACGGCGCCGATTTCTTTCAGGTTCAGCTCTTCCTGGTAATACAGACTCAACACCAGCTTTTCCCGCTCCGGCAGCGCCGCGATCGCTTCGGCCAGACTGCGCTGGAATCCGGCCGCCGACAGCTCCTCAAACGGACGATCGGGCACAGCCTCTTCATTGTCTATCGGCAGCTCTCCCGATTCATTTAGCTCATCCAGGCTAAAAAGACGGCCGCTGTTGGAATCGGCCAGGCAGGCATGGTACTCCGGCAGGGTCATGTCCAGCTCGTCGGCGACTTCGTGATCCTGAGCCTCGCGCCCGGTCCGGTCTTCGACGGCCTTGATCGCCTGGGCGATGCGACGGGAATTGCGGTGGACGGAACGCGGCACCCAGTCGCCCTTGCGAATCTCGTCGACAATGGCACCGCGAATGCGGATACCCGCATAGGTTTCAAAGGAAGCGCCCTTGCCGGCATCGTATTTCTGGGCTGCCTCGAGAAGGCCGATCATGCCGGCCTGCATCAGGTCTTCAAGCTGGACAGAGGCGGGCAATCGCGCCAGTACGTGCAACGCGATCTTTTTCACCAGCGGCGCATGGTCCTCGACCAGTTGATGGGCCGATTTGCGCGAGCTCGTCTGTTGGTAGATTCCCAGGCCTTTTGCCAACGTCATCAATCCGGATTACCCGTGTGTTTCAATCGACCGTCATACCACGCCACCTGTCGGTCAGGGTACTCCATCAGGCGTCCACCAGGCGCTCAACGAAAAATTCGAGATGCCCCCGTGGAGAAGACGGGAGCGGCCAGTTGTCCACCTGCTGGGCCAGCGCCTTGATCGCCAGCGAGGCCTTGGCGCGTGGATAAGCGTCAAGCACCGCACGCTGCCGTTGTACCGCTTTTTTGACGGCTTCGTCGTAAGGGACGATGCCCACATATTGTAGCGCAACATCCAGAAATCGCTCGGTAACCCGGGTCAGTTTCCCAAACAGATGCTTGCCTTCCTGCTCGTTGCGAACCTGGTTGGCAAGGATGCGAAAACGGTTCACCCCGTAGTCCCGGTTCATGAGCTTGATCAGTGCGTAGGCATCGGTAATGGAAGTGGGCTCGTCGCAGACCACCAGCAGCAATTCCTGAGACGCCCGCAGGAAGCTGACCACCGATTCGGAAATACCGGCAGCGGTGTCAACGATCAACACGTCGATCTGGTCGCCCAGTTCGCTGAAGGCGTTGATCAGGCCAGCGTGCTCCATTGGCGTCAGCTGGGTCATCCGCTGGGTGCCGGACGAGGCGGGAACGATCTTGATGCCGCCCGGGCCGTCGACCAGTACATCGCGCAGGTCGCACTCGCCGTTCAGCACATCATTGAGATTGTGGTTCGCGGTGATACCCAGCAGGACGTCGATGTTGGCCAGCCCCAGATCGGCATCCAGAACCACCACCCGACGCCCCATCTGTGCCAGTGCAATAGCCAGGTTGACCGAAACGTTGCTCTTGCCAACGCCGCCCTTGCCACCTGAGACGGCGATCACCTGGACCGGGTTAACTCTACTCATGCCGGATACAGTCTCTCACGACAACTCTTGATAAGGATGGCCGGTTGATGACCGGCTCGACAGTGGAGCCCATGAACGCCCTGCGGCTGTTCCGGCGGACTCCCGGACCTCAGGCGCCGGCTGCAACCACGGCGGTTTCCCGAACCTGCTTCAGACGCTCCACACCCAGTCTGACCAGTGGAGCCGCCTGTGCCGGATGAATGTCCTCGGGGATGCGCTGCCCATCGGTGTAATACGCCACCCGAAGACCTGTTTCCATGGCAAAGCCTAGCACCTCGCCGAGTGTCAGGGCCTCATCCAGTTTGGTCATGATACACCCGGCCGGATACGCCATCTTATAGCAATGCCACGTGGATTTCATAATGCGAGGCTGGCTGGTGGCTGCCAGCACCAGGTAAGGCTTGACCGGATGCCGGCTTGCAGCCAGCTCCTCAAGCTGTTCCTGGTGGCCGCGATCGGAATGGGTCAGGCCCGCCGTGTCGATCAGAACCAGGCGTTTATCGGACAGGTCATCGAGAATCTGGTCCAGGGAATGACTCTCATCCACCACCCTCACCGGCACGTTCAGGATGCGACCGAATACAAACAGATGCTCATGTGCCGCGATCCGATAGCGGTCGGTGGTGACCAGCGCCAGGGAATCGGCGCCGTGCTCCAGGACATAACGCGCCGCCATCTTGCCGATGGTGGTGGTCTTGCCAGAGCCAGTGGGGCCCACCAACGCAACCAGACCACCCTGCTCGACCAGCTCCTGCTGCTGGGTGCGCAGGCCGGCCGCCAGCGTGCGCAATGCCCGCTTCCAGCCCTCTTCCAGTCGAACACCAGCAGCGTTACGAGACAGCGTGGAGGCCAGCGTGTGGGAAAGCCCGTACTCTTCCAGTCGCTCCATCAGGCGCTGCTGACTCGCGTCCACCGGGTCGTTTGCCGGGCCATTTGCAGCGGCCGGAGAACGACGCTCGTTGACCATATCACGCAGTGAATGGATTTCCGCCCGCATGGCTTCGAGGGCCGCATGGGTGGCGTCCTGAGCGGGTTCGGCAGCCGCCGGTTCCGGCGTGGTGAAATCCAGAATGTCCTGCTCACGGGGTTGGCGCTTTTCACGAATCTCCCGGATACGGTCCCGCGAGCGGCCGAGTTCTTCCTCCAGGCGGCGATGTTGTTCCGCCTGCATTTCGGCCAGCCGGGCGCCATTGGTCGCTTCCACCGCGGCGGTACCCAGACGCTGACGCGCCAGATTTTCGTCATAGTCGAGAGCCGTCACAATTTCGACGCCCCCATCCACGCGCCGGTTCGACAGGATGACGGCATCCTCTCCCATCTCCAGGCGAACCATCTTCAGGGCTTCCGCCATGGTTGGAGCAAAAAACCGTTTAACCTTCATGATGACCTACCTCCGGTGGCGCCGCGACCCGCGACGCCTTGCTGTTGCTGGGCGAGCCTCACTGCTGGCCCACCGACGCGACAATCGTAATCTGCTTATTGTCCGGCACTTCCTGGTAAGACAGGACGTGCAGGCGTTCGACCCCGTAACTCACAAAGCGCGCCATGACATGCCGCAGTGGCGCCGAAACCAGCAGGATGGCGGGCTTGCCCATCATTTCCTGACGTTGGGCCGCGTCCTGCAGGGAGCGCTGGAGCCGTTCCACCATGTTGGGCTCCAGCACCAGACCGATATCGTCCTGACCGCCGGATTGTTGACTCTGTTGCATGGACTTCAGCAACATCTGTTCCAACTCTGGATCCAGGGTGATGACCGGGATCTCGGATTCGTTGCCGCAGATGCTTTGGACAATCATTCGACGCAGGGACTGGCGGGCTGCTGTTGTCAGGATCCGGGCGTCCTGGGTCTTCGGCTGTACATTGACGACCGCTTCGGCAATCGACCGCATATCCCGGATCGGCACCTCTTCTTTCAGCAGACTCTGCAGGACTTTCAGCAGCAGACTGATGGAAATCGTGTTGGGTACCAGCTCTTCCGCCAGCTTGGGCGACATCTTCTCCAACTGTTCCAGCCACTTCTGGACTTCCTCGTGGCCGATCAGCTCATGGGCGTGCTTCTGCAGGATCTGGTTGAGATGGGTCGCCACCACGGTGCTGGCATCCACCACGGTGTAGCCCAGGGTCTGGGCCTGATCTTTCTTGTCCGGTTCGATCCAGCTGGCATCCAGACCAAACGCCGGATCCTTGCCCTCAATGCCTTCAATCTTGCCGAAAACCTGGCCCGGGTCGATCGCCAGTTCCCGGTCCGGGTGAATCTCGGCTTCGGCAATGGTCACGCCCATCAGGGTGATGCGATAAACGTTGGGCATCAGGTCCAGGTTGTCGCGGATATGGACGGACGGCATCAGGAAGCCCAGATCCTGGGACAGCTTCTTGCGCACACCCTTGATCCGGGTCAGCAGCTGGCCGCCCTGGGATTTGTCCACCATGGGGATCAGGCGGTAGCCCACTTCCAGGCCGACGATATCCACGGTGGACACGTCGTCCCAGCCCAGTTCCCGGGATTCGGTTTGCGGACCGGGCAAGGCCTGCTTCTGCGCGCCATCGCCGCCGCCCTGCGGACCGCCGGAAGGCGCCGAGCGCGGCATACCGCCCCCACGCGCCGGAAAGATACTCTCGTCCTCTTCCACCTGCTGCTGGCGTTTCCAGATGTAGTAGGCGCCCGCGCCGGCGATGAGGCCGAGCCCTATAAAGGCCACGTGCGGCATCCCCGGGATAATGCCCAGGATGATCAGGATGGCGCTGGCAATGAACAGAATCCGCGGTGCGGTGAACATCTGGGACAGGATCTGCTGGCCCATGTCCTGACTGGAGGTGACCCGCGTCACCATGATGGCGGCGGAGGTGGAGAGCAGCAGCGACGGGATCTGGGCGACCAGGCCGTCACCGATGGTCAGCAGCGCGTAACTGCGCATGGCATCGCCGAACGACAGGGCGTGCTGCATCATGCCGATGGCCACGCCGCCGGCGATGTTGATGAACAGGATCAACAGGCCGGCGATGGCGTCGCCCTTCACGAATTTGCTGGCACCGTCCATGGAGCCGTAGAAATCCGCCTCCTGGGCGATTTCGGCGCGACGGGCCTTGGCTTCGTCCTGATCGATCAGGCCGGCGTTCAGGTCGGCATCGATCGCCATCTGCTTGCCGGGCATGGCGTCCAGGGTGAAGCGGGCGCTGACTTCCGACACCCGACCGGCACCCTTGGTGACGACCATGAAGTTGATGATGACCAGGATGGCGAAGACCACCAGGCCGACGGCATAGTTGCCGCCGATCAGCACGGCACCAAACGACTCGATCACCTTACCGGCGGCGTCGCCCCCTTCGTGACCGTTGAGGAGGACAATTCGGGTCGAGGCCACGTTCAGGGCCAGACGCAGCAGTGTCGCGACCAACAGCACCGTCGGAAACGCGGCAAACTCCATCGGCCGCAGTGCGTACACACACACCAGCAGGATGACGATGGACAGGGTGATGTTGAACGTGAACAGCACGTCCAGCAGGAACACCGGCATGGGCAGGATCATCATGCCCAGCAGTGCCATCAGCAGAACCGGGATGCCCAGGTTGCCGTTTGTCAGCGATTTGACGTTATTGAGGACCAGCGCTCTGTCCACGACCCGATGTTCTCCAGTAAACAGGGTATCTCACGTGCCGCGATGTCGTTTTTTTGACGGCACGACTGTATCTGGAGGGTGTTTCGCAATAAGCGTACCAACCGACGCTCAACCCGCCCGACAAGGGGATTGCGGCCTACCCGGACTGACTGAATCGGGGAAGTAAGGTATCCTTGGTGAGATTTTATGTCCCTATTTTAGAAAAGAAGGTGAGCCATGCCCGTCCTCGAGGTAAAGCACCCCCTGATCCGCCACAAACTCGGCCTGATGCGCCGGGCGGACATCAGCACCAAGAACTTCCGTGAGTTGGCGCAAGAGATCACGGCCCTGCTGACTTACGAAGCCACCAAGGACTTCCAGCTGGAAAAACAGACCATCCAGGGTTGGGCTGGGCCGGTGGAAGTGGATCGCGTGAGCGGCAAGAAAGTGACGATTGTCCCCATCCTGCGTGCGGGCATGGGCATGCTGGAGGGCGTCCTGACCCTGATCCCCGGCGCCCGCGTCAGTGTCGTCGGCCAGGTCCGTAACGAAGAAACCCTGGAAGCCAGCACCTACCTGGAAAAGCTGGTCGGCGAACTGGACCAGCGTATGGCGATGATCGTCGATCCCATGCTGGCCACCGGCGGCTCGCTGATCTCCACCATTGACCTGCTCAAGAAGGCCGGCAGCACGGAAATCCGTGCCCTGGTCCTGGTGGCGGCGCCGGAAGGCATCGACAAGGTCCAGAAGGCCCATCCGGATGTCTCCATCTACACAGCGTCCATCGACGAGCGGCTGAACGAGAAGGGTTACATCCTGCCCGGGCTCGGTGATGCCGGCGACAAGATCTTCGGCACCAAACAGAAGGAAAACTAAACATGCAGACGAGTCCGAACGAGCCGGTATGGCGCCAGGCCCTCGCCGGCGCGCAGATGTTGCTGGTCGCCTTCGGCGCCCTGGTCCTGATGCCGCTGATCACCGGCATGGACCCCAACGTTGCCCTGTTCACCGCCGGTATCGGCACCCTGATCTTTCAGATCATCACCGGCGGCCAGATCCCCATTTTCCTGGCCTCCTCTTTTGCCTTCATTGCGCCGATCATCGCCTCCAAGGCCAAATTCGGCATGGAAGAAACCCTGGGCGGCCTGGTGGCCGCGGGTGTCCTCTACATGATCCTCAGCGGCGCCGTGAAACTGCGGGGCACCGGCTTCCTGAACCGTCTTCTGCCGCCGGTCGTCATCGGTCCGGTCATCATGGTCATCGGGCTGGGTCTGGCTTCCACGGCGGTCAACATGGCGATGGGCAAGGCCGGCGACGGCAGTGCACAGCTCATCCCCTACAACACTGCGATCTGGATCTCGATGATTTCCCTGCTGACCACGATTCTCTTCGCGGTCTTCGGCAAGGGCATGTTCCGGCTGATCCCCATCATGTTCGGTGTGATCGTGGGTTACATCGCGTCCGCCGTCATGGGCATCGTCGATCTGTCGCCGGTCAGCGAAGCAGCGTGGCTGCGCGTTCCTGACTTTGTCACGCCGGAATTCGGCTGGGGCGCCATCCTGTTCATGGTTCCGGTAGCCATCGCGCCAGCGGTTGAGCACATCGGCGATGTACTGGCGATCGGCACCGTCACGGGCAAGAACTACATCCAGAAGCCGGGTCTGCACCGCACCCTGCTGGGCGACGGCGTGGCCACCAGCGCTGCGGCGATGCTGGGCGGTCCGCCCAACACCACCTATTCCGAAGTCACCGGCGCGGTCATGCTGACCCGCAACTTCAACCCGCGGGTGATGATCTGGGCGGCCATCGTGGCGATCCTGCTGGCCTTTATCGGCAAATTCGGCGCGGCGCTGCAGACCATTCCGGTACCCGTTATGGGCGGCATCCTGTGCCTGCTGTTCGGTTCCATTGCCGTCGTCGGCCTGAACACACTGATCCGTCACCACGTCGACCTGTCCGAAGCCCGTAACCTGGTGATTGCCGGTGTCACACTGGTCTTCGGTATTGGCGGCATGGCCCTGGGTCACGTGGAAGGTATTGCCCTGTGCGCCGTGGTTGCCATCGGGCTGAACCTGATTTTGCCCGGCAGCCAGGCTGCGTGGGGCGATTCGACCATTCCCAACGGTGATTCACCGGCGGCAGAATAGATCGGGCCTTGAGCAGGCGCTTCGCCAGGCGGAGCGCCTGTTGTCAGGGCTCATCCCTGACAACAACAAGGATCGCCCATGACACGCCCGATCGACAGCACCGGCATCAGCTTTACCGCCCTCTACACCGGTGCCGTCTGGCAGCATCATGGCCTGTCGGAAGACGGCCTCACACCGCCCGCAGGCCATGCCCTGTACACCCTGATGACGCCTTTTGAAGGGCTCAGCCGCCTGGTTACCGGCGGCAATATCCGCACCTTCCTGCTGCAACGCCATCTGATTATCGACCAACTGATTCACGAAGCCATCGAACAGCGCGGCATCAGCCAGGTGCTGGAAATCGCCTGCGGCCTGTCGCCTCGAGGCATACGGCTGCGCCAGCGCTACCCTCACCTGCAGATGCTGGAAGCCGACCTGCCGGCCATGGCGACCCGCAAAGCCGCTTACCTGGCAACCCACGGCTATCTCGGGGAACACCACCAGGTCCAGCCCATCGATATTTTTGCCGACGGCGGCCCCATGGCGCTGGAACGGGTGATCGAGGATCAGTTCGAGGCGGGACGACCACTGCTGGTCGTCACAGAAGGCCTGACCAGCTATTTCACCCTGGACGACATCAGCCAGTTCTGGCGCCGGCTGGCGCGCTGTCTGGCGGAACGACCGGGCTCGGCCTACCTGACGGAAACCTATCTCAAGCCCGAAGGGAAAATTCTGGGCCGTGGCCTGGACATGCTACGCGGCGCGCTGGGCCAGATGACCCGGGCCCAGGTCAGTTTTCATTTCCGCGATGGCGAATCCGGCGCCCGGCACTTGGCGGGCCTGGGGTTCGATGACGTTCGGGCGATTGATCCAGAAGACTTCTACGGGCGGTTGCCGATTCCCGAGAGCCGGGGAACGCCGCTGGTACGGATACTGGATGCTCGGAGTTAGCTCCGGGACACGGTCGCCTGGCGGCGCCTCCACGGGTATGTTGGGCTTCCTTCGTCAGCCCAACCTACACCACCATGATTACGCGGGGTACTCAAGAGGCTCGGGAGGGCTTGCCCGAAGACTTAATCGAAACCAATGGATGCCATCGCTGGAGAAAAGGACACGGATGTCCTTGGCCGCAATAGCGGGCCTGGGATGGCCCTCTAGGGCGGCGGAAGTGATGGCATCCATTGGTTTCAGCCCCCAAGATCTGCTGAAGCCCCCCAACTCAGCTATCCCGCCGCAAATCACTGGGAATCGGGAAGTCCGGCATACCCGGCCGCTGCCCCTGCCCACGGCGATAGCGCCGCAACTGGTACAGGTAGGCCAAGACCTGGGCAATCGCCACATACAGCCCCTGGGGGATCTCGCCGCCCACGTCGGTATTGTGATAAACCGCCCGGGTCAGCGGCGGGGTGCGCAAGACATCCACCTTGTGCTCCCGGGCGATTTCCATGATCTTGAAGGCCACCTGATCGGCGCCCTTGGCCACAACGACCGGCGCCGCCATCTTCTTCTGGTCGTACTTGAGCGCTACCGCGTAATGGGTCGGGTTGGTAATGACCACGTCGGCGGTGGGCACGTCCTGCATCATGCGGCGCTGGGCCATTTCCCGCTGGAGCTGGCGAACCTTGCTCTTGACCTCCGGCTTGCCTTCGGTGTCCTTGAACTCGTCCTTGACCTCCTGCTTGGTCATGCGCAGCTTTTTCTGGTGGTCGTAGATCTGGAACGGCACATCGATGGCCGCAATGATGATGGTGGCGCAGGACAGCAGGAAAAAGCTCCAGCCCAACGTCCACAACACATGCTCCATGGCCGGAATCGGTGCTTCCTCGGCGATTGCCAATAAGTCGTCGGTGCGCTGGTCGAGGATCACCAACGCGATAACCATCACCAGCGCCACTTTCGCCACCGCCTTGACCAACTCGATCAGCGCCCGTAGCGAGAACATCCGCTTGAGCCCCTTGAGGGGATCCATACGACTGAGCTTGGGGGCAATGGCCTTGCCGCTGAACAAAAGACCGCCAATGCCTATCGGCCCGAAGATGGACGCCACCAGCAGCAACAGCAGAATGGGTGACAACGCGACGGCGGCATCCTGGGCGGCGGCTCCCAGCATGGTGGTCATATAGTTCGTGTCAAACGCCACCATACGCTCGAACGAAAAGCTGTAGCGCATGATGCGCTCAAGGGACGCTCCCAACGTGGAACCGAACATCAGCAGGCCACTGGCGCCCGCCAGCAGGACGGCCATGGTCGCCAGCTCACGGGAGCGGGCGGTCTGCCCCTCTTCGCGGGCTTTCTCAAGCCTTCGGGGGGTGGCCTCTTCAGTTTTTTCCTGACTGTTGTCGTCTTCTTCAGCCATTGTCGTCAACCCGCCGGATCAGGGGACCTGCTCTATAGAGCGCATGAAATCAAAGGTTTGCCGGGTGTACTCGTCAAAGTGTGGCAGAAAATTGGCGTGCAGTACCCAGATGGCAAACAATCCAAAAATCAGGCCAATCGGGAAGCCGAGGGAGAAGATATTCATCTGGGGCGCGGCCCGGGTCATCACACCGAACGAGATGTTGACGATCAGCACCGCCGTCACCGCCGGCAGTGCCAGCAGCATGGCGGAAACGAACATCCAGGTGATCCGGTGCGCCAGATCCCAATAGGCGTCGGGTCCCAGTCCGCTGAGTCCGATGGGAATGGTCCGGAAACTTTCCAGGAAGACCTCAAACGCCACCAGATGGCCGTTCATGGCCAGAAACAGCAGCGTGACGGTAATGGTGTAGATCTGCGACAGCACGGGGACCGTCACGCCGTTAGCCGGATCCACCATTGAAGCGAAGCCCAGGCCCATCTGCATCGCAATCATCTGGCCAGCAATCACAAACAGCTGAAACAGCGCGGTGAGCACAAAGCCCAAGCCGGCGCCGATCAAAACCTGCTGGATGGTAATGACCACTGCATTGGCGTTCAGCGCATCCACTTTTGGCACATCGCCGATCATCGGGACCACCAGGATCGTCATCAGCAGCGCCAGCCCCAGACGAATCCGGGCC
Source organism: Marinobacter sp. NFXS9 (assembly GCF_040148665.1). Taxonomy (NCBI): domain Bacteria; kingdom Pseudomonadati; phylum Pseudomonadota; class Gammaproteobacteria; order Pseudomonadales; family Marinobacteraceae; genus Marinobacter; species Marinobacter sp. NFXS9. The sequence continues at coordinate 296,980 of NZ_JAGDDW010000002.1, read as the reverse complement.
GGCACCAGGCCGGCTCCGACAAACGGAATCGTCATCATGAAGCTGGCAATGCGAAACAGCGGCCAGACGTGTTGCCCGACCCACTGCCCCACGCCGTCGGCGGCGATCTCCAGTGCCATCGTCAACCGATCAGGTAGGGAATATTGGTGATCAGTCGTTCAGCGTGATCCATGAGCTGATGCAGCATCCAGGGACCGAACACGATGATCGACAGCAAGGTGACCAGCAGGCGCGGCAGGAAGCTCAGGGTCTGCTCGTTGATCTGCGTCGCCGCCTGGAACGTGCTGACGATCAGACCGACAACCAGCCCCGGCCCGATGATGATGGCCGATAGCAGGACAATCAGCCAGAGCGCCTGGCGCATGATGTCAATAACGGTTTCCGGGGTCATGGCTGACCTCCCTTACAGTCCGTAGCTGGCTGCCAGCGTTCCCATGATCAGGGACCAGCCGTCAACGAGTACAAAGAGCATGATCTTGAAAGGCAGCGAGATGATGATCGGTGAAAGCATCATCATCCCCATCGCCATCAGCACGCTGGCCACGACCATATCGATGACCAGGAAGGGTATGAACAGGATGAATCCGATCTGGAAGGCGGTCTTCAGTTCGCTGGTCACGAAGGCCGGCATCAACACCCAGAACGACACATCGTCGGGGCTGGCCGCCTTTTCGCCGGAAATCCGCATGAACAGCCCCAGATCATCTTCCCGGGTCTGGGCCAGCATGAATTTGCGGAACGGTTGGGAAGCCGCCTCGACGGCTTCCAGGGGCGCCATCTGTTCGGCAAGATAGGGCTGCAGCGCCGTCTCGTTCACCTGCTCGAACACCGGCCGCATAATAAAGATGGTCAGGAACAGGGCCAGCCCAAGCAGGATCTGATTGGACGGCGTGGACTGCAACCCCAGCGCCTGACGCAGGATGGAGAAAACGATGATGATGCGGGTGAACGACGTCATCATCATCAGCATCGCCGGCAGGAACGTGAGCGCCGTCATCAGCGCCAGGACCTGCAGGGTGACCGAATACTCCTGGGTATTGCCGTCCGGACCCGGGGTTACGGTGATTGCCGGAATGCCGGGAATATCGGCCGCCTGGGCCGGGAGAGCGAACAGGAACAGGGGGAGGCACGTCAGGCACAGTTTGAGGCTTCGGGCCAAGAGGGTCACGTATCACCTCCCTGGTCATTGCGGGAGGCCGAGCGATCACCCCAGCTGCGCCCGAGCATGGTCTGCAGTCGCTTGGCAAACTCACTATCGCCGCCCACGCTGCCACTGACCACCGGCTCGTCAAAGACATGCAGCGTCCGGATCGCGGTGGCGGTAATGCCCACCAGGATCTGGGTGCCGCCCACCTCAATCAGGGCAATGCGCTCGCGGGCGCCCACCGGCATGACGCTGACCACCTTGATCGCCTGGTTGTTCATGCCGGACAGGCCATTCATCCGCTTGACCAGCCAGGCACAGCCAAAAATCAGGGCAATGACGACAATCAGGCCAAGCCCCAGACTCATCAGTGATGAGAGGTTATCGGCGCCGCGGGTGACCGCACCAGCGCCATTTTTTTCTTCGGCCAGCAACGGGGCGCTGAGCAGCAGAAGCCATCCGCAGAACAGGATGCGATACAAGGGAACACCTCCACCCACCCGTCAGGCCCGGGCCATCGGCCGGGCCGGGGGTCAGGCTTTCTTATTTTGACAGTCGCTTGATGCGCTCGCCCGGACTGATGACATCCGTCAGGCGAATACCGAATTTCTCGTTCACCATGACCACCTCACCATGGGCGATGAGGGTGCCGTTGACCAACACGTCCAGCGGTTCGCCCGCCAACCGGTCCAGCTCGATCACCGACCCCTGGTTGAGCTGCAGCAGGTTACGAATGGGGATCTGGGTGTTCCCCACCTCCATGGAGATGGTCACCGGAATATCCAGGATGACATCCAGATCCGGAGCCGGACCCGTGCCGGTTTCCGAGATCGCACTTTCCTGGCCGAACTCTTCCATCGGTGCAGCTTTCACATCCTCTTCACTGGCACCGGCCTCCGCCATGGCGGCCGCCCATTCGTCGTCGCGCTCACCGCCGTCTTCGGCAGCGGTTTCGCCGTCAGCCGCATCATCGCCGGATTCGGACATGGCGGCTTCCCACTCGGCAGCGAGCTTTTCGTCTTCGCTCATCTCCTGCCCCTCTTTCTTGTTGTCGTCTTCAGCCATGCCTGTTCACCTTCAGTTGCTTCTTCACTTTGGGCCGGTTCATGCGACGGGTGACCCGCAGCGCCAGATTCCCGTCGCGGGTACCCATTTGGGCCTGATATATTGGAATGCCGTTAGCCGTTACCGTCAGCTCGTCTTCCAGTTCCACCGGAATCACATCGCCTGCCTTGAGTTTGGCGATTTCCCGCAACGACATCCGGCGTCGGCAGACTGTGGCATTGACCGGAACGTTCACGGCCTTGATGTCTTCCTGGAGGGCATTGACCCAGCGTTCATCGACTTCGTCGATATCACTCTGGACACCCGCGTCCAGCACATCCCGGATCGGTTCGATCATGGAATACGGCAGGGCCATGTGAAGTTCACCACCGCCGCCGTCCAGCTCGATATGGAACGTGCTGATCACCACCACTTCACTGGGGCTGACGATGTTGGCCATCGCCGGATTGACCTCGGAGCTGAGGTACTCGAAATCCATCTTCAGGACGGCATTCCACGCCTCGCGCATGTCCTTGAAGACCTGATCGAGCATCATCTGCACGATGCGGGTCTCGGTGGGCGTGAATTCGCGGCCCTCGATCTTGGCGTGCCGCCCTTCACCGCCAAAGAAGTTATCCACCAACTTGAAGACCAGCTTGGCGTCGAGAATAAACAGGGCTGTGCCGCGCAGCGGGCGCATCTTGACCAGGTTGAGGCTGGTGGGCACGTACAGCGTGTGGATGTACTCGCCGAATTTCATGATCTGCACGCCGCCAGTGGAGACGTCGGCGTTGCGGCGCAGCATGTTGAACAGACTGATGCGGGTGTAACGGGCAAATCGTTCGTTGATCATCTCGAGCGTCGGCATCCGGCCGCGCACGATCCGATCCTGGCTGGCCAGGTCGTAATTCTTGACGCCGGTATCGTCGACGTCGTCATAGGTGTCGACATCGCCGTCATCAACGCCGTGCAGGAGCGCGTCGATCTCGTCTTGTGAGAGTAAGTCCTGCATAGTCCCTATCCGACCTCGAGATTAGTCAATCGGCCACAATCAGTCATCGCTACTGCAACACAAAATTTTCAAAAAGGACATGGTCGATCGGCTCGCCGCCTTCCTCTGCCAGGATGCCGTTGATCGTGTCCAGTGTTTCCTGCAACAGCTTTTCCTTGCCTTCCGGCGTCTGCATGGCCTGGAAATCCTGCCCGCCAAACAGGGTCAGCAATCGGCTTCGGATCAGCGGCATGTTGGCCTGCGCGACGTCCAGCGCCCCCTGGTTGCGACTTTGCAGCGCCAGGAAGATCTGCATATAACGCTGGCGCCCGTCCGTGGACAGCGTGACCACAAACGGTTTGGTGATGGAATAGTAGTGGCTGGGCTGGAATGCCGGCTCGGCCGTCTCGTCAGCAGCCGCTTCATCGGCGGCGGCACCGTCATCGGATTTCAGGAACCAGAGCGTGCCGGCCACCGACAACCCCACCGCCAGAACAATGATCAGGACAAGGCCGATGATCAGCTTCAGCTTGCCTTTACCCCCACCCGCCGGGGCTTGCTCGGTATTTTCCGCCATAAGTCCTACAGTCAGATTATTGTCGTATCACGCTGCCTGGAGAGATTAGCAGCAAGGAACAGGCCAATCCTGCCGCTCCAGTCAGTTCTTTTGGAAAACAGAAGTTTAGCGTCTGGACGCGGAGACATAAACCACGAACACGCGTTCCGGGCATTCTGAAGAGGGGCTGACGGAAGCGTCGTCGCGATGGGCGGAAGGAGAAAGCCAGCCTGACCGGACGGTCAGGCGTAAAGATCCACTTCACCACGCCAGCTCAGATCAAGCTGACCGCTGGCAAGCGTGCCGGATTCGTCAGCCGACAGTTCGTCACCCTCACCGGCAAGGCTGCCACCGCCATGGCCGCCACTCTCATCGTCCTGCTGCAGTTGCTGCTGGGCACCCTGGTCCGCCGTGTCAGCGGACACTTCAAAGCGATCCAGGTTCAGCCCGTTCTCCTGCAGCATGTCACGCAGACGGTGGCCGTTCAGTTCCAACTGGTCACGGACGGCAGCATGGGTGGCGTGGACCGTCACCTGGGCCTGGTCGTGGTGCACCTGGACCCGGACCTCCAACGGCCCCATGTCCGGCGGGGTCACATGGATTTCCGCAGCGGACATGCGCTGACTGGTGAGCCAGGCCAGCTTGCCAGCGATCTTGTCACCCCACTCGGCGTGCTGAACCGGCAGATCAATGCTGGTGGAATAGCTTTTCAGGGGCGCCATGGTCTCGCGACCTTCCAGCCCCCGCTGCAAGCCGGTGGCGTTATTGGGCACCGAGGTTTGGGCGTTGCTGTCCCCCTGCAAGCGGCTCAGTTGGGCGGAAAAATCCAGGGCCTTGCCATCCGCGGCAACGTTCTTACCCAGCAGCGTGCTGACCGCGTCTGACTTACCGGCACCCAGGCCGTCACTGTTCCCATCCTGAGCGCTGTTGCCTGACGCCCCCTGGGCCAGCGATTTGAGGGAAAGCCCCTGCAGTGGATTCTGTGAAGCGGACGAGAGGGGCGACGGGCCATCGGCGGCGGCCGTCTTGGTCGTTTCCACCTTCACGTTGGTCGGCATGGAGAAGAGCATCGGGGCAGCGGCATCGTCTTTCCGCTTGTCGTCTTTCTGATCCTTGCCGTCCTTGTCATCCTTAGACGCCGTTTTCCCGTTCTTGTCGGCCTGGCCTTCCGCGACCGACTTGTCATCGTCGGCGGTATCGGCCTCTTGACCCTTGGCATCCCTGGCGTCATCGGAGCGTCTCTGCTCTTCGGCCTTATCCGCGCGGGCGGTTTCTTCCTGGCGCTCTTTGGCATCGACCCGCTCAGCCCGTTTTTCCTGCAGGCGCTCGTCTTCGGCACGGCGCTGGGCCCGCTCTTGCTGCGCTTCTTTCTGTTCCAGGCGCGACTGCTCGCGGTTGGAGACTTCCTCAAATGCTTCTCCGGAACGCTCGGTGTCTCCAGCCGACGAGGATCGTTCCAACATTTTATCGGGTGTGGGCGATGCGGGGTTAAGCACCAGTCCGGACATGGCAACCTCTTGCCGCTAGGCATCAATCAAACAGTGTTGCAGGGACTAGAGCAATTAAAGTGCCAGATTTTAGGGAGTGGGCATAAGCCAGCCGAGTGACGCCCGCCCAGGCGTGTTGGGCCGCCGGCACAGGGACCAGATCGACCGTCTCCGGCATCACCGCATCAGGGTGCGTTCCAGCAGCTCGCGGACGGTCGCGAATTCGCTCTGCATATCATCCAGAACATGGCGGGCATCATCGATGCGTTCTTCCTTACCCGCCAGTTCTGCGTCGGCGCACAAGGCGCCCAGACGCGGCGCACCGATGTTGATACAGCTTCCCTTGAAGCTGTGGGCGGATCGGGTGAAGGCGTCGGCGTCACGATCACTGAGTGCCGATCTCAGTGCAGTCAACCGTTCCGACGAGTCGCTCAGGTACGTCCTGATCAGCACGTCGAACTCGCCTTCCATAACCTCCTGAAGTTCCGCAAGCGCGTCATCGTCCAGATGTGGCTTGTCGTTCATGTTTGTCTCCTTGTCATCCGGCCGGGCCTGCGGCTTGACCGGCGGATCACCTTGTCCAGCTTGGATCAGCGGGCATCCCTCAACGACGCCCCGGACGTGTCCCCTCGGGAACGCGCCGCCAACGAAGGTCGGCTACACTGCCTGCTCCGTCATCCCGGTTCAACCCGTGTGTTGTTCCGATTCGTCGGGATCGAACGTCCAGCGATAGACCGCCTCCACTTCATTGCCCGTGCCGTGGTGCGTCAGCGAGCCACACAGCTGTCGCAGCAACGCCAGCCCGCGGCCGGCGTACCCGGCCTCAGGGACGGTCCTTTGTGTCTGCTCAGTATAGTTGAAGCCCACGCCACTATCCCGGCACACCACCCGCAACTCTCCGCCTTTCCGGCCGGTCTTGTGCTCGAGCCGGAACAACACCGCATGGTCCCCCACCGTTCGCAGGCGGCGTTCGCGCTCGGCATAATACTGGCCGAACCCTTCCAGCGAATTCTTCCATACAGACGGCAGCCCCAGCACCCCATGTTCCAGGGCATTGGTATAGAGCTCCGCCAGCACCGTGTACACCTCGCCACCCCGCCGGCGCAGACCGGGCACCTCCATACAGATGTGCAGCAACAGCGGCAGAGGATTGAACTGGGCCAGCGTTTCGCCGGTTACCTCATACTCGCAGGACCAGGTGGCCGGCCCGCTCAGGGCCGACTGGGTGACCCGCAACGGCAGTTCTTCAACGTCTGCAGGCGGCACCACATCGACGGTCAGCACCGTCAGATCATCGCTGTATTCCTCAGCACCGGTGAACCGGGCCACGGCCCGCAACACGGCATCCAGCACCGACTGGTCGTCGGACGTGCCGGCAACGGCGGCCTCCAGCCGGGTCTCACCGAACATCTCGCCCTCGGCGTTCATGGCTTCAGGAACCCCATCGGTGGCAAACAGGACCGTGTCCCCTTCCTCGACCTTGTAGCGGACCACGTCCACGCTGAAGCGTTCCGCCGCGACGACCCCCAAAGGCAGGTGGGCCGAGGCCAGTCGCTCGACGGTCTCTCCCCGACGCAGCAGGAAGCCACAGGGCAGGCCGCCATTCCAGATGCTGAGATTACCCAGATGGAAGTCGAGTTCGATAAAGGCGGCGCAACAGAACATGTCCTTGGGCATGATGCGCCACAGCTTCTGGTTGATCTCGCGCAGGATATCGCCGCTGAGGAAGCCCTTGCTGGTCATGCCGTAGAAAATCTCGGCCACCGGCATGGCCCCGATAGCGGCCGGCAGGCCATGACCGGTGAAATCGCCAATCAGGATATTCATGCCGCCGGACGGACGCGGACAGGCGTACAGGATGTCGCCGTTGAACACCGACATGGGCGAGGCATGGTAGCGGATATTCGGCGCATCCAGGCAGCCGGTGTGGGCGACATTGTCGAAAACCCGTTTGGCAATATTCTGCTCGTTGACCAGTCGCTGGTTGTGGGCACGAATCACGTCCCGCTGCTGGCTCAGGGTCCGGTGCATCACCCGCATGCGATTAAAGGCGTTGATCTTGGCTTCAATGATGATGCGGTTGTAGGGCTTGGAGAGAAAGTCGTCACCACCGGCCTCCAGACAGCGGGCCAGGGCATCGGCGTCGGACAGGGACGTCAGGAAAATGACAGGCACCAGCGATTCGCCCGCCAGCGCCTTGATATGGCGTGCCGCATCCATACCATCCATGCGCGGCATCATCACATCCAGCAACACGATCTGGGGCTGGAAACGCCGAAAGCATTCCACCGCTTCGATACCATCAGCAGCCGTCATGACGTCATGACCCTGACGCCGAACCATGGTACTGAGAATCAGGCGGTCGCTTTCGCTGTCATCGGCAATCAGGATGCGCAGCGCCTGCGCGTCCCTTTGCACCTCATCCAACGTAACGCCTCTTCCCGTCTACTTGATGGAGAACAGCTGCTCGAAATTGGAAATACTGAGAATCCGTCTTACGTCGCTGTTGCAGTTTTCGATGCGGACCCGACCGGCATCGCCACCGGCGTAATCCCGCAACAACAGGAGCATGCCCAGCGCGGAGCTGTCCAGATAGGTCGTTTCGGACATGTCGATGACGTAATCGCTGACGTCCTGGTCATCGTGCTCGTAGGCATCGCGGAAACTTTGATGGGAACTGAAGTCGAAGCGTCCATCGATACTGATAATCAGCGTGCGACCGTCTTCGCTTCGCCGCGTGTGAATGGCCATGCGGTGTCCTCCGTCAATGCTTGAGCCAGCGGGTCTGAATCGGGCGCGGCACCATTGAATGGCGTCTGCGGCCCTGCCCCGGGTATGTCCTTTACGCCGAGTGTCCGGGATGTATCCGAACTCATTTTTGATTATTCCACGGCATTGAGGATAGCCAAAACTCTGCAAAATGCATGCGTAAATTTAAAGTGGATTCCCCGACGGATCACGTCAAACGGCGTCGGGCGTGCATTCGATTGGCGGCTTCGTCGGCCTGCTTCTGGTCACGCAGGTCCTGCTGGCGCTGTTCCTGAGCCCGGCAGGCTTCAATGTGACGCGCCATCCCCTTGCGACGTTCATAAGCCTCGCGCCAGACATCCCGTGCCTTTTCAAACACTTCAACGGCTTTGCGGACCTGCTGTTCCTGGGACACGATGGCCTGATCGAGCTGGGCAATAAACGCCTGCCAGCCCTGCAGTTTGGTCACCGACACCACCCCTTGCTGACCACGGCGCATCTGGTCCCGGTAGTCGGCCTGATAGCGGCGCAGCTCATCCAACTGATGCTGTTGCTGCTGCAGGTGTTGTCGCGCCCGGTTCAGCCCATCCAGCGCCTGGTCCTCGCGGCGCTGCTCCAGCGACAGGACCACTTCAAGCCGCTCGGACCGCGGTTTCATACGTTACCCTGCTGCGGCGGTTCCGGTGCCCGGTTCTTGCGATTGGGCAACACCTCCTGCAACCGGTCAACACTGGCCTGATAGGGTGCGCTCTCTTTCAGCCCCTGGCGCAGGAAGGCACGCATGTCGTCGATGCGCTCGATGGCGTAATCGGTCTCCGGATCCGACCCTTTGACGTAGGCACCGACGCTGATCAGGTCCCGCGCCTGCTGGTAGCGGGCGAAAACCTGCTTGAATTCCTGGGCCTTGCGGAAGTGCTCGTTGGCCGTCACCTGGGGCATGACCCGGCTGACCGAGGCTTCCACATCTATGGCCGGATAATGCCCCTCTTCCGCCAGCGAGCGGGACAGCACAATGTGGCCGTCCAGGATCGCCCGGGCCGCGTCGGCTATCGGATCCTGCTGGTCATCGCCTTCGGTCAGTACGGTGTAGAACGCGGTAATCGAGCCGCCACCGGGCTTACCGTTACCTGTTCGCTCCACCAACTGGGGCAGCTTGGCAAAGACCGAAGGCGGATAACCCTTGGTCGCCGGTGGCTCGCCCACTGCCAGAGCAATTTCCCGCTGGGCCTGGGCGTAACGGGTCAGCGAGTCCATCAGCAGCAGGACGCGTTTGCCCCGGTCACGGAAATACTCGGCAATTCGCGTGGTCAGCATGGCGGCGCGGAGGCGCATCAGGGGCGAATCGTCTGCCGGCGAAGCCACGACCACGGAACGGGCCAGCCCTTCCTCGCCGAGAATGTCTTCAATGAACTCCTTCACCTCACGGCCCCGTTCGCCGATCAGGCCAACGACGGTGATGTCCGCGTCGGTGAACCGGGTCATCATGCCCAACAGCATACTCTTGCCCACGCCACTGCCGGCGAACAACCCCAGGCGCTGGCCCTGGCCGACTGTCAGCAGCGAATTGATGGCACGAATCCCGACGTCCAGGCTCTGCCGGACCGGAGCACGATGTAGGGGATTGATGATTTCGCCGGCCAGGCCCACCTGGGCTTCGGCCCGCAGGGGACCGCCACCGTCCAGCGGCACGCCGGAGCCATTGATCACCCGACCCAGTAGCTCGGGGCCCACCGGCACCCGGCTCGCCGAAGACAGCGGCACAACACGGGCGCCGGGTCTCAGCCCCTCGATGGCGGTCAGTGGCATCAGGTAGACGCGGTCATCCTCGAAACCGACCACCTCCGCCTCAACACTGCCGATGCCCTGCCCCTGGATCACGCAGCGATCGCCCACCACCATCGGGCAGCCGACGCATTCCAGCGTCAGCCCGACCATACGGGTCAGGCGTCCGGACAGCTCCGGTTCGATCTGCGGTGGCAGGTAATCCTGGAGTCGGTTGAGGCGGTCAGCCAGAGTGCTCGTCACGGTCATCCTCCCCGCGGTCGGTCTCGGTGTCCGTGTCGGTCTGGCCGGGCGCTGTCTGGTCATCGGCGTTGCCGGTTTCCAGCACGTCGCGATGGAAATCCGTCAGGTCGCCCATCATGGCATCCAGCTCGACGCTGTCACCGGGCTCGTCACTGTCCAGTTGCTGATCCAGCATGCGCTGGACCGCTTTCTGGAAGCGTTTCTCCACCGTGAAATCCACCAGGCTGTGGCGGGTTTCCACCTTACAGCCGCCGGCCAGGATGGTCTCGTCTTCGACGACACTGGCTTCGGCTTCCAGACGACCGGCCACATCCCGGACCCATTCCAGGTCCGACGGATTGACGCGAATACGTACGTTGTCCTGGGTGGACGGCAGGCTGGCTACAGCTTCGCGGACCACGGTGCGGATCTGGGACGAATCGGTTTGCAACTCCCGATAGACCACCGCACGGGCCAATACGGTGCTGAGATTGAACAGGGCCGTTTCCAGCTCGTCCTCATGGCGATGGATGGGATCCACAAGATCGGCCATGATAGCTTCGAGCTGCTTCAGCCGGGTCTCCACCTCTTCACGGGTCTGCTGCAGCGCTTCTTCGCGGCCCTGGGCGCGCCCCTCGTCCAGCCCCTGCTGGAATCCTTCCTGGTGGCCGGCTTCCCGACCGCGGGTCAGGCCTTCCTCGTGGCCGGCTTCCTGCCCCTCTTTCTGACCGTCTTCCCAGGCCTCCTTGCGGATGGCTTCCAGGTCGGCAGCCGTCAGCGGTTTGACGTTGCGATCCTCCTCCCGGGAATGCGCCACCATATTGCCTTTTTCATCAAGCAGTGGGAGCTCCCAACGCTCGTAAGCGGTCAGCTCTTCGGAAGGAATTCGATCACGATGGCCCTTGTGTTTCATTACATCATTTCTTCGCCGGAACCGCCGAGGGTGATTTCACCCGCTTCAGCCATTCGGCGGGCAATGGTGATAATGTCTTTCTGCGCCGCTTCCACTTCGCTGACGCGGACCGGCCCCTTGGCCTCCAGGTCATCCGCCAGCAGCTCCGACGCGCGTTTGGACATGTTCTTGAAGATCTTGTCCTTGACCTCGTCATCGGCGCCCTTGAGTGCCACGACCAGGACTTCGGAAGAGACTTCGCGCAGCAGGGCCTGAATGCCCCGGTCATCGATATCCTTGAGGTTGTCAAAGACGAACATCAGGTCTTCGATGGTCGACGCCAGGTCCGGATCCATATCCTTGATGGAATCCATCAGGTTGCCTTCGACGCTGCGGTCCATGAAGTTCATGATATCAGCCGCCCGCTTGACCCCGCCAATCCGGCTGGTTTGGGTGGTGGACCCGCCGGAGAACTGTTTCTCGAGGATGTCGTTGAGTTCCTGCAGGGCCTGGGGCTGGACGCTTTCCAGCGAGGCTACCCGCATCAGGACGTCCAGCCGGACCTTGTCGTCCAGCGTGGCGAGGATTTCGGCGGCCTGGTCCGGATCGAGGTAGGACACGACGATGGCCTGGATCTGCGGATGCTCGTAGCGAATGATGTCCGCCACCGCCCGCGGCTCCATCCACTTCAGCGTGTCCAGGCCGGTGGTGTTGCCGCCGATCAGGATCCGGTCAATCAGACTGGAGGCTTTGTCGTCGCCCAGCGCCTGGGTCAGCATCGCCCGGATGTAGTCGTCGTTGCCCACGCCCAGACCGGTTTGCCCGCCCACGGCGTCGACGAACTGGTCCAGCACGTACTTGACCTCTTCTCGGCTGACGTCCTTCATCTGGGCCATGGCGACCCCCACGCGCTGGACCTCCTTGGGCCCCATATGCTTGAGGATCTGCGCAGCATCCGCTTCACCCAGACTCATCAGCAGGATCGCCGCCTGCTCCACCCGGGGAATCTTGCGCATCGGCTTGGTCTGTTCTTTGGCCGGCTGGTTTTGCGCTGCGTTGTCGTCAGTCATCCACGTTTACCCACTGGCGCATGACCTGGGCGACCCGGGCCGGGTCTTCCGAAATCACGCCTTTCAATGCGTTCAGTTGCTTATCATAGCTATCTGTCGCACCAGGCAAAAGGAGGTCGTCGCTGCGATCCATAGCGCTGCGCAGGGCGTCGTCACCTTCGATACCCTGCAGGCTGTCGTAATCGTCCGAACCCAGTGACCGGTCACGCTCGCTGCGACCGGCGCCGGACAGGCTCTTCAGGGTCGGGCGCAGCAGACCAAGGACCAGGATCAGGATCACCAAACCCGCCAGCACCTGCTTCATCAGATCCCAGAACCAGGGCTGCTCCCAGAAGCCCGGTTTTTCAAAGGCCACCTGCTGCTCCGGCGCAAACGCCGTATTCATGACGGTAACACTGTCACCACGGGCCGCCGAGTAACCTACCGCATCCCGCACCAGCAGGGTCAGGCGCTGCAACTCCTGCTCCGACCAGGGCTGGTAGCTGACTTCGCCGGTGTCGGGATTGACCACCCGCTTGTCGTCCACGGCCACGGCAACGGTCAGACGCTGGACCGTGCCCTGCTCCTGGCGAATGTAGCTGACGGAACGGTCCATCTCATAGTTCTTGGTCGACTCGGTGCGGACGTTAACCGGCGTACTTTGCTGCTGGTTCTGCTGCCCCTGCTGACCCTGACCGTTCTGCTGATTCTGCTGGGCCTGGTTGTTGCTGGCCACTTCCGGTGCCGTCGCATTGCCTGGCGGCTGATTGCTGAGCGCACCCGGAATCCCGCCCTGAGTCCCCGCCGCCCGCTGCTCGCTCATCTTCCGCTCGGACCGGATGGCCCGCTGTTCGGGGTTGTAGAGTTCCTGGGCCTTCTCCACGTTGGAGAAATCCAGATCCGCCGAGACTTCGGCGCGGAAGCGGTCGTCGCCCACCACCGGCGCCAGAATACTGGCGACCCGCTTGTTGAGCTTGTCCTCGATGCGGGACGCGTATTCATACTGGTCCTGCATCTGCTTGGCGTCGCTGTCCTCGTCATCATTGGTCAGCAGGTTGCCGTTCTGATCCACAACGGTGACGTGCTCCCGCTTCATTTCCGGCACGCTGCCGGCCACGAGGTTGACGACGGCGGAAATTTGCTCGTCTGACAGGCGCCGGCCGGAGTAGACCTCCAGGAAGACAGACGCCGACGGTTCACGGGCATCCCGGACAAAGACGGAACGCTTGGGAATCGCCAGATGGACACGCGCCCCGTGGACGTTGCTCATACTGGAAATGGTACGCGCCAGCTCCCCTTCCAGGCCGCGGCGGTAGCTGATGGTTTCCATGAACTGGGACGTGCCCAGCCCCTGCTCCTTGTCGAGCAGTTCATAACCGACGGTTTTCTCGTCGGTGACGCCAGCGGCAGCCAGCTTGAGGCGGGCGTTATAGACGTCATCCGAGGCGACCAGGAGCGCACCGGTACGGGGCTCCATGTGATAGTCGATACCGGACTGATCCAGGATATTGGTGACTTCCTGGGTGTTGTAACTGGACAGATCCCCCAATACCGGTTGGTAGTTGGGCTCCTGGGCCCAGAGTACCACCGCGACGCCCAGCGCGACGCTGGCTGCCAGCCCCACCATCAGGCCAATCTGGCGCAGCAGGGTCAGGCGATTGAAGCCGAACAGGAGATCGCTCTGGCTTTCATTGCCGGCGTCGGTCGTTGCCGGTGTATTGGATGTTGTTACTTCGGCGGCTGCACTGGCCATGGTTCTGCTCCGCTATCAGACCGGCATGTTCATGATGTCTTCATAGGCCTGCACCACGCGGTTGCGGACCTGAGTCAGGGCTTCGAAAGAGACCGAGGCTTTCTGCGAGGCAATCATAACCCGGGCAATATCCACATTGGGATCGCCCTGCTCGTAGGCTGTGGCCATTTGCGTGGAGTTGGACTGCAGCTCGTTCACGCCATCTACGGCCTGCTTGAGCATGTCACCAAACCCCGGGGCTTCCTGGGTTTCGCTGGGACCATTGGGCTTGCGGACACTGTCGAGGGAACCCTTGAGCTGGTTCTCCTGCTCGACCCGCTGATTCTGCATCATCTGCGAGCGCAGAGAACGAATCTCGGAAAGGACGTTGTTGATGTCGGCCCGTTGAACCATGGTGCTCTCTCCTCGCCGGTTGCGCCTGACAGCAAACCGGTTCGCGTTGATCAGTCATTGCTGGAGAATTTAAAGCAAAGCTCGGGCCAAACCATAAATAACGTTAATTTTCATAAGGATAAGTAGAGTTTTCGATATTGTTACCGGAACCTTGCCAAATAATTGACTGGCGCCAGGCAGCAGTGCCGAAGGACCGACGGACCGGTAACAAAAAAGTGGCACCCGAAGGTGCCAGACGAAGGAGTTAACGCAGGAGTCAATCAGGGGTTCACAATGCGGATCAGGCTGTGGCCAGCTCCGCGTCGAGGTCGATACCGAAATCACGCATTTGGGCCAGCTTGTAGCGCAGCGTGCGGGGACTGATGCCCAACTGCTCGGCGGCGCGATTCCGGCGGCCGCGCTCACGCTTGAGCGCATCGATGATGATGCGGAATTCACGTTGTTTGAGGTCCTGCCCCAATGAACCGGACTCGGCCTCTGCTTCGGTCATTTCCGTCTGGAGCGGCTCACTGACCGGCAGCGGCGGTTCTTCAACCACCGGTTGCGGCGGGGTTGGCACGGTGCGGGGACTCAGTCCGGTAATGCCCATGTCCAGACACAGATCGTCGGCGACGATGTCTTGCCCCTGAAGCAGCACCAACGCCCGCTGGATGGCATTGTCCAGCTCACGAACGTTGCCCGGCCAGCTGTGATGGCGCAGGGCCTGTTCGGCATCGCGGCTGAAACTGATGCCGGTCAGCTTCATCTTGCGACTGTGGGACTTCAGCAGGTGGCGCGCCAGGGGCATAATGTCCCGCGGGCGCTCGCGCAGCGGCTGCCACTGCATCGGGAAGACGCTCAGGCGATAGTAAAGGTCTTCCCGGAATTTGCCTTCGCGGACATAATCCGCCAGGTCACGGTTGGTGGTGGCCAGCACGCGCACATCCAGCCGGATCGGCTTGCGACCGCCGACGCGCTCCACCTCTCTTTCCTGCAGAACCCTCAGCAGCTTGGCCTGCAAGCCCATGTCCATTTCGGAAATCTCGTCCAGCAGCAACGTGCCGCCGTTGGCCTGCTCGAATTTGCCCGGCGATGAGGCGTGGGCGCCTGTAAAGGCCCCTTTCTCGTGACCAAACAGGATCGCTTCCAGCATGTTTTCCGGGATAGCCGCACAGTTGATCGCCACGAACGGCTGATCCGCCCGCGAGGAATACTGATGGATATAGCGAGCCAGCACTTCCTTACCCGTCCCGCTCTCGCCGGAGATCATCACCGTCGAATCACTGGCGGCTACTTTGCGGGCCAACTGAAACATACGCTGGCTGACCGGATCTTCCGCTACCGGCTCGTCCTTGCGACGGGAGCCATCGCCGCCCACCACCCGACTGACGGCTTCCACCAGCACTTGTGGCTCGAACGGCTTGACCAGGTAATCGATGGCGCCGGCCTGCATCGCGGCCACCGCGTCGCTGATCTGGCCATAGGCGGTAATCAGCATCATCGGCAGCCCCGGATACAGTCGCTGGACGTCCGACAGCAGGTCATGACCGGACTTGCCGGGCATGTTGACGTCGCTCACCACGATATCGACGGGGCCGTCCGCCAGCCGCTGCAGCGCCTGTTCGGCGGAGTCGGCTTCACGTACCTTGAATTTCGCCAGCTCCAGCGTCGTCACCAGCGCCTCGCGCAGGTCACGATCATCCTCGACGATCAGAACGGTTGATTTGGCCATGATTGCCTCCGCCTTGTCCTTACTCTTGTACTCAGTTTCTTGAGTTCGTTGTTAAACCGCGTCCTGGGCCAGTGGCAAGCGTAGAATCGCCTGCGCACCTGAGCCCCCGGACGTCAGATCAAATTCGCCCTTGTGCGCTTTCACCACGGCCTGGACCACAGCCAGACCCAGCCCGGTGCCCTGGGATTTGGTGGTGTAGAACGCCTCAAGCAGCTGCTCGCGCTCTTCCGGCGCAAACCCCGGCCCATTGTCGGCCACGATGATTTCCGCTCGTCCCTCGTTCACGCTGACCCGCACCGTCACATGACTGGCGCCAGCTTCGAGGCTGTTGTTCACCAGGTTCAGACAGGCGCCGATCAGGGCGTCGCGATTGCAGTGGATCGACGCGGTGGACGGTGTCAGCGCCCACTCCAGCGTCGTTTCCGGACGCAACGCCAAAGCATCGGCCGCGCCCTGCAGGGCCTCGCCCAGGGACGCTAGCGACAGCTGTTCTGCCAGGCGTGTCTCGCCCCGCGCAAAAATGAGCATGTCGCGGACCTGTTGTTCCAGGTGAGTCAGTCGGGACATCAGTCGATCGGCACAACGCTGACGCAGCTCCGGCTCCAGGTCCGGCTGGGACAGATGCCCGCCATACAGAATGGCGGCGGACAGCGGTGTACGGATCTGGTGGGCCAGCGACGCCACCATCCGGCCCATGGCCGACAGGCGCTGGGCGTGGGACAGCTGGGCCTGGAGACGACGGGTTTCTGTCAGATCGTTCAGCAGGATCAACTGGCCCGGCTCGTTTTCCATGGAGCGGATTTCAATGCTGACCCGCCGGCCATCCCGCAGCGACACTTCGTGACCGTCGTCGCGGCGCGGTGCAAAACAGCGCCGGATCACCTCCAGCCAGGCCTCCCCTTCCAGCGGCTCGCCGAGCAGCGACACCGCCGCCGGGTTGCACTGGCTGACGACGCCCTTGCTGTCGAGAACCACCACGCCCGCAGGCATAACGGAGAGCAGTGTGGACAGTCGGTCGGCCAGGCGCTCCTTCTCTTCCAGCTCCTGCTGGCGCTGTCGGGTCTCAGCGGTCAGTTCACCAGACAGCTGGTTCACCCGGGACTCCAGCGTGCGGTAGGAATCGGTAATTTGCCGGGACATGCGGTTGAACAGGTCCAGGGCGGAATCCACAGCAGCATCGTCGGTGGCTTCCGGAAACAGCGCCGTCACCTTCTGATTGGCGTCGGCGGCGGCGTTGGACCCACCGGCCGTCGCGGATGACTTGGCGGAAAACTGCAGCTGGCTCATGCCTGACCTCCCGGCTGCGGGCTCACGACGAATGGTCGCGACGCCCGCAATATAATTAGCGTTGCAGGTCGTCAAGCGATTGCTGTGCCAGTTTTTATTTTTTCTTACTTTTCAGTAAGTTTCCGGAAACCAGAAAGCGGAGATGCCAGATATTTGTCGGAATATGAAGGTGTTAGACAAGGCGGGAACGGGATTTTGACAGTGGAAGGAATCAATCATTCGGGCCGGCCACGAACAGCCGGCCCGGGACATTCAGGCGTTTTCGGAGGTCTCTTCGCGCAGGCCGTATTTGCGGACTTTTTCCACCAGCGTGGTCCGCCGAATGCGCAGTTTTTCCGCCGCACGAGCCACGACGCCGCCGGCTTCATCCAACGCCTGTTGGATCAGCTGCTTCTCGAGATTACCCAGGTAATCTTTCAGATCGATGCCGTTGACGGGCAGTAGCGCCGGCGCATCCAGCCCCACCAGACCCGGCACGGCACCCGGCATGCCCTGATCTTCCATCGGCCGATTCTCATCGAAATCGTCCACATAGCGGAATTTTTTGGGCAGCTCCTGGACACCGATCACGCCGTAGGGGTGCATGATGGCGAGGCGCTCCACCAAGTTGGCCAGTTCGCGCACATTGCCCGGCCAGTCATGGCGGCACAGGCTCATGATGGCGGCGGAATTCAGGCGCAGTGAGCCGCGCTTTTCCTTCTCCATGCGGGCGATCAGCTCGTTCACCAGCAGCGGAATGTCCTCGACACGCTCGCGCAAGGCCGGCATCTCGATGGGAAAGACGTTGAGGCGATAGTAGAGGTCTTCCCGGAAATCGCCGCCCTCGATCATGTCTTCGAGATTCTTGTGGGTGGCGGCGATGACCCGAACGTCGGCACTCTGGGTGCGGTTACTGCCCACCCTCTCAAAGGTTTTCTCCTGCAGCACTCGCAGGATCTTGACCTGCATGTTGAGCGGCATATCGCCGATCTCATCGAGGAACAGGGTGCCGCCTTCGGCCATCTCGAAACGACCGATCCGGGCGGTTATCGCGCCGGTGAAAGCGCCTTTCTCATGGCCGAACAATTCACTTTCCAGTAGCTCGCCGGGAATGGCGCCGCAGTTGACGGGCACGAAAGGCTTGTCGCGGCGCGGCGAATGGTAGTGCAGGTTACGCGCCACGACTTCCTTGCCGGTTCCGGATTCGCCGGTGATCAGCACGCTGACTTCTTTATCGGCGACCTGGCTCATCAGCTGGCGCACATGCTGGACACTTCGACTCGTGCCCACCAAGCTGCGGAACAGCTGAACGCTGCGCTGCTGGCCTCGCTCTTTGGATCGGGCGTACTGATCACGAAAGACCTGACCGCGATAGAGGGAGTCAACAAACTTGGTGTAGTTGAGGGGCCATTCCATGCGGGCGATCACCCGTTTCGCGATGTCCTCGCTGACATCGGTCAGGTCGGGATCCCCCACCACCAGAACCGGCAGTCCGGGATCACGCTCGTCCAGCTGCTTGAGTAGGTCGACCAGCCCCGGCTCGGCGCTGTCCACCATCACCGACGTCGCGTCGGCCAGATCGGTCGCCTCAATACTCGCCAAAGCCTCCGGGGCGACCACCTGAGAGACCTCTCCGATAAAATCCAGGATCGTTGTCAGATCACGACGGACTGCGTCATTACTAATCAGGACCAGAATTTTATTGTGTTCGCTGGACATGCGGGATTTGTCTCCGGGTTATCAGGAAGGCACCGACCAGCCAGCTGTCAGATCGCCCCGGGGACGGGTCTGCGAAAGATGTGCTGCATTGGATGCCGGAGCCCCTCGGCAATGCTCTGGAAAGGCCACAGTTTGCCTGAATTCTGACGCGTAGTTAAGACTCCGGAAAGGTTTGAGTCAATTTTATGACGCAATTTTTTACCAAAAATCACGGCCGGCGCCCGCGGGCACGGACATTGGCATAGGTCTTCAGCGCATTACGGTTCTGGTTCATTCCACGCAGTTCCCTCGCCGCCGTATCACGGGATTCGGTCGCCTGCCGGGCAGCGTCGTCCATCAATTCCTGGAGGGTTTCCAGCCGCTGACCCAGTTCACCGCGATCATTCGCCTCATCCGCAACGGCTGCTGAAACCGTCGGCTGAACAGACTGGCTGACCTGCCCCAGCGTCTCCCAGTCTTCCTGCGAGAGCGCTTCGCGAAAGGCGTTGATCAGGCGATCCAGCGATTCCAGTGCGTTCGGCATTCGGTCTTCCCCTTCCCGGCGTTCAGTGGATGATTCACGCAGTATAACCGCGATATCGCCTGCCGCCGACCGGTACGCCACCAGGCTTGCGTCCCAACAAAAAACCCGATCCACAGGGATCGGGTTTTATCGGCGTCGATATCCATCAGCGGCGGGCTGAGCGACGTACCGCAGAGGCGGTGAACTCGTTGCCACGGAAGCCCGGATGGAAATCATACGGGCCCTGGCCATCATCGAGCCCATCCACATAATAGCGGTCGGACTTGAGATCGTAGGTCAGTTCCAGCGTGGTCCAGAACACCGGTACCGTGTAGTAGCTGATGTTGTGAGCCTCTGAAACCCGCCAGAGGTTGCCGTCCTCGTCGTACTCTTCAGACACCAGGATCTGCCAACTGTCTTCGTCGATGTAGAACACACGACGATGATAAATGTGCTCGATGCCGGTCCGCAGGGTGGCTTCCACAACCCAGACCCGGTGCAGCTCGTAACGGGTCAGTTCCTGATTGATGTGGCGCGCCTGGACGATCTTGTCGGCCGTCGCGGACGGCTGATGCAGGCGATAGGCGTTGTAGGGCACGTAGATTTCACGCTTGCCCTTGAGCACCCAGTCGTACTGGTTGGGCGCACCGTTATACATATCCTTCTGATCCACCGAGCGCAGCGACGAGCTGTTGGGCAGATCCGTGGTATAGGCCAGGTTCGGGGACCGACGCAGGCGACGCTCTCCGGATTCATAACGCCACGCCAGACGCGGCGAACGCACCTGGTCCAGCGTCTCGTGAACCAGATTCAGTGTCCCGGCCAGACTGGAGGGCGCCATAATCCGGGTCTTCAGATAGAAGATCTTGTTGTCGATATCCGCGAGGGTAGCGCCCGGCTCGCTGTAGGCGAAGAAGTAGTCGTACTCGGTCAGCACCGGCGTGAACGATCCATCCACCGTCGGTGTGGCAAAGGCGGAACGGTAGGACACTTCTTCCCCGCGGTAGCGCAGAATGTGATTCCAGATCGCTTCCAGGCCGCTCTTGGGTATCGGGAACGGGCTGGTGGCAATGGTATCGCGCACGCCATTACCGTTATCCAGCAGGGTTGCAGAAACGACGTTATCACGCAGGCGATCATAGATTCGCTCAGGGTAAGCCGCCGTACGCCGGGTCCGGTAGACCGGCATCACATAATCGGAGCCGTACTGCTCCAGCAGTTTTCGATGGCCGGCGGTCAGCTTGTCCTTGTAGAGATCGGCATTGCGGGCCGTAATGACGAACAGCGGCTTGTCATCGGTAAACGGATCCGTCTCGATCTTACCCTTCTGGTAACTCGCGGGCGGCGTTGACAGCCCGCCGTCCCAGGCCGGGATCGTGCCTGACGGATTTCCGGCGCGCTCGGCGCCAACCGGTGTCAGGTCCTGATCCAGGCGGGCGGCCTCAGCGTCGGATACCTTGGCCTGGGCGATACTGCCCATCCCGGCCAATGACAACACCGCCATCAGTGCAAGCGTCTGCTTCCCCATAGTCCGTTCTCCAACCAGCATGGACGCATTCCGCCACGGACGACCTTTCGTCGAACGTGTTGCGAACGCGTCGTTATATTTTTCGAATGCGCGCGCTTTTTGCCTGATTGGCGAGCGGATGACAAGCATTGAATTGTAGGAAGTTGTTAATTGGTAGCTTGCGAGGCGCCAATCATCGACACACAACGACAGCGAAACACAGGCAACAATCTGGTAGAATCACAACCAGCAGAGATCAATGAAGTCACGGGGTTCCGACATGGCGTCACAATGGCCGTCATTTACCAGACAGAAGCTGTTTCTGGCCAGTACCCTGTTCCGGCTTGCCGAGCAGCAGGAACACGCCGTTGAGCGGGAAGCCAGCATTCAGGGCGGTATTGCCCTGTTGGCCGAATCACGCCAGGCCCTGCTGCGGGTCATTGCCGACATCTACCAGGCGCGCCAGCAGGCACCACAAAGCCTGGACGCCCTCGCAGACAGCATTGGCGGTGATCGTGCCGAAGTGGAAGAGCTGAGACGCCTGGCCATGGAGCCCGGCTCCTGGTGGCAGCAAACCGAACAGTTGCTCAGTGAGCAACAGAGACCGACAGAGCGCAAGGCGCCAACCGAGCAGGAAAACATGATTGCGATTGCGGCCCAGAACGGACCGGATCGCGCACTGCCGGCACTGCAGGAAACCGCCGGCGGCATGAAAACGTATCTGGAAATGGTCGTGGAGCGTCATGACGAGTGGTGACCAATCACCCTCCCCCATGCAATGACGCAGCGACAACGAACACACTGATTTGAAAAGGCCAATGGCCTTCAGGATAAGGCAGTCTATATGTCCACATCGATTCTGGAAATTGTCGAACTTCCCGATGGTGACTTTGCCCTGCGCCGGGCGGACGACGAAACGACACCGCTGGTGCGTATTTCTTTCTCCCAGGAAGCACGGGACATGATGGAAGATCGCGACCTGTCTGTCGCCAAGGCGATGATGACCGCCGGTATCGAGGCGGTGGGCAATATTGCAGATGCCATCGATTGGGATGATGAAGACGCCGAAGCCGAGGTCGCCAAACCGGCTACCCCCAGAACGCTTCACTGACCGGGTCGGCCCTTCCAGCCCCCGCCCTCATTGTGGCGAGATCAGCGCGGCTGCTCGCCACCATTCACCGATCATCAGCCTCCATCTCACCACTCTTCAGTAACCATTTTTCCTGATCATTGGCGACCGCCCGACCAGAATGCTCAACCTGAGAGGCAGCACCTATCTCTCTCGACCAGAACTTGCGTCACTCATTGTCATTCGATTGTTCTGATAAATGGCCTGCTGACCTATACCCTGCAGACCACAGGAAATACCTGCGCGCCCTTGCGCTCGGCAACCACAACCAAGAGGGCTTACCGCTGACGCAATACGACGCCATGGCTGTTGCCCTGTGCCGACGCCGACTGTAGGCGCTCGAACGCCGGCGCGCCCATAACACCACCGGTCCACATCACGACCGCATGACACGTTCCGGCCCGTAGAGCACGCTCGGCCAGTGACGACGCATCGTGCTGATCGCTGGAACGCAGCACCAGGATTTCTCCGGCAACGATACCGTGCATCTGCTGCCACTTCTGCATCAGTGCCTGGGGCGGGTCAATCCACGCCAACCAGCGGCGCTCCTGGTTGAGCTGGGTCAGCATGGGCAGGAGCAACTGCATGTTTTCCACCTGCGCTTCCGGCAGGATAATCTCCGTCACATTCCCTTGGGGCACCTGAGGCGCCGATGCTCCGCGGGACGACGCGCTCCTCGCGAAATCAACGGATCCGGTCGGGCGGCCCGCCTCCTGGCGACGACTCTGTCGTTCCAGGGCCGGCTCCACAACAGGCACCGGCATCGGATGACGGGAAAGTGACGGGTTAAAACTGAGCTGCTCCATGGGACACCTCCGAATGCTCGCGTGCCGGGTGGTCAGTGCATATCCGAACGACGGATCACACCCACCCCCAGGCCTTCGATAAACAGTTCCTGCTCTGTGAGATCAACCTCGATGGGGTCGAATTCCTCATTCTCGGCAATCAGGTAGACACGGGAGCCGTCGCGCTTGTAGCGCTTGACCGTGACTTCCTCGCCAACCCGGGCCACGACCACCTGGCCGTTATGCACGTCCTGGGTCCGGTGAACCGCCAGCAAATCGCCATCGAGGATACCGATGTCCTTCATACTCATGCCGCGAACGCGCAGCAGGTAATCGGCGGATGGGGAGAAAAAAGTTGGCTGCAGGGCACAATAGTCGTCGATGTGTTCCTGCGCGAGAATGGGACTGCCGGCAGCGACCTGGCCGACAATCGGCAGGCCCGGATCTTCTTCCGCTTCCGGCAGCCGGATGCCACGACTGGCGCCCGGCACCATTTCGATCGCACCCTTGCGGGCCAGCGCCCGCAGGTGTTCTTCCGCGGCGTTTGCGGACTTGAAGCCCAACTCCTGGGCGATTTCCGCACGCGTGGGGGGATAACCCGTCTCATCGATCGACCGACGGATCACATCCAGTACCTGGGTTTGTCTTGGTGTCAGCTTCATGCCGTTGACCTGTCTTTATATACAGTATCAACGACTATATACAGTATTTCATCCAGTGTAAAGACGGTATACAGAAATCGGATCCAAGCCCTGAATACAACTATTTGATGCGGAAACCCTGATGGCTCCGGAAGCCGACCGCCTCAACATCTACGTGATCCACCCGAGCCCGCTCAGGGCCCTTGTGAAGCCACTCCACCAGACGATCCAGGGCATCGCCGTCACCGCAGGCAACGACCTCGACACGCCCATCCGGCAGATTCTTGGCATACCCGGAGAGGCCTTTCGCCTGTGCCTGTTCCTGCGTACTGGCACGAAAAAAGACGCCCTGAACTTGTCCGGAGATCCGGACCCTGATGCATTGCTCGTCCATAGCCACCTCCTGATAACGGCGTGACGCCGCGGGCAAAATGCTGACCCACTGCATCGCCGGCGCCACATTCTTTCCATCGTCCTTACTCTAACGCGGTACCGGCGCACTGAAAATGCCACCAAAGAGGACCGAACGCCCACTTCATACAGGATCAGGTCGGCGCGCTCCCGCTTGATGACGGGCTACCAGCGGTATTTGCCCCAATTCTCGGGGTTGGCCCAGAAACGGGGATTGTTCCAGTCCCGGGGTCGGTTGTAGGTGGCGATGTCGTAGGTAAACAGTTCGATGCCGTCGTCCAGAGTCGCATAGCGGGTGAAGGCCAGGCTGATCATATCGTTGAACGACCAGTCATCGTCCGGATGCACGCTGACCGCAACCCGGCGGGCACCCGCGTTGCGCAGCCAACCCAGCAGCTGCCGGGCGTCTTCATGGGAAAGCGTCCCCAGCATGTCGGTCACCAGCGCCAGGTCGACCACTTCAGCCCGACGGGACAGGCCCGTAACAGACTCGCCGTTCAGTTCCAGCAATTGCGAGCCGGCATGATCGGCCCAGACCCGACCGATACGGGCTGCCGTATCCCCTGCAACGATCAGGCTCTCGGGTCGGTATTGGCCGATTAGCTGTTTCAGGGTCTGCTCGAGCATGTCGATGTTTACTCCAGTGGTCATCATAGGGTGCGGGGTCATCCTGTCCCGATCGCGCACTACCGGCTCCCGACGCAGGGTAACCCGCTCGCCAGAGTCTCCTTCAGTCTAACAGCCAGCCACCAGGGACGTCGCACGCTCGGACCGGCGATGACGGTCTGTTAAGCGGCACTCGCTTGAGAGGCTGTGATAGAGTGACCCACAGCGAGTAGTGGCCTGCCTGGCAGGCCTGTAGACGATCGATCGGAGGGTGCGGCAAACGCTGCGACGCCCTCGTCCGGCTTTCAGACAAGGAGAGAACATGAGCTCGGATCAGGTAATCCGGATGCCCAGCATCCGCAACAACCGGGACGGCGATGAACGCCATGTCGGTGTCGAAGTGGAGATATCCGGTCTGTCCTATGACGGTCTTGTCAATCTCTGCGCGGGTTTGCTGGAGGCAGAGCCCCGCCTGGAGTCCCGGTACGTGAGCCGGCTCGACTCCCCGCTCGGCGATTTCACCATCGAGCTGGATTCCGATCCGATCAAGGACCTGGACCTGCAGGACGATCGCCTGCCCGAATCCATCCGGGAGCTGGGCAGTCATGCCATGGAGGTGATCGACGCCGCCGCCGAGCGCATCGTGCCCCTGGAGATCGTCAGCCCGCCGCTGGCCCTCTCCGACCTGAAAACCATGGAGACACTTTGCAACAAGCTGCGTGAAGCCGGTGCCGAGGGCAGCCGGGAAGCCCTGATCTATGCCTTCGGCCTGCAGCTCAACCCGGAGTTGCCCGATCTGGAACCGGCGACGATCCTGGCCTACCTGCGTGCCTTTGCCGCGCTCTACGACTGGCTAAAGTCCCGTCACCAGCTGGATATCAGCCGCAAGTTCACCACCTACATCGAGCCCTGGGACACCGACTACGTCGACCTGATCATGCAGCCGGACTACAACCCGGATCAGGCGACGCTGATGAAGGACTACCTGCACTACAACCCGACACGCAACCGCGCCCTGGATCTGCTGCCGTTGTTCTCTCATCTCGACGATGCGTTGCTGCGTCAATACGTCGATGATGAAAGGGTCAAAGCCCGTCCCACCCTTCACTACCGGCTGCCGGACTGCGACATCGACAACCCGCAGTGGCACTTTTCCACCGTCTGGAACGACTGGGTCCTGGTGGAAAACCTCGCGGCCGATGCCGAACGGCTCCAGTCACTGATGGCGCTCTACCGTGAGAGCCGCAAGATCAGCTTCAAGAACCTCACCACCAGCTGGAAGGACCGCTGCGACGAATGGCTTACGCAGAACCCGGGCTGACCATCGGGATCAGTGGACCGTCACGACAACGGCTGACACACCGTCTGATGCGCCTGGGGCTGGCGCTTTACGGCGCCCGTAGCGTCTTTATTCGCCCGGGCGCCCGGGTGGACGTCAGCCTGCTCGACGGCCTGATCCTTTCCGGGGGGACACACGTCCATCCGGAACGATACGGCCGCAAGCCGGAAGTGACCGCCCGCTTTGACCGAATGCGCGATACAACCGACTGGCACCTGCTGGAAGAATGCCAGCGCCTGCACTTGCCGGTGCTGGGTATTTGCCGAGGTGCCCAGTTGATCAACGTTTTCCGGGGCGGCTCCCTATGCCAGAACGTCACACCGCTTCGCGTCAACACGCGACACCGACCCTTGCTGCTGCCCCTGCAGACCGTCCGCCTGGTGCGTGACAGCCTCCTCGGCCAGATCATGCGCGCCACCACCATCGGCGCCAACCGCATCCACAGCCAGGCGATCAAGCGGCTGGGACAGGGGTTGCGGGTGGTAGCGATCGACAACGACTATTTCGTGCAGGCGGTTGAGAGCGAGGAAGGGCAATGGCTTCTGGGGGTGCAGTGGCATCCGGAATACCTGCTCTATCATCCGATGCACCGGCGTATTTTCGAATGTTTTGTCGAGCAGGCCAGGGAATACAAGTTACAGCGACTGGGGCGGAGTGAGGGACCGGTCCTTTAGCTCAGAGAGCCAACAGGTATTTACTGAGGACGGACTTGAGCCGACGTAACGTGTCGACATCATGCTCTTCCGCGGCCAGGTTGGCCTCGGCGTAGCGGCGCAGATCGTCGCGGGTGCGGATCGCCGACGGATCGCGGCCGGTAAGCTCCAGCAGGACCTGTTGCTCTCTGCGCGTGAGGCGCACCTGCTGTTCATGAACCAGCATGAAGGAACCTCTGAGACTGACTTTGGTCCATTCTCACTCGTGCCGGAAGGCAGAATCAAGGCTTCCGGTTTGACGGCCACAGCAGATAACGACAACGCCCGATGTCCCAGGACATCCGCTTCTTCGGGGGCCTGAAGCCCCCGATCCGACAACACAAGGAACCATCTATGGTGTTCAATCAACTCGGTATCCACAAGGTCATCCCTCGCCCGCTGTTGCTGGCCCTGGCATTCACGCCGGGTCTGGCTCTGGCCGGCGAAGTCAACGTGACTGGCGAAGGCAAGGTGTCCTATACCCCTGATAGCATCCGTCTGCAGTTTACCGCGCGGGCGGAAAATCCCGACGCCCAGGCGGCCACCCGGGCCGTCAAGACCACCATCGCCCAGTGGGAGGACAACGTCAGCGCCTACCGCAACCAGCTGGACGACTACGACAGCGCGGCCCTGAATCTCTATACACAACGCCTGCCGCCACAAAAGGACGGCGACAAACCGCAGACCCAGAGCGTGGCCGCCCAGTCCGTCAGCTTTACCCTGTCGGCCCTGGACAGCCTCAACCCGGTGCTGCAGGCCGCCCAGGACGCGGGTATGGAATACCATGTCGGCGAGGGCAACTTCTTCCACTCCAACGAGAAATCGCTGGAGCGGGAAGCCCTCGGCAAGGCGATTGATGATGCCAAGGCCCAGTGCCAGTTCATCGCCAAGCGCCTGAACCAGAGCTGTGGTGAGGTCAAATCGCTGTCCACCAGCTACGGCGGTCGCCCGGTTCCCATGATGATGGCGGAAGCCCGCGGCAAGAGCGGCCCGGTGACCGCCGTTGGCGACCGGGAAGTCACCGTGACGGTCAACGCCACCTTTGAATTGGACTGAAGCCTGCCCACCCGCTGGCACTAGAAATCGCGGGTGTAGAACAGGTCCAGGGAAGCCGCCAGCCCACTGGCGGCTTCCAGGTAGAAATAGCGCCCCAGATCGTAACGCAGCGCCACCGTCGTGATCGGCTCGAACACCCCGACGCCATAACGCACGGACAGGTCGTCGGTGATATAACCACTGGCTACCACGCTGGCTTCCTCGCCGGAACCTTCAGCCTCCAGCGTCAGATCCCGGATGCCAAACTCCTCGCCCAATCCCCGGGTCAGCTCGTTGGTCTGCGCGAGTCCCAGACTGAGAGCGGCCTGCCCCACCTGGCTCTGGTCGCCACTGGAGCGGAGCGGACGCCCGAGAATAACGTAGGACAGCGCCTCGGCCTGCGGCATGGACGGCTCCGAGAACACCTCGGCTTCCGGTTCGTCAGCCGGCCCACTCAGTCGCACCCCGGCCACCACGTTGTCGACGGTCCGCACCGCCTCCACGTCGATATAGGGTTCACTGATCGGTCCGACAAACACCAGCCGGGCGCGGCGAATCTCCAGTTCCTGCCCGTAGGCCTTATAGGTCCCGTCGACCAGCTGCAGCGTGCCCCGGGTATCGAGATTGTTGCCGATGTGCAACTCCCCTTTGAGGTTGCCCGTCACCCCGAATCCCTTGAAGGTGACCTTGTCCTCACCGACGACGACGGTCACGTCCATCGCGATTTCCTCAACCGCAGACGCCTGTTTCTCCTGGCCAACGATCACTTCGTCATCGGATACAGAGACCGCGGAGGGCGGCAGTTCGCGCACCTCGATGTCGCCCCGGGGAACGCCAACCCGACCGCTGACCGAGACTTTCTGGTCCTTGAAGCTGAACTGGATGTCCGGTGACAGTTCCAGCCGGGCATAAGGCTCATACACCAGCGGCAGGCGATCACCCTTCAGGTTCAGGGCAACGGACGGCTTGCCGCCACGCCAATCGATGTCCCCATCGAGGCTGCCCTTGCTGCGTTCGTTGCTGCGCCAGCTGCCATCGACTTCAGCTCGCTGCCCCTTGAAGGCCATATCAAGCGACACGTCCCGGAACGGGATGGGGATCGAGGGATCCAGCACCTTGCCGTTCTGCAGGCTCAGGTTGCCGTTCACCTGGGGGTTGAGCAGCGGCCCCGACAGATCCCCCTCCCCGCCAATCTGACCCTCGATGGATTGCAGCCCCACAAAAGGCTCAACAATGGCCAGCTGTAAGCCCGACAGGGCGTAATGCCCCTCGATCTCCCGGTTGCGGCTGTTGGGGTCGACGCTCAGGTCCAGGGTGAAGCGTCCCAGTTGGTCGCCGCTGAAGTCGAGGTTCAGGTCGGCTTTGCGTGGCTTCAGCTTTGCGTTCAGTTTCAGGGTGTTGTATCCAATGGACCGCCATTCATCCAGCTGCTGGATGCCAAATTCGCCGGGGCCCGCATTCAGGCTGATTGAGCCATCGGGCCCTTTGTCCGTCATCGTCAGATCAATCTCGCCATTCATTTTGGCCTGCCAGCGGAAATCATCCGGCCACAGCGCGGCGAGGCTCTCCATCGGGAAGTTCTGCAGCTGGTAGTGAATGCTCTGATCCGGCAGCAGCACCTGATCGTCCGCACACAGGCTGCTGGACTGCCAGCGCCAGCAATGGGCCGCCAACGTCAGCCGTCCCTTGTCGGTGTACTCGATCGCCGCAGGCTGCGCCAGACGCCAGATCTGGTCGGACGTCTTGACGCTCGCCTCGGCCAATGCGCCGGACCACAGCTGGCCCAGGCCGCCTTCGAACACCGTCCTGACAGTGGCCTCGGGATGGGTGAGGTCCAGTGTCAGGCGATGTTTCTCTTCCGTCCCCTTCAGCTGCACATCCAGGTCACCAATCACCTGTTCGCCCATGTGCAGTTTGTCGACGGTCAGGCTGGCGTCCACCTGCTTGCCATCCTGCACCGAACCGTTGAGGTCCAGGGTAGCCAGCTCCAGATCCTGCCAGGCCAACTGACGGCCTTTGAGCGTCACTTTGCCCGACGGCGCCTGCGGCGAGCCGGACACCTGCGCTTCACCCTCGATCCGTCCGGCCAGGCCCGGCCAGAGCTGGTCCAGTTTGGGCAGGGCCAGCTGCATATCCGCCTGGATCTGATCGGCCCACTGACCGCTCCCGGATACCGTGTTCTCGCCCACCACCAGCTTCAGCGGATCCATCCTCCAACGGCTATCGCTACCTTCCAGCTGGCCCCGGGTCGACAGCTTGTTTTGGCGCCAGGTCCCATCGAGCTGCCAATCCGCCTTGGCCTGGAGACCGGATGCCGGGATCGAGCCGGTAGAGGTCACCGATCCACTCAACTGCCCATTAAGCTCAGCGACCCAGAAGCCTGGATTGAACTGGTCCAGATTGAGGTCCGCGTCCCAGCTCACGATATCGCCGTACTGGACCTGCGCCTTCCCGGCCAGCCCGCCGGCGCCGGTATCCAGACGCAGGTTTGAAAGAGTCACCTGCTGCAGGTCACCCTCCGCATCCGTCGCCAGCGTCATGTCGCCGGCGGGCCCCTGTGCCGCCGCCTGCAGTTGCACGTTGTACCGGTCGTCCGCGTAGTTGAACGTGGCCTCTGCAGACTGCAGCTTCACCGGCGGCTCTTCGACTCCCGGCAGCAGCGTGTACCAGGGGAACCGGTTGATGGCGAGCTTGCCGCGGGCGCTGAGCGTATCCAGCCATTGCACCTCGCCGGTCAGGCGGGTCTGCCGTTGCGAGGCGTCCGGCAAGGCCAGCTGCAGCTCTATATCCCGTGCCCGATCGGTCAGCGCGTTGCCGGTCAGCTTCAGCGACACCGGACCCTCCGTGCCCGGCAAGGTGGCGGAGGAGGTCACGTCGAACCCGTCGTCCAGATTGCCATCCAGCGCCAGCGTCCACTGGTCCAGTTCCAGGGTGGCCGGCAAGCCCGACCAGGGCATGAACCGTTTGCTGTTGAGCTTCAGCGACGCCGGCAGCCCGGGCTCGAACGGCTGCGCGCGGCCGGACAGCTGGGCTGCCAGGTAGCCTTCGCTGGTGCCGGTCAGCCGCAGGTCGTGAGCGCTGCCGGCCAGCTTGAGAGCCAGCTTCCACGCCTTGTCCGGCTCCGGCGAAGGCAGAGCCAGTGCCACGTCCAGATCCAGCGGCCAGTCGCCGCGGGTTTCCAGGCGGCCCTTGGCATTCACCTCGACCGCGTCGGTCACCAGCCCGAAATCCTTGATGGTCCAGGCCGCACCGGACGCGTCCACGGCCAGCGTAAACGACTGCCAGATGGTGCTGTCGTCCACGGCCAACGGCCCCAGCCGGACATCACCGACCGACAGTCCGACCGGCAGATTGATCGACGGCAGCGTGAAGGGTTCATCGCTGGACTCCTCGCTGGGAGCCAGATGCACGTCAATCCGCTCGGCCAACAGCCGGTCAATACACAGCACGCCGGTGAACAGGCAGCTCGGCGACCAGTCCAGATACACCTGATCCAGATCCAGGTTGACGCCATAACCCTGCCAGTGGACATGGCTGGCCTGCCAACGCCCGAGTATGGCGCCCTGCCCGCCGGAGACGTCCAGGCCGGGTACCTGCTCCAGCAGCCATGCCGTGCCGGTCTCCGAGCGCAATACCAGGAACACGGTAAACAGTGCCAGAAGAACCAGGGCCAGCACGCTGCCGGCTGTCCACAACAAGACCCGCTTCATAGCTCTGGCCCCATCGAGAAGTGCAGACGCCAGCTGCCCCCCAGATTGTCGTCGAGACCCTTGGCCAGATCCAGGCGAATCGGCCCGACCGGGCTGACCCAGCGGATACCGGCACCGACACCGGTCGCCAGTGGATCGTTCAGGCTATCGATGGCATTGCCCCGGTCGACAAAGGTCGCCAGGCGCCATTGATCGGACAGCGGATACTGGTATTCGAGGCTGCCCACGATCAAATACCGGCCGCCCACGGTGTCGCCGTCGGAGTCCTTGGGAGACAGGGTCTGGTAGCCGTAACCTCGCACGCTCTGGTCACCACCGGCGAAGAAGCGCAGCGAGGGCGGCACGTCGTCAAAATCGTTGGTGGCCACCGCCCCGAGCTGTAAACGACCGAGAAATCGATGACCGTTGCCGACCGTCACCAGCCCCTTGGCCACCGCCAGCACATGGGCAATATCCGCATCGGAAAGAAGCTGTCGGTGGGCCCCGGTGACATCCAGCTGCAGACGATACCCCCGTGATGGATCCATCGGCGAATCCGCCACCAGCTTGGAAAAACTGATGCCCGGCAGCAGCAGTTGACTGCTGTTGGGCTCCTGCTGGCCAATGGTGTAGTTCTCACGCTCCAAACGAAGCGAAAGCACCCGCATCCACTCATTATCGAGCTGGTGGCGCCACTGCTCACCAAAGGTGAAGCGCTCGGACTTCACATCCTCGATGTTTTCGTTCTGATACCCGGTGGTGAAACGGATGGCATCGGTCATGGGGGGA
This sequence comes from Marinobacter sp. NFXS9, assembly GCF_040148665.1. Taxonomy (NCBI): domain Bacteria; kingdom Pseudomonadati; phylum Pseudomonadota; class Gammaproteobacteria; order Pseudomonadales; family Marinobacteraceae; genus Marinobacter; species Marinobacter sp. NFXS9. The sequence continues at coordinate 265,098 of NZ_JAGDDW010000002.1, read as the reverse complement.
TCGAGCGGCAATTCGTAGTAGGCACTGACACTCTGGCGCGGCGCCGACAGTTCGGCCTCCGCTCCGCGGCGGTGGCCCATGGCGTTAATCCAGTGCTCCGTCCAGGTGCCGCGGAAGCGCGGCCCCACGTCGGTGGAAAAGCCGATACCCGCGGCCACCGAGCGAGGATCCCGGGTGTTCAGCCGCACATGGATCGGAACCCGTCGGTCGGTTGCCTCTTCGTGACGAGCATCCACAATCACCCCGGCAAAATAGCCACTGTTGGAAAGATTGTTGTCGAGCTCGGCGATCTTGTCCGCATCGTAGGGATCCCCGGGCTTGATCTCGACAAAGCCGTCAAGCAGCGGCTCCTCGAAAGTCCCGTCGCCTTCAAAGGTGACGTCACCAAAGAGATAACGCGGTCCGCTGTCAAAGACAATCAGGATATCCGCCGTGCGGGCCTCCGGATCCACCTTGAGCTTGCGCTCGGTGAATTTTCCATCGAAGTAACCCAGCTTGCGGGCCCGGTTCCGGATACGCTGGCGAACCGCCTCATAGGCCCCGTGGTTGAGCACCTTGCCCGGCGCAATCGCGGACAGATCGCCCTTGCCGAAATCCGGATCAGACGCCGCATCGCCCTCCACCCGCACCTCACGGTTGCGGATCATCACCGGTTCGCCCGGCTGGACGGTGAGCTGGAGGAGCGGCGTCTCCCCGGAGTCTTCCACCTGCCACTGGACGCTGGGATCGTAATAGCCCAAGGCCCGCAACGCTTCACGCACCTGGGACTCGGCATGGCTGACATAGCGACGGAGATCTTCGGCGGAACGCCCGTCGACGTTACCGATGTAGTTGCTGGCGTTTTCCTGGAGGGCAGGAAAATCACCTTCGACGCGAACCTCGACCTGGCCCGCGCCCAGCGCAGAGGCGGCCCAGAACAGACCTGACAGCAGAAAACCGGTGCATGCACCCAGGCGTAATGCGCTGATCGTCAAAAACGTCTCCGTCCCTAAGTGACCTTTCGAACAGCCGTATGCTACCGAAGATCGGCGTTCCCTGCCTGACTTTCCGGATTACAGAATGGGACGATCAGAGATGCCTCAAATCTTGTCGTAAAGGACGCCGTAATAGATGGCGAAAAAGTGACAGGCCCCGCCACCGACCACAAACAGGTGCCAGATGGCGTGATTGTAGGGAATCTGCTTGATCAGGTAGAACACCACACCCAACGTGTAGGTAATGCCGCCGGCCACCACCAGCCATAGCCCCAGGCTGTTCACGCTCGCCGCCAGCTCGGTGGAGGCAAACACGATCAGCCACCCCATCAGCAGATAGATCACGATCTGCAACGCCTTGAAACGGTGGCCAAACACCAGCTTCAGGGTAATCCCCGCCGCCGCCAGACCCCAGACGATGCCGAACAGCAGCCAGCCGGCTCCATCGCGCATATTCACCAGCAAGAACGGTGTGTAGGTCCCCGCAATCAAGAGGAAAATGGCGCAGTGATCCAGCATCTTGAAGATGCGGCGCAGATGGGGCTGACGGGCGCTGTGGTACAGCGTCGAGGCCAGGAACAGCAGGGTCATGCTGGCGCCATAAATGCTGAAGCTAACAATTTTCCAGGGGTCCGCTTCCAGGCTGGCCAGTACGATCAGCACCACCATGCCGGCGATACTGCACAGGGCCGCCAGGCCATGGCTGATCCAGTTCAGCCATTCCTCGACGACCGGGTAGTCCTGCACGCTGCCATCAACGTTGACCGTGGGTTGGGTACTCAAGGATGCCTCCGGAATCTCTTCTCGACGCTCAGAATTTCAGCTTACAACTGTAAGCTGAAAAAGAATGATTTCAAAGGGGGGATAACCGAATCGTCACAATGTGACAGGCCTATCGCCCGGCTCGATGTCGTCAATACCGGCACAGTCCGGGCCGCGTTGACCGGATTGCCCTGCCCCGAAGCCCCGTTCGCCAATGGCGGAGGGCCAGCCGCACCACATGATCAGGTTCAGCTTCCTGAACCAACAACAACGGAGATTCAGCATGACGCGCGATCCAATCGGTTTCGCCCTGTCCGCCATGAATCGCCTGGCCGGCCTCCCCCTGCTTGATCGCCTGGGCGTGCGCAAGCCGGTCGAGCGACTGGCCTACCAGGGAACTCGTGTCGGCTTTCAGGCGTTGACCGTCGCCAACCGTGAATTCAAGCGGGCCCGGGATCTGTTCCCCCGCAAGCGGCTGCCCGCCCGCCGACCGGGCGACCTGTTCGACCTGAACCTGGACGACGACCAGCAGATGATCGTCGACAGCCTGCGGCGCTTTGCCTCCGATGTGCTGAGACCGAATGCGGCCGAGTGCGATGAGAATGCCGCCCTGCCGCATGACATCGAGCACCAGGCGCAGGCGTTGGGCCTGAGCCTCTATGCCGTGCCCGCCGAGTTTGGCGGGGTTGCCGAGAATCTGTCGCCAGTGACCAGCGTCCTCATCGCCGAACAGCTCGCCTGGGGCGACCTGGGACTGGCCCAGGCCCTGCTGGCGCCGTTCAGCGTGGCCCAGGCCATCACCCGCTGGGGTACGGCCGAGCAGCAGTCCACCTACCTGCCAGCGTTCTGCGAAGACCAGCCGCCGGTCGCCACTATCGCCATCGACGAGCCGGTGCCCCTGTTCGATCCCATGTCACTTTCGACCCGCGCGACACGCCATGGTGACGACTTCACGCTGAACGGTCTGAAAAGCGGCGTTGTCCGCGCTGGCGACAGCGATCTGTATCTGGTGGCTGCCGAACTGGACGGCGAAGGCCCACGGGTGTTCCTGATTGAGCGCGGGACCGGTGGCCTGGCCTTCGAAGCCGAACCCGCCATGGGTCTGCGAGCTGCCGGGACGGGCCGTATCCGCCTGGATAACGTGAGGCTGCCGGCCTCCGCCCTGCTGGGCGACGAGGACTTCAACTACAGCACCTTCATCGATCGCGGCGTGCTGCTGCGCTGCGGCCTCGCCGCGGGCTGTGCGCAGGCGGTACAGGACTATGTCATCCCCTATGCCAACGAGCGCGAAGCATTCGGTGAACCCATCAGTCACCGCCAGTCGGTCGCCTTTATGATCAGCAACATGGCCATCGAGATCGAGAGCATGCGCCTGCTCACCTGGCGCGCCGCCAGCAGAGCGGAAACCGGTCGCACCTATCACCGGGAAGCCTGCCTGGCGCGGCTGCTCTGCAGCGAGAAAGCCATGGAAGTCGGCACCAACGGCGTGCAGTTGCTGGGCGGTCACGGCTTCGTCAAGGAACACCCGGTGGAACGCTGGTATCGGGACCTGCGCTCGGCCGCCACCCTGTTTGGCGGTACCCACGCCTGATGCCGTTAAGGAGACTTCGACGATGAACCTGGAAATACCGCGTAAATTCACCCCGCTCATCAATCAGGCCCAGCAGGTGGCCCGGGAAGTGTTTCGCCCCATCTCCCGCAAGTACGACCGCGCCGAGCACGACTATCCTCGCGAGCTGGACATGTTTGCCTCCATCATGGATGGCATGAATGAAGGCGCCGGCGATGGTGGGGCCGGCGCCGGCAGCCTGGCCCGCGCCGGCGGTGAAAACGGCTCTGGCAACCGCAACGGCACCAATATGAAAACCGTCCTGGGGCTGACTGAATTGTGCTGGGGCGATGTCGGACTGGCCCTGTCCATTCCCCGTCAGGGGCTGGGTAACTCCGCCATCGCCGCGGTCGCCAACGAGGAACAGCTGGCCCGCCTGGGCAGCACCTGGGCCGCCATGGCGATCACCGAACCCGGCGCCGGATCGGACAGCGCCTCGATCCGCACCACCGCCACCCGGGACGGTGACGACTACATCATCAACGGCGAGAAAATCTACGTTACCGCCGGCGAGCGAGCCGATGCGGTGGTGGTCTGGGCGTCGCTGGATCGCAGCCAGGGCCGCGCCGCCATCAAATCGTTCGTGGTGGAGAAAGGCACCCCGGGCATGACCGTGGAACGGCTGGAAAAGAAGCTGGGCATTCGCGCCTCCGACACCGCCGCCATTCGCTTCGACAACTGCCGGGTACCGGCGGCCAACCTGCTGGGCGATCCCGAGATCAGCGTCAACAAGGGCTTTGCCGGCGCCATGCAGACGTTCGACAACACCCGCCCGGTGGTCGCCGGCATGGCCATCGGTATCGCTCGCGCTGCCCTGGACCAGACCTACGCCCTGCTGGAAAAATACGGCCAGCCGCTGACCTACCGCGCCCAAACCTGGACCCAGACCGCGGCCGAACGGGAGCTGCAACTGTTGGAGGCGGAGTGGGACGCCGCCCGCCTGCTTACCCTCAAGGCCGCCTGGATGGCGGACAACGGTCTGCCCAACTCCCGTGAGGCCTCCATGGCCAAGGCCAAGGCGGGGCGCGTCGGTAACCAGGTGACCCTGCGCTGCGTGGAGCTCTGCGGCAGCCTTGGCTACAGTGAAGTGGAGTTGCTGGAAAAGTGGGCGCGGGATTCCAAGATCCTGGATATCTTCGAAGGGACACAGCAAATCCAGCTGCTGATCATCGCCCGCCGCCTGCTCGGCAAAAGTTCGGCGGAACTCAAGTAGCCGAATGCCAGTGGTGGCCATCGGGCAACCGAAGGCCACCGCCGGTTTCTCGCTGGCTATGTGCCGGTGGTAGGCTACGGCGTCGAGCAGTCGTTGTCCGCTGCCCTGGATGGGGCGGAAACGCCCCCACTCATCGGCCAGGCGAGGCGCATGTTTACAATCAATCGAGCCAATCTACGTCGCAGTCACCAGCTGTTCTGGTTCATCGTGGATTTCGTGATGCTGGGGCTGCTGTTCCTCAACATCACCTGGATCATCTTCGACTCGCTGTATGCCGTCGAAGCGGTCAGGGACCTGCTCTTCCAGTATGCCCAGCCCTTTGCGGAATTCTATCGGCCGATCCACCGCAACTTCATTTTCTATGACCTGATTTTCGTCTGGATCTTCCTGACCGAATTCGCCATCCGCTGGATCTACGCCATTCACAGCAAGCTCTACAGCCGCTGGTATTTCTACCCGTTTATCCACTGGTACGACCTGCTGGGCTGTATCCCGATCGGCTCCTACCGCTTCCTGCGGGTGTTGCGGGTGATCTCCATCGTATACCGACTGCACAAGTACCAGGTCATCGACTTTACCCAGACCCGCGTCTACCAGTTCCTCAAGTTCTACTACGAGGCCTTCATGGAAGAGTTGTCGGACCGCATTGTCATCAAGGTGCTGTCCGGCGCCCAGGAAGAAATGACCCACGGCTCACCGCTGATCCACCGCATCCAGAACGACATCCTCATGCCTCGTCGGGAGCTGCTGACTCAATGGCTGTCGGAAAAGGTGGCGGAAACCGCCCAGACCGGTTACATCCCCAACCGCGGAGCGCTGCGCCACTACCTGGAAAACTGCGTGGACCATGCCCTTACCCAGAATGTTGAGCTGTCCCGCCTGCGTCAGGTGCCGATGCTCGGCCCCCAGATCACGGAAACCCTGGAAGCGGCCGTGGGCGATATCGTGGCGGAAGTCATCCACCGGATCCTGGAAGATCTGGCGTCGGCCAAGAACCACGCCTTCATCGAGGACATCGTCGGCACCTTCCTCCAGGAAACCGCCGCCCCCGGCGAAGGACCGAGTGAAAGCGAGCGTCAGATCATCCAGGTGGTCAACGAAATCATCGAGGCCCTGAAGAAACAGATGGCCATCAAGCGCTGGCGCCAAGAGCTGTAATGGTCGGATCGGGCCAAAAGAGGATCGCCGACGGCCCCACCCGCTTCACCTAAAGCAATTGCTTTACTTGTCGCCACCACTTGTCTTTAATGGATGATTCAGAACGTCTTTTTCCGAGGAAGTCATCCGGCATGTCTGATCTCCATTACCGCAGTGCGATCGAGCTGCTCGCGGCCCTGAAGTCCGGCGAGCTGACCAGTGAGGCGCTCACCCAGGCCCTGATCGCCCGAATCAAGTCACGCAATCCCGACGTCAACGCCGTGGTCACCCTGGCCGAAGAGGACGCCCTGCGCCAGGCTGCCGAGGCCGATGCACGGCGCGCCCGGGGCGAGCCACTCGGCCCCCTGCACGGCCTGCCCATGACCCTCAAGGACACCTGGGAAGTCGCCGGCCTGCACTGCGTGGCCGGCGCCCCGGCGATGAAGGATTATGTGCCGCGCCAGAACGCCGATCTGGTGCAGCGGCTCGTGGATGCCGGCGCCATCATCCTTGGCAAGACCAACGTGCCGCTCTATGCCATGGACATCCAGAGCTACAACAAGGTCTTCGGCACCACCCAGAACCCTTACAACCCCAAGCACACGCCTGGTGGGTCCTCCGGTGGCGCGGCGGCGGCTCTCGCTGCCGGACTCACACCGTTGGAAGTAGGCAGCGACCTGGCGGGCTCCATTCGCACGCCCAGCCACTTCTGTGGCGTGTTCGGCCATAAGCCCACCCGCCACCTGGTGTCCATGCGCGGCCACATCCCCGGACCGCCCGGCACCCTGAGCGAGCCGGATCTGGTGGAAGGCGGCCCCATGGCCCGCAGTGCAGGCGACTTGCGGACGCTGTTGCCGGTGATTGCCGGTCCGCGTCGACTGGAGCAGCGCAGTTGGTCGCTGTCACTGACCGACAGTCGCCTGGACAGTCTGGAGCAGGCCCGGGTCGGCCTCTGGCTCGACGATCCCCTGTGTCCAGTGGCCGACGAACTGACCCAGGCCTATCGCGCGTTGGGCCGACGGCTTGAGGAACAGGGCGCGCTGGTGGCGGATGCCCGACACAACCTGCTGGATATGGAAACCATCCTGCCGGTTTATTTCAACCTGCTCGGCAGCCTGGTGAGCGCCTCCCTGACACCGAAACAGCGGCGCCAGATGGCCTGGGTCGGACGCCTGGAAAAATGGCTGCGACTCTTCCTGCCCATGACTCACCACATCGGCGAATACGGCCGTGCCGTGAACCAGCCCATCCACAGTTGGCTGCACTGGAACGAACGACGCGAAAAAATGCGCGCCGAGATCGATACCCTGTTTGATGAATACGACGTGCTGTTGACGCCAATAACGCCGACCACGGCGATCGAACACGATCAGAAAGGCGAAGCCTTCAACCGCAGGATCACCGTGAACGGCAAGCCCCGCCCCTACCTCGACCAGTTCTGCTGGATCGCCCTGGCCACGACACTGGGATTGCCCGCCACCTCGGTGCCGGTGGGCCGGTCTCGGGACGGCCTGCCCTACAACATCCAGGTCATCGGGGCGCCGGGCATGGACCTGACCACCATTGGTTTCGCGGAATTGATGGAGAACGCGGGACTGGCAGGATTCGAGATCCCGAAAGGCTTCTGAACCACCGTCACATCAAATGAAAAAGCCCGGCCATTGGCGCCGGGCTTTTGGGTTTCGCGGGGATCCGAAAGGTATCAGTCGCGTTCCAGAATGGCCGTTACCCCCTGGCCGCCAGCGGCACAAATGGAGATCAGGCCGCGACCGCTGCCCCGCTCAGCCAACTGCTTGGCGAGCGTCGCGATGATCCGGCCGCCGGTGGCCGCGAACGGGTGCCCGGTCGCCAGGCTGCTGCCCTTGGGATTCATCTTCGAGCGATCGATGCTGCCCAGCGGCTTATCCCGACCTAATCGCTCTTTACAGAACGTGGGGTCTTCCCAGGCCTTGAGGGTCGACAGCACCTGCGCGGCAAACGCTTCGTGGATCTCGTAGATGTCGAAGTCCTGCAGGGTCAGGCCGGCTCTGTCGAGCATCCGCGGCACGGCGTACGCCGGCGCCATCAGCAACCCCTCCTTCTTGTCGACAAAATCCACGGCGGCCACTTCCGAGAAGGTCAGGTAAGCCTGAACCTCCATGTTGTTGGCCTTGGCCCACGCCTCGCTCGCCAAAAGCACGCAGGACGCGCCGTCTGTCAGCGCGGTGCTGTTGGCGGCGGTCATGGTGCCGTTCTCACGATCGAAGCACGGCTTGAGAGTCGACAGCTTTTCCAGCGTGGTATCCGGGCGCAGGACGTTGTCTTTTTCCAGGCCGGCCAGCGGGGTCATCAGGTCCTCGAAGAAGCCGGACTGGTAAGCCGCAGCCAGCTTCTGGTGACTCTCGTAGGCCAGTTCGTCCTGGGCGTCCCGCGGGATATTCCACTCATGCGCGGTGATCTGGCAATGGTCACCCATGGACAGGCCCGTACGGGGCTCGCCGTTCTCCGGGATTTCGGGAACCAGGTGGCTCGGACGGAACCGACCCAGGATCTTCAGGCGTTCGGTGTTGGTCTTGGCCCGGTTCAGGTCCAGCAGGATCTCGCGCAACCCCTCACCGACGCCGATCGGCGCGTCGGAGGTGGTGTCGGTACCGCCGGCGATGCCACACTCGATCTGACCGAGGGCAATCTTGTTGGCCACCAGGATCGCCGCCTCCAGGCCGGTGCCACAGGCCTGCTGGATATCGTAGGCCGGCGTTTCCGGCGCCAGACCGGAGCTCAGCACCGACTCACGGGTCAGGTTGAAGTCGCGGGAATGCTTGATTACGGCGCCAGCCGCCACTTCGCCCATACGCTGGCCTTCCAGGCCGAACCGATCCACCAGACCGCGCAGGGTCGCGGTGAGCATGTCCTGGTTGCTGAGTTTGCTATAGGCGCTGTTGGAGCGCGCAAACGGAATGCGGTTGCCGCCAATGACGGCCACCCGGCGGACGGTCTGCGCAGCCTTCGCCGCTTTCTTCTGTCCTGCATTGCTTGTCTGTGCCATGGGATTATCCTGTTCATCAGTATGATGTGTGGCAGTCTATCGAGACGGGCTTCCCGCTCATTGGCAGCCCTGACAACGGGCCGACCGCGTTGAGTCAATCCAAAGCCGGCCAGTTTTCATACCATACGGGAAACGCTGAAGAGCGCGGGGACCCTCTGCAGCGCCGATATCGCAGACGCCCCGTCAGACACCTCATTCAAAAAACGCGCGCAAGACGCAAGGAAACCACTATGTCAGACCTTTACCTCAAGTTCGTCAATACCCCTGTCGGCAAAACCACCGCCTCGACCCTGGGCCTGCCGTCGCCAGTCGTGCTCAAGCGCTGGCAGCGCAGCGATCAGCCGTTTATCGAGGGTGACGTGCTGGTCGGCGCGGCCAACGGCGCGCGGGCCATTGAGACGTTGGGCAGTATTCTCGGGGCCAGCCCCGCCAACGTATTTCACGCCTCCGGCACCGAGCGGCTGACCGATTCAGCCAAGGCTGGCAGTAAGGCCAAACCGCTGGACGTCAGCGGCGACATCCAGAAAACGTTTTCCGCCCTGGTGTTCGATGCCAGCGGCATCAAGGACACAACGGAGTTGCGGGCGCTGTACGACTTCTTCCACCCGGTGATCCGCAAGCTGGCCACCAACGGCCGAGTTCTGGTGATCGGCCAGGATCCGGACACCTGCCGCAAGCCCGCCCACGCCGCCGCCCAGCGCGCCCTGGAAGGCTTCGCCCGCAGTGTGGGCAAGGAAATCGGCAAGAAAGGCGCCACTTCCAACCTGATCTGGATTGCGCCTAACGCCGAGGAACGCATCGACTCCAGCGTACGCTTCTTCCTGTCGCCCCGCTCGGCGTACGTCGACGGTCAGGTGGTGAAGATTGGCAAGTCGGACACCGGCAACACCGCCACCAACCCGGTGGCTCCGCTGACGGGCAAGGTCGCCCTGGTAACGGGCGCCTCCCGGGGGATTGGTGAGTCCATCGCCCAGACGCTGGCCCGGGACGGCGCCACGGTGATTGCGCTGGATATCCCGGCGGCGATGACCGATCTGGAGCGCGTGGCCAAGGACATCAATGGCAAACCACTGGCCTGCGACATCACCGGAGCCAATGCGCCGACGCTGATTGCCGAGTTCCTGGAAAACATGGGCAGCGGGCTGGACCTGATCGTCCATAACGCCGGTATCACCCGGGACAAGACGCTGGGCAACATGCCCGAGCATTTCTGGGATATGACGATTGCCGTCAACCTGACCGCCGAGGAACGGATTGACGAGGAACTGCTCAAGCGCGGCCTGATCCGCGAGAACGGCCGCATCGTGTGCGTGTCGTCCATCAGCGGCATTGCCGGCAACTTCGGTCAAACCAACTACTCCACGTCCAAGTGTGGCGTCATCGGTTACGTGGAGGCCATGGCCAAAAGCCTCAAGAACGGCATCACCATCAACGCCGTGGCACCGGGCTTTATCGAAACGCAGATGACGGCCGCCATGCCGATCACCATCCGTGAGGCCGGTCGGCGTATGAACAGCCTGTCCCAGGGCGGCTTGCCGGTGGACGTGGCAGAAACCATCGCCTGGTACTGCCACCCGCAATCAGCCGGCGTGTCCGGCAACGTGGTGCGGGTATGCGGTCAGTCGCTGATCGGCAAGTAAGGTCATCCCGCCACGGGATGACTCAGTGGGCCGGCGCGGGTTCGGCATCCGGATCCGCCTGCCCCGGCTTCAGCAGCAGGACCACCGGAATCATCAGTACGAACAGCGCCCCCATGAAATGGAAGGCGTCGATGTAGGCCAGCATCTGCGCCTGGCCCTGCACGGTCTGGTTGAGTAGGGCCAGCGCCTGTTCATGGCTGCCGGTCACACCCTGTAACTGGGACAGGTGCTGCTCCCATTCCGGATCGCCGGGACTGGTATTGGCCACCAGCGGCACCCGGTGGTGGGCACCCAGGCGCGAGATCAGCGTCACCAGCACCGATATCCCGACACCCCCACCCAGGTTCCGCATGAACGCCAGCATGGACGCCGCCTGGTTGTTGGCGCTGGCCGGCAGCCCGATGTAGGCCATGGTGTTGATGGGAATAAACAGGAAGGCAATTCCCAGCGTCTGCCACACACGCATCAACGCCAGGGTTGTACTGTCGACCTGCAGCGTGAAGCCGCCCATGAACCAGAGCGAGCTGCCGGCACACAGCAGGCCGAACGAAATCATCAGCCGCAGGTCCACTTTACCCGCCAGTTTCCCCACCACCGGCATCATCGCCATGATGGCAAAGCCACCGGGCGAGATCACCAGCCCCGCATCCAGCGCGGTGTAACCCAGCAGCGACTCCATGAACAGCGGCAGCAACGCCGTCGAACCCAGCAGGATAAAACCGAGCACGAACATCAGCAGGTTGGAAATGGCGTAGTTGCGATAGCGATACAGACGCAGGTTGACGATGGGGTTGTCCTGATCGAACGAACGCACGATGTAGGTCAGCAGCGCCACGATCACCACACCGGTAAGAACCTGGATCTCCAGGGAATCCCACCAGTCCTCGTTTTGCCCCCGATCCAGCAGCCACTGCAGGCTACCGATGCCGACGGCGATCAGGCCGAAGCCGACATAATCGATGGGACTGCCGTCGTGGTTGGGTTTCTCGTCCGGCAGGTACATCCGGATCAGGACGATCAGCAGCGCCCCGACCGGCACATTGATCAGGAAGATCCAATGCCAGCTGAATTGGTCGGTGATCCAGCCCCCGAGCGTCGGGCCGATGGCCGGCGCCGCCACCACGGCGATCCCGTACATGGCAAACGCCATGGCCCGCTGGGCCGGCGGGAAGGCGTCGGCGAGAATCGCCTGGGACACCGGCTGCAACGCACCACCGGCCAGCCCCTGGATCGCCCGGAAGAAGATCAGCATGCCCAGACTGGGGGCCAGTCCGCAGGCCAGGGATGCGGCGCTGAAGCCGATGATGCAGGCGATGAAGAATCGGGTGCGGCCGAAATACTCGGACAGCCAGCCGGCAATCGGCAGGGCTATGGCGTTGGTCACCAGATAGGACGTCAGAACCCAGGTGGATTCCTCCGGCCCGGCGCCCAGGCTGCCGGCAATGTTGGAGAGGGAAACGTTGGCGATGGAGATGTCGAGCACCTCCATGAACGCCGCCAGCGCCACCATCGGCGCAATCAGCCAGGGATTGATCGCCTTGCGGGCCGGGGGCGCCTCGTTGCCGGTTGCGGCATCACTCATGATGGCCCCTTACGGCTGCTTGCCCGCGCTGTCCAGATGCACCGTCGGTACGACAGACATGCCAGGCCACAGCTGCATGTCTTCAGGCGTGTCATCCAGTTCGATACGGATCGGCACACGCTGCACCACCTTCACGAAATTGCCGGTGGCATTTTCCGGCGGCAGCAGCGCAAAACGGGAGCCGGTCCCCGGCTGGAAAGAGGCAACGTGGCCGGTCAGGGTCTTGTTCGGGTAGGCGTCTACATCGATGTCCACCCGATCGCCCACGTGCATATCGCCGATCTGGGTTTCCTTGTAGTTGGCCTTGATCCAGGGATGGCCAGAGACCAGGATCACCAGCGTCGCTTGCGGTCCCACCATGGCGCCGGTGCGGGCCTGCAGTTCGCTGATCCAGCCATCCACCGGGGCCTTGATGGTGGTCCAGTCCAGGTTCAGTTGGGCCTGGGTCAGGCTGGCCTGGGCCTGTTCCAGATTCGCTCGGGCTTCATCCACGGCGGCCTGCATGACCGGAAGACGCTGATCATCGGCGGCCACCGCCTGCTGCTGTGCGCGTGCCGAGGCAAGCTGGCTCCTGGCCACGGACACAGCGGCGGCTGTCGCCGCATGATCGCTTTCCAGGGTATTCAGGTTGGTTCGTGCATTCTCCAGCGTCTGCTTGGACACCTGGCTGCGTTCAACCAGCACGCTGTAGCGTTTCACATCCCGGCGCGCCTGTTCAATCTTGGCGGCCTGGGCGTCCCGCGTTCTTTCCTGCTGAGTGATCTGGGCTTTGGCCACCTCAACACTCGCGGTGGCTTCCGCTTTGCGGGCGGCCAGATTGGCCTGGAAAGCCGTCAGCGAGGCCCGGGCACTCTCAAGCGAGGCCTGGGCATTGGCTACCTTGGCCTGGGCCGCTGACAGTGACGCCTGGTAGGGTTCCGGATCGATCGTCGCCAGCACCTGCCCGGCTTTCACCGGCTGGTTGTCGTGCACAGCCACATCCACCAGCGGGCCATCCACCCGGGGTTTCAGGTACACCACGTCCCGCTGGACAAAGGCGTCATCGGTGGTTTCCTTGCCCAGGCTCCACCACCAGAGGGCGGCAATGACGACGGCAGCAACGGCAAAAACAATGAAGAGGCGTTTCAAACGCGAAGACATGAGTGTCGTTCCATCCCTTAAAGAATCAGATCCCTCGCACCCTTCGAGAGGCACTTAGAAGAGAAAGGCCCCGTGAAGATACGGGCGCGGACGCCAACCGGACGTCAGACCGCGAGCCGAGGGCCCGGATCGACGCGATCATCGCCGAACATGACGGGAACGCAGCATAAACCACGAACTGTCCGATTCGCAATTCGCCGACAACGCCTGGATCAGGTTTGGAAGTTGCAGAGGTATGATGAACGCAAAAACCCGAAACCAGCGTATGCTGTCGGGTACAATCAATCCACACAGGGAAAGGAAATGGTGGGTGGTGCAGGGATCGAACCTGCGACCCTCGCCTTGTAAGGGCGATGCTCTCCCAGCTGAGCTAACCACCCGGGAATTCGGGAAATGGCGGAGCGGACGGGACTCGAACCCGCGACCCCCGGCGTGACAGGCCGGTATTCTAACCAGCTGAACTACCGCTCCGCGATCATCTTTCTGTCGAAGGGGTTAACCCGACAGTGCGCTGAATTGGTGGGTGGTGCAGGGATCGAACCTGCGACCCTCGCCTTGTAAGGGCGATGCTCTCCCAGCTGAGCTAACCACCCAATCAGCGCGGATGCACCAGCGTTTTGCCGTGCCGGCGTTGCTGTGTCATCCAGATGAGACGCGCATTTTAAGCATTTGAGTGGGCCTGTCAAATACTTTTGTGGGATTTTTTGGAATTAAACTCAAGTGGTTATTTTGCAGCCAGGTCACACACCCCTGAGCCTGTCACGATGCGTCGGATTCGCTTGACTTTGCCGGCGTGCGCTTCTTTTTGCCGGCGGCCGACTTGGCGACAGATTTCGACGCACGGCCCGATTCAGCCGTGCTCTTGCGCCGCCCCGCCCCGACCACCGAGCTGGCCTTGCGGACGGCAGAAGCGGCCTTTTTCTCCAGCGCCAAGTGCCCAACACTGGAACGGCGCTCGTCGGGAATGGCTTCTTCAGCCAGTCGCCGATTGATCTCGTCCAGTTTGGTTTGCAACGCCTGCAGGCGCTCGTCCACCAGACTCTTCAACGAAGGCCCGAGGTGGTCTACCAGATGGCGCAACTCATCCAGTCGTTCTTCCCCCAGGTGCTCCGCTTCGTGGATCACCTCCAGATACTGCCGGCGCAAACGATCCAGCCGGCCCCGCGCCCAACGCACGGGTTCTCCCACAGTGTCCTTCAACGACATCGCATCCTCTTTATTCTTGTGTCCAGGCACATGGAAACAGCGCTCATGCTTTCTTCAGTCTAGTCAGACCACCCCGATGGGCCAAGAAAGATGTGCGTCGCCTCACATTTTATGAAGCTTGTGCCCGACCACATTGGCATCCATTGCCACCAGCCGCGTCATTTCCGCGAGGACGACTCCCTCACCCGCATTCAGAATGGCCACCAACCACTGTCTTCCGCCTCCTCCGCCCGTTCACGCTCGGCCTCCAGCGAGGCGTACGCCTTGTCCAGGGCATCAATCTGGCGATCAGTTTCCAGCGGCTGGGTAGGTCCGCCGCCGAAAGGCCAGTACCAGGGCGCCTCCTCGTATTGCCCGTTGGCCTTCATGGTCTCGATTTCCTCGTCGCGCGCGGTCTCAAGCTCTTCCCGGCGGCGCTCATAGTCCGCGTCCTGGTTCGCTTCGACGATGGATGTGGCGGCGTGGTTCGGCGCCAGCATGTCACTGTTGAGGAACTGGGTCGTCACGATCTCGCCCTGGCCCATGGCATAGTCCCGAGTGACCAGTTGCAGGTCGCCCGAAGCCAACGGGTCCTCGGCATCCAGATCCGGATGCGCCTGATCCGGAGGGGATAGCTCGTTGTATCGCAGATAATAGATCTGGCCGGCTTCGACATGGAGCACCGCATCGGCAATCCGGCTCAAATCGATATCATTGATGCCTTCAAGCCCCAGCAGGGGCCGGCGCATGATGATGTGGCGGGGACCGGGCTCGACTTCGAGCCAGGTGTAGCTGTCATCGCGAATATTGAAGTAGTGCTCGCCGTCGATGTACACACTGGGCGACTCGATCTCGTCGGCCGCCCAGCGGGAATGCGTGCGATAAAAGTAGACGAGGGCGTGATTCTGCTGGTCCCACTGATCGTTGGGAATGTGCACGAAATCCTTGCCCGATACCGGATGCAGGAAGGCACCGGTACTCTTGCCGATGGACTGGTGAATACTGCAGCCGCTGAGCGTGAAAACCAGGGTCAGTGCGGCAAGCCTGGCCATCCGTGTTGCGTTACGCATGATTGTGTCATCCCCCGAACCGTTCCGGCGCCCCGCAGGTGCGTAGCCTGGAGACGCCTCTGGTCCCGGATCATAGCAACAGGCCGGTCGATGAAACCGAGACCTACCGCAAGGGATGACTACAAACCGTTACACGGCCTGATCGGCCGGGTCTACTTCCGCAGGCTGGACACTTCGTCGTCAAGCCGGATCAGACGCGCGTTGAGCTGCGCCCGGGCCGCATCGATGGCATCGATGGCGTTTTCGATCTTGCTCAGGCGCTGGCGGGTATCGGCCAGGCTGCCCTTCAACGAGTCGAGGTTACCGCCGCCCTTTTCCAGGCTATCCAGGCGGGCGAGAATTTCCTGACGCGCCAGATCCTGCTCGCGTCCGAACCGGTCCAGACGCTGCTCGACGGTCGCCGTCATGTTGTCAGCCTTGTCTTCCACTGCCTTCAGGCGAGGCGCCAGATCGTCGAGACTGGATTGCAACGAGGCGATCGATGCCTGGCGTTCGTCGGCGGCCTCCTGCAGGGACTTGATGTCGGCGGCGAGCGTATCGGCCCGCTTGTTGAGGTCGCTTTTCAGGGTGCTGGTGGTTTCTTCCAGGTAGGCCAGTGCCGCCTTGTTGGCGTTAATGGCGTCCTTGTTCCGCTCGTTGGCCACCGCCCACAGCTTGCGGATTTCACTCTCATTGGTCTTGGCCTGCTTTTGCAGGCTGGCCAGGGACGAGTCCTTTTCCTCCAGGTTCTCCCCGGTTTCGGACAGCTTGCCCTCGAAGCGCGCCAGCGCCAGCTTGCTCTGGCGGGCCCAATAGTCCGCCTCCTGCAGGCGCTCCGACATCTGGTCAATCTGCTGCTTCTGCAAGTACCAGCCCCAGCCACCGGCCGCGACGGCCGCCAACAGAAGGATCACCAGAACGGGAATCGCGCCCCGCCCGGGCTGCCGATTCAGGGACAGCTCCGGCCCGGGCCGGGAGGCCCGCGGCGTCGACTTTTCACGCTTGGGCTTACCCGAGCCCGCTGATCCCCGTACTTCATCCCGTTCAGGACGTATCGGTTCCATAGTTTCCCCAGTTCAGAAGAGTCAATCTGGACGTGATCTTATCGATTCGCTGCTCAAAGCGCCAAAGAGTGTCATAATTTGCATGGCTAACGAGCTCTGCATACAATGCTCGGCTTCTTTTTTAACACACCGGGACCTTGCTTATGCAGCCGCAAGTTGGTCTTATCATGGGCTCCAAGTCGGACTGGCCGACCATGGAGCATGCCGCCAACATGCTTGAGAAGCTGGGCGTCGCCTACGAAACACGGGTCGTGTCGGCCCACCGCACCCCCGACCTGCTCTTCGACTATGCCCGCAACGCCGCCGATCGCGGCCTCCAGGTCATTATCGCCGGTGCCGGCGGGGCGGCCCACTTGCCGGGCATGGTGGCCTCCCAGACGGCTCTGCCCGTGCTGGGCGTCCCCGTACAATCGAAGGCGCTGAACGGCCTGGATTCCCTGCTGTCGATCGTTCAGATGCCGGGCGGCGTGTCCGTGGGCACGCTGGCCATCGGCAAGGCGGGTGCAACCAACGCCGGACTGCTTGCAGCGCAGATCCTCGGGCTCAATAATGCCGATATCCGGGCCGCGGTGGAACAGTTCCGGACGTCCCAGACCGAGGCCGTCCTCGACAACCCCGACCCCCGGGCTGAGTGATTCCAGACGGACCTACCCGGCCCACAAATCGGTCGACTTGATCATCACCGGAGTATCACATGCGAATTGGTGTATTAGGCGCCGGTCAACTCGGGCGAATGCTCGCCCTCGCCGGTTACCCGCTGGCCAACGATTTCGTCTTCTATGACATGTCCGGCAACCCCAGCGCCGGGCTGGGCGAAGTCATCATCGACCGCAACAACGAATTTCTGAAAGACTTTCTGTCCCGCGTGGATCGGGTGACCTACGAGTTTGAGCACCTGCCGGTGGAGGTCGCCCAGATCATTGCGCGTGAAAAACCCGTCTATCCCTCGCCTCGCGCGTTGCAGGTCTGCCAGAACCGGGAAGCGGAAAAGACCCTGTTTGGCAGCCTGGGCATCCCGACTCCGGAATGGCGCATCGCCGAAAATGCCGAGCAGCTGCGCAAGGCCGCCAGCGAGCTGGGCTGCCCGGTGGTCGCCAAGTCCAATACAGAAGGCTACGACGGCAAGGGGCAGGCCGTCCTGCGTTCGCCGGAAGACGCCGCAGAAGCCTGGCAGTCCATCAACCATGACAAGCTGATCGTCGAGAAATTCGTCGATTTCCAGCGTGAAGTCTCCATCATTGCCGTGCGCGGCGAAGACGGTGAACTGGCTTTCTATCCGATGGCGGAAAATGTCCATCACGACGGCATCCTTCGCTATTCCATTGCACCGGCACCCGGCCTGCGCCCGGAAGTCCGGGACGATGCCGAGCGCTATATCCGCATGCTCCTGAACGAGCTCGACTATGTCGGCGTGCTGGCACTGGAGCTGTTTGAAACGGCGGATGGCCTGGTAGCCAACGAAATGGCGCCGCGGGTTCATAATTCCGGGCACTGGACCATGGAAGGGGCTGTCACCAGCCAGTTCGAAAACCACATCCGCGCGGTGACCGGTATGCCGCTGGGCGATACCAGCGCCCGGGGCGTCAGCTGCATGGTGAATATCATCGGTAGCCACGGCGAAATTCGCGACATCCTGCGCCTCCCCTATACCCACCTGCACCTTTATAACAAGCTTGAGCGTTCCGGACGCAAGCTGGGCCACATTAACGTGCTGGCCGACAGCTACGAAGAGCTGGTCTGGCGCGTCAAGAACTGCGCCTGCTTCCTGCCGGGCGCGCCCGAGCTGGACTGCTCGCTGACCCGCGGCTGAAGCCTCCTTCCCGGGCGCCTGCTTCGAAGCGCCCGGGTCGGTTTTACCCCCTTCCCCTTGAAAAAACATCCGCGGCCCCAACATCTTGCGACGTGGATTCGCCCCATCCAGGGTGTTAAGCTCTGCATACCCCATGTGACGAGATGTAACGTCATCTGACCGCTGGGGCACGTCCCCAGAGCTGTTCACATCACATCAATACTGTTGAGAGAAGATACAAGGGAGACCTTCCAATGGCATTCGAACTTCCAGCACTGCCTTACGAAAAGAACGCACTTGAACCGCACATCTCTCAGGAAACCCTGGAATACCATTACGGCAAGCACCACCAGACTTACGTCACCAAGCTGAACGGCATGGTCGAAGGTACCGACAATGCCAACAAATCCCTGGAAGACATCATCAAGACGGCCGGTCCGGGCGGCCTGTTCAACAATGCAGCCCAGGTCTGGAACCACACGTTCTACTGGAACTGCCTGAGCCCGAACGGCGGTGGCGAGCCGACCGGTGCAGCGGCAGACGCCATCAACAAGGCCTTCGGCTCTTTCGACGCCTTCAAGAAAGAATTCAATGAAAAGGCCGCCGGCAACTTCGGTTCTGGCTGGACCTGGCTGGTCAAGAAGACCGACGGCAGCGTTGCCATCGTCAACACCGACGACGCCGGCACACCGCTGACCACCGACGACAAGCCGGTCCTGACCGTCGATGTGTGGGAGCACGCCTACTACATCGATTACCGGAATTCACGTCCGAACTATCTGGAAGCCTTCTGGAAGCTGGTCAACTGGGATTTCGTGAACGAAAACCTGGGCTGATCCCATAAGGGAACCAGTCTGTCTCCGATCTGGTGTCCAGATCGATCAACGCCCGTTCCTTGAGCGGGCGTTTTTTGTTGCAAACCTTTACCCGTTGAAACTGGACTTTGTCCGCCCATACAGCTATTTAACTAGGGGTGGGACATCGTATGCACGGCGGAATCCAACTCGACGCCCGGCTTTATCCACCCGTCATACCGAAGCCCATCATTCGCCGGCCGCCCATAACGATTATAATGCGGCCACCTGCACAGGACGTAACGCGACAAGCTCCGTGGCGCGACAGGAAGTCGTTCACCCAGGTTCGTCTCATCGCTACCTGACGTCTCGGCACCATTGCCGATGAGGCAAAAATCGAGGATCACCGGAACACCTGTCCGGGGATCCCCTAAGCGCTGGATAATGACTAGACAGTTTCAGTTTGAACACCGACTCGGCTATCGCATTCTTCGCTGGGTACTGCTGATTGCGCTGCTGAGCGGTATCGTATTGAGCACGACTCAGATCATCGTCGATGCCAATCGCGTATCCGATGAACTGGACCAGCAGGCCCACCAGACGCTGGCACTGGTCCGCGATGCAGCCAGCCAGGCGGTTTACAGCATTGACGAGGACCTGGCCCAGCCGGTGGTCGATGGGCTGTTCGAACAACAGGCGGTCCGCTTTGCCCAGATCATGCATCCTGACGGTGAAGTGCTGGCCCGCAACACCCGCGACCTGCTTCCGGCGGACTACCGTCCCCTGACCGATCGCATCTTTTCCGCTGAACGCCATTATCGCGTGCCCCTGACCCGCGGCGCCGACGATCCGGTCATTTACGGTTATCTGGAAGTCAGTTACGACACCGCTTACTCCGCGGCCTCCTGGCTCGAGCGCGCCACCCTGACCTTCCTGTCCGGCATTGCCCGGGCCATCGTCCTGAGCCTGGTGCTGTTTGCCGTTTTCCATATCCTGCTGACCCGACCGCTGTTCCGGATCATCAGCTCCATTTCGCGGGTTAACCCCGATAACCCCGGCGGCACTCTTCTGGACATGCCGCGGGGGCATCGAAACGACGAACTGGGTCTGTGGGTGAACGCCACCAACAACCTGCTGGTGGCCATCACCGAGAACCAGGAGAAACAGGCGGAAGCCGAGGCACGGGTCAATCGCCTGTCCCGCTATGACAAGCTCACCGGCCTGCCCAACCGGGAACTGTTCCTGGTTATGCTCAGCAACGCCCTGGAAGAACACCGACGCAACGACCAGACCCTGGCTGCATTCTGTTTCGGCATTGACGACTTCAAGAGCATCAACGAGCAGCACGGTTACCACATGGGCGACCAGCTGCTGCAAACCATCGCTGATCGCCTCGGCGGCGACGGCCCCAACGGCCCGCTCATCACTGCGCGCCTGGGGAGCGACCAGTTTGTCGTGGTCGAGCAGCACCTGCGTGATGGCTACCAGTGCGCTGCCACGTCTGAATGGCTGCTCAACGAAATCAACGCGCCCATTCGCCTGGCCGGTCGCGATGTCTCGGCCACGGCCACCATCGGTATCGCCCTGTTTCCTGACGATGCCGAACACAGCGAACAACTGCTCCAGCGCGCCGAGCAGACCATGACGCTGGCCAAAGCCGGAGGCGGCAACCAGTTCCAGTTCTATGTCGCCAGCGTCGACCAGGAAATCCGTGACCGAAAACGGCTGGAGAAGGAGCTTCATCAGGCCCTGGTGGAGAATCAGTTCCACCTCGTCTACCAGCCCCAGATCAACCTGGAAACACGCCGCGTCATTGGCGCCGAGGCGCTGCTGCGCTGGGAACACCCCGTCCACGGCCTGATCCCGCCAGATCATTTCATTCCGCTGGCGGAACTGAGCGGATCCATCGTGGAAATCGGCAGCTGGGTCCTGGACGAAGCCTGCGCCCAGGCCGCGCTCTGGTCCAGCGAAGGCATGCCGATCCGGATTGCCGTTAACCTTTCGGCCGTGCAACTTCGCCAGGACGACATCGTCGAGACCGTACTCAAGACCCTCAAACGGCACGCCATTCCACCTGGCCGGCTGGAGCTGGAGGTGACGGAGACCGGGTTTATGGAAGATCTCGACAGTGCCGTGGAAAAGCTGGTGCAGCTGCGTAACGAGGGCATCAACATTGCCGTGGACGACTTCGGTACCGGCTATTCGTCCCTGACCTACCTCAAGCGACTGCCCATCCAGCACCTCAAGATTGACAAGCAGTTTATTCACGACCTGCTGGTCAACGAGGAAGACACCCGCATTGCCAATACCATCATCGACCTGGGCAAGAGCCTGAACCTGGACGTCATTGCCGAAGGTGTGGAAACCGAAGAGCAGGAATTCTACCTTCACAACCGCGGTTGCCAGCTGGCCCAGGGCTACTTCTTCAGCAAGCCGTTAAAACCGGACGATTTCGCAAGCTTTGTGGTGGCGTTCCACCGTAAAATCACCGCCAATTCAACTGAAAACTGACGACAAGGACCCTTCATGACGACAACGCTGATTGGCCTGGCGGTCATCGCCGCCGTGGTTATTCTGATCGTATCCATCTACAACCGGCTGGTCTCCCTCCGCAATCGTTTCAAGAACGGCTTTGCCCAGATCGACGTCCAGCTCCAGCGACGTCACGATCTGATCCCCAACCTGGTGGAAGCGGCCAAGGCCTATCTGTCCCATGAGCGCAACACGCTGACCGAAGTCATGGAAGCCAGAAACAACGCCGTGAGCGCCCAGAAGGATGCCGCCGGCGACCCGGCCGACGGCCAGAAAATCCAGAAGCTGTCCTCTGCCGAGAACATGCTGTCCCGCGCCCTGGCCAACTTCTACGCAGTGGCGGAGAACTACCCCGAGCTGAAAGCCAACGAAACCATCCAGCAGCTGATGGAAGAACTGTCCAGCACCGAGAATCGTGTGGCGTTCTCCCGTCAGGCTTATAACGATGAGGTGATGTTCTACAACACCTTCCGGGAGAAATTCCCCAACAACATCATTGCCGGCCTGTTTGCCTTCAAACCGTCCGAGCAGCTGCAACTGGAAAACCCGGAAGCCCGCCAGGCACCGAAAGTCAGTTTCTGATTCCGGGCACACTGACCCGGCAACGACCCTATGGCCAAACTTGGATTCTTCGAGCGCCAGGAGCGCGCGCGGCGTAACACCACGCTGCTCGTGTTCCTGTTTACGGCAGCCGTCCTGCTGATCACCCTGGTGGTCGATCTGGTGGGCTATCTGGTGACCCGCAATGTCGAGCCCACCGCCCACTTCGGCGTCTGGCTGACGTCCGAGCAGGGCATCTTCACATCCATCGCGGTCGTCTCCGTGATCGGGCTGGGATCACTGATCCGCTGGATCGACCTGGCCGGCGGCGGCGAGCGGGTGGCCCGGATGGTGGGCGCCCGACTTCTTGATCCCTCAAGTCAGGACCCCCAGGAACGCCAGTTACGGAACGTGGTGGAGGAGATGGCGATTGCCAGTGGCGTGCCGGTTCCGGATCTCTACGTGATGGATAACGAAACCGCCATCAACGCGTTCGTCGCCGGGTATTCTCCGGGCGAGGCCGTCATGGTGGTAACGCACGGCACCCTCACCCAGTTGAACCGGGACGAACTGCAGGGTGTGGTGGGCCACGAATTCAGCCACATCCTCAATTCCGACATGCGCATCAACGTGCGGCTGATCGCCCTGTTGGCCGGCATTCTGATGATTGGCCAGATCGGTCAGTTCCTGCTGGGCAGCGCTGGTCGACGCCGCTATTACAGCTCCCGCGACAACAAAAGCCAGGGGCTGGCCATCGGCCTCGGACTGGCCCTGATGCTCGTGGGCTATATCGGACTGTTCTTCGGACGCCTGATCCAGGCCGCCATCTCACGGCAACGGGAAATGCTGGCTGACGCCTCCTCGGTGCAATTCACACGCAACCCCGAAGGCATTGCCAGCGCGCTCTATCGTATCGGCGAGTCGAGCAGTTATTTCCAGTCCACCGGCCACGCCAGCGATGTCAACCACATGTGTTTTTCGGAATCAGTGCGCATGCGCTTCGCGGGCTGGCTCGCCTCACATCCGCCGCTGGAAGACCGGATCAACGCCATTGGTCCGGGACTGCTGGCGCGCTTCCGCAACCGCCGCCGGGATGATGTCCGGCAGGCTCGGCCAACGGTTGAGGACGCCGCCCGGGGCTCCCTGTTCCGCGATGGTCTGCAGGACATGGTCGCGCCGCTGGCCGGACGTCACACCACGCCGGTGGCCCCGCACACACGGCTGTCCGACAGCGCAGGCGTCGTGACGACCGCCAACGAGGAATACGCCCAGCAGCTGCTGCGCCAGCTGCCGGACAATGCCCGCACACTGCTCTACACCCGAACCGGTGCGGTGCAGTATTGCTACAGCCTGATTTTCCACAGCATGTCCGCAGAGGAGCGGGAACAGGCCCTCTCCCGGATCAGCGAAGCGCGCGGCGTGCTCGGGTTTGACCCGGCGCTGATCGAACGCTTCTACCCCACCCTTGATCAGCTTGGTGAAGCCATCCGACTACCGGCGCTGGAACTGGCCATGCCGGCCCTGCGCAAGCTCGATCCGGAAGAGCGACGCGGTCTGGAAAAGGTCCTGACTCACCTGGTCCGAGCGGACGGACAGGTCACCCTGTTCGAGTTCGCTCTGCTGAGCTTCATCCATCGCCACCTGTCCCCGGCCGGACGACGTGCCGACAAGGTGCGCTTCCGCCGGTTTGCCGATGTGGCTGACAGCCTGGGGATTCTTCTGAGTCTCGCGGCACGTTCGGCCACAGAATCGCCGGAAGAGGCGCAGAAATGCTACTCAGAGGCGGTTGCCGGCTTTGAAGGGCGAACCGTGGATCTGGGGCCGCTCAGGGACAAGGTCTCGTCACGGGCACTACAGGAGGCCCTGATACGGCTGCGCGCCCTGTCGCCGATGCTGAAGCCGGCGATTATCGACGCCTGCGGCCACTGCATCCTGCGGGACAATCAGGTGGTGGTCAGGGAATATGAAATCCTGCGCCTGGTCGCGGATCAGCTGGACTGCCCGATGCCGCCACTGCCCGTAGCGGCAGTCTAGTCGCCCGCTTATTCCTCAGGGCACCGCTCACGGCAAAAAGAAAGGCCGGCAAATGCCGGCCTTTCTTATGGACTGCCCCCTCCCCTTACTGGGACGGCTGCGACTCGAAGTACTGCGGCTGCAGCCGATTACGCTCAAACAGGGTATCGATCGGCGGTCGCTTGGTATTCTCCGGGATCTTATGCCCCAGCTTCTTGCTCAGTCCCAGGTTGATGTTCCAAAGCCCCTGGTACTTCTCGTCGGTGATCGTCGCTACGTCACCCTTGGCCAGGATGATCTTGGGTCGCAGGAACACCAGCAGATTACGCTTGATCTTGTTCTCCGACTCGGAGCGGAACAGGGCACCAATGTAGGGAATGTCCCCCAGGAACGGCACTTTGCTCTTGGTGATGCTGTAGTCTTCCCGGATCAGGCCGCCCAGCACGATGGTCTCGCCATCGTCTGCCAGTACCGTGGTCTTGATCTGGCGCTTGTTGGTGACCAGATCCGAGGCGGATTCGACGCTGTCGGCAATGTTCTCGGTGGTCTGCTCCACGATCAGCTTGACCAGGCCGTCTTCGCTGATTGTCGGGGTCACTTTCAGGGTCAGGCCCACGTCACGCCGCTCAATGGTCTGGTACGGGTTCGACACGCCATCGCTGGTGGTTGTGGTCGAACCGGTGACAAACGGAACGTTCTGACCCACGACAATCTCGGATTCCTGATTATCCAGGGTGATAATACTCGGCGTGGACAGCAAGTTGGCGGCGGTCGAGCTGGACAGCGCCTGAATCAGCAGGCCCCAGGTAATGCCGTTCTCGTTGCGTTCGCCGAAGCCGAGCGACATACCGCCGGTGGCCGGTGAAATCACCTCATTACTGGCGATGGCCCCAATGATGTCGCTCAGGCTCAGCCCGACATTGCCGAAGTTGGTGCCCGCTACCGGCGTCGAGCCGCTGCCTTCATCACCCACGGCAAACTGTACGCCCACGTCCTTACCCAGTTCATCACTGATCTCGACAATGGCCGCCTCAATCAGGACCTGGGCACGCCGGACATCCAGCGCGTTCACGATGGTATCCACTTCCTGCATGATGGACGGCTCACCACGGACCACCAGTGCGTTAAGACCTTCGTCGGCGAAAATGGCAAAACCGGTGTTACCGCCGGAACTGCCACCCGTGCTGGTCTGCCCCTGCTGGTTCTCCTTGGCCACTTCACCCATGACACCTTTCAGGATTTCAGCCAGGGACTTGGCATCGGCGTGCTTGAGTCGGATGACCTTGGTCGTGCCTCCGGAGGCGGACGGCTGATCCAGCTTCTTGATCAGTTCCCGCATCTTGGTGCGGAAGTTCTCGTCACCGCGGAGAATGAGCCGGTTGCTGCGCTCGTCCGCGGTGACGCTGTATTTGTTGGCGGCATCGTTGGCCTGTTTACCCAGTTCCGAGGGCGCCAGCTCCTGCAGCAGGCGCACCATGTCGCCCACCCAGGCTTCCTTCAGCTGGATGACCTCCACCTCATACTTCGACGGGCTGTCCAGTTCCTTGACGATCTGTTCAATGCGATGCACGTTCGCCGAATGATCACTGACGATCAGCGCGTTGGCTGCCGCCACACCGGCCAGGTGCCCGTACTTGGCTACCAGCGGCCGCAGGATGGGCACCAGCTCCAGGGCGTTGGCGTTGTTGACCTGGATGACCTTGGTGATCAGTTGCTCGGAGGGAATGGTATCGAAGCGTTTCAGGGACTCGGCAGACTGTTTGGCATCCACCTGCTGGACAATCTTGATGACCTCTTCGCCGGGTATCGCCGTAAAGCCGTGAACCTGCAGCACCGCCAGGAACAGGTCGTAAATCTCGTCCTTGTTCATGGGCGCCGAGGACAGGACGGTGACCTTACCCTTGACCCGCGGGTCGACCACGAAGCTGTAACCGGTGATATCAGCAATCTGCGTGACGAAGGCGCGTATGTCCGCATCCTTGAGGTTGAGTTTCCAGGTGCCCTCTTCCTGGGCATGGGCCATCATGCTCAGCGGGAGAAGCAAAGCCAGAACCAGAGCCCGGATCAATGGCGTGTTCAGATTAGTCATGCAGTGCTGGTTTCCTGTAACTGAGAAACTGACGGAAAGCACACCGGCCTTCCTTTTTATAATCGTTGTACTATAAGACCGCCGCCAGCGGTGACAACATCCTTATTGGGGCAACGCGTAGTTTACGGTAAAACTGGCGCCATCCCGCATCACTTCCACTTGAATCTGTGGCTGGCTCCGCCAGTTCTCGAGCAATTGCCGATCCTGCTCGATATCCCCCAGCGACTGACCGTTGATGGCTGTAATGACATCGCCTTCTTTCAGGTTCAGTGCGGACAGCATCGGGTTGGAGCCGTCATAAACGTATCCCTGCTGGCTGCCGGATGCCACGGGTTTGAGTCCGTAACGCTGCAGCGCAGCATCGCCCTCGGCGGCCAGCTGGGCCTGAGCGTCCTCCACAAAGGCCTCGGGAGACATCCCACGCGTCTCTTCCGGAACCTCCGATACCATACCCTCAGCGTCGCCGTCTTCAAAGGCCAGCGACTCCACTTCTCCGTTTCGTCGGATCAGGATGCGTAACGGGTCGACTTCCACCAGCTCGATGTCGCCGGGCATCACGTCACCGACGCGATAATAAGCCGTTGAGCCATCCGTTCCTGAAACTATAGCACCGGACTCCTCGGATCGCGCCGCTACCATGACGCCTTCCAGGTGCATACGCAGGTTGGTTTCCGGCGCGGTTTGCTTCACCGCTTCCGCCACCGGCGCGCCCACCGGAGGCCGGCCGAAGAGATCATAGGCCGCAAGTGGCGTCTGCTCCACGGCCGAATCCAGAGACGCCGCGTTTGCCGATGCGGAGGGCCCGGCCATGACCGGGTCCTGCCAGGCAATCATCCAGGTCAGACGTCCCATCACCCAGGCGAAATAGATCACCAGCCCGATCAGCAGCAGGTTCGCCACCCACCGCGGTAGACGCCCGAATGGCGTTGTGAATGTCACCGATGCCATACCCTATCCCGCCGGCAGCACGCGCTGCCTCACGCTGAAAACCACATCACCCGGCGCAGCGTTGCCCGACCAGGGTTGATTCACCAGGTCCAGCAGGCGCCGATAGAGCTGGATCTGCATCATGCCATCGGGCTGGACCTGGGCGGAAATGACCGGCTCCGGGCTTTTTGCGCTGCTGATATCCAGTGCAATCCGACCCTGATCGCGATCCAGTCGGGCCTGCATAGGCGGCAACACCGCCCGCTCCCGCGAGGCGCCCATCGGCCAGCTCACCTCGCCGCCGGGCCAGCTTGCACGCCCAGACAGGGCCTGCAGGGCACCGTCGGTCGCCGCCAGCGAAAACCGGTCGATGGTGACGTCGCCCTGTATGATCGCGCCACCACTACGCTGAATCTCGCGACTGAACTCGGGAATGTTGATACGGCCGTCGGCCGAGAGGGCCATGGCATTAATACCGGTGAGGTGGAACTGGCCCTGGAGGTGGGATCGTGGCGTGCGCAGCTGCCAGCCCAGCGGCAGGAATTGACCGTTGTCCATGAGGCTTTCGAGGTGCCAGCCCGCCTGCAGGGAGTGCCCCATCACTTGGGCCTGGACCTGGCCATTCCAAAGCTGACCAGAGACTTGTTCGATGGCCACGCCGGGCGGCAAGGGGACCGAATCACGACACAGATGCCAAACCCATCCCGCCGGTAACCAGAAGATCAGGGCAGCCAGGTAAACCACGATCCCCAGCAGGGTCAGCAAGACCACTTTTCCGGGTCGCAGGAAGGGTGTATCCAAAGTCTCGGCCATAGGGTGTCAGGGCATGTATGGGCGCGGAATCGCGCGAATTTTCCGGAGTCTAACAAACCCCCTGTACAAGTGCATGACACAGTCCAAAAAAAAGCCCCGCGTCGAAACGCGGGGCCTTTTTTGACCGTGAACGGTCGGGGTATTGAACGGGGCCGGTTTACATCATGCCGCCCATGCCGCCCATACCACCCATGCCGCCCATATCCGGCATGCCGCCACCGGCTTTCTCGTCTTCCGGCTCGTCCGTCACCATCGCTTCGGTGGTGATCATCAGACCGGCAACGGAAGCCGCAGCCTGCAGGGCTGAGCGAGTGACCTTGGCCGGATCCAGGATGCCCATCTCCAGCATGTCACCGTAGCCTTCGGTCGCCGCGTTGTAGCCGAAGCTGCCTTCGCCCTGGCGCACCTTGTCGACCACAACAGACGCTTCACCGCCTGCGTTGGTGACGATCTGGCGCAGCGGCGATTCCATCGCACGACGCAGGATGTTGACGCCCGCCTTCTGCTCTTCGTTTTCAGCCTGGACGCTGTCCAGAGCTTCCAGAGCGCGGATCAGGGTCACGCCACCGCCCGCAACGATGCCTTCTTCAACAGCAGCGCGGGTAGAGTGCAGCGCGTCTTCAACGCGAGCCTTCTTCTCTTTCATTTCCACTTCGGAACCGGCGCCTACCTTGATGACGGCAACACCGCCAGCCAGCTTGGCCACACGTTCCTGCAGCTTCTCCTTGTCGTAGTCGGAGGAGCTTTCTTCGATCTGCTTGCGGATCTGCTCAACGCGCGCTTCGATATCAGCCTGGGCACCGGCGCCATCGATGATGGTGGTGTTTTCCTTGGTGATGTTAACGCGCTTGGCTGTACCCAGATCGTCCAGAGTGGTGTTTTCCAGGGTCAGGCCCACTTCCTCGGAGATCACGGTACCGCCGGACAGGATCGCGATGTCCTGCAGCATTTCCTTGCGACGGTCACCAAAGCCCGGCGCCTTGACGGCGGCCACTTTGACGATGCCACGCATGTTGTTGACAACCAGGGTCGCCAGCGCTTCGCCTTCGATGTCTTCGGCGATGATCATCAGCGGTTTGCCCGCCTTGGCCACGCTTTCCAGCACCGGCAGCAGTTCGCGGATGTTGGAGATCTTCTTGTCGACCAGCAGGATGAACGGGTCGTCCAGCTCGGCGGACATGCTGTCCTGATTGTTGATGAAGTACGGAGACAGGTAGCCGCGGTCGAACTGCATACCTTCAACCACGTCCAGCTCGTCTTCCAGGCCACGGCCTTCCTCAACGGTGATCACGCCTTCTTTACCCACGCGCTCCATGGCGTCGGCGATGATCTTGCCAATGGTTTCGTCGCCGTTGGCGGAGATGGTGCCCACCTGCGCGATGTTACGGCTGTCGTCGCACGGCTTGGCCATGTCACGGATAGACTTGACGGCCGCCTGGGTCGCCTTGTCGATGCCGCGCTTCAGATCCATCGGGTTCATGCCGGCAGCAACGGCCTTCAGACCTTCGTTAACGATGGACTGGGCCAGAACGGTTGCGGTGGTGGTACCGTCACCGGCGGTGTCGTTGGTCTGGGAAGCGACTTCCTTGACCATCTGGGCGCCCATGTTCTCGAACTTGTCCTTCAGCTCGATTTCCTTCGCGACGGACACGCCGTCCTTGGTGACGGTCGGTGCGCCAAAGGACTTGTCCAGAACCACGTTGCGGCCTTTCGGACCCAAGGTGACCTTAACGGCGTCGGCCAGAATGTTGACGCCTGCAACCATACGCTTGCGGGCTGAATCGCCAAATTTAACGTCTTTAGCTGCCATAGTTGTCTTTCCTGTATTCGTTTATGCGTTAACCAATCTGCAAATGACGTGAGCTAACGAGTCGGCTGGACTCAGCCTTCCAGCACGCCGTAGATTTCGCTTTCGCTCAGGATGAGAAGATCTTCACCGTCGACCTTCACCGTGTTCCCGGCGTACTGACCAAACACCACGGTATCACCGACGTTGACCGCCAGAGCACGGGTCTCGCCATTGTCGAGAACGCGGCCGTTGCCCACGGCGATCACTTCGCCCTGGGAGGGCTTTTCCTTGGCGTTGCCCGGCAGGACGATACCACCAGCGGTCTTCTCTTCCTCTTCCTTACGGCGTACGACAACACGATCGTGTAGCGGACGAATTTTCATTGCTCGTATTCTCCAGATAGTCAGATTGTCTTTGGCAATGAGGTTTGCTCAAAACGCTTCGGATTCGTAAGCACCTGTTTTGGCAGGCTCTTCGTCACCCTCAGCAAACTTGTGATCCTTATGTGGGGGTTTGCACCTACATTTCAACACCCACCCGGAAAAAATTTTTCACTTTTTTTCCAGCGAATCCCGCGTGTCGGAAGGCTTCCGCTCTTCCTCACGACGGTACTCCCCTTCAATGATGTCATCGCCTCCCGGCCGGGCCTGACCGAACGGGTTCTGCCCGCCCATGGTGAAGTGAACACTGCTGCGCGATGAGCCCGCTACCACCATGCGTTTGAGCGCGTAGGAGGCGAACATCTGACGGGTCCAGGGCAACAGGCACAGGAAGCCGATCGTATCGGTCACAAAGCCCGGAGTCAGCAGCAGTGCACCACCGACGGCCAGGATCAGCCCCTCGGCCACTTCGCGGGCCGGCAGCTCGCCGCTGTTCAGTCGCTGGTTGGCCTTGAACAACGTCGCCAGTCCCTGCTGGCGTAACAGGGCGGCGCCCACGACGGCGGTCAACAGGACCAGGCCGATGGTGGGCAACACCCCGATGATGCCGCCCACCTTGATCAGGACCACCATTTCGATGATGGGCAGCACAATGAATGCGAAAAACAGGAAACCCATGTATGGCTCCTCAGAAAAATGACTTTGCCAGCCGGGCCCTCAATGACGACGATTGGCCCTCTGGTATACTGCGCTTCGCCTTTTTGACAGCGACAAACAAAGATCAACTCACAACAAACAATTAGGGCACAGCATGAAACTTCAAGATTCCGTGATTGCAATTACCGGCGGCGGCCAGGGTTTGGGCCGTGCCATGGGCGAATACCTGGCCGCGCGCGGCGCCCGTGTGGCGCTGATTGACCTGATTCCCGAAAAGCTGGATGAGGCCGTGGAAGCCTGCAAGGCCGTCGGCGGTGATGCGCGGGCATACACCTGCAACGTGGCCAGGGAAGAGGAAGTGGAAGCGACGTTTGCCGCGATCGTCGAAGACTTCGGCCAGCTCAACGGCCTGGTCAACAACGCCGGCATCCTGCGCGACGGCATGATGGTCAAGGTCAAGAACGGCGAGATCGAAAAGCGCATGTCCCTGGCTGAATGGCAGGCGGTGATCGATGTGAACCTGACCGGCGTTTTCCTGTGCGGCCGTGAAGCCGCCACCCAGATGATCAAGCACGGCAACCAGGGCGTGATCGTAAACATCAGCAGCATCTCCCGCGCCGGCAACATGGGCCAGAGCAACTACTCCGCCGCCAAGGCCGCCGTGGCCGCGCTCGTGCCGGTCTGGGCCAAGGAGCTGGCGCGCAACGGCATTCGCGTGATGGGCATCGCACCCGGGTTTATCGAGACCGAAATGGTGGCCTCCATGAAACCGGAAGCGCTGGAGAAGATGACCGCCGGCATTCCGCTCAAGCGCGTGGGCAAGCCGGAAGAAATCGCCTCCGCGGCGGCGTTTATCTTCGAGAACGACTACCTGTCCGGACGCATGATCGAGGTCGACGGTGCCCTCCGCCTCTGAGCCCGACGACGTCTCCCGCGAGCAGATCATCTGGCAGGTAGTCTGTTCGATCCCGCCCGGCTATGTGGCCAGCTACAGCCAGGTGGCCGAGCTGGCCGGCTTCAAGGGGCTGGCCCGCTTTGTCGGCCGTGCCATGGGCCAGCTGCCGGAAGGCTCGGACGTGCCCTGGCACCGGGTCCTGAAACAGGATGGGCGTATTGCCTTCCCGCCGGAATCCAACCGCTTCTACTACCAGTCACGCCTGCTCACGGAAGAAGGCGTGTTGGTTAAAAACGGGCGTGTGCCCATGGCCCGGTTTCGCTGGCAGCCCTGATTCAGACGGACTGGCGCTCGCCTTCCCCGCTCGTGTCATGGGCGTCGGCCGGCGCCAGGGCGTCCAGCCGTTTCCCCTGTTTCATCATGTAGCCCGCCAGCAGGATGGCGGGCAAGCCCATGACCGCCGAAATCAGGAAGAACTCGCTGTAGCCGTAACCTTCCACCACCAGCCCCGAGAAGCCGCCGATAAACTTGCCCGGCAGCGTCATCAGTGAACTGAACAGGGCGTACTGGGTGGCGGTGAACGAGGCGCTGGTCATGCTCGACAACCAGGCAATCAGCGCCACGTTGGCGATCCCGCCGCTCAGGTTGTCCGCACTGACCACCACCGCCAGGGTCCCGATGTCCGGCGGGTACTGGGCAATCAGCATGAACAGCAGGTTGCTGAGCGCGGTCAGGATCGCCCCGGCGAACAGGATGGTGCGCACACCGTAACGCGCCACCAGCAAACCGCCGATACCGGAGCCGAGGATGGTCATCAGGAAGCCGAAGATCTTGGTCACGTCGGCGACGTCCGTCTTCGAGAACCCCATAAACTTGAGGTAGAACGGATTGGCCATCACCCCCATGGCGATGTCGCAGATCCGGTAGGTGGCGACCAGTACGAGGATCAGGACAGCCAGCTCCCGATAGCGCTTGAAGAAGTCCATGAAGGGGCCGGCGACCGCGGCGGAAAACCAGCCCGCCAGCCGCGCCAACTGCGGCGACAGGTGAGCCCGCTTGGCGACTTCCTGCTCCACACGATGGGCCAGATCGGCGGCGGCCGCATGGTGATTAACCTTCGGCTCGCGCACCACCAGCACCGTGACGATGCCGATACCCACCAGAAGCGCCATCACGTCATAGGCGATCTGCCAGGACCAGAATTGGGCCAGGTAGAGGGCGCCTGCTCCCGCCACCAGCAGGGCCAGGCGATAGCCGAAGATATAGGCCGCCGCCAGCGCGGCCTGCAAGCGGGGTTCGGCAATCTCAATCCGGTAGGCGTCGAGGGAAACGTCCTGGGTTGCCGACGAGAACGCCACCAGCAAACCGCACCAAGCCATCAACACCGGCGATGCGGCGGCATCCACCCGAGCCATCAGGAACAACCCCGTGGCAATGCCCACCTGGGCCAGCAACATCCAGCTGCGTCGTTTGCCGAACAGCCGGTCCAGCAACGGCAGCGAGACCCGATCCACCACCGGCGCCCAAAACACCTTGATGGAATAGGTAATCCCCAGCCAGCTGAAGAAACCGATGGTTGCCGTATCCACACCGACATCGGCAAGCCGCGCGTTCAGCGTGGAGAAGACCAGCAGGAATGGCAGACCCGCCGAGAAGCCCAGCAGCAACATGGCCAGGACTTGCCAGCGGGTGAACGTGTAGAGCGCGTCCCGCAGGAAATCGCGCCGTTCCCTTGAAATGATGGCAGCGGCTCCGTCAGTCGCGGAAGTTATTGTACTGAAGCGGCAGGTCCAGATCGGACTCCTTGATCAGGGCGATAGCGGCCTGCAGGTCGTCCCGCTTCTTGCCGGTCACGCGGACCTTGTCGCCCTGGATGCTGGCCTGAACCTTCATCTTCGCATCCTTGAGGAGTTTGACGATCTTCTTGGCATCAGGCGTCTCGATCCCCTGACGCAGCGTCAGGTGCTGTTTCATCAGCTTGCCGGCGCGGCTTTCACCGTCTTCGGACAGGGCGCGGGTGTCCACATTGCGCTTGGCAAAGGCCATCCGCAGCATTTCCATCAACTGTTCCAACTGGAATTCCTGCTCGGCGCTGATGGTGATGCCCTTGTCGTCCAGTTCGAAATCCGCCTCGACATTCTTGAAGTCCCAGCGGTTGCCCAGCTCACGCTTGGCCTGGTCCACCGCGTTGGTGACTTCGTGCATATCAATTTCTGAAACAATATCAAAGGAAGGCATGACTCCGGCTCCGGAAATGCGGAAACGATCACGCAATGAAAGGCCATTGCGGGACGGGTCCGCAGGTTTGCAAATTGGGCCGAGGAAGCCCGGCAAATTCAGGCTATAATGGCCGCGATTCGAGTTTGAGCAGCCCGGAGGCGCGATGCCGTCCCGCTGCTGGACGCAAGAATAACAAGTTGGCTCTAGAGCCGCACCCTGGATCGGACCTGAGAGTAGTATATCAGCATGCCTAACCTGGACCTCCCCGTACTGGTCGTCGACGATGCCAAATTCAGCAGCATGGTGGTTGCCCGGACCCTGCGTAAAGCCGGCTACCGCGATGTCCGCATCGCCAACAACGCTTCGGATGCTTTGCAGCTCATGGAGCAGAGGCCGGTCAGCGTCCTGATTGCAGACTGGCTGATGCCGGAAATGGACGGGCTCGAACTCACCGCACGGGTACGACAGATCGACGAGCAGGAAAACCACTACACCTATGTGATGCTGCTGACCGCCCGCGAGAGCGTCGAAGCCCTGGCGGAAGCATTCGACCACGACGTCGACGACTTCATCTACAAGTCCGACATGAGCAAGCAGTTGCTGCCACGGATTTTCGCCGCCGACCGGATGGCCGATCGCCAGAACACCCTGCTCCGGGCCAACGCCCTGTTGATCGAGAACAACCGCGAGCTGGAGTCCCGCAACATCATCGACCTGGAAACCGGCCTGTGCAATAACCTGTACGCGCGGCAACGGCTGGAGCGCAGTATCCGTCATGCCGAGTCCCGCGGCGGGGCGTCCGCCTATGTGCTGGTGGGTATCCGCAACTGGCAGAGCCTAAAGCGCCAGCATTCGCCCGGCATCATGAGCGAATTGGCCCTGGGCATTGGCCGGCGCCTCAGCCACCTGATCCGCCCGATGGATACCTTGTGCCGGGTGGGCGATAACCAGTACGCCCTGATCGCGCACTTCGAGAACCCCGAACACTGCACCACCAGCGCTTTCCGCCGGATCTACGACGGCATCAACCACAAAGCACTGAAAACCACCGCCGGCTATATTTCCGTCGAGGCCGGCATGGTGCTTTGCCGCACCGACATGCAGGACGGCACGCCGAGTATCGATGAAGTCGAGAAGGCCGCCCTCCAAGGCCTGGTGGATGCCTACGAGACCCGACTGTTCACCGAGACATCGCCAGTTCTGCTGGAAGAAGCCTGATCGATTGCCGGTCGGCGCCTGACCCAACAATTCGTTACACTGCGACACAGATCACGAACAGACAGGCGAACGAGTCACGCTTATAGTTTGAATCGTGGATGTAAGCAGTATCCCCCCACGGCGGAGGAGTGAGTATTCCTCCAAGTGAGCAGCCTGGAGAGTCAGATGTCCCTCCGCCGGTAAATGGGGTCAACATCCTCACGGATTAACGAATTTTTCAGGCACTTTCGTTCTTTCCTTATTTTCCAGGCGGGTCGGGTTTTCCGATCCGCCTTTTTATTTGCCCACCGTTTACCGTTTTCTCCCCGCAAGACATTCCGGCCATTGAACTGATCCGCTCTCCCCGCTATTAATGCGGTTATACTCATAACAACGAATGAGCATGACCGACACACCACCACTGGGCACCGCATCGATAGCCGCCCTGCGTCAGTATGTGCGGGCTGCCGGGCACAAAGGTATCGACACGACGCCACTCCTGACCCGGGCCGGCCTCGACCTGTCACCGGGCCACTCGGACGACGAACGCATCGACGGCGAACGTTTCCAGCGATTTATCCGACTACTGGTCGACGCAACCGGCAATCCCATCCTGGGTCTGGAGACCGGGGACTTCGTGCAACCCGGTTCCTATACGGTGTTGGGCTACATCACCATGAGCTGCGCCACGCTGGGCGAAGCCATCCAGTACATTATTCCCTACGAGAAGCTGGTGGGCGATATGGGCCTCACCCGTTTCCTGGTGGACGGCGACCGCATGCACCTGATCTGGCAGTGTGCCTACAACGATCCGCGGGTACGCCCGCAGATGATCGACAACGTGATTGCCTCCTGGATCCAATACGCCCGCTGGCTGGGCGATGACGCCGATACCTCCCCGGAAGCGGTACACCTGGAGCGGCGCTCGCCGGGTGCGGCGCTGGAATCGGCCTATCGGGAGCGGTGGGGCTGCCCGGTGGTGTTCGAGGCGGCCGATAACCGTGTTATCGCTTCCCGAGCGTTGCTGGAACGGCCGTTACGCCAGCCGGATCCCGGCCTGCGCCGCACGCTGGAAGCCCATGCCCGCAGCCAGATGGCCGCCATTACCGCCGATACCGCCCTCCTCACCCGGGTTCGGGAGGCCATCCGCCAGCAACTCCTGCAGGGCGTCAGCCGGCAGGACATTGTGGCCGGACAATTACACATGACCGCTCGCACCCTTCAGCGGAAACTGAGTCAGGAAGGCAGCAGCTACCAGTCGCTGCTGGATGAAGTGCGCCAGTCCCTGGCGGAAGATTTCCTGTGCCATACGCAGATGGCGATTCCCGACATCGCCCTGCGGCTGGGCTTCAGTGAGCCGGCCTCCTTTCATCGCCGTTTCAAAAGAAACACCGGCGTCACACCCGGCGACTACCGGACCACTCACAGCCACACCCCGGCGACCGATTAACCGTTCTTTGAAAGGCGCTCCAGAACCGGAGCCGTATCCGCTCCCAGCGTGCGCCCGGTGAAACGGGCCTCGCAAGGCGTCCGACTGAACTTGATCGGGTGGCCGATCTGACGTTGCGTGCCACCCTGTTCCCGGGGCACGTCAATCACCATCGCCCGGGCTTCCAGTTGCGGGTGCGCTGCGGCTTCCGCCAGGGTCAGTACGGGCTCCACGCAGGCATCCTGTTCCGCAAAAACCGCCTCCCATTCGGCCAGCGGTCGCTCGGCGATGGCGCTCTTCAGCGCCTGCTTCAATTCCCGCTGATGTTCAGGGTTCTGACTCAACCCCAGGCTTTTCATATCGGCCAGGCCCAGGACATCGCACAGCCGGGCCATGAATTGCGGCTCCAGGCTGCCCACGGACAACCAGCGACCGTCCGCCGTCTCGTAGTAGTCGTAGAAACTGCCACCGTTGAGCAGCGACTGCTCCGGCCCGGGCCGTTCGCCCCCGGCCAGGTGGGCAGCGCCGGCCATGCCGTTCATCGCAAAAGCGGCATCCGTCATGCTGACATCAACAAACTGCCCTTCTCCGGTCTGCTGGCGATAGACCACTGCCGCCAGGATGCCCATGACCGCATGATGCGAGCCACCGGCCACGTCCGCCACCTGGATACCCAGTGGCGGCGGACCGCTCTCTTTGCGACCGCAGTGACTGCTGACGCCGGCGAGGGACAGGTAGTTGATATCGTGGCCCGCCCGCTGCCGGTAGGGGCCGGTCTGACCATAGCCGGTGATCGCGCAATAGATCAGGCCCGGATTGATGGCGCGCAGCGTGTCGTAGTCGATCCCCAGCCGTTGCATCACCCCGGGGCGGAATTGCTCGATGACGATGTCGTACTCGGCCACGAGTCGCTTCACCGTATCGATGCTGTCCGGCTGTTTGAGATCCAGCGCCAGCGAGGCCTTGCCCCGGTTCAGGTAGGTATGTGCCGTGCCCACGCCGTCCACTTGGGGCGGCATCAATCGGGTCAGATCCATCCGGTCCGGCGCTTCTACGCGCAGGACCTCTGCACCCATATCCGCCATCAACATGGTGGCATAGGGGCCGGGCAAGAGCGTGGTGAAGTCCAGGATCCGAAGCCCATCGAGCGGTCCGGCCATAGTTGCGTCTCCCTGTGTGATTCCGCGCCCCAGATTGCCGGCCCATGGCATCGCCGCCAACGGCGAGTTCCGCCAATCTGATTGGCCGTATCTACCATACCCCGGCTTCATCCTGTCCCCCAATGGTGTTGCAAACCCGGGGGACCTTCTTATGATGGGCGAATCGTTACAGCATACAGGTCAACGGATGGCGAATCTGACGGTTTCCGGGCACTTTGTCCTGGCCGCACTCAGCGGTGCCGAGTATCAGCGACAGGATTCCAGCGTCATGCTGCGGCGTGCCGGCATTTCGCCGGAGCTGATCCGCACGCCCGGCGCCCGCGTCAGCAGCGCCCAGTTCACCCGGTTGATGCAGGTGATCTGGGACGCCATGCAGGACGAGTTCATGGGGATGGGACCGCGCCGCTGCCATCCCGGCACGTTCGCCACGATGTGCACGCTGATCCTCGAGCATTCGACCCTGGAGAGCGGTCTGGAGCGGGCGGAGCACTTTTCCCACCTGTTCGACAGCACGGTCTGTATGGGACTGGAGCGGGGCGGTGACCGGGCGTCGCTGGTGCTGCACCTGGACCTGCCCGTCCACGACCCGCACTATTTCCTGCGCGAGAGCATCCTGGTGATCTGGCATCGCCTGTTCAGCTGGTTGATTGGTCAGGCCATCACCTTGAAAAAAGCGCGCTTTGATTACCCCGCCCCACCCCATGCCGACGAATACCGGCACATTTTCCACTGCCCGCTGGCCTTTGATGCCGACCGGACCGAACTGGTTTTTGATGCGCGCTTCCTGACCGCACCGATCATCCGCGACCGCCCGGAAATGCGACGCTTCCTGAAAACTTCG
The DNA here is from genome assembly GCF_040148665.1 of Marinobacter sp. NFXS9. Classification (NCBI taxonomy): domain Bacteria; kingdom Pseudomonadati; phylum Pseudomonadota; class Gammaproteobacteria; order Pseudomonadales; family Marinobacteraceae; genus Marinobacter; species Marinobacter sp. NFXS9. The sequence continues at coordinate 226,653 of NZ_JAGDDW010000002.1, read as the reverse complement.
CCGGCGGACCTGCTGGCACGGCCCGATGAGGGCAACAGCTACACCGGCCGCATCCGCGCTCTGATCGGCCGGGATTTTTCCCAGGCCCTGCCGGATTTCGAGTGGATTGCATCAGAACTGCACGTCAGCCCGCAAACCCTGCGCCGACGGCTCAAGCAGGAAAATACGTCGTTCCAGGAAATCAAAGATCTGCTGCGGCGGGATCTGGCGATCTATCACCTGGGCCGGGGCGAGCGCTCCATCAACGAGATCGCCCATCTCGTGGGATTCACCGAGCCGTCCACCTTTCATCGGGCGTTCAAGAAATGGACCGGGATGACGCCCCGCGCCTGGCGAGAGGAGGAAGTCGGTGCCGAGTCGTAACGAACCGGCACCGCCATCCTATCCTATGATGGGGACTGGAGGCGCCGGATCAGGTCGCCGAGGGTGCGCGCCAGAGCCTGAGTGGTATCCGCCTGGCCGCCCAGCTTGAGCCAGCGCGAGCCATCCCGTGGATCGTAGATCCAGCAGGTGCGGCCGTCATCCGGGCAGTCCCACTTGAGCAGCGGATTAATGCCGTAGACCGGCAGGCGCGAAGAGACCACTTCCGAGCGACCGTCATCCAACTTGCGAGTTTCCTGGACCTGGAGGGCACCGGTATCGGTGGACACCTGATACACCACATCAGGCGTCTGATTGGCATTGATCACCCGACCATTGCCCGCGCGCCAGGCGTTCTGGGAGAGCAGGCTGTTGGCGTGGCGTTCCAGCGCTTCGCGGGGCGTGCTGGCCAGATACAGCTTCTGCAACTGCTCGACGGAATTGCCGTCGGCCGGCTCAATCTTGGCCACCGGCTCGCCCTGGGACTGGGCAGCACTGGCCACATCCCCTTCCTCTTTACGGGCCTGCTCCACCGACGTGATCAGCTCCAGGGCCTCGGTGTAATGCTCGCCCTTCTCACCCGCCTGGGTGACGTAGGCCTCCAGCGCCGCCATGGCTTCGTTGTAGTGCCCGGCCTCGTACATGACCCGGCCCCGGTAGAAGGCGTAATCGTCCGGCTTCTTGGTTTCCAGCGCCTGCAGGCGATTCAGGTATTCACCGGCCTGCCCCCACTGCTGGTTCTCGACCGCCTTCTCGACCGCCAGCATCAGCCGGCGCGTTTCGTGCTCTGGAGGCAGGGCCCAGGCGAGTTGGGTGAACAGCATGCTACCGACAACAACACCCATCCATCTGCTTTTCATTCCTGAATTCTCCGCAGGGAACATCAATGTTTTCAGTGCGTTGGGACAACGCCGGTTCCACCGGGTTGGCGCAGAACGCATGGCAAATTCTTCCCTAAAGTGTCTGCCATTACCCCGGATGATTCAAGGAGATGCCGCGACAAGCTGTGAAAACCCACTCAGCGGGACCGGGTCAGTGGATCAGTCAACAACGATGGTATCGCCACTCTGATCCCCATCGTCATCACCGCCACCGGCCATCGCGGCCCGGGACAGGGTTAAGGCCAGTGAGTTTTGCCAAGGATATGTGTTCAACACGCAGGGCTCCCGAAGATGCGGATCTTGGATGTCGTGTTGATCATTCTAGGCCACGATGGCGTGGCGTCACTGTGACCTGAATTCCATTCGTCGGGAGCCGTTTCGACGATTTTCAGTCGTTTTCGTCATCCGTCTCGTCGTCCTCGTCATGACCAACGCCTGCCTGCTCGCGGATCGACTTGGGCAATTCCTTTTTCACCCGCACGCCCAGTTCGACGAACCGGTTGGCCTGCGAGATCAGATTGCCCTTGCCGCGGGTCAGCGTGTTCATGGCGCCATCATAGGTGCCCTGCGCGGTCTGCAGCTGGCTACCCAGCTTTTCCATGGATTCCACGAAGACCCGCAACTTGTCGTAGACCGCTCCGGCCCGGTCGGCGATCTGCCGCGCATTCTGACTCTGGCGCTCGTACCGCCAGATGTTCTCGATGGTGCGCAGGGTCGCCAGAAGGGTGGTCGGCGTGACCACGATAATCTTGCGCTCGAACGCTTCGGCAAACAGGTTCTCATCCTGCTGGAAGGCCGCTACGAAGGCCGGTTCGATCGGCATGAACAGCAGTACGAAGTCCGGCGAATGCAGTCCGTTGAGCTGGCTGTAGTCCTTCTCGCTGAGACCGCGAATGTGCTGGCGCACCGCCTCGACGTGGGCCTTGAGGGCACTCTCGCGGGCGTCGTCGTCTTCGGCGGTGACCCATTCCTGATAGGCCAGCAAGGACACCTTGGAATCCACAATCAGGTTGCGCTTGTCCGGCAGGTGGACCACCACATCCGGGCGCAGCAACTGACCCTCGGCATCCCGGTACGAGCCCTGGGTTTCGTACTCGACGCCCTTGCGCAGGCCGGATTTCTCCAGCACCCGTTCGAGGATCAGCTCCCCCCAGTTCCCCTGGATTTTCTTGTCGCCCTTGAGCGCCCGCGTCAGGTTCGCCGCTTCCTCGGTGATCTGCTTGTTCAGCTTCTGCAGGGCATCGATTTCACTGCGCAGCGCCTGACGGTCCCGGGTTTCGGTGGTGTAGACGTCCTCCACGCGCTTGCGGAAGTCCTGCAACTGCTCTCGGAAGGGGTTCAACAGGGAATCGAGATTGGTGCGGGTCTGCTGCGAAAAACGCTCGCTCTTCTGCTCGAAAATGCGGTTGGCCAGGTTCTCGAATTCCTGTTTCAGCGCATCGCGATTGCGCTCCAACAGTTGCAGCTTTTCGCCGGTAGTGCGGCGCTCCTCTTCCAGAGTCACCTCGTATTCGCGCAGCGACACCCGGGCGTCGGACAGGGAGCGGTTAACCGCCTCGTAACGGTCATTCAGCTCGGACAGATCCTGCTCCAGCTTGCGCTCGCGCTTCTGGGAACCGTCCCGCTCCGCCACCAACGTGGCCATCCGGTTATCCAGCTCCGTGGCCTTGTCACGCCAGCTTTCCCGGGCGGCCTCAAGATCCCGTTGATGGCGATGCTGCTCCGTCGCCTGCTCCCGCAACTGGTCGCGTTCCTGCTCCAGAAGCGCCCGGTCCCGGCTGGCGTGGTAAGCCTGTTCCTCGGCCGCTTCGGCGCGGGTGGTCATGGCATCCAGGCGGGACTGGACCTCCTCACGTACCTGTCGCAGGCGACGCTGATAGAACAACACCAGCGCAAAAGCGGTAACCAGCGCCACCCCAAGAGCGACGGTAACAAGCACCGGAAGCATTTCCCGGGGAATAGTAAGCGGCACATTCAACTCCTGTCTCTGGAAAGTGACCGTCGCGACTCGCACTGCAAGCCCGGACGTTGATGGGTAAGGCATTATCCAGAAAACCGACTGCCCGGGCCAAGGAACTTACCCGGACCCACTTCGACTAAAGGTGAAGTGACACCCTCGCAGCAGGTTGATATCCGTACACAATGGGTGATCCTGCACGCAGCCGATATGACACACAAGTCTCAAAATTCCGGAGACATGTAATAAGAGAGCATCCAGAGATGGAAGCCGCTCGTAATCTGAGCTACAACAGTCGGTATAACGATAATTAAAAAGTGCTCAAAGTCGGCCGGACATCGCCGAACTGTCAGCGCTGCGGGGTTCGCCCCGGACAAGGAATTTTCGAGACACAGCCATGTTAAAAGCACTCTGGCGCAGAACGACCGGACAGGCATGCGCCCCGGAGGACGGTGGTAGCAACACCGGGTTCAGCCTTACAGAACACCTGACCCACACCGGCCAGTATCATCTCGAACGCCTGCATACGCTGGTGGAATTGCGCTATGAAAAGCGGTTCGACGATGCGTCAGACAGCACCATTCGCAGCCTGATTCACTACGCGTCCCGCATCCAGGATCAGGACATCCAGCGCGAGCTGCTTCTGCTGTACCTGAATTGCCCGCCGTCGGTCCAGGCCTACCTGCGCTCCGACGATATCCTCGACGCCGATCACTATATCCGGACCCAGCACCCGCCGACCGAGTAAACGATCCCGCCGGCAGGCCCGTAACGCCAACCGGATCACAGACCCGCAAGGGGGGTTACAGATCGGTAAATCGGCGTAATGTCGTAATAATGTATACTTCGCCCTTCATTTTCGGACAACCCCGATCAGTCACACACGGTTTATTGCGGACAGAGGTTTGTCATGCCTATGCGCGCGCTTCGCACGCTTTCACGATGGGTTCTGATCCCGGCTCTCGGGACACTCCTGGCCGGTTGCTCCGGCTCGGCCCTGGTCAAACAGGACGACCTGAACACACTCAAACAGGCTGAGACCGTCCAGTCCGGCGAACTCCGGCAACTGAGTGAAGACCTCAAGGCCCACCATCGCGGCATGGTGCGCAACAACAACGAAAATACCCGGGCCCTGATCGAAACCATCCGCGAACAGATCAAGCCTCCCAGCTGCCCCAAGCGACCACAGCCGGTTTGCTCCTCAGTCAGCAGCGGTGAGACCGCATCCTCCTCGCACTTCCAGGACATGCTGGTTGTCGGTGAATTGGAAAAGGTGCATTTCCTGGAGCCCGGCTTCACCTATGAAGCACGGGTCGACACCGGCGCCGAGACCTCGTCGCTGGACGCCCGCAACGTGACCTATTTCGAACGTAACGGCGAGGACTGGGTCCGCTTCGACGTGCCGGTACCGGGCACCAAGGACAAGCTGAAAACGCTGGAGCGCCCTCTCTCCCGCAATGCCCGCATCATCCAGGCGTCGGCAGACGACAGTGAGCGCCGGGCCGTGGTCGAGCTGCAGTTCGCCATTGGCGATCACGTCCAGAAAGCCGAGTTCACATTGTCCAATCGTGAAGCTCTGTCCCACACCGTCCTGATCGGCCGCAATATCCTCCGGGATGTCATGCTGGTCGATGTCGGCAAGGATTTCGCTACCCAATTGCCCGCCAAGTTCACATCGAAGGCCGGGAAAAACCAGTCCGCCAAGGAAGCGCCGCAGTGAAGTCCCGTTACCCGTTTTACATCGCCATTGCCCTGCTGATCTTTACCGGCGTGGGCATCGCCACCTTGCGTCATTTCGAACTCGGTATTCCCTGGCTGTCCGGTGAGGAACGGCCGGTCTGGCTGGTGGAAGCGCGGGTGGATTTCCGGGCCAGTGGCGATCCCGTACTGGTCAGCCTGAACCTGCCGGACGATCCGCCCGGCTTCCATGTGCTGTCGGAGCAGGCGGCGTCACCGGGATACGGCTTTTCGATCGTCGATGATCAGGGCGATCGCCGGGGCGAATGGTCGATCCGTGAAGCCAACGGTCCGCAAACGCTGTACTACAAAGCCCAGTTCATTCCCGACCCGGACGCCCAACCCCGGCCACCGGAACAGCCGCCCGAGCCCGACACCGTCTACTGGGAAGAACCCCAGGCGACCGCCGCCCACGAAGTGTTGGCGCTGGCTGCCGCCAAATCCAGTACGCCGGAGAGCATGACCCGGGAACTGATCAAACTGATTCGCTCCACCGATCCGGACCAGAACACCGCCCTCCTGCTGGCCGGCCACGACGATGTGGATGTGCTGGTCAAACTGCTGAATTACGCCGATATTCCGGCGCGGGTCTCCGAGGGCGTCAAGCTGGAAGATGCCCGCCGGCGCCAGCCACTGCGGCCTTTCCTGGAGATCTACGACGGCGACCACTGGCTGACGTTCAATCCTCAGACCGGTGAACAGGGCCTGCCCGACAACGTCCTGCTGTGGAGCCGGAATACCCAATCCCTGCTTGACGTGATGGGCGGCAGCCAGTCCGTGGTGAGCTTTGCCATGCTGCGGCAGACGGTACCCGCGTTGCAGCTGGCCCGGGCCGAGTCGATGGAAAACGGTCTGGGCTTCCTGAGCCTCTATCAGCTCCCCATAGAGGAACAGAGCATGTTCCGCATGCTGTTACTGCTGCCATTGGGGGCGATGGTGGTCGCCTTTATGCGGGTGATCGTAGGCATTCGTACGTCCGGCACCTTCATGCCGGTGCTGATTGCGGTGGCCTTCCTGCAAACCTCGCTCGGCCCGGGACTGGTAACGTTCATCACCGTGGTGGCGTTGGGGCTGTTGCTGCGAGGCTACCTGTCGAATCTCAACCTGTTGCTGGTGTCGCGGATTGCGACGCTGATCATCCTGGTCATCTTCATGTGCACTGCCATCAGCATCGTCGGCTATCAGATGGGCTTCAATACGGGCATGACGGTGACCTTCTTTCCCATGGTCATCCTGGCCTGGACGATCGAGCGCATGTCCATCCTGTGGGAAGAGGAAGGTCCTCACGAGGTCTTTGTGCAAGGCGGCGGCAGCCTGCTGGTGGCGATACTGGCCTATCTGGTGATGAGCCTGCCGATTGCCGGCCATCTGACCTTCAACTTCCCGGAACTGCACCTGATCATCCTGGCGGTGATCCTGCTGATGGGGCAGTACACCGGCTACAAGCTCAGCGAACTGCGTCGGTTCCATCCCATGCAGGAGTATGACTGATGCGATGGATCTCGCCGGCCGCCCTCACCCGCCGCGGCATGCTCAATATGAACCGGCGCAATGTGGATTACATTGCCCGTTACAACGACCGCAGCGCCTACCCGCTAGTGGACAACAAGCTGAAAACCAAGCTGGTGGCCGAGGAATACGATGTGGCCACCCCGGCCCTGCGCCAGGTGGTTTCCCAACAGCACCAGATCTCCCATTTCCGGGAACGGGTGGCGGACCTGAACGGCTTCGCCATCAAACCGGCCAAGGGCTCCGGTGGCAAGGGCATCCTCGTCATTACCCGGCGCGAGGACGACAGTTTTATCAAGGCCTCCGGTGCGGCGGTGTCCCTGCGACACCTGGAACGCCACCTGTCCAACATCCTGGCGGGCCTTTACTCGCTGGGTGGTTCGCCCGATGTGGCGATCGTCGAGGATCTGATCCAGTGCAGCAGCGCCCTCACCGACTACTCGTTCCAGGGCGTGCCCGACATCCGCATTATCGTTTTCCGCGGTTATCCGGTGATGGCCATGCTGCGCCTGGCCACCCGGGCTTCTGACGGCAAGGCCAACCTGCACCAGGGCGCCATCGGCGTGGGCATCGACATCGCCACCGGCCGAAGCCTGAACGCCGTGCAGTTCAACCGCCCGGTCAAGACCCACCCGGACACCGGCCTGGCGCTGGAGCACATCCATATCGAAGACTGGCATACGATGCTGGTGATGGCGTCACGCTGCTACGAGGCCACGGGCCTCGGCTATATGGGTGCGGATCTGGTGCTTGACCAGAACAGTGGCCCGACTCTACTGGAGCTGAACGCCCGGCCCGGCCTGGCTATCCAGATGGCCAATGGCAAGGGCCTGTTGCCACGCCTGAAGTACATCGAAAGCCTCAAGCGCACCCACCTCACCCCGGAAGCGCGAGTGGAATACGCCATGTCCATTTTCAGCCACACGGGCAACCTGTCTGCCCCACAGCAGACGGGCTATCGAAAGCCGGCCTTCGCCTGACCCTTCGCTCGGCCAAATACCCAGCCCCTTTTTTTCCAGACATAAAAAAACCCGCCTCAGTTGAGGCGGGTTTCTTCGGATCAGGCCGGGCGCTTATTTCATGCCGGCGTTGATCAGGGCACGCTCGTTGTTCAGCCCCTTGTAAAGGCCGTAGCACATAACGAGCAACACGAAGGTAAATGGCAGACCGACAGAGACGGCACCTGCCTGCAGTGTTTTCAGCGCGTCGGCACCGCCGCCGAAGACCAGCGCCGCCGCGATTGCACCTTCCATGACGGCCCAGAAAACACGCTGCTGGGTCGGCGCGTCCAGCTTGCCGCCGGCGGTGATGCTGTCGATCACCAGCGAGCCGGAGTCAGAGGAGGTCACGAAGAACACCATGACCAGGATGATACCCAGGAAGGACGTGATGGTGGTCAGCGGGATATTCGCCAGCATCTGGAACATCGCCAGTGAGACGTCGGTCAGACCGTCGGTTGCCAGTGAGCCCACACCCGCCTGGATCTGCTCCAGTGCCGAACCGCCGAATGCACTCATCCAGATGATGGTGATGATGGTCGGGATAATCAGTACAGCGGTCACGAACTGGCGTACGGTACGACCCTTGGACACCCGGGCGATGAACATACCGACGAACGGTGACCAGGAGATCCACCAGGCCCAGTAGAAGACGGTCCAGCCATGGAACCAGGTCTCGTCTTCACGACCAAACGGGTTACTCAGCGGCAGGATATTACCGACGTAAGCGGAAGTGGTGGTCCAGAACGCTTCGAACACACCCAGGGTGTGGCCAGCGAAAATCACGAACAGCAGCAGTGCCGCCGCCAGCCCCATATTGATATTACTGAGCAGCTTGACGCCACCATCCAGACCACGAATCACCGAGATCAACGCCACGCAGGTAATGCCGAAAATGATGGCGATCTGGGTGCTGATGCCGCTGTCGATACCGAACAGGTAGTGGAGACCGGAGGCTGCCTGTTGCGCGCCCAGACCCAGGGACGTGGCCAGACCGAAGATGGTCGCCAGCACCGCGAGGATGTCAATAACGTCACCGATCCAGCCCCAGACGCGATCACCGAAGATCGGGAAGAAAGCCGAACGCAGGGTCAGCGGCATGCCCTTGTTGAAGGCAAAAAAGGACAGGGACAGCGCGACAATCGCGTAGATGGCCCAGGGATGCAGACCCCAATGGTACATGGTCGCCCCCATGGCGAGGCTCGCACCTTCCGGCGTATTCGGGGCCACATTGAGTGGCGTGCCGTACCAGTCGGTGTAATAGGCGACCGGCTCGGCAACACCCCAGAACATCAGACCAATACCCATACCAGCAGCGAACAGCATCGCAAACCAGGACATGGTGGAGAATTCCGGAACTGCGTCGGTACCGCCAATGCGGATATTGCCGACCGGCAGCACGATGAGTGCCAGGCAGAAAATCACGAAGATGTTGCCACTGATCAGGAAGAGCCAGTCAAAATGATTGATGGCCCCGGCCTTGGCACCGCTGAGCAGCGAATTCGAGACATCCGGGAAAATCAGGGTTCCCACCACGAAAAAGATGATCAATGCTGCCGTAACGAAAAACACCGTCTTGTGCAGGTCCATCCCCAGCGGGGTTATATTGTCCTGACCTGCCTGATAGTCGGTGGAGTACTCGTCTTTAAGGACTTCGCTCACGTCAAGTCTCCTCGAACGGATTGTTGGGTCCATTTCGGACTCAAGATTACAGACCGTTAAGTCTATTCATTTGAGCTCGAAATATCAAAAGCGATTTCCGGATGGAACCCACTTTTCTAACCGTAGTCCAGATATTGAGGCTCTTCCCGAGAATTTTTTCGGCGCCTTTAAACAACAGGCTACCGGCACATAGAGATTGTCATCGTTGCCTTTCACCCGCGTTGTTTCCAGGTCGCTCCGGGCCACGAACAGCGGCAATTCAGCCACCCTGAACGGCGATTGACCGTCCTCTATTTACTTACAGGTCTAAGGACTGAGAAAAAACGATTCTGCACATCTATCGTGCCAAGGGGCGCTGCGCAGACCCCGGTAAGTCTGTTAAAATATCGTTTTCTCAACGGGGTGCCTGCAACCGTATCGACAGGCTGAGATCAGACCCGCGGAACCTGCTCCGGATCATGCCGGCGAAGGGATTGAGTGAAGACTCTGCCTGCGGTCTGCCGTCCCCCGGAATGCCTCCACGACGACGGGAATCGACCACAATGGCACGCTTTTTCCTCCTGATTCTGCTCACGCTTTCCGCCAGTCTGGCTTGGGCTGGCCCAACGCTGACGGTTTACACCTACCCATCCTTCGTCTCAGAGTGGGGGCCGGGACCCGCCGTCAAGCAAGCATTCGAAGCGCAGTGCGACTGCACCGTCAACTTCGTGGCACTGGACAGCAGCGTGGCCATCCTTCACCGGTTACGCCTGGAAGGCGAATCCAGCCCGGCCGACGTGGTATTGGGGCTGGACGCCAGCATCATGGCCGACGCCCGCAAAACCGGCCTGCTGGCCCCACACGACATCGACACGTCGTCGCTCAATCTGCCTATTGAATGGCAGGACGACACCTTCGTGCCTTACGACTGGGGCTATTTCGCGTTTGTTTACGACACCCAGCAGCTTTCGGATCCCCCCACCAGCCTGGACGGGCTGATCAATGCCCCGGACGATCTGAAAATCATCATCGAGGACCCGCGCACCAGCACACCCGGCCTGGGCCTCCTGCTGTGGATGCGTAAGGTCTACGGTGATCAGGCCCCGGCTAAATGGCAGGCACTGCAAAAGCACATCCTGACGGTCACCAAAGGCTGGAGCGACGCCTACTTCTCGCTGTTCATGAACGGCGAAGCGCCCATGGTGCTGTCCTACAGCACCTCCCCGGCCTATCACATGGCGGTGGACAAGACCGATCGCTATCAGGCCGCTGCCTTCGACGAAGGCCACTACCTGCAAGTGGAAGTGGCGGCACGCCTGCGGAACAGCCCTCACCCCGAGCTGGCCCAACAGTTCCTGGCGTTCATGCTGACCCCCGCTTTCCAGCGGGAAATTCCCCTGAAGAACGTGATGTATCCGGCGACGGACCTGGGCAACGAGCTGCCCGCTGTGTTCAGTCGGCTGATCGAACCCGCCCGGACCCTGTACTTCGATCCGCAAACCGTCGCCGACCATCGCAAGGCCTGGATTGACGAGTGGCTCAACGCGACCGCACAGTGACGCCCCCATTCAGCCATCCGCGCTGGCGAGCCTGGCCCGGCCGGGCGGTGGCACTGCTGCTGGTCGGCATCGTGGCGGCCGGCTTTTCCGGCCTGCTGGCGGAGTGGCAATGGCAGGCGGTCAGCGATCTCTGGCAAAGCGCCTACCTGCGTCAGGTGATCTGGTTCAGCGTATACCAGGCCACCCTGTCTACCGGACTCAGCCTGCTGCTGGCCATTCCGGTGGCCCGGGCGCTGCACCGGCATCCGCGGTTTGCCGGTCGCGCCCTGCTGCTGCGGATGACGGAGCTCAGTCTTGTGCTGCCCACCATCGTCGCGGCATTTGCCCTGGTGGCGGTGTACGGCCGCTCCGGCTGGCTCAATACGGCGCTGGGCTGGCTGGGCCTGCCCTTCCGTTGGAACCTCTACGGGCTGCAGGGCATCCTGCTTGCCCACGTCTTTTTCAACGCGCCACTGGCCGCCCGCATCCTGCTGCAGGGACTCGAGCGCATCCCCGCCAACCAGTGGCGGATGGCGGCTCAACTGGGCCTGACCAGCGGGCCGCTGTGGCGCAACCTGGAATGGCCGGCCCTGCGCCGGGTTTTGCCGGGACTGGCGGTGTTCATTTTCATCCTCTGTTTCACCAGTTTCGCCATTGTGATGACACTGGGTGGCGGCCCACGGGCTACCACCATCGAAGTCGCCATCTACCAGTCACTGCGCTACGAATTCGACTTTGGCCGCGCCGCCCTGCTGGCGATGGTGCAGCTGCTGATCTGTGGCGCCCTCTGGCTGGTGGCCTCTCGGCAGGGATCGCCTCGCAGCCTGGTTCCCGGAAGCCATGAACAGTCCGGCACACGGCGCCGGGACGCCCGCCCTCGGGATCGACTCCTGTTGCAGCTGTTCCTGGCTTTCCTGGCGCTGCCTCTACTGGCGGTCGTGATCCGAGGGTTGCCCGGACTGCTGGGTGAAGCCGGTCAGGGCCAGCTTTGGTGGAGCCTGGCTCGGAGCCTGAGCGTGGCCACAATCGCCGCGTTCCTGGCTTGCAGCTGCGGTTTGGCCATCCTGGCCGCCAGCCAGTCGGCGCGCCAGGGCGGTCGCCGCCTGATGGCCCGCCTGCTGGAATCCAGCGGCCACCTGACGCTGCTGGTGCCGGCCCTGGTGCTGGGCACCGGCCTGTTCATCCTGTTGCGCCCCCAGTTGGGCCAGACCCACCAGGGCCTGGCGCTGGTGGCGATGATCAACGCACTGATGGCCCTCCCCTTCGTGCTACAGGTGTTGCGCGGCCCGTTTGCCACATTGCCGCCAAACAGCCTGCGGGTCGCCGACCAGTTGAACCTGCGCGGCAGCTATCGACTGCGGTTTCTCCTGCTGCCGCTGCTCCGGCGCCCCCTGCTGCTGGCCGCAGCCTACGCCGCCGGCCTCTCGCTGGGCGACTTCAGCGTCATCGCTCTGTTCGGCAGTCCGTCCGCACCCACGCTGCCGCTGCTGCTGTTCCAGCAACTGTCGGCCTATCGGATCGAAGCAGCGTCCGGCACCGCGTTTGTCATGCTGATCCTGCTGTTCGTCGTCTTCTACATTCTCAATCGCTGGGGGGACAGGCGCCGACGTCAGCGGTCGCCACGCCGTCTCGCCACCGGAGCACGCGCCCATGCTTGAGTTCCAGGATCTGAGTTTCCGCTATCCGGACACCGACCGGCCGCTGACCTTCAGCGGCAATGTGGCGCCGGGACAATGCCTGGCCGTGACCGGTCCCAGCGGGTGCGGCAAGAGCACCCTGCTCAACCTGATCGCCGGCTTCCTGAGCGCCGGCTCCGGCAGTCTGCGCTGGCAGGCCCAGGACATCCAGTCCCTGCCGCCCTGGGACCGACCGGTCACCTCCGTCTTCCAGGAAGACAACCTGTTCGATCACCTGAGCGTGCACGACAATCTCGGCCTGGGCATTCATCCGGGTCTGAAATTGTCCCGCGAGGACAAGGCCGCCATCGACGCCATGCTGGACAAGGTCGGTCTGGATGGGCTGGCACGCCGCGTCCCTACGGAACTGTCGGGCGGCCAGCGCCAACGCGTGGCCGTGGCACGGGCACTGCTGCGCGGGACACCCCTGCTGTTGCTGGACGAACCCTTCACCGGGCTGGATCCGGACACCCGCCAGACCCTGCGTCAACTCATCCGCGACCAGCGCGACCAGGGCACCGCCATCGTGCTGGTCAGTCATGACGAAAGCGATGTCGAGAGCCTGGCCGACCGCCATCTGCGCCTGACAGCCTGACCCCGCTGTGCTGCAATAGAAGGCATCACAAGTCATCCGCCCGGGGGCATGCGGCTCGACCTGTCGGCGCTGCTGCCCCTATCATGCCTCTTTTGCTGTCAAACGGGAGTCTGCTCGCGCATGTCCAAGTCGTCATCCTCCTTTCCCGCGCGCTACCTGGCCTACTACATTGCCCTGGCAGGTTTTGTGGCCACACTGGTGCTGGCCTGGTTCTATCCGTCGACCCTGATCCTGCCGATCCTGTTTGGGGTACTGGTGGTGCTGGGGACCTACGACATCCTGCAGAAACGGCACACGGTCAGCCGGCTCTACCCGATCCTCGCGCACATCCGCTATTTCCTGGAATCCATCGGCCCGGAAATCCGCCAGTACTTCATCCAGCGTGACACCGAAGAGACGCCCTTCTCCCGGGAACAGCGGGCCATCGTCTACCAGCGGGCCAAGAACGTCCTGGACAAGCGGCCGTTCGGCTCCATGCATGATATGTATGCCGAGGGCTATGAGTGGATCAACCACTCCATCGCGCCAGTGGACCACCAGGACAGCGACTTCCGTGTGGTGGTGGGCAAGCACTGCAAACAGCCCTACAGCGTCAGCATCTTCAACATCTCTGCCATGAGTTTCGGCTCGCTCTCGGCCAACGCCATCCTGGCGCTCAACAAGGGTGCCAAGAAAGGCAACTTCTACCACGACACCGGGGAAGGCTCGATCTCGCGCTACCATCGGGAATACGGCGGCGATCTGGTCTGGGAAATCGGTTCCGGTTATTTCGGCTGCCGCAACAAGGACGGCTCCTTCAACGAGGAGCTGTTCGTGCGCAACGCCACCCGCGATCAGGTGCGCATGATTGAAATCAAGCTGTCGCAAGGAGCCAAGCCCGGCCACGGCGGCATCTTGCCGGGGCCCAAGGTCACGCCGGAAATCGCGGAGGCGCGCGGCGTGGATCCCTGGGAGGATGTGGAATCACCGGCCAGTCACAGCGCGTTCCGCACGCCGCTGGAACTGATGGATTTCATCGAGCATCTGCGGGAGATCTCCGGCGGCAAACCGGTCGGCTTCAAGCTGGCAATCGGTCATCCCTGGGAATGGTTCGGGCTGGTTAAAGCCATGCTGCAGACCGGCAAGAAACCGGATTTCATCGTGGTCGACGGCGGAGAAGGCGGCACCGGCGCCGCGCCCCTGGAATTCACGAACCGCCTGGGCATGCCCATGACGGAAGCGCTGTTGCTGGTGCACAACACACTGGTGGGCGCGAATTTGCGCGAAGACATCGCCGTCGGTGCCGCCGGCAAGATCACGTCCGCCTTCAACATTGCCCGCACCCTGGCGCTGGGCGCCGACTGGTGCAACGCGGCCCGGGGCTTCATGTTCTCGCTGGGCTGCATCCAGTCCCAGAACTGCCACACCGGGCGCTGCCCCAGTGGCGTGGCCACCCAGGATCCCAAACGCAGCCAGAAGCTGGACGTGGCCGACAAGAGCGAGCGGGTCTACAACTTCCATCGCAACACCATGGAAGCACTGACGAACCTGCTGGGCGCTGCCGGTTTGCGACATCCCCGGGAACTGGGGCCGGAGCATATCATCCGGCGGGTGGATGAAAACGAAGTACAGCCTTACATGGATCTGTTCCGATTCCTGGAACCGGGCGCGCTGATCGACGGCCATATCGATATACCGATCTTCGCAAAATACTGGGATGTGGCCCGGGCGGAATCGTTCGAAGCGCCCGAATTCGTCAAGAAGCTGCGGGAAACCAAACTGCGCTAATCGCCACCATCCTGCGCATCCACCCCCTGCCCTGCCTGCAGTTCCGCTGCGGGCAGGCGATCCGCCCCCCAACTGCGATGGACCCGGTCCATGACATCCTGCAGTTCTTCCGGCCGCACGTTGGCCAGCGCCCCATGCTCCAACGGATCGTAGTGGAAGATGTAGAGCCGCGAGGCAAACTCGCCGAACGCCAACGAGGACTCGCCATGGCGTTCATCGTGCCCGGAGGTGCTGACCTTGATGCCGTCGCCCCAGTCCTGGGCACTGTCGTTATTGGGATTGAAGAAATACACCCGCATAACGTCTTCGGGATCCAGCCCGACACGCAGGATCGAGATGGCGTGCCAGCCAATGAATCGGGCAGCGCTGTCAGTCACAGCAATGCCTGCCGGCTGCGGGTGAATCAACGGTTGGTTGCCGTTGTAGTAGGGATGATAGCTGGCGTAGAAATGGCGTAGAAAGGTGTCCTCGTCGTGCAAATGCCCCGTCGCCACATCCACATTGATGCGGAAACCCCGGCCACACCACCACCCGTGGAATTCGGGATTGATCCAGCGGTGCGGGTCACCGTCACGGTCATCACAGAGGCGGCCCATTTCGCCATAGATCCGGTCCAGATGAGGCACCAGGATCAGCGAGACCGCATCCAGGTCCAGATGCAATTCTTTGGCAACGCCGCCCGCGCTGGCAACTGAAGAAACCGGCTTGCCTTCGAAATGCATGATGATTTCATCGTCCCGGGCGGCCCATACCAACAGCTGCAACAGGTAATCCGGATCGCTGTATGACCACATGGAAATCGCCCGAGCCGACTGGCAGGTCGGGTTGTTCCCCTGCCCCACACCTAACGGCTGCCCCAGCACACAAATGACGCCCTCAAGGAGCCGGGCACGCGGTGAGGCCGACTCCCCGAAAACCAGCGCCAACTGTTCCCGCGTGGTACGCGATAACGGCAGATTGACCTGCCGCCACAGCGCTGGTCCCATCGCCGGGTTGTAGAGAATGCCACGCTCCAGCATCAGCGCGAGGCCATAGACGGTCTGCGATGTCTCCGGATGAACACTTTCCTGGATCAACGCATGCACCAGTTCGCGATAGCACAGCAGACAGTCCCGGCCGGTGCTTGACAGGCCCAGCGCCTCGGACAGCAACTGGTCCCCCTGATCCAGGAGAAAGCGCACCAGTACCGCGTGGTAGGCGGACACCAGCCCCGTGTCGTGCATGGCCCGGGCACAGCCCATGGCCTCCGCCTGCAGACGTCGCTGGTCCATGGCGGCCAGTCGTTCCTCGTATACAGACAGTCCGGGATCTTCACGGCAGGCCTCGGTCGGCCCGAAGAGGCTGCTGACCAGTCGATGCGCGCCCTGACCACTGGCACCCAGATCGATGTCCGGGTTGCTGTTGCAGATCGCAATCTGGGTAATCATCTGCTTGACCGGACCGGTAAGAATCGGGCGCTGTTCGATGATCCGCCAGATCTCGGCAATCAGTTGATCGATCACGTGCTCGTAACCGATGCGATCGGCCAAATGGCGCACCAGTGCCCGGGACAGGCCGGCCAGGCGACCCTGCTGTTCCCGCTCCGCTTCTCCAGGCGCGCCGAACAGCAGGGCCAGGTTCATGGCCAACACTTGAGCCAGGAAATGATGCGCCTGCTCTGAGGACACCTGGGGATGCCGATAGCGGCCCATGGCCACCGCCAACAGTCGCAGCTCACTCAGAGCCTCCACCGCCAGGGTATCGGCGACGGGACTCTTGAGCGACTGCGGTGTCAGGGACGGCACAAGAATATGGGGGTGGGCCCAGTCGGTCCCCTCGAAAACGCCGGCTTCTTCCAGCGCCTGAGCCCGCTGCTCCACCGCTGCACAACCACCCGGCTGCAACAGGACGCGCCGTACCAGATCAAAGACGACGGGCACCTTGCCGGGTTTGGCGAACGTTCTGGCGCCGGCCAACTGGGTGGTTGCTTCGTCCAGTTTGGCCAGCAGCCCCTCGAGTTTTCCGGGGGCTGCCTGCGGGCTGATGGGGTTGTCCACTCGACGTCCTCGTGATCGGGAAAAGTCGACAGACTACACGTAAAAGTCCAGCTCTTCCTGATGTTTCAGGAGATCGCGCATCTTGTGGGGATCGTCACCCTTGAAGTAGAGCAGCCCCCAGTGAGTCCCGAAGGCCGTGCGCTTGGTTACTGTATCCTGCATGGGCGGCGCCAGGTCGTTGGACTCGTAGTACGGGTGATCCTCGGTTTCCTCCGGAATTTCCAGGCGGCTGACCACCCGCAGTCGCGGATAGACCCCGAAACAACCGGCATAGCACTTGGCATCCACCACCTCTTTCGGGAAGAAGGCAGTGATTTCCTCTTCGGTGGTCTTGGGATCGAACGCCAGGATCATGCCCTGATAGGCGTTGAAGCCGTACACCCGTTCGAGTAGCTCGAACACCTTGAAGCCCGGCGGGCGATACGCCACCTCGCCGAAGTACATCTCGCCATCGTTGGTGACGAAATATTCCGGGTGGACGAACCCGAAATCGATATCGAACGTCTTGATCAGCTTCTCGATCTGCTCCGTAATCTGCGGCCGGTACTTTTCCAGCTCCGGCGAGGCCGGCACGAAGACCGAATACCCCAGGGTGACGTACTCGGAAATGTTGAGGAAGCGGATCTTGCCGTTATGAATCCAGGCTTCCACCGCAAACTCCCAGCCGTCCAGGTGGGATTCCATCAGGACCGGGAATTCCTCCTCGGGAATGGTATCGACCTCGTCCGGCGTGCGGATCACCCGGTGGCCGAGGCAACCGGCCTTGTCGAAGGCCTTGAGGTGAATCGGGTCGTTGGGGTCGCCGTCGAGTTTGAGCAGCGTCTGGTTGACCCGTTTCAGGAATCGGATGACGTCATCACGATCGTGCGCTTCCTCAAAGATGCCCACCCGAATACCGCCGAGTTGGGCGCGCCGTTTCATCAGCGCCTTGTCCCGCAACAGCATGGCTTGGCCAAACAGGCGGGGTTTGTCCAGCAGGACTGCATTGATCGCGCCGGCCCATTCCACCGTCTCCTCGAACAGCGGAATCGCCACGTTGACGCCCATGTCCTTCAGCGTTTGTGCAATTTCCATGGAGCGGTCGTTCAGCCGTTCAAAATTCCAGGGCACGTAGGGAATCTTGTGTTCCTGGCAGTAACTCTCGGCCCATTCGGGCGCTACAACAACGTAGCGGCGGTTGAATTGATCGGCGGCTTCCACCGCGTTCAGACTCCAACCGAGCAAGGCAATATACCCCTTGTCCGGATCGTAGGAACCACTGACTTGATCAGACATCCCTCATTCTCCTTTTTGGGTATCGGTCTTTTACCCTACACCAACCAAGCATGGATAAAAAATAGTCAGACCGGACGGAAAACGACGAATTCGGAGGAAGGGGCCCCGGCCGCCAGGAGGAGACGCCGGCCGGGGCAAGGGCTGGATCAGATATCGATGCGCGCTTCCTTGCCGGCCTCAAAGTAGACCGCACGGCTGAGATCGATCATCAGTTCGGCCGGTTCACCGGGATCCACGGTATGGTCCGGATCCAGTCGACAGTGCACTTCGGTGTCGTTGATCTTGATCAGGGCCATCACATCCGGACCTGTCGGCTCGGTGACCTCGATCCGGAATTTGCCGGAAGACGTCGCCTCCTGCCCGGCTTTGTGCGCCAGCGGCTGGGTAATGTGCTCCGGGCGGATACCCAGATGGATTTCCTTGCCTTCGTAGGCAGCCAGTTTCTCCGGCAGCGGCACGTAGATCTGCTCGCCGTCGGCACTGCGCATGCTGGCGCGCAGGTTGCCGCCGTCGTTCTCCACCGTCAGCGGGATGAAGCTCATGGCCGGTGAACCGATGAAGCTGGCCACGTAGCGACAGGACGGACGCTCGTAGATTTCCTTGGGAGAGCCCAACTGCAGCAACTCACCGTCCTTGATCACGGCAATGCGGTCCGCCAGCGTCATGGCCTCGATCTGGTCGTGGGTCACGTAGACGATGGTGGTGCCCAGGCGCTGGTGCAAACGCTTGATTTCCGTGCGCATTTCCACCCGCAGCTTGGCGTCCAGGTTGGACAGCGGCTCGTCGAACAGGTAGAGCTTGGGACGACGCGCCAGCGCGCGGCCCATGGCCACCCGTTGCTGCTGGCCACCGGACAGTTGCGAGGGCTTGCGGTCGAGCAGCGGCTCGATCTGCAGCAGCTTGGCCACACGCTCGACTTCCGCGTCGATCTCTTCCTTGGGCATGCGCCGGATCTTCAGGCCGAACGCGATGTTTTCACGCACCGTCATCGTCGGATACAGCGCGTAGGACTGGAAAACCATCGCGATGTCGCGATCCTTGGGTTCGGCGTTCGTCACATCGCGACCGTCGATCAGGATGCTGCCTTCGGTGACGGTTTCCAGGCCGGCAATGCTGTTCATCAGCGTTGATTTACCGCAGCCGGAGGGTCCTACGAGGATCAGAAACTCACCGGACTCGATGTTAATGTCGATACCCTTGAGCGTTTCCTGGACGGCATTGCCGTAGGTCTTGCGAATACCCTTGAGTTGTAATTGTGCCATTGTCAGACCTCTAACCTTTTACAGCGCCGGACGTCAGTCCGCGAATGAAATACTTCCCTGCCAGGACATAGACGACCAGTGTTGGCAGGGCGGCGATCATGGCGGCGGCCATATCGACGTTGTATTCCTTCACACCGGTACTGGTATTCACGAGATTGTTCAGGCCGACGGTGATCGGCTGGCTGTCACCGCTGGCGAACACCACCCCGAACAGGAAGTCGTTCCAGATCTGGGTGAACTGCCAGATGAAGCACACCATGATGATCGGCACCGACATGGGCAGCAGGATGCGCACGAAGATCGTGACGAATCCGGCGCCATCCAGGCGGGCCGCCTTGATCAGCGCGTCTGGCACGCCCACATAGAAGTTGCGGAAAAACAGCGTAGTAAAGGCCACGCCATAGACCACATGGACAATCACCAGGCCGGTAGTCGTGTTGGCCAGGCCCATCTTGCCCAGAGTCGCCGCCATCGGCAGCAGGATCACCTGGAACGGCAGGAAGCAGCCGAACAGCAGCAGGCTGAAGAAGATGTCCGACCCGCGGAAGCGCCACTTGGACAGCACATAGCCGTTGATCGCACCGAGAGCGGTGGAAATCAGCACCGCCGGGACGGCCATCTTGATGGAGTTCCAGAAGAACCCGCTGACGCCGTTGCACTGGACCCCGGTACAGGCCGTGGACCAGGCCTTGGCCCAGGCATCAAAAGACCAGACTTCCGGGAAACTGATCAGGTTGCCCGAGCGGATATCACCAGTGGTCTTGAAGCTGGTGATGATCATGATGAACACCGGAATCAGGTAGGCCACACACGCCAGCAGCAGCGTGGCATAGATGAGGATCCGGCTGGGGGTGAGTTTTTTCTCGATGTGACTAGCCATTGCGTTGTCCCCTCAGTTCCGAATACAGGTAGGGCACCAGAAGCGCCAGCAGCATGGCCAGCATCATGATGGAACTGGCGGCACCCAGGCCCATCTGGCCGCGAGTGAACGTAAACGAGTACATGAACATGGCTGGCAGGTCGGAGGCGTATCCCGGTCCACCGGATGTCATCGCCATGACCAGGTCGAAGCTCTTGATGGCGATGTGCGCCAGCACCATCACCGAGCTGAAGAACACCGGGCGCATGGCCGGCAGCACAATACGCAGGTAGATCCGCGGCAGGCTCGCCCCGTCGACGCGGGCGGCGTTGATGATGGCCGGATCAATGCCCCGCAGGCCCGCCAGGAACAGCGCCATGACGAAGCCGGACGCCTGCCAGACGGCGGCGATGACGATGGTGTAGATCACCATGTCCGGGTTGGTCAGCCAGTCGAACTTGAAGCTGGTCCATCCCCAGTCGTGCATGAGCTTCTCCAGCCCCAGACTGGGATTGAGAATCCATTGCCACACCGTCCCGGTCACGATCATGGACAGGGCCAGTGGGTAGAGATAGATCGTGCGGATCACACCCTCGTTGCGGATGCGCTGATCCAGCAGGATCGCCAGAAAGCAGCCAATAACCAGGCAGCAGAAGATGAACAGCAGGCCGAAGATGGCCAGGTTCGCACACGCGGTTGCCCAGCGGGCATTGCTGAACAGGTGCGCGTATTGCTCGAAGCCCACGAATTCGTAGCTGGGCAGGAAAGTGGAGCCGGTGAACGACAGGACACCGGTCCAGAACATAAACCCGTAGATACCAACCAGCGCCATGGCAGCCGTCGGCGCAAGCGCCAGTTTGGGCAACCATTGTTGTAAACGCTGGGTCAGTCGGCCACGGGCGGGCTGGGATGCCGTTTCCGACACCACACCAGAGTGAGCCATGGTGAGAACTCCTCAACCGTTATCGGTCAGCGGACGAGGCGCTGGCCAGCGCCCCATCCGGTCTTGCAGGTTAGATCAGAGAGCGGACTGGACAGCAGAAGCCAATTGCTTGGCGGTGGCTTCCGGATCCGCATCCTTGGTGTTGAAGAAGTTCGTGATCACATCGAAGATCTGGCCCTGGATGGCACTGGTGGTCGCCATGCCGTGAGCCATGCTCGGGACCAGGCCGCCTGTATCGGCGGTGGACTTGAAGGCCTTCATGGATGCCTTGGCGCAGTCGTCAAAGCTGGCCATGTCGACATCGGTCCGTACCGGGATGGAACCCTTGGCCTTGTTGAAAATGGTCTGGAACTTCGGACGCAGGATAGTGCGTGCCAGATCCATCTGGGCTTTTTCGTTGGCCTCATTGTTCAGCTTGAACATGGCCAGTGAGTCGATGTTGAACGTAAAGGCGTCCTCGCTGCCCGGAGCCGGTACACAGAGGTAGTCCTTGCCGGCCACCTTGTCGGCCGCCGTGAACTCGCCCTTGGCCCAGTCGCCCATGATCTGCATGGCGGCATCGCCGTTGATGACCATCTTGGTGGCCACGTTCCAGTCACGACCAACCGCGTTCGGGTCGATGTAGTCGCGGATCTTGTGGAACTTGGTCAGCGCCTCAACCATTTTCGGGCCGGACAGCACGTCCATGTCGTGATTCACGAAAGCCGCGGTGTAGTCCTTGGGACCCAGAACCGCCAGGGCAACGGCTTCAAAGACCGTCGCGTCCTGCCAGGCCTGACCACCGTGGGCCAGCGGGATAATGCCGGCGGCCTTGATCTTGTCAGCGACCTCAAAGAATTCGTCCCAGGTGTGCGGAACGTCAACGCCGACTTTCTTGAACACGTCGGGATTGACCCACAGCCAGTTGACCCGGTGTACGTTGACCGGAACGGCCACGTAATGGCCTTCGTACTTCATGATGTCGGAAACGATCGGCGGCAGGACCTGATCCCATTTTTCTTCCTTGGCCACGTCATCGAGATTGGTCAGGAAGCCCAGCTTGGCCCACTCCTGGATGTCGTGGCCCTTGATCTGGGCCGCGGCCGGGGGGTTGCCGGATACCGCGCGTGTCTTGAGGACGGTCATGGCGGCTTCACCACCACCACCGGCGACGGCGAAGTCTTTCCAGGTGTGACCCTGCTCTTCCATCATTTCCTTGAGGACGCCCATGGCCTTGGCCTCGCCACCGGATGTCCACCAGTGGAGCACCTCAACCTGGCCGGCGTGCGCCGGGGAAAGCACAAAACTCAGGCCGATAGCGGCCAGTAAATGCCTGATCGGTTTCATAGGTTGGCACCTTGTTGTTGTTGTGAATGTCATTTTTTCGCTGTCAGCGCTCGACAACGTCATTCGAGTCTATGGCAAGGGGCAAAAGCCTGACGTATCAAAGTGCAAGGTCAATGTAACCGGATCGATACATTGACCTGAAACGCAGCAACCACAAGGCTTGGCCCCAGACAGGCCAGGAGGATTAGTCCGGATTCCGCGGCAGGATCAGCGTCAACCGCAACCCACGCTGTTCCCGGTTGGAGGCTTCAACATCCCCCCCATGGGCGTGGGCGATCGCCCGGGCAATGCCCAGGCCAAGCCCTTCTCCCGGCGCGCTGGGTGACGCCCGGTAGTAGGGCTCGAAGATCTTCTTGAGCTGGTCCGGCGGCAGCCCCGGCCCCTCGTCCTCGAAATGCAGGGTCAAGGTCGTGGGGGAATCCTCGATACGGATCGTGACCCGTTCCCCGTATTTTAGCGCATTATCGAACAGGTTCCCGATGCATCGTCGAAGCGCCAGGGGCTTGCAACGGTATGGCCGCCGGGCCCGTCCCTCCAGAGAGACCTTGCCCGGCGTGCGGGCGGCGGGTTCGGTAACCTGGTCGATCAGACCATGAACGTCCACCGACTCCATATTTTCATAGATGTCATTGTCCTTGACCGACTGCAGCGCGCTCTTGACCAGGAGGTCCAACTCCTGGAGATCCTTCTCGAATTTGGAACGCAGCATCTCATCGTCAAGCAGTTCGCTGCGCAGGCGCAGGCGGGTGATCGGCGTTTTCAAGTCGTGGGATACGGAGGTGAACAACTGCTCACGATCTTTCAGGTAGCGCTGAATCCGGTCTCGCAGCGTGTTAAAGGCCCGTGTGACGGCGACCACTTCACTGCTGCCCCGCTCCGCCAGCGGCGGTCGATCGTCATCGAACGGCATTTCCCGGGCGGCCCGGGCCAGCCGGCGCAGCGGCCGGGTCTGCCAGCGCACCAGCAAAGCAATGAAAGTCAGCAAGAAAATCGTCAGCAGGCCAATGAAGAAGATCTGCTGTTTGGGCAGGCCGCTATCATCCTCCAGCGACACATAGGGCGCTGGCAGCGGCGTCGCCAGATACAGCCACTCATCGGGGGCGATCTCGATCTGCGTCACCAGCACCGGCGGATTGATCGGATCGAGGTTGAGCGCGTAATTGGCCCAGGAGGGCGGCAGGTCCGTCAGCTTCATCTGGCTGTTGAGGATGCGCAGATCCTCCGGCGCCACGAATTCCACCCGAATGGGCAGATCGCCGCCAATCCGTTCCCGCAGCACCTCGGACACCGCATCCACCACGTCCGCCTTGCGGGACGTATCCGGCAACGGCTTCAGGGCGATTTCCCGCTCGTTCAGGGACACGAAAAAGCGCGTACCGCCCATGTTGCGCAACTGCTCCAGCACGATATGCCGGTATTCCAGCGGCAATGACTTGAAAAAGCGGACCGTCGCCGCCGCGGAATAGGCCAGGTTACGGCTACTGTTGATCAGCCCGGCGGTTTCCTGGGCGCGGAAGGTGGTGTACCAGAATGCAGTGGAGATCCCCTGGGCCAGCACCACCGCGACCAGGGTCAACAGCAGCATCCGCGTCAGCAGGGACTGGGGCCGGATGCGCTGGAACAGGGCCCGGACTTTACTCATTCTCGTAACTGACGGTGGCCGTGAGCATGTAGCCCGCGCCGCGCACCGTGCGGATCAGCTTGGGCTGGCGGCCCTTGTCCCCCAACCGGTGCCGCAACCGCGACACGGCCACGTCCACCACCCGGTCCAGCGGATCGGCTTCCCGCCCGCGGGTAACGCCGGCGATGGTGTCGCGATCGAGAATGCTGTTGGCGTGATCCACGAACAGCTTGAGCAACGCGAAATCCGCCCCGGACAGGCTGATGCGCTGCCCGCCCTGGTCATTCAGCTCGTGGGTCTGGCAATCCAGCCGCCACTGGGCGAATCGGACATAGCGCCGGAACCCCTGCTGGCTCAACTGGGAACGCCGCAACAGCGCCTTGATCCGGGCCTGGAGTTCCCGGGCGCTGAAGGGTTTGGCGATGTAGTCGTCCGCGCCGAGTTCAAGACCGATCACCTTGTCGGTTTCGTCGGAACTGGCGGTCAGCATGATGATGGGCAGGGCGAAATGATCCCGCACCCAGCGACACAGGGTGAAGCCGTCGTCGCCGGGCAGCATGATGTCCAGGATCAGCACATCCGGCAGACAGTCATCCATGGCGGCCCGCATGGCCTCGCCATCGGAAGCGGTCCGCACGTGGTAGCCGGCCTGCCCGAGAAAGGTCTGTAGCAATTCGCAGATGTCTTCATCGTCATCCACGACCAATACGGAATGGGTTACTGCAGTCATTGCGCGAAGCCGATTGTGTCCGTTGTTATTTTGAGGTGCCTTCGGTCAGGGCGTGTTGCCACCGGCCCTGTGCCCGGCCACACACTATGTCCTCTGTTCCCCCACCTGTCCAGACAGGCGGGTCATACAGCGCAATGTGGCCACGCCCTGAATCGTGCCCCGAGTCGCACGGGTGTTTGAGATAGATCAACATTCCGGCTCCGCTTCGGTTCAGGCTGGAAAGATGACCAGAACGTCGATCCGAAAACGGGGAAAAACACATGGACACCCAACTCTCGAAAGCGGCACTGACAACGCGGCTGGCCAAAGCCTGCATCCCGTTCCGGGAAATTGCCGACCTGCCGCTCAGCGGTTTAATGCGGCGCATTGGCGATGCGCGAGTGGTGATGATCGGCGAGTCCTCTCACGGTACCTCCGAGTTTTACGAGACCCGCGCCAGGATCACCCGGGCCCTGATCGAACGCGGTCATTTCAGCTTCGTGGCCATCGAGGGGGACTGGCCGGATGCCTCGCGCATCGACCACTACGTCCGTCACAAGGAATACCCGGCGTCGGAGTGGACTGCCTTTGCCCGCTTTCCCACCTGGATGTGGCGCAACGAGGAAGTCCGGCGTTTCGTGGACTGGCTCAGAGGCTGGAACAGCACGCACGCCATGCCGACCCGTGTCGCCTTCCACGGTCTCGATCTCTACAGCCTGTACACCTCGATCCATGAAGTGATCCGTTTCCTGCGGGATCACGATCCGGTCACCGCCAACCAGGCCATGCATCGCTACCAGTGCCTGCTGCCCTATCGGGACGATCCAATCGAATACGCCCGCTCCGCCATTCAGCCGGGCTTCCGAAGCTGCGAGAATGCCATCCTGGAAACCCTCCGCACCCTGTACGAACACCACCGGCAGCTGGAAGCCCATGACGGTGAACGGGTGTTCGACATGCTGCAGAACGCCAACCTCGTCGCCAGCGCCGAAGAGTACTACCGCACGATGTTCTTCTCGGAAAACAACGCCTGGAACCTCCGCGATACCCACATGTTTGCAACGCTGGAACGGCTGTTGGCCCACTATGGCGAGGGTAGTCGGGGCATCGTCTGGGCGCACAACTCCCACGTCGGCGACAGCGACGCTACGGACATGGGAAGACGCGGGGAATTCAATATCGGCCGACTCGCCCGGGCCCGTTTCGGCAACCAGATGTTCAATATTGGCTTCGGTACGGATACCGGCACCGTGGCGGCCGCCTCCGACTGGGGGGCCCGCATGGAAATCAAGTCCGTGCGCCCGGCCCTGCCCGGCAGCTACGAACGCCTGTTCCACGACAGTGGCATCGAGCGGGCCCTGTTGCCCTTACGCCATGGCGATCCCGAACTCATCTACCACTTGCGGCACCAATACCTGCAGCGGGCCATCGGCGTGATCTACCGGCCACAGACGGAACGACAAAGCCACTACTACCACGCCAGCCTGCCGGACCAGTTTGATGAATTCGTCTGGTTCGACCGGACCCAGGCGGTCACCCCACTCACCACGACGGCCATCAAGGGGATGCCCGACACCTATCCGTTCGGCGTGTAGGGTCGCTATCGATACCAGAGAATCAAACCGACCTCCAACGGCGCCTCCAGAACGCCGTGGGGGTCCCGGGGCACGATGCGCGGCGTGAAATCGGTAACCGGACGCACCGAGGGCACGTCGCAGACGTAATTGTAAGCCCCGACGGAGCCCACCAACTCGGCCGATCGCGCCATGGTGCAGGTAATGCTGCCGCCGTCATCGGCGTGGGCATAGAGTTCCACCTGAACCCAGTCCGGCGACATCGGCCCCAGGTGCACCTGCACCACAAACCGGTCGCCCGCCGGCCCTTCGTTGATTGCCAGGTTGCCGAACCGGATCGACGGCCATTGCCGGGTCAGCCCTTCCAGCCAGCCCGCCACCTCAGCCACGCCCACCCGGTTCAGCTCTGCCAACCGCCGGCCGGCGCGCTCGTAACACAGGAAAACGTACTCCCGCAGCATGCGATTAGCGGAATATTCGGCGGTCAGTGTGGCCATACTGGCTCGCATCGTGGCCAGCCATTGACGTGGCAGGCCTTCCATGTCCTGGTCGTAGAAACGCGGAATGACGTCGTTTTCAAGGCAGTTATACAAGGCTTCGGCGTCCAGAGTGTCGTCCGCTATGTGTTCGGCACCGATCCCCCAGCCCACCTCCGGCGACCAGGCCTCGGCCCACCAGCCATCCAGTTGCGACAGGTTCAGCCCGCCGTTGACCAGCACTTTCATGCCGCTGGTACCACAGGCTTCCCAGGAGGTCCGCGGCGTGTTGATCCAGACGTCAACGCCCTGCACCATCATCTCCGCGATCCGCAGGTCGTAGTCTTCCAGGAAAATGACACGCCCCGCCACGTCGTCCCGCTGCATGAAGGCGTGCCACCGCGCCAGTCGTTCCTTGCCGTCGGTGTCTTTCGGGTGCGCCTTCCCCGACAGGATCAGCTGTACCGGACGTGTCGGTTGGCTCAGCATGGCGGCAAACCGGTCCGGGTCAGTCAACAGCAGGTCGGGTCGTTTGTAGGCGGTAAAGCGGCGGGCAAAACCGAGGGTGAGGACGTCCTCTTCAAGACGGTCGCCCGTGTCCATCGCCGCGCCCTGCCGGCCGCCCTGCTGACGCAGCCGTTCCCGCACGAACGTCAGCAGGCGACTGCGATTGTTTGCCCGCAACTGCCACAGGGCGTGGTCGTCCACCGTTTGGATGGCCTCATCCAGGCCCACCATGGTGTGGCACCAGCGATGTTTGCCGCATTGGCGGGTCCAGAGTTCGTCCGCCTCCGGCGAGTCCCAGGAGGGCGTGTGGACGCCGTTGGTGATCGCCAGGATGGGCACCTCGTCGTCCGGCCAGCGGGGAAAGACCGGCCGCAGGATTTCCCGGGAGACGGTCTGGTGCAGCTTGCTGACACAGGTGACGGCACCCGCCAGTCGCAGGGACAGGAACGCCATGTTTAAGAAACCATCACTGCCCTGAGCCGGCTGGCCCAGCCTGATCAGATCGTCCAGCGACAGACCAAGAGGCTCCGTCAAACCGGACAGGTACTTGCGGACCAGATCGACCGGAAATCGATCGAACCCGGCCGGCAGGGGGGTGTGCGTGGTAAAGATATTGCCGATACGAGTGGCCACCCGGGCCGCTTCAAAGCTGGTCTGATGCACCTCCCGGTATCGGCGCAGCCGTTCGAGCGCGGCAAATCCCGTATGCCCTTCGTTCATGTGGCATACCGAAGCCTCGATGCCGGCCGCTTCGAGCAGGCGCCAGCCGCCAATGCCCAGCAGCAGCTCCTGCTCCAGCCTCTTCTCGTCGTCGCCTCCGTAGAGTTCGCTGGTGATCCCCCGATCACCGGGATCGTTACGCGGATCGTTGCTGTCCAGAAGCAACAGACGACAACGCCCGACGATAGCCTGCCAGGCCCTGAGGCGAACGGGACGTCCGGGGAACTCGACGGTGATGTGGATCCACTGCCCTGCATCATCACGCAGGGGTGACAGGGGCAGCATGGACGGGTCGTTGTAGGGGAAGAACTCCAACTGGCGGCCGGCGCTGGTGATGCTCTGATGGAAATACCCCTGCTGGTAGAACAGGCCAACGGCAACGACCGGAACGCCAAGATCGTGGGCAGACTTGAGCAGGTCGCCGGCCAGTACACCCAGCCCGCCCGAGTAGATGGGCAGCGACTCGGTGATACCGAACTCCATGGAGAAGAAAGCCACCGTGCCGAACGGTGTGCCCCGATACTCGGTTTCAAACCAGGTCTTCTGGGCTTGCTGGGCGGCGTACTCGTCCTGCTGTTGCTGCACCAGGGCCAGGAAATCCGCATCCCCGGCCAGCTGCTCCAGATGCTCGTCGGAAATGGAATGCAGGACCAGCCAGGCATTGCGCGTGGTGTGCCAGAGTGCCGGGTCCATGGTGCGCCAGATGTCGTCGCCGCTGTGATGCCAGGTCCATTGCAGATCCAAGGCCAGCGCAGCCAGCGGGCTTAGCGGCGGCGGTAAATGTCGGGCCAGGTAACTCTCAAGCGCCTTCATAGCTGGCTGCACCAGCAGAATGCCCGGAGACAGGCTGCCTGTGCTCAGCCAGCCACCGCCGCAGCCTGGAGACATCGTCCCGCTGCCGCGCCGTCATGGCATCGAACTCGACGGCAATACCGTGGTTCTCGACCCGGACCACCATGCCGTGGGAAATCCGGCAATAGCGCCGGGTTTTCTTCGAGGACTCATCGGGCGAGAGGTATTGCAGCTCCACGGGCTGGTTGACCGAAAAGGTACCGGGCGGCATCGTGATGAAGAAGCCACTGCGACCGAGATTGGCGGTGTGGGTGTTGTACTGGAACCCCCGACTGTCGATCAGGGTGACAGGTAATCGGGCGGACAGACGAATGCCTTGACGATGATCCATAAGTCACCTCCATTTACTTCATTTTCCGATGCCCTGACCGCGCGCTCATTGACCCGGATCAGATTTTCGCCCTTCCAGACGGCGCCCCGGGTTACTCTCCGGCGCCCAGCATGGTGTGCACGCCGGTGCCGCTGCGTGATCCCAGGCTCACCGCCTGGAACAGGTGGGAAGGCGGCGCCAGTTCGGCCATCCGATAAAGCGCCTGCAACTGCTGGCGGAACAGTCGCTCGAAAGGCGTTACGGCGACGGCATCATGCCCTTCGCCCATCCACCAGAACCAGTCCGAGCCCTCGCAGACCGCTAACTGCTTTTCAATCGCCCGGGCCTTGTCCGGGGGGAATTGACCGGCTTCGAGTAAAGGCCGCACCTGCCCGGCGGCTTCGGTCAGTAGCATCCAGGCCCGGTTCTTGTCAGGGTGGCCGATCCAGGTATCCAGTCGGCCGCCCACCCAACTGCCAGCGCGAAAATCCGGAATCGCCCCCACCACCGGGACGCTGACCAGTTCCCGGAAGAGAGAAAGCTGCAAACGCGGGTGAGCGGCGAGCGCGCGATACAGCATCCGGGTGAAATGCCAGCCCCGGTCGGGATAGCTCGGCCAGGGGTTTTCTCCGTCCAGGAAGACCGTGATCACGCAGGGCGCCGGACCCTGGTGGCCCTGCCCGATCGCTTCAAGCTGCTCGATAAAATGCGCGACGGCCGGTTCCGTTTCCCAGCCCTGGTAAGTGAAGCCGATCAGATCGGACAGGCCATCATCCCGGAAGAATCCCCTGAGCTCCCCGTCGGCGTGGCGAAAGGCCCCATGAGTCGTGACCAGATCCGGCGCGCCTTCATGCGGCAGCACCCGGGCGCTGCTGGCAAACCAGGCGAAGCCGGCCTCGGCCAGACAGCCGAGAACCGGCTGACTGATCGCCGCCTCGGACGGCCAGACGCCACTGGGCCGGGTATCGAACACCGTGCGGAAGGTGTCCAGTGCCGCGTTCAGGTGCCAGACCACCCGCGCCTTCCCGTCCGGATAGGCCGCCTCCGGCAACGTGATGTCCGGGATCGACTCCCGCGCACTGTCCAGATCCAGCAGCAGTGGCAGGATGGGATGCCCCCATGGATTCAGGCTCAGCTCGATCTGGCCCCGCTCCGCCAGCCGACGATACCGGGGCAGCAAGCCATCGAGGACGTCGGCGATCAGGCGGAAAAGTGCCCGGCGCTGCCGAAGATCGAAGTGCCGGCCCTGGACCATCAGTGAGCGCACCACGTCACTGCCCCGGTGCAAACTCTCACCACACCAGCCCAGATGCAGCCAGACGAGCAGGTCCGCCAGCAGCGACGGGGGCAGATAGGGCCGGCCTGCGGGATCCTCCAGGAACGGCCGGGCCAGCGCCACGCCCGTAGCGGCCGATGGCAGAGCGCGGGTAAACCAGTCGGGGATCTGCTGGGCGCAAAAGGCCAGCAGCTCTGCGGCGTCGGTTGTAGCCGGATCCGGCAAGGTTCCGGCGTATAGCGCATCCAGCAGGCGATCGCCCACCCGTTCGGCCGAGCCGGTGAGCACCGCCTGCAGGCGCCGGCTGTAGGCGAGTAACTGTTCCAGCAACACCGGCGAGAAATTGATCACGACCCGGGCATGCTGATCTTCCTCCAGGCGATGGATCAGGTCGCAGTAGCCGCCGATGCCATGCAGATAGCACCAGGGCAGCACAAATGGGCCGTCCTCCGGCAGGTTGTAGCCCGGTTGGTGCAGGTGCCAGCCAAGCACCACGCTGGCCTGCCAGTCAGAGGCCACGGGGGTAATCCTGCCCCAGGCGCTCGGGCGTGACGACCACAACGCCACCGGGCGAGATGTGGAAATGCTGGGCGTCGGTGGCCGGGTCGATGCCGATGTGCATGCCGTCCGGAATCCGGCAGCCGCGGTCGATCATCGCGCGCCGTATGCGGCAGTGACGGCCGACGCTGACATCCGGGAACACCACGGTCTGTTCAATCTCCGAGCCGGGTGCGACCGACGCGCGGGAGAACAGGACCGAACGTGACACCCGCCCGCCCTTCACCAGGCAGCCACCGGCAACGATGGCGTCCTCGGCCACGCCACTGTAGCCGTCAGACGTGACAAAACGGGCCGCCGGCAGTTGTTCCTGGAACGTCCAGATGGGCCAACTGACGTCGTAGAGATCCAGTTCCGGTGACGATTCGGTGAGTTCCAGGTTGGCCTGCCACAGGGAATCGACAGTGCCCACGTCCCGCCAGTAGGCCGAGCGCTTGCGAAACGGGTCCCGGAACGGAAAAGCCGCCACTTTGGCGTTTTCCACCATAGCGGGAATGATGTCCCGCCCGAAATCGTGGTGCGAGCCTTCCAGCCGGTGGTCCGCCAGGACCCGGTCGCACAGGGCCTCGGTGCGAAACACGTAGATCCCCATGGAAACGAGGGCCTTATCCGGTGTGCCGGGGATTGGACTCGGATCGGCCGGCTTCTCCCGGAACGACTGTACCCGGCTGTTCGAGTCCACCGCCAACACCCCGAAACTGGACGCCTCGGCCAGGGGCACCTCCACACAGCCCACAGTGACGTCCGCGTTGTTCTCCACATGAAACGCCAGCATGGTGCCGTAGTCCATTTTGTAGATGTGGTCGCCGGCGAGGATCAGGATAAACGCCGGCCGGTGGCTGCGGATGATGTCGAGGTTCTGTAACACCGCGTCGGCGGTGCCGGCATACCAGGCCGCCTCGATCCGCTGCTGGGCTGGCAGCAGCTCCACGAACTCACCCAGCTCTCCCCGCAGGAAGCCCCAGCCACGTTGGATATGACGGATCAGGGAATGCGACTTGTACTGGGTCACCACGCCGATCTGGCGAACGCCGGAGTTTACACAGTTGGAGAGCGCGAAATCGATAATCCGGAATTTGCCGCCGAACGGCACGGCCGGTTTGGCGCGCCAGTCCGTCAGGTCCCGTAACCGTGAACCGCGGCCGCCGGCCAGGATCAGAGCCAGGGTCTGGCGGGTCAGCCTGCTGACATAGCGGGCCGTGGACAGGGGTTGGTGGTTCATCGTCGATTCCCGCGCGTTTCCTGCAACTCTTTCCAACGCTATCAGGGCAATCTGGAAAAAGTTTGCTCCAGATCAGCAAATGCCGTTTCTCATGTGTGCTCAATAAGCAACAGAACCCCTGGAAACCGCTCGTGCAGGACGCCACAGAATGATCGCTGAAAACCACCCCGCGACCCAGTCGCTGACACTGTCACGGGAATCTCTTCAAGCGTTTGCCGAAGGCCGGACCTGGCAGGTGCAGTCGCTGCTGGGCGCCCACAGACGGATGGTGGAAGGGCAGCCCATGATCCGCTTCACGGTCTGGGCCCCGCGTGCGACGGAAGTCAGTGTGGTGGGGGACTTCAACGGCTGGCAGCGAGCCACCGATCCCCTGACGCCAATCGGGGATTCGGGCATCTGGTGTGCGGTGTCCGCGGCGGCCACCCCGGGCCAGCGCTACAAATTCGCCATCACCGGCGCCGACGGAGAAACCACTTTGCGGGCCGATCCCTGTGGTCTCCTGTTCGAGATGCGGCCAGCCAACGCGTCGGTGATCAGCGACGAGGATCGCCCCTACCGCTGGCACGACCACGACTGGCTGGCGCAACACGACCAGATCGACTGGCAACGCGCGCCTCTGGCCATCTATGAGGTCCACGCCGGATCCTGGCGCCGGCACTTCAACGGCCACTGGTACACCTATCGCGAACTGGCCTATGCGCTGGTGCCCTATGTCCGCTCACTGGGCTTCACGCACATCGAGCTGATGCCGCTGAATGAATACCCCCTGGACGAATCCTGGGGCTACCAGTCCACCGGCTATTTCGCCCCCACCAGTCGCTACGGCAGCCCGGACGACTTGCGCTTCCTGGTGGACTACTGCCACCAGAATGGACTGGGCGTGATCCTCGATTGGGTGCCGGGCCATTTCCCCACCGATCGTCACGCTTTGGCACTGTTCGACGGCGCGCCGCTCTATGAACAGGGCGACCCGGTCCATCAGCTGCATCCCCAGTGGGGCACGCTGAACTTTGATTACAGCCGTCCGCAGGTGCGGGATTTTCTGGTTTCCAGCGCACTCCACTGGCTCAGCGATTTCCACATGGATGGCCTGCGGGTCGACGCCGTGGCCTCCATGCTTTACCTGGACTTCAGCCGGGGCCCCGGGCAGTGGCGACCCAACCGGGAAGGCGGCAATGAAAACCTGGACGCCATCGTGTTCCTGCGGACCCTGAACGAGCAGTGCCAGCGCCGGCACCCGGGTGCGCTGATCATCGCCGAAGACTCCACCGACTGGTCCGGCGTCACCCACCCCGTGGACGACGGCGGGCTCGGCTTCCAGTTCAAGTGGAACCTGGGCTGGATGAACGACACCCTGCGCTACCTGGCACTGGATCCCGTCTACCGCAGCTTTCATCACAACCTGCTCACGTTCGGCCTACTCTACGCCTTCAGCGAGCATTTCGTGCTGCCGCTGTCCCACGACGAGGTCGTGCATGAAAAGGCCAGCCTGGTCAGCAAGATGCCCGGCGATCCCTGGCAAAAACTCGCCAACCTGAGGCTGCTCTATCTCTTCATGTACGGCTACCCCGGCGCCAAATTGCTGTTCATGGGGAACGAGTTTGCCCAGACCACCGAGTGGAACGCGCTCGACGAGCTGGACTGGCAGGCCCTGCGGCACGGTGAGGGCCAAGGCATCCGCAATCTGGTACGCGACCTGAACGACCTCTATCGCCGCAGCCCACCGCTCTGGCCCAATGACCGGACATCCCACAGTTTCCAGTGGCTGGATTGCCACGACGGTCGCCATTCGGTGGTCAGTTTCGTGCGCCAGGACGCGACGGAACACCTGGTTTTTGTCCTCAATTTCACCCCGGTGCCCAGACAGAATTACCGCATCAGCATGCCCTCGATGGCCCGCTACGCGGAGTGTCTGAACACGGATTCCCATCATTATGGCGGCTCGAACCTGGGCAACCCGCTTCCCCTGACACCGCAACCGGTGCCCTGGATGGGTCTGTCCCAGTCCGTGACCCTCACCCTGCCACCGCTGGGCGGCGTGGTGCTGAAGCCGCTACGCGATGATCACCCGACGGATGCCGATGAAAATTCTGCAGATCACCTCTGAGCTGCCCCAATTGGCACAAGTGGGCGGGCTGGCCGATATGGTGGACGGCCTCAGCCGCGGTCTGGTGCGCAACGGCCACGACGTGGCCTGCCTGCTGCCCGCCTATCCGGCCACTCTGGCAGCACATGGTCCTGCTAAAGACGACCTGACCACCCGCTTCCTGCTGGACGGCGAGCCGGTCACCCTGATCCACAAGGCGCCCTCGCCCGGCGGGCCGGTGGTCCTGTTGGCGTCCCATCCACTGCTATCCAGCGTTCCGGAGACCGATGGCCAACCGACCGGTGGTGATGGCGTCTATCGCCTATGGCCGGGAGACGACGACCGGGCCAGCGCCATCCGTTTTGCGCTATTCTGCCGGATCGCCGTGTTGATCGCGGAAAACCAGTGCGGGCTGGACTGGCAGCCGGATATCATTCACTCCCACGACTGGCCCACGGCGCTGGTCAACGCCCTGCTGGCCCGTCGGCAGAGCGCGATCGCCCGGGTCTTCACGATCCACAACCTGGGCTACCGTGGCCTGATCGATCGCCCGACCTTCGATCAGCTCCAGCTCAGCGCTGACCTCTGGCAACCCTCGGAACTGGAATTCCACTGTCAGTGCGCCCTGATCAAGGCAGGGCTGATCCATGCCCAGCAGGTGACGGCGGTCAGCCCTACCTACACCCGCGAAATGGCCACACCAGAGCAGGGTCAGGGGCTCGATGGATTGATCCGCCACCTTGGCGACAAGCTGACCGGCGTTCTCAACGGCATCGACATCGACCGCTGGAATCCGGCGGCCGATCCACACCTGCCCTTTGATTACTCGCCCACCCAGCCATTCGGAAAGACGCTCTGTAAAACCACCCTGAAGGCCTGGCTCGAACTCGACAGCCCGGACGACAGACCGCTGATCGGTTTCATCGGGCGGCTGGTGGACCAGAAAGGGATCGACCTGCTGATTGGCGCGGCGCCGACGCTGCTGGAGCGCGGCTGTGACCTGGTGGTTCTGGGTAGCGGTCAGCCGGATTACGAGCACCAGCTCCAGCAGTTGGCTCACCAGTACGCGGCGGACATGGTCGTCCACATTGGCTTCGATGCCGCCCTCGCTCACCAGATCCTGGCGGCAGCCGATGTGCTGTTGGTGCCGTCCCGCTTTGAGCCCTGCGGCCTGGTGCAGATGTACGCGATGCGCTACGGCACGGTGCCCGTGGCCCGGCGCACCGGTGGATTGGCCGACAGCATCAGCGACCCCGCAGACGCGTCAGGCGGGCAACAGACCGGCTTCCTGTTCGAAGGCGACGACCCCGGCGCCCTGATCCATGCCGTGGACCGGGCCCTGGTCCTGTATCACCAGCGTGAGGCCTGGGAAGACCTGCGCAATGAGCTGATGACGGTCGACTGGTCCTGGACGCGTCCTGTGGAAGCGTACGAGCGGATCTACCGGCGTGCCCTGCACGAGGCCGCCACGAACGGCGCTACGACGTAGCCCGGTTGGGAGCCAGGCGTTGCGCCTCTTCCAGGGCCTCGATGACTTCCTCTTCGCTGACCTGCTGGAAATCGCCATACCACAGGCCGACGGAATTGAAAATCTTCGGCTCCTGCAGGCAGACACAGTCGTCGGCGATGCTGGAAAAACGCGCCGTGGTGCCCTGCGGGCCCACTGGGACAGCAACGATGATGCGTCGGGCCTCACGCTTGCGTAACACCTGGACCGCCAATTCCATGGTGGCACCGGTGGCCACCCCGTCGTCCACCAGGATCACGGTGCGACCGGCAACCGGTGCCGGCTTGCGCACCAACCGAAACCGTCGAATGCGGGAGGCCAGTGTATCCAGCTCCCGCTGTTGCACCCGCTCCAGCTCCTCCGCCGTCACGCCGACGGCACGGATCAAGCGATGATCGAGATAGCGAGTGCCGTCCTCGGCAATGGCCCCCATGGCCACTTCCGGCTGACGCGGCAGCCCCAGCTTACGCAGGTTCAACACTTCCAGTTCCAACCCCAGGGCCTGGGCAATCTCACGCGCGACCGGTACGCCGCCGCGGGGCAGTCCCAGCACCAGGGCGTCAGCAGGCACCGAATGGGTCTTCAGCGTCCGGGCCAGCTCAGCGCCCGCCGCTTCACGGTCTTTGAACAGGGTCTTCAACATAGGGCCTCCGAACGGAAAGCGATCTACAGATTCACTATATGAGTGAAACGGCCTGATTGAAGTTTGACCTGAGTCAGAAAAGGGCCTGAGCACTCCACTAAATTGCAAGCAGGGACAATCAAGCGGAGGGCTCTATCATGTTGGTCAAGGACATCATGCACAAAGACATCCACTGCTGCAGCACGTCGAATTCACTGGATGACATTGCCAACCAGATGTGGAACGAAGACGTGGGCTTCATGCCCATACTGGACAAGGACGACAAACTCGCCGGGGTGGTGACGGACCGGGATATCGCCATGGCCGCGGTCCTGAAACACCGCCCGCTCTGGGAAATCAGCGCTTCAGAGATGGTCACCGGCCGGCCCTGCCACGTCTGCCACCCGGACG
This sequence comes from Marinobacter sp. NFXS9, assembly GCF_040148665.1. NCBI lineage: Bacteria > Pseudomonadati > Pseudomonadota > Gammaproteobacteria > Pseudomonadales > Marinobacteraceae > Marinobacter > Marinobacter sp. NFXS9. The sequence goes on along the minus strand of NZ_JAGDDW010000002.1, from coordinate 189,842 downwards.
ATGAAGTGCACAAGGCCCTGAACGTGATGGGCGCCTCACGCATCCGGCGGGTTCCGGTCATCGACGGTGAACAGCGTTTAAAGGGCATCATCGGTCTGAAAGACATTGCCGATCATACCGGCAGCGGTGGCAAGTCAAAAAATGCCGGCGGCCTGACCTCGGAGGAATTGCTGGGCACGATCCAGAGGATCTGCAAGCCCAACCTGCTGCAAGCGAGCGCTTAAGAAACTCCGGATTAAAACCGATCTGATTATGCCGTTTTGTCATTGGCGATCTCGGATCAGCCGATTTAGGGTCAGGGGGTAGAAATGGAGGAACGACCTCATGGACATGCCCGAATCGGCAAATCCCTTTGCGTTGCCCCGGTCTTGCTCCCATTGCCGGCTGGGGCATCTCTGCCTTCCAAGGGCCTGTAGTTTTCAGGAGCTCGGATTACTCGACACCATCATCGGATACCAGCCGCCCTATCCTCCCAAGCAGCGTATATTCAGCCAGGGCAGCCCTTTCCATTCGTGCTATGTCGTCAAGAGTGGCTCGGTCAAGACGGTCTACGTCAACGAGCAGGGTGAGGAAAAAGTGCTGGGGTTCTACCTGCCCAGTGAAATGTTCGGGTTCGAGGGGATTTTCCGGGACAGCCACACCTGCTCGGCCATTGCACTGGAACGCACCACGATCTGCCACATTTCCTTCAGGAATCTCGAACAGCTCGCTACCCAATTGCCCTCCCTGCAACACTGGATGTTTCGCATGATGAGCCACGAACTCAACATCCTGGAGCAACTCAACCGCTGGCTGAGCCAGAACAGCGCCGAAGAACGGATTATCGGGTTCCTGCTGGACCTGTCCACGCGGCAAAGCGCGCGCAACCTGTCGCCGACCCGTTTCCGACTGGCCATGAACCGCAGTGACATTGCCAACTTCCTCGGCATGGCGCTGGAAACCGTGAGCCGGATCCTGGCTCGCCTGCAGCGGGAACGACTGCTGGACATTCGTGGTCGCGAGGTCATCATCAACGACTTGGCCACCCTGCATCGCTTTAAATCCACTGATGACAACGCCAACGATGGCCTTAATCGCCACCTGATCGGTATCGGTTAACAGAGCACACGCAGCCCGCCTAACGCAGCGATTGGCGGAGCCGTGAGAGGGCGTACAGGAAGAATGCCGACCCAATCCCCACCAACGCCAGCAGCTGCGGCCACACTATCGTGAATCCGGCACCCCGGAAAAGGATGCCCTGCCCCAACTGGACAAAGTGAGTCGTGGGTGCCAGAAGCATCACGTACTGGATCAGCGGCGGCATGCTCTCGCGCGGCGTTACCCCACCGGACAGCATCTGCAGAGGAATCAGCACCAGGATCACCAGCAGCCCCAGCTGCGGCATGGAGCGGGCCACGGTGCCGAAGAAGATACCCATCGAAGTGGTGGCAAAAAGGTGCAACGCCGTGCCCAACAGAAATAGCATCAGCGATCCGGAAATTGGCACGTTCAGCCAGGCTTCCACCACAAAACGCAGGGAAAAAGCAGACGCGGCCAGTACGACCAGGCCCATGGACCAGACCTTGGCCGCCATGATCTCAAAGGGCGTGACGGGCATGACCAGCAGATGCTCGATGGTGCCATGCTCTCGCTCGCGGATCAGGGCCGCGCCGGTGAGGATGATCGACAGCATGGTGATCTGGTCGATCACGGCATTGACCGCGCCGAACCAGCTCTGGTCCAGGTTGGGATTATAGACCGCGCGTACGACCGCCTGGACGGGCTGGGGCATCCCGACGCCCTGGTCTTTCAGAAAGGCGGCCACTTCCGTCTGGATAATCTGCTGGATATAGCCGGCGCCGGTAAACGCCTGACTGACCTGGGTGGCATCGACGTTCAGCTGCACCGTCGTGGCGTTTCCCCGCAACAGGTCTCGCTGGAAATTCAAGGGGATGTTGAGTGTAAAGGTGTACCGCCCCTTGTCCATCCCCTCATCCATGGCAGCATGGCTCGCTTGCACCGGCGCAACGAAGTAAGGGGCCTGAAAGGCATCGATGATGCGCCGCGACACCGGCGACTGATCCTCATCGACCACGGCGATGGTTGCCCGATAAAGCGCTTCGGGCTCACCGGTGGCGCTGGCGTGAACGCTCAGCGTAAACGCATAAATGATCAGGATCACCATGGCCGGATCCCGGAACAGGGTCCGCAGCTCCTTGATGCCCAGTTGCAGGATGTTGGACAACGAACGCCTCATTTTTCCTGCTTCCTCAGGCCGGCAACGCTGGCCAGGATCAGCACCGGAACGGTGACCAACAACGCCAGGAAATAGGGGTAGAGATCCGCCATGCCCAGCGCCTTGGAGAACACGCCCCGGCTGATCAACAGGAAATGACTGGTGGGGTACAGGTGGCCAATGAATGCCGAAGCGCCCTCCATGGAGGATACCGGATGCACAATGCCGGAGAACTGGATGGCCGGAATCAGGGTCGCAATGGCGGTGCCGAAAATCGCCGCAATCTGGCTGTTGAACAGCGACGACATCAGCAGTCCCAGACCGGTGGAGCACATCACGTACAACAAAGCACCGAGCGTCAACGTGACCAGGCTGCCCTTGATCGGAACGCCAAACACCGTCGCCGCCACCAGCGCCATCAACAGGAAGTTGATCAGCCCCATGCCGATATAGGGCAACTGCTTGCCCAGCAGGAACTCCAGCCGGGTCACTGGCGTGACGTAAAAGTTGGTGATCGACCCCAGCTCCTTCTCCCGCACCACGCCCAGCGCCGTCAGCATGGCCGGAATCATCATCAGCAGCAGGGGAATCACCGCGGGCACCATGGCCGGCAAACTCTCCACATCCGGGTTGTAGCGATAGCGAATGGCCACATCGACGCGGGCGCCGGTGGCGTTATCGCCCTGATCCCGGGCCAATTCCTCGATATAAGCGCCGTGAATGCCCTGAGCGTAGCCCTGTACGGTATTCGCACGGTTGGGGTTCGCGCCATCGACCCAATAGGCCACCTGGGGCGTGTCGCCGCGTTTGAGATCCCGCCCGAAATGGGGCGGGATTTCCACCGCGAGGCTGATGTCGCCGCTACGCAGCCGCTGATCCATATCCTCATAGCTGGTCAAGGGGGGCTTTTCCCGGAAATAGCGAGAGCCGGACAGGTTGAGCGCGTAGCCCTGACTGGCCGTCGTCTGATCCCGATCCAGTACGGCAAAATTCAGATCCTCGACGTCCATGGTGATGCCGTAGCCCATGATGAACATCAGCAGCAGTGTGCCGACCAGGGCCATGGTGGCGCGCACCGGGTCACGCCGCAGTTCCATACTTTCCAGTCGGGCGTAGCTGAGCAGGCGACGGCGACTGAAACGGGGCGGCGTGCCCGTCTCCGGCACATCGACGGGCACGGCGTTGGGCGGTTCCGGGAACGGTTCGCTGTCGTCGCTGGCATCCCGCAGACAGGCAATAAAGGTGTCTTCCAGGGTGGTCGAGTCGTGCCTGGCCATCAGGGCCTGGGGCGTGCCGCTGTCCAGCACCCGACCGGCATGCATCAGTGAAATGCGGTCGCAGCGCATGGCCTCGTTCATAAAATGCGTCGAAATAAAGAGGGTGACACCGTCTTCCCGGGACATGCGGATCAATTGTTCCCAGAAATTGTCCCGTGCGATCGGATCCACGCCGGAGGTGGGTTCATCGAGGATCAGAATCTCCGGTTGATGGAGGATGGCAACAGCCAGCGACAATCGCTGACGAACCCCGAGTGGGAGCTTGCCGGAGGTCTGGTCGACCACTCCCTGCAGATCGAAACGCTCCAGCAACGCCCGCCGTCGAGCGGCATACCCGCCGGTCGACAGGTGAAACAGGCGGGCGTGCAGGTCCAGGTTCTGCCCGACGGTCAACTCGCCGTACAGTGAGAACGCCTGGGACATGTAGCCGACCCGACGACGAGTTTCGATGTCATGCGGGTCCACGGGCTCGCCGAACAGCCGGGCCTCGCCCGCTTCGAAGGGCAACAGGCCGGTCAGCATCTTCATGGTGGTGGTCTTGCCACAGCCGTTGGAGCCGAGAAACCCGAAAATCTCGCCTCGCTCGATCCGGAAATCCACGCGATCCACCGCCGTGAAATCGCCAAAGCGTTTGGTCAGCCCATGGGCTTCAATGGCCACCCCGTCGTTGACGGACCGGGGTGGAATGACGAGCTCCCGGTGCCGACCGTTCCGGCTTTCCGGCAACAACTGGATAAAGGCGCGTTCCAGCGAATCGCAACCGGTCTTTTCCAGCAGGCCAATCGGCGTGCCGGTGTCCAGAATCCGACCACCGTTCATGGCGACGAGCCAGTCAAACCCCGCCGCTTCGTCCATGTAGGCCGTGGCGACCAGCACACTCATACCCGGGCGCTGGCGCCGTATGCGTTCGATCAGCGCCCAGAACTGGCTCCTGGAAAGGGGGTCAACGCCAGTGGTGGGCTCGTCGAGAATCAACAGGTCCGGATCATGGATCAGGGCGCAACAGAGGCCCAACTTCTGCTTCATGCCGCCGGAGAGTTTGCCGACAGGTCGCTCGGTAAATCTGGACAGGCCGGTGCTGCGGGTCAGGTCCGCGATGCGACGGTCGCGCTCTTCCCGCCCCTGGCTGAACAGGCGACCAAAGAACTCAAGGTTCTCCCGCACGGTCAGCGACAGATACAGGTTCCTGCCCAGCCCTTGGGGCATGTAGGCGATGCGTGGCCCCGTCAGGCGCCGGTGTGTGGCATTCGCCATATCGCCACCCAGAACGGTGATCGTACCGGACTGGATACGCCGGCAGCCGGCTATCAATGCCAGCAGGCTGGACTTGCCGACGCCATCGGGTCCAATCAACCCGACGACCTGGGCCGCCGGAACGTCCAGGGTCAGATTGTCCAGGGCCTGCACTTTGCCGTAACGCAGACCGACCTCTCGCAGACGGGCAACGCATTCCCGGCTCATGGTGAGACGTTTACGGTCAGGTTTTCCGGCCAACGGGTGTCCGGGTCCAGTTTGATGTAAGCCATACCCGGCAGGCCCGTTTTGACCTGCTCAATGTGCTCTCGCAGCAACGCAGGATCAATTCGTGCCCGAATGCGGAACATGAGTTTCTCCCGCTCGCTCTGGGTCTCCACCGTCTTGGGTGTGAACTGGGCCACGCTGGAGACGAAGCTGACGCGCGCTGGCAACACATAGCCGGGTGCCGCGTCCAGCACCAGGTGGACATCATCCCCCAGCGCCACCCGGCCGGCCTCCGACGTGGGCAGGAAGAACGTCATGTACACGTCGGTCAGGTCCACGAGGTTGAGCACCTTGCCGCCAACCCCCAACACCTCGCCGGGCTCGACGATGCGGTACTGGACCCGCGCCACCCGATCCGCGCGCAGCTCACTGTCGTCCATATCCGCCTGCACCCTGGCCACCGCCGCCTCTGCCGCCTCGATCGCGGATTCGGCCTCGACCACCTGGGAACGGGATGCCGCAATCGCGGCGTCGGTTGCCGAGACCTGAGCCCGCGCCACCGCCAGCGCAGCCTCAGCACTCTGCATATTGGCGCGATCGTCATCGACCTGCTGACGGGAGATCGAGTTGCGTTCCAGCAGAGTATTGGAACGTTCGAAGCGTTTCCTGGCCGCAGTCAATTCAGCCTGGCGTTGCAACACGACCGCTTCGGCGGACGCCTTGTTGCTCTCATTCTGAGCCACCAGGGCATGCGCCGTTTCTAGCGCATTGCGGGCGCGCTGACGTTCGGCGCGAACCTGACGTAATTCGGCCTCCAGCGATCGGGTGTCCATCCGCGCCAGGACCTGACCGGGCTCCACGAAGTCCCCTTCCCGGACCAGAATCTCTTCGACGCGCCCCGCCAGCTTGGTCGCAATATCAATCCCGGTCGCCTCAATGCGACCGTTGCCCGAGACGATCCCATCACCGAGCTCGTCAGGCCGCATTTCATACCAGGTTGCCCAGCCAATAAAGGCCAGTACAACCGTGACCAGTAAGGCGCGGTAAAGCGATTTCTTCATCTTGGGCGTCATGATCGAAAGGGGCTCTCCCATTCTTGTCTGTCGGGGCATAACGCCCCGAGACAACCGGCTTCGCTGCAGGCGAAGCGGTCACCGTATGTCGTGGGCGTAGACGCGGGCGTCTGGTAGATCAGGCTACTGGCGATAATCGATTCCGGGTTCAGACAGGCTCACCCGGGTGCCCGCCCGGCCAGCTACAATCCCCTCAATGTCAGCCAGCGAACCGATCACCGCGGTCTTTCCGGTCCGCCGGGTGAAGTCGCAGGCGGCCTGAACCTTGGGGCCCATAGAGCCTGCAGCAAATGACAGCGCCTGCAGATCGTCGGGATGCGCCCGGGCGATGGCCCGCTGGGCGGGCTGCCCCCAGTCGACGTAGACGGCCTCCACATCCGTCGCAATGATCAGCAGATCACTGCCCAGCTGCTCCGCCAACAGGGCTGAGCAGAGATCCTTGTCGATCACGGCTTCGATGCCGTGCAGCTTGCGACCGGCATCGTAGACGGTCGGAATCCCCCCGCCCCCGGCACAGATCACCACGCTGCCCTTTTCCAGCAGCCACTTCACGGGCCGGATTTCGAAGATGCGCCTGGGCTGTGGGCTGGGCACAACCCGGCGGAACCGATCACCATCCGGCGCCATGTGCCAGCCTTTCTCGGCGGCGAGCCTGTCCGCCTCCTCGCGCGAATAAACCGGTCCGATCGGCTTGCTGGGATGCTGGAAGGCCGGGTCGGAAGCATCCACTTCGACCTGGGTAAGAATCGTGGCGAACGGCGTCTCGACCGGCAGCAGGTTGCCCAGTTCCTGTTCGATCATGTACCCGATCATGCCCTCGGTCTGGGCCCCCAATACGTCCAGCGGATAGGGCTCGACCTGGCTGTAGGCGGCACCCTGCAGCGCCAGCAATCCCACCTGAGGGCCGTTGCCATGGGCGATCACAAGCTCATTCCCGGGAATGATCCGGGCCAGCTGTTCGCAGGCGACCCGCACATTCTGGCGCTGGTTTTCTGCGGTCAGCGGTTCGCCCCGGCGTAACAGAGCATTCCCGCCGAGGGCAGCGACGATACGCATTCAGTCTCTCCTCTGCCGGGGGCGTCAGATATCGCCCAGGGTGGACACCAGGACTGCCTTAATGGTGTGCATGCGGTTCTCGGCCTGTTCGAACGCGATGCAGGCGGGGGATTCAAAGACCTCATCGGTCACTTCAATCCCGTTGCTGAGCTCTGGATACTGGTCGGCAATCTGCCGACCGACCTTGGTCTCAGCGTTATGGAAGGCCGGCAGGCAGTGCATGAACCGCACCCGTGGGTTCCCGCTGGCATCCAGCAGCGCCTTGTTCACCTGGTAGGGCCGCAGCAAACGGATCCGCTCACCCCAGGTTTCGATCGGCTCGCCCATGGAGACCCACACATCCGTGTGGATGAAGTCGACACCCTGCACGGCCTCTTGCGGGCTCTCGGTGAGGGTCAGCCGGGCCCCTGACGCTTCCGCAAACTGTCGGCAGGCCGCAATGTGTTCCTCCGAAGGCCAGAGGGCTTTCGGAGCCCCGATCCGCACGTCCATCCCCAGCTTGGCGCCAATCAGCAGCAACGAGTTGCCCATGTTGTTGCGGGCATCCCCCAGGTAGGCATAGCGAATGTCGTGCAGCGGCTTGTCGCTGTGCTCACGCATGGTCAGCACGTCGGCCAGCATCTGGGTCGGATGGTATTCATCGGTGAGGCCGTTGAAGACCGGCACCCCAGCGTACTGGGCCAGGTCCTCGACAATCGCCTGCCCTGCCCCTCGGTATTCGATGGCGTCGTACATCCGCCCCAGCACACGGGCGGTGTCCTTCATGGTTTCCTTGTGCCCGATCTGTGACGACGTGGGATCGATATAAGTGACGTTGGCCCCCTGCTGATAGGCCGCTACTTCAAAGGCACAACGGGTTCGTGTGGAGGTCTTCTCAAAGATCAGGGCAATGTTCTTGCCCCGAAGATGCTGCTGCTCGGTACCGGTGTAACGCGCCCGCTTGAGATCCCGGGACAGGTCCAGCAGGTATTGCAGCTCGCGGGTGCTGTGGTGCATCAGACTGAGCAGGCTGCGGTTGTGGGTATTGAACGCCATGTGAAAACCTCCGTGACAATGTTCCGTTTGCGTCAGTAATCGACGGGATCGCGTACGATGGGACAGGTCATACAGTGGCCGCCACCGCGCCCCCGGCCCAGCTCGCTGGCATCGATGGTGATGACTTCGACGCCGGCCTTGCGCAGCAATGTGTTGGTGGAGGTGTTGCGGTCGTAACCGATGACGACGCCGGGCTCGATGGCCACCACGTTATTGCCGTCGTCCCACTGCTCCCGTTCCGCTTCGTAGCTGTCACCGCCGGTTTCCACCACGCGCAGCGCCTTCAGTCCCAGCGCCTGAGCCACGACGTCCAGGAAGCTGCCCTCTTCACGCCGCAGGTCGATTCCTCCCGGCTTGCTCTCATCCGGGCGCAGGCTAAAGGCCACGATGGATTGCACGGCTTCGGGAAAAACGGTCACCAGATCCCGGTCGCAGAAGCTGAAGACCGTATCCAGGTGCATGGCCGAACGGGCCTTGGGCAGGCCGGCAACGATCACCCGTTCGGCGGCGCCCTCATTGAAGAGGGATTGAGCCAGTTGGCCGATGGCCTGGCGCGACGTCCGCTCCCCCATGCCGATCAACACAATGCCGTTGCCGATCGGCATCACATCGCCACCTTCCAGCGTGGCCATACCGTGATCCTGATCCGGATCGCCATACCAGACTTTGAAGTCGGCCTCCGCAAACTCCGGATGAAATCGATAGATGGCGGTGGCCAGCAGGGTCTCTTGGCGTCTCACGAGCCAGTGCATGGGATTGAGGGACACGCCGCCGTAGATCCAGCAGGTCGTGTCCCGGGTAAACAGGGTGTTCGGCAGCGGCGGGAGGACAAAGCTGGAGTGCCCCAGGTAATCCCGGAACAGCTTGACGATGCTGCCACTGTGATCGCCGGGCAGATCATCACCGGACACCCCGCCAATCAGGAATTCGGCCAACCGGCGCGGCTCCTGCTCCTCCAGCCAGGCCCGCACTTCGTCCTGCAGGCCCAGTCCGACCAGGTTGGGTGTGATCTTGCGATCCAGGATCCAGTCCCGGGCCTCGGGATTCCTGACGGTTTCCGTGAGCAGATTGTGCATTTCCAGCACTTCGACCCCGCGTTCCCGCATTTTGGTGACGAAGTCAAAGTGATCCCGTTTGGCCTGGTTGACCCAGAGCACATCATCGAACAGCAGATCGTCGCAGTTACGGGGCGTCAGCCGCTGGTGCGCCAGGCCCGGTGAACAGACCAGGACCTTTCTCAGCTTGCCAATTTCCGAGTGAACACCGAGGGTTTGGGGGCCAGACATGGCACATCTCCTTGTCTTGGATAGGAAGAAGCGTTTTGAGCACCGGCGAACAGCGTCCGGTCAGAGCGACAGGAACCCGGCGTACAACCCATAGGCGGCAATCAGGGCGCCGGCCACCACCACGGCGAAGATCACTTTTTCCAACGGCGTGAACACGGGCTGGTTCTGCTCCCGTTTGGCCTTGGCAAACAGCGCCGCGCCCGGCGCGTAGAGCAGTGCTGACAACAGGATGTACTGGACACCCCCGGCGTACACCAGCCAGACGCTGTAAATCACGGCGACCAGCGCAATCAGGAGATCCTTGTTGCGGGCACGCGGGTCGGTCTCGTAAGTGTCCTTCCGCCAGGCCACCAGCAGGGCGTAGGCGGCGGACCAGAAATACGGGATCAGGATCATCGACGTCGCCAGGTAGAACAGGCTCAGGTAGGTAGACGCGTTGAACAGCGTCAGAATCAGGAAAAGCTGGATCAGGCCATTGGACAGCCAAAGGGCATTGGCCGGCACTTGTTTGCTGTTTTCCTTGCGCAGGAAGGCCGGCATGGTGTGGTCTCGGGCGCCGGCAAACAGGATCTCGGCACATAGCAGCGTCCAGGCCAGCAGACCACCGGCCAGGGAGATGATCAGCCCGACGCCGATCAGCACCGAGCCCCAGCGGCCCACCACGTGTTCCAGCACGCCGGCCATCGACGGATTCTGGAGCCCGGCCAGCTCCGGCTGGCGCAGGATCCCCATCGATAGGACATTCACCAGGATCAACAGCAGGAGCACGCCCAGGAAACCGATCACCGTCGCCTTGCCGACGTCACTGCGTTTTTCCGCCCGGGCAGAGTAAATGCTGGCGCCTTCAATGCCGATGAAGACCCAGACGGTCACCAGCATCATGTTGCGAACCTGGTCCATCACGCTGCCCAGCTCCAGGTTGCCCTGCCCCCAGAAATCGTCAACAAAAATGCCGCTCTTGAAGGCTGTGGCAGCAATAACGATGAAGACAATCAGCGGCACCACCTTGGCGATGGTGGTCACCAGGTTGATGAAAGCGGCTTCCCGGATTCCCATGAGCACCAGGAAGTGGATGCCCCAGAGCACCAGCGAAGCGCAAACAATCGACGCGAGTGTGTTGCCTTCACCGAAGATCGGGAAAAAGTACCCCAGCGTGCTGAACAGCAGAACAAAATAACTGACGTTGCCCAGCCAGGCGCTGATCCAGTAACCCCAGGCTGACGAGAAGCCCATGTAGTCGCCGAAACCGGCCTTGGCATAGGCGTAGATACCGGAATCGAGATCGGGCTTGCGATTGGCCAGCGTCTGGAAGACAAACGCTAGAGTAAGCATGCCGATGGCCGTGATCACCCAGCCGATCAGGACCGCGCCGGCGCCCGCACTGGCCGCCATATTCTGTGGAAGGGAAAAGATACCGCCGCCGATCATGGAACCGACGACAAGCGCAACCAACGCGCCGAGTTTCAGTTTTTGAGTGTTTTGCGTCATGGCTCATCTCTTCCCGTGAGAGCGTTAGACGCAAACTACACAAAGCCTTTGTGGAACATCCTGATCCCGGTCAAGATTGGCTCAAATCGGAGGGATTTTATGCAAACAATACGCAGTTGAATGCATATTGCACTGTTTAAGGAGGAAAATCGGTCACGTGACGAGGGTAAACGGCTTGCCGCTGGTACGATCCGGAATCGTCCGATCACTTGGAACACCGGGAAGAAAAACCGACATTCAACGGCTTATAAAAGGGAGGAAATTGGTCGGGACGGCAGGATTTGAACCTGCGACCACCTGCACCCCATACAGGTGCGCTACCAGACTGCGCTACGCCCCGACACGGCAGGCTTTGAACAGTGAGTTCAATAGCTTAGCGGGAGCGAAGTCTACACCAGCTCCTGCCAAAAATAAACAGGAATTTTGCGAGAAAAAGGAAGGTCCAGCGCCGACGCTGACCGGGGGTCAGGTCGGGCTGTTAAGGACGTCCAGGACTTCTTCCAGCTCGGCAATCATCTGACGGATGAGCTGCTTGTACTGGGAGGTGTCGTCCTTGATTTCGTGGCTGCTCAGCTTTTGCTTGGCGCCACCGATGGTGTAGCCCTGATCGTAAAGCAGGCTACGAATCTGCCGGATGGTCAGGACGTCGGCGCGCTGGTAATAGCGACGATTGCCCCGCCGCTTCACCGGCGACAGTTGCGGGAATTCCTGTTCCCAGTAGCGCAGGACGTGAGCCTTGACGCTACACAGGTCCGCAACCTCACCGATGGTGAAGTAGCGTTTGCCAGGAATCGGCGGCAGCTCGTTGTTATGACTGGGTTCCAGCATACGCTTCTACTTTCTGTTTTAGTTTTTGTCCCGGGCGGAAGGTCACCACGCGCCGCGCACTGATGGGGATTTCCTCCCCGGTCTTCGGATTGCGCCCGGGACGCTCTTTCTTGTCCCGGAGATCGAAATTGCCGAATCCCGACAACTTGACCTGCTCGTTGTGACTCAGTGCGTCCCTGATTTCACCGAAGAAGGCTTCCACCATCTCCTTGGCTTCGCGTTTGTTGAGCCCCAGCTCTTCGTAGAGGCGCTCCGCCATCTCCGCTTTCGTCAAAGCCGTCATTCCGATTAACTCCTCAGTGTTGCACCAAGTTCCGCCTTCAGCGCGTCGATCGCCGCACCGAACCAGGTCTGGATCTCGTCGTCATTCAGCGTCCGCTCCGGATGCTGCCAGAAGAGACTCAGGGCCAGGCTCTTGCGCCCTTCGCCGATGGCTTCACCCTCAAACACGTCAAACACCCGCGCGCCGGTCAGGAACTCACCCGCCTTCTCACGGGCAACGCGCTGAACTTCAGCGTACGTCACCTCATTCCCGATAATGATAGCCAAATCCCGCCGAACTTCCGGGAATTTTGAAAATTCTTTGAAATTAGGCACATATCCGGAAAGGATCGAATTCAAGAATAGCTCAAAGACGTAAATCGTGCCATCCAGGTCAAGCTTTTTCTGGACTTGCGGGTGCAAAGCGCCCAACCAGCCCACGAATTCACCGTTTTTATGCAGCTTGGCCGTCTGCCCCGGATGCAGTGCGACATGCTCGCCAACGCTGAATTCAACGCTGATACCCAGCAGTTCGAACAGGGCTTCCAGATCGCCCTTCACGTCGAAGAAGTCCACACCACGGCGGCCATTTACCCAGCTTTCGGGGTTCTGTGCTCCGGTGACGGCGCCGGCCAGCATGGGCACCTGCTCAATCCCGTCGCCGTCGCGCACGAAACGCAGGCCGGTTTCAAACAGGCGGATGCGGGACTGCTGGCGATTCTGGTTGTAGGCCACGGTCTTCAGCAGGCCCGGCCAGAGGCTGGTGCGCATCACGGACATATCGCTGGAAATCGGGTTGGCCAGCTCGATGCCGGTATGATCGCCGTCGATCAGCGCCTGGACCTTGCTGTCCACGAAGCTGTAGGTCACTGCTTCCTGATAGCCGCGGTCCACGAGCAGGGATCGCACTTGGCTGATCGGTCGCACCGCTTCCTGCTCTTCGCGCAGACCCAGGCTACCGACCGGCTCGGTCACCGGCAGATTGTTGTAACCATAAATGCGGCCGACTTCCTCGATCAGATCCTCTTCAATGCTGATGTCCGGGCGATAGCTCGGCACGTGGACTTTCCAACCTTCGCGGGTCAGTTTGTCCACATGCAGGCCCAGGCGCGTCAGGATTTCCTCGATTTCGGTGCGGTCGATTTCCAGTCCCAGCACGTCCGTGACCCGTTGCTGACGCAACTCGATCACCGGAGATTTGGGCAGGTGCGGTTCGCTGTGCACTTCCACGATCTCGCCCGCTTCGCCGCCGACGATTTCCAGCAGCAGCGCCGTAGCACGCTCCATGGCATCGCGGGTCAGCTCCGGGTCGACGCCCCGCTCAAAGCGGTGAGAGGCATCGGTGTGCAGACCGAAATGACGCGCCTTGCCGGCAATGGAGATCGGATCGAAGAACGCCGCTTCCAGCACGAGGTCACGGGTCTTTTCAGCAACGCCGGAGTGCTCGCCACCCATCACGCCAGCGATGGCGATGGGCTTCTCGTGATCGGCAATGACCAGCGTGCCGTCAACCAGCTCGACTTCCTGGCCATCCAGCAGTACCAGCTTCTCACCGGATTTGGCCCAGCGTACGACGACGCCACCATCGATCTCACTGCGATCAAACGCATGCATGGGCTGGCCCAGCTCCAGCATGACGTAGTTGGTGACGTCCACCGCCGCATCGATGCTGCGGATTCCGGAGCGACGCAGGCGCTCGCGCATCCACAGGGGCGTTTCGGCGCTCAGATCGACGTTGCGGATGATCCGCCCCAGGTAACGGGGGCAACCTTCCGGCGCATCGATGCGAATGTCGATCACGTCCGAATGCACCGGCTCCACCGGATTGATGTCGGGGCCTTCCACCAGCAGGCGGTTGAGCACACCGACTTCACGAGCCAGGCCACGGATGGACAGGCAATCGCTGCGGTTCGGCGTCAGGTCCACATCAATGGTGGCGTCGTCCAGGCCCAGGTAGTCGCGGATATTCTCGCCAGCCGGCGCTGAAGCCGGCAGCTCCATCAGACCGTCGTGGTTATCGGACAGTCCCAGCTCGGACTCGGAACACAGCATGCCATTGGACGGCTGGCCCCGCAGCTTGGCCTTCTTGATCTTGAAGTTGCCCGGCAGCACCGCGCCGACCTCGGCAAACGGCACTTTCATCCCCGGCCGGACATTGGGTGCGCCACAGACCACCTGGACCGTTTCTGCGCCGCCAGCGACCTGGCAGACCCGCAGTTTGTCCGCGTCCGGATGCGGCTCGACCGACAGTACTTCGCCGACGATGATGCCGGTAAATTCACCGGCGACGGGTTCAAACTCGTCCACTTCCAGACCGGCCATGGTGATCTGATCCACCAGAGCCTGGGTGTCGATCTCCGGGCTCACCCACTCGCGCAGCCATTGTTCGCTAAATTTCATGTTCGTTGCCTTGTCCTGATCCGTTTATCCTGAAACCGTCAATGCCAGTGCTGTCGATCAGCGGAACTGGCGCAGGAAGCGCAGGTCGTTCTCGAAGAACATGCGCAGGTCGTTCACGCCGTAGCGCAGCATGGCGAGTCGTTCGACGCCCATGCCAAAGGCAAACCCGCGGTAGGTTTCGGGATCAATGCCGCAGTATTCGAAGACCTTGGGATGGACCATGCCGCAGCCCATGACTTCCAGCCACTTGATCGAGCCGTCGTCATTGCGGCCCCATTCAATGTCCACCTCGGCCGACGGCTCGGTGAACGGGAAGTAGGACGGACGGAAGCGCACGGCCAGATCCTTTTCGAAGAACACCCGCAGGAACTCTTCCACGGTACTCTTGAGGTCGGCAAAGCTGATGTTCTTGTCGACCACCAGGCCTTCCACCTGATGGAACATCGGCGTGTGGGTCATGTCCGAGTCGCAGCGGTAGACCCGGCCCGGGCAGATCATACGGAACGGCGGCTGGCCGTCTTCCATGGTGCGGATCTGGACCGGTGAGGTGTGGGTCCGCAGCAGGGTGCCCGGATTGAAATAGAAGGTGTCGTGCATGGCGCGGGCCGGGTGATGGCCGGGAATATTGAGGGCCTCGAAGTTGTGGTAGTCGTCTTCGATTTCCGGACCCTCTTCCACGGTGTAACCGGCACGGGAGAAGAACTGCTCCATGCGCTGGATGGTGCGCGTCACCGGATGCAGGCCACCACGACTCTGGCCTCGACCGGGCAGGGTCACGTCGATCGATTCCGCCGCCAGTTTGGCGTCCAGGGCCGCATTTTCCAGCTCGGCGCGACGCGCATTGATGGCGTCCTGCACTTCGCCCTTAGCCTGGTTAATCTTCTGCCCCGCGGCAGGCCGCTCTTCGGCGGACAACTGCCCCAGCGACTTGAGCTGCTGTGTCAGCACACCCTTCTTGCCCAGATAATCAACACGCACCTGATCCAGCGCCTGCAGGTCCGTCGCCTGCTCTACCGCTTTCAGGCCGTCCTGTACGAGTTGCTCCAGGTTTTCCATTGACCCTGCTCCAAATATGCATTGTGTTCTTTGCGGGTGAGAACCCCTGAAAAATGACCGGCGCCGTGGCTGATCCTTTTTCAGAGATTCCCCGGACGTTCCCGGGCGCACCATTCTACAGGCCCCGGAACAAAAAAGGGGGAAGAGCATGCTCTTCCCCCTACTTCGGAATGCCCCAAGGGGCACTCAATCCGATATGCAATCGATGAAAGAGCTTACGCGAGCGCAGCCTTGGCTTTTTCAACGACGGCACTAAACGCCTGTTGCTCGTTCATCGCCAGGTCGGCCAGGACCTTACGATCGATTTCAACATTCGCCTTTTTCAGACCAGCGATCAGACGGCTGTAAGACAGGCCGTTGGCGCGGGCACCCGCATTGATACGGGCAATCCACAGCGCACGGAACTGACGCTTACGGTTGCGACGGTCACGATAGGCGTACTGACCTGCCTTGATGACCGCCTGTTTGGCAACACGATAGACGCGGCTCCGGGCACCGTAGTAACCCTTCGCCTGCTTCATGATCTTCTTGTGACGACGACGTGCGACGACACCACGCTTTACACGAGCCATATTTCAATCCTTCTCTTTACTGAACCAGAAATTAAAGCGCGGTCATGCGCTTGATGGATGCAATGTCAGCCTTGGCAATTTGCTTGGTGCCGCGCAGCTGACGCTTCCGCTTCGGGCTCTTCTTGGTCAGGATATGACTTGTGAAGGACTGCTTATGCTTGAAGCCTTTGGCAGTCCGCTTGAACCGCTTGGTGGCCCCGCTCTTGGTTTTCATCTTGGGCATTTTATAAAACTCCGCATTTTATGATTTCAATAAATAATGAGTCCTGAACGACAAATCCCCCGCACTGTGACGGGGGACAGGCGATCAAACAGGCCTCACTTTTTCTTTCGGGGGGCAACAACCATCGTCATTTGCCGGCCTTCCATCTTCGGCCGTTGCTCTACCTGGGCAAGCTCTTCGATGTCGGCTTCCACACGATTCATGAGCTGCATACCAATTTCCTGGTGTGCCATCTCACGACCGCGGAAACGAATCGTGATCTTGCCCCGGTCCCCGTTCTCAAGGAAACGTACCAGGTTGCGTAGCTTGACCTGATAATCCCCTTCTTCCGTGCCAGGCCGGAACTTGACTTCTTTTACCTGGACCTGCTTCTGCTTTTTCTTCGCAGCGGCTTTGGCCTTCTTCTCTTCGAAGACCTTCTTGCCGTAGTCCATGATCTTACAGACGACCGGATCGGAATTCGTAACCTGAACCAGATCCAGAGAAGCTTCTTCTGCGGCCTTCAGTGCGTCCTCGATGGAGACAATGCCCACCTGCTCACCGTCCGCCGCAATGAGACGTACTTCTGTGGCTTCGATATTCCCGTTGATGGGCGCTTTAGGAGCCCGTCCCCGATTCGTTCGCTGTTTAATAATCAGTTCTCCGTTTGATTTCTGCCTTTGCGGGACACGTCTTCGGCCAACAGGGCCTGGAAGGCGTCCAGCGACATCGTACCCAGGTCATCGCCCTTGCGATTACGTACGGCAACGGCGCCGGCCTCGACCTCTTTATCACCCACTACGGCGAGGTAGGGTACTTTATTGAGCGTGTGCTCGCGAATTTTAAAGCCGATTTTTTCGTTTCTCAAGTCGGCGTGGGCGCGATAACCGGAATTTTCAAGGGCTTTCGCAATTTTTTCGCAATATTCACGCTGATTATCGGTGATATTCATGATGGCGACCTGGGTCGGCGCCAACCACGTGGGGAAGGCCCCCTCGTAATCCTCAATCAGGATACCGATAAAGCGCTCGAACGACCCCAGTACGGCCCGGTGCAGCATCACCGGTGTGCGCCGCTCGGAATTGTCGGCCACATACTGCGCGCCCAGACGGCCCGGCATGGAGAAGTCCACCTGCACGGTACCGCACTGCCAGACCCGGCCGATGCAATCCTTCAGGGAGTATTCAATCTTCGGCCCGTAGAAAGCGCCCTCACCCGGCAGCAGTTCCCACTCGACGCCTTCGCGATTCAGCGCTTCTTCCAGGGCGGCTTCGGCCTTGTCCCAGATTTCGTCGGAACCCACACGCTTTTCCGGTCGGGTGGAGAGTTTATACAAAATCTCGGTGAAGCCGAAATCGGTATAAACCTCATGAAGCAGGTCCATGAACTTGGACACTTCTTCCTGGATGGCCTCTTCCTCACAGAAGATATGGGCGTCATCCTGGGTAAAACCGCGCACCCGCATCAGGCCGTGCAGCGCGCCGGAGGCTTCGTTACGGTGACAGGAACCGAACTCGGCCAGACGCAGCGGCAGATCCTTGTAGCTTTTCAAACCTTGGTTGAAGACCTGGATGTGGCACGGGCAATTCATCGGCTTGATGGCGAAGTCATGCTTCTCGGACTCGGTGGTGAACATGTCATCACCGAACTTGTCCCAGTGGCCGGACTGCTCCCAAAGGGTGCGTGACACCACCTGCGGCGTCTTGATTTCCTGGTAGCCGTGCTGGCGCAGTTTGTCGCGCATGTACTGTTCGATCTGCTGATAGACCGTCCAGCCGTCCGGGTGCCAGAACACCATGCCTGGCGCTTCTTCCTGCATGTGGAACAGGTCCAGCTTCTTGCCGATCTTGCGGTGATCCCGCTTCTCGGCTTCTTCCAGGCGGTGCAGGTACGCCTTGAGGTCTTTCTTGTTGCCCCAGGCGGTGCCGTAAATCCGCTGCAACTGCTCGTTGCCGGTGTCGCCGCGCCAGTAGGCACCCGCGACCTTGGTCAGCTTGAACGCCTTGAGCTTGCCGGTGTTCGGTACGTGCGGGCCACGGCACAGGTCGATGAACTCGCCCTGCTGATAGAAGGACAGGTCTTCGTCGCCCGGGATGTCCTGGATAATGCGGACCTTGTACTCCTCGCCCATCTCGTCGAACAACTTGACCGCTTCATCGCGCGAGAGGACGGAGCGGGAAACCGCGAAGTCCTGCTTCGCCAGCTCTTCCATCCGCTTTTCAATCCGCGCCAGATCTTCGTTGGTGAACGGACGGTCAAACTTGAAGTCGTAATAGAAGCCGTTGTCGATGACCGGGCCAATGGTTACCTGCGCCGAAGGGAACAGATCTTTCACCGCCATGGCCAGCAGGTGGGCGGTCGAGTGGCGGATGATGTCGACGCCATCCTCGTCCCGATCGGTGATGATCGCCAGTTCGACGTCCTCATCGATCGCGTAGCTGGTATCCACCAGTTTGCCATTCACACGACCGGCCAGGGCGGCTTTGGCGAGGCCAGCACCGATATCGGCGGCCACATCGTGAACGGTAACAGACTGGGAAAAACTGCGGTGACTGCCGTCGGGCAGCGTAATAACGGGCATGACAAGCTCCTATCAGCGGTGATCCTTACGAGAGACCACATGGTTTTTGGGAATCGCGCCACGAATCGCGATTCTTTCAGGCGCCGGATTTTAACAGCGTATCGCGGCAACTGTCATGCAAAAGCATTACAGGCGGGGCACAATGTGAACGGCGTGCCTCCAAGCTTTAAAGGATCAGGACATCGACCCAATGAAAGTCATTGCGTTTCACAACATCAAGGGCGGCGTCGGCAAGACCGCCGCAGCAGTCAATGTCGCCTACCTGGCGGCCCGCGACGGCGTCCCCACCCTGCTTTGGGATCTGGATGCCCAGGGCGCCGCCAGCTGGTATCTGGGCGACACCCCGGATCTGACCGGCGAAAAGGCCGCCCGACTGGTTAAAGGCAAAACGCCCATCGGCAGGATGATCAACGCCACCGCCTACCCAAAGCTGGACCTGATCCCCGCCCACCCCAGCTTTCGCAATCTGGATTTGCGACTGGAACAGGAGGGCCAGAAACAGGCACTGCGAGATTGGCTGGCGCCGCTGTCGGAAGACTACGCCCTGATCGTCCTGGACTGCCCGCCTTCGTTGTCCCGACTCGCCGAACAGGTATTACAGACGTCAGATGCGGTGTTCGTTCCGACGATTCCATCCTGGCTGTCGATCAACAGCTGGGACCAACTGATCGCGTTTGCCGAAGATAAAAAGGTCAAAACGGGTAAGCTGCACCCTTTCCTGTCCATGGTCGACCGGCGCAAGCGCATTCACCAGACCTTGCTGGGCAAGCCCAAGGGCGGACTGAAACGCCGGATGAAAGCGTTCATTCCCTACGCCAGCGATGTGGAACGAATGGGCGAACAACGTTGCCCGGTCTCGATTACCCGGCCGCGGGCGCCGGCGGCACTCGCCTACGAATTGCTCTGGAAGGAAATCCGCAAGCTGATCAAGCGTTGAACCACCACCACAAAAAAAAGCCCCGCGACCTTTCGGTTCACGGGGCTTTTGATCGATCGAAGGGTCAGGCCGTGGCGACCTAGCCCTCCTCCCGGTTTCGTCGCCGGATCTGCAGGAAGGCAATCAGCCCCAACAGGATAAGCGCCGGGATGAACATGAGTTCCTTCGGCGGTCGCTCCAGCCTCGCCTGCACCGCATCGATGGTCCAGTCGAAGGACAGGCCCGCATCCTCAGCCGGGCTGCCGAAGGTCACGAAGTCCACCACCATGCGGTCGCCGTCGCGGCGCACTTCCAGACCCGCCTGCTGCAGACGGTCTTCCGGAGTATCCCCGGCCGGCAGCGGCAGGTTCAGGAACGTAGACTTCTCCTCGCCTTCGATCGACATGCCGGAGGCCTTGAGGATCATGTCCTCCCCGGGCGGCACTTCGCTGATGTGATCCATGATCTCGGTCCCCGGACGCAACTCGGTCGGTGGATAGACCATGTCCCACCAGAAGCCGGGCCGGAACAGCGTGAAGGTGATCAACAGCAGCGCTGCGGTTTCCCAGAGTCGGCTCTTGATGAACCAGAACCCCTGGGTCGCGGCCGAGAACACCAGCATGGCCGTGATCGCACTGGCGACCGTCACCAGCAGATCAAACCAGCCGGTCAGGCCGATCAACAACAGCTGCGTGTTGAAGATGAACATGAACGGCAGGATGGCCGTCCGGATGTCGTAGGTGAACCCCTGTATACCGGTTTTTATCGGGTCGGCCCCGGATATGGCCGCCGCAGCATACGCCGCGAGCCCCACCGGTGGTGTATCGTCCGCAAGAATCCCGAAGTAGAACACAAACAGGTGAACGGCGATCAGCGGTACGATCAGGCCATTCGCTGCACCAAGCGTAACGATGACCGGCGCCATCAGCGTTGAGACCACGATGTAGTTGGCCGTCGTAGGCAAGCCCATGCCCAGGATCAGGCTGATCACTGCCGTAAAGATCAGCATCAGCAGCAGGTTGCCGCCGGAGATGAACTCCACGAATTCGGTCATCACCAGACCGATCCCGGTCAGGGTCACGGTACCGACGACGATACCGGCCGTGGCCGTGGCCACACCGATACCGACCATGTTACGACCGCCGGTCGCCAGCGAATGGAGGAGATCCACCCAACCGTCCTTGAACGACGTCATCATGCTGCCGGAGTGCTTGCGGAAGAAGTGCTGCAGCGGGCGCTGGGTGACGACGATGAAGATCATGAACAGGGTCGCCCAGAACGCCGACAGCTGAGGTGACAGACGGTCGACCGTCAGGCACCAGACCAGAACCACCACCGGCAACAGATAATACAGCCCCGTCTTGACCGTCGGTCCGACGGGCGGCAATTCAACCGCCGGTTCGTTCGGGTCATCCTCTTCCAGCGGCGGGAAACGGCAGGAATAGGCCAGCAGCGCGATGTAGGCAATCACCAGCAACACCGCCAGGATCCAGGAAGCCGCCTCACCGAAGACACCTTTCATCCAGCCGACGCCGTAATAGGTGGCCAGGGTCAGGACACACAACCCGATCAATAGCACGACCCACGTCAGCATCCGCTGTGCGAGCGATGGACGATCGGTGCGCTCGATGCCGTGCATCTTCAGCTTGCAGGCCTCCAGGTGCACGATGTAGATCAGTGCAATGTAAGAAATCAGCGCCGGCAGGATCGCGTGCTTGATCACTTCCAGGTAGGAAATACCGACGTACTCCACCATCAGGAAGGCGGCCGCCCCCATCACCGGGGGCGTCAGCTGGCCGTTGGTCGAGGCCGCCACCTCAACGGCACCCGCCTTGCTGGCCGGGAAACCGACACGCTTCATCAGGGGAATGGTAAAGGTGCCGGTCGTCACCACATTGGCAATCGAGGAACCGGAGATAATACCGCTCAGGCCACTGGACACCACGGCCGCCTTGGCCGGGCCGCCACGCATGTGCCCCAGCAAGGCGTAGGACACCTTGATGAAGTAGTTACCGGCCCCCGCCTTTTCCAACAGGGCCCCAAACAGCACGAATAGGAAGACGAAACTGGTGGAGACGCCCAGGGCGACGCCAAAGACACCTTCGGTCCCGAGCCACTGGTGCGAAGCCAGTTTTTCCAGGCTGGCGCCCTTGTGGGAAATCACGTCCGGCATATAGGGGCCGGCCAGCGAGTAGAAGATAAAGACCGCGGCAACCACCATCAGCGGCAGCCCCAGGGCCCGCCGGGTGGCTTCCAGCAGCAGGATCATGCCGCCGATGGCGACGATCATATCCTGCATGTTGGGCGCGCCGGGGCGCGACGCCAGCTGATCGTAGAACAGGTAGATGTAGGACGCCGCGAACGCGGCCAGCACCGCCAGTACCCAGTCGTAGACCGGTACGTGATTGAGCGTGCGCCCCTTGATCATGGGGAACGCTGAAAACGCGAGGAAGATGGCGAATGCCAGGTGAATCGAACGGGCTTCCGTGGAATTGAAAATACCCGTGTTAAAGATGAACGGCAGCGGGGATGCTATCCACAGCTGGAAAAGTGCCCAGACCACAGGCACCAGAAAAAGAATCATACCCGGAATGCCAGTGGCTGCCCTGCCGCCGGTTTCCGTTTGCATCACCGCTTCGGTATCAGAGAGCTTCATGCCCTTTTCAGCCTTGGATGACGTGTCTTTTTGGTTCGCCATTGATACGACCTTTCAGGAGGGATTGACCAAAAACGGCTGCCCCCAACCGGGGCAGCCGTGATCCAACCGATAAGTTCGAACGCGACAATGGAAGCTGGCGAGCCTCCATCACCGGTCTTACTCCATCAGGCCAACTTCTTTGTAGTACTTGACCGCACCCGGATGCAGCGGAGCACTCAGGGCGTCATGAACCATTTCCTCTTTCTTCAGGTTTTCAAACGCCGGGTGCAGACGCTTGAAGCTGTCGAAGTTTTCGAAGACCGCCTTTACGATCTGATAGACCACGTCGTCCGGGACGTCGGCGGTGGTGACGAAGGTCGCCGCCACACCGAATGTGGTGGTGTCGTCCGGATTACCGCGATACATGCCGCCCGGAATGGTGGCGACCCGGTAGTACGGATTTTCCTCAACCAGCTTCTTGGTGGCGTCGTTCTGGACGTTGACCAGCACGCTGTCACAGGACGTGGTGGCTTCCTTGATGGCGCCGGACGGGTGGCCGACGGTGTAGAAGAAGGCGTCGATCTTGTTGTCGCACAGTGCCTGCGACTGCTCGGCGGCCTTCAGCTCGGCAGCCAGGGAGAAGGCGCTCATGTCCCAGCCCATCTCGTTCATCAGCACTTCGGCCGTGGCACGCTGACCGGAACCCGGGTTACCCACGCTGACGCGCTTGCCCTTGAGGTCATCGAAGTTCGTAACATTGGCATCTTTACGAGCGACGACAGTGAACGGCTCGGGATGCAGTGAAAAGACCGCACGCAGTTTCTTGAAAGGACCGTCGTCCTTGAAGTCGCTGGTGCCGTTGTAGGCGTGATACTGCCAATCGGACTGGGCCACCGCCAGGTCGAGCTCACCCGCGCGCAGTGCGTTCAAGTTGTAGATGGAGCCACCGGTACTTTCAACCGAACAGCGAATGCCGTGCTCCTTGCGATCCTTGTTGACCAGGCGACAGATTGCGCCACCTGCCGGATAGTAAACCCCGGTAACGCCGCCGGTGCCGATGGTGACGAACTGCTGTTCCGCCGCCGAAACCGACCCGGATGCCGCACCGAGACTCACAGCGGTAGCCAGCGCGAAAGTGGATAGTTTGTGTCGAAGTGCCATTATCGTCATTCCCTTCTTTTTTAGTTTATGTCACTCGTTTTCCGGGGCGGCCAAGGGCCACCCCACCCTCTTACTTTCATTCTAGAACATAGAACAAGAGTCCTACGAAATAAAGCCGACCATTGTAGCTAAATGCATGAGTCAAAAACAAAAAAGCCCGCATTTGCGGGCTTTTTGAGTAGCGGCCTAACCGCTTATTTGGCACTGCGTGCCTTGGCCACCATCTTGTCCGGACGCAGGAGGAACCGCGCCAGTGCCGGCAGCAGCCAGATGGAGCCGACCATGTTCCAGATGAACATGAAGAACAGCAGCAGCCCCATATCCGCCTGGAACTTGATGGGTGAGAAGATCCAGGTCACCACACCCAGGCCCAGCGTCACGCCGGTGAAGATAACGGCCTTACCGGTGGAGCGCAGGGTCTCGTAGTAGGCTTCCTGCAGCGTCTTGCCTTCCAGCAGGTATTTCTCCAGCTTGGTGTAGATGTAGATGCCGTAGTCGACACCAATCCCCACACCCAGCGCGATGACCGGCAGGGTGGCGACTTTGATGCCGATACCGGTGGCCGCCATGATCGCCTCGCAAAGGACCGACGTCAGGCCCAGCGGGATGATGATACACAGCACGGCCCGGATCGACCGGAACGTCAGGAAGCACAGCAAACTCACCACGCCGTAGACGAACATCAGCATGAGGTTCTTGGCCTTGGAGATGACCTCGTTGGTGGCCGCCTCCACACCGGCGTTACCGGCCGCCAGCTTGAAGTTATGAACCTCGTTGCTGTTATCCGCGGCGAACTTCTCGACCTCGTCCACCACCGTACGCAACGTTTCCGCCTTGTGATCCTCCAGGAACACCAGGACCGGCGTCAGACTGCAGTCGGTGTTGATCAGGCCACTCGGCGCCTCACGGATGGACGCATTGATGATGGTCTGGTTGCGGGAGATCTCGTACCACTTCCAGTTGCCCTCGTTCAACGCCTTGGTCACGATCTTGGAGACATCCGCCAGCGACACGGAAGATTGCACGCCCGGCGTGTTCTGCAGATCCCACTGCAGACGGTCCATGGCGCTGAGCACTTCGTACTGGGTGCACTGCTCCTTCTGGGTTTCCACCATCACCACCAGGATGTCGGCACTGGTGGAGTAATTGTCGATGATGTACTTGTTATCCACGTTGTAGCGGGAGTCGGCGCGCAACTCAGGCGCCCCCTGATCCAGGTCACCGACCTTCAGGTCCTGCTTGTAGTAGAAGCCAAGGCCCAGACCCAGCAGGGCAATCAGCAGCGAGATCGGCGCTACACCGGGATGGGAGAAATAGGACATGATCCGCCACTTGCGGTCTTCCTTCTCGCCATGGTGCTGGACGTGATTGACGCCGCGCTTGGTAATGCCCACGTAGGACATGATCAGCGGGTGCAGGACCAGGTTGGTGACGATGATGATCGCCACACCGATACCGGCGGCCACGGCCAGATCGCGGATAACGTCCACTTCGATGAACAGCAACGTCAGGAAGCCGAAGGCGTCGGAGACCAGGGCCAGCATGCCCGGAATGTACAGCGAGCGGAACGCCAGTCGCGCCGAGGTCAGCGGATCAAAGCCCTTGGCCGCCTCGAACGCCATGGCGTTGACCACCTGAACCCCGTGACTGATCCCGATGGCGAACACCAGGAACGGCACCAGCACCGAATACGGATCCAGCCCGTAACCCAGCAGACGCAGGATGCCGAGCTGCCAGAACACCGCGACAATCGACGCGAATACCGGCACCAGCGTGCCTGCGATGCAGCGGGAGTACCAGAACAGCAACAGTGTGGTCAGCACGATGGTAATACCGGCGAACCAGGCGATGGAGCCGATCCCCTCGATCAGATCACCCACTTTCTTGGCGAAGCCGACGATGTGGATGTCGATGTTCGGGTTCTGCTTCTCGTACTTCTGGCGAACCTTTTCTTCGAGCTGCTTGGAGAACTCGGCGTAGTCCAGCGCTTCGCCGGTTTCCGGGTTCTTCTCGTACAGCGGGGCGTAGACGATGGTGGACTTGAAGTTGTCAGACACCAGACGGCCGACTTCACTGGAGCGCAGGATATTCTGACGCAGCTGCTCAAGGCTATCGCGGGAGCCGTCATAGCTTTCCGGAATGACGGTACCGCCCTGGAAGCCCTGCTCGGTGACCTCGACCCAGCGGACGTTTGGCGTCCACAGCGACTTCAGGCCGGAGCGGTCCACGCCGGGCAGGAAGAACACCTCGTCGGTGATCTGCTTGAGCGTGTCCATGTAATCCTTGGTGAAGATATCGCCGTCTTTGGCTTCCACGGCGATCCGCACGAAGTTACCCAGGTTCTCCAGGTCATCCCGGTGTTCCATCATATTGACGATGTAGGGATGCTCCAGCGGGATCATGCGCTCGAAGCTGGCATCCGGCTGGATCTTGACGGCGTTATAGCCCAAGAAAATGGTCAGCAACAGGAAGGCGATCAGGATGATCACCCGGTTGTTGAAGATCAGGCGTTCCAGAAACGGCTCCGCCTTGGGCGACGTGAAGTAATGCTCGCCTTTGTCGTGTTTGGGGTTGGACATTCAATGACCCTCTTCGGAATTCTTGTCGTGCTTATGGAGTTGGCGGATCAGGGATTCTTGCCGTTGATGTCGGTGTGCTTGACGCCACCTTCACCGAACAGCACCAGCTCCTCGTCAGAGACCGGCAATACAGACATCACGCCCTGACGATCCGACCTGAAGTAGGTCCGGAAACTCTCTGCGTTGTTGGAACTCACCAGTACCGTGCCGCCGTTGCCTACCAGCGTGATGCGGCCGTCTTTGGCCACCGCGCCGTTGTTCAGCGTATTCGGCGAATCGTTGGGTACCGTCGTCCAGTTGCGGCCCAGGTCCGTCGACATGAAGACGTGGCCACGCAGTCCAAAAGCGAGGATCTCATTGACGTCACCGGTCCCCGTTACCCCAAAGAAGGAACCCGTGTAGGGACTCTCCACCTTTTCCCAGGTATCGCCCCGGTCGGTGGACAGAAAAATCGTGCCGGCTTCGCCGACAATCACCAGGGCGCCACCCGTAACTTCGGTGATGCCGTTGAGGTGGAAACGGTCCGGATTCGGGACGTGGGCGGACCAGTCGCGCCAGGTCTGGCCACCGTCGTCGGTACGGAAGATGAAACCGTAGGAGCCCACCGCAAAGCCGGTGTTGTCGTTGGCAAACCAGACGTCGAGCAGCGGCTTCCAGGGACCGACCTCTTTGTCGGCCTGAGCGTCTTCAAGACCGAACTGCATGCCTTCGAGGGTCCACTGCAGATCCTCTTTCTGGTCGTCCGGTGCGTTTTCGACCTTCTGCTCCAGGTTGGCAATCTGTTCCTTCATGGTCGCGATCACCAGATCCGCCGCCCGGCTGCCGTCCAGCTGCTTCTCCCAGGTTTCACCGCCGTCACTGCTGTGCAGGATGACCGCACCGTGACCGACCGCCCACCCCTGCTTGGGTGTCGGAAAGCTGACACCGGTCAGGGTCGTCGATACGGGGACCTTGCCCTGCTGCCAGGTCTGGCCCTGGTCGTCGGAATAGATGATGTGCCCCCGCTCGCCTACGGCCACCATGCGATCTCCCGCATAGGTGCTGTCGGTCAGCAGACTTTCGTTAGCCAGCGACGTGGGCCGGGCGGGCGTCTCAAGAACATCACTGACTGCCGCTGCCCAGGGACTGGCCAGAGCCAGCGACAGCCCCAGCAACGCTGCAAATGCCTTGCGCTTGAAAGGTGTAGCCATTCAGATTGCCTTTATTCTGAGTTGTTTAGTGTCTGTGGTGCCTTCCGGATGCCATCCGGAAACGGGCAGATGCCGCTTGTCCGGCACCTGCCCGCATCGTGCTTTGTTCCCGGTTTGCCGGGTTATCGTGTTCTCTCCCGATCAGCGAACGCTGCGACGACGCAGGGATGCCGGCGAGAAGTAACGCTTGTTGGGTACTTCATCGGTGAAGACCCGGGTATTCGGTTCTTCGGTGTCCAGGCCCTGGACGTTGTAGCGACGCGCCTGCAGATCATTGAAGACCTCCAGGGTCGACCAGACGCCCGGCAGCTCATAGAAGTTCTTGACGATGGCCATGCTCACCCGCCAAAGCTGGTCGCGGCTGTCGTACTGATCCACCAGCAGCGTATTCCAGCTGTCTTCATCCACATAGAAACGACGCTTGGAGTATATGTGGCGCTCGCCCTTTCTCAGCGTAGCCAAAACCACGTGAACGCGATGCAGTTCCCAGCGGGTCAGATCCATATTGATGTGGGATACACCCAGGATCTTGCTGTAGGGCACGCCCTTCTGCGCGATCTTGTAGTTGTTGTAGGGCACGTAGATCTCGCGCTCACCCTCGTAGGTCCAGTTGTAACGGTCCAGGGCGCCGTTGAAGATGTCGGTATCGTCCGCGGTGCGCAGGTTATCGGCAGCGGCGATCGGCGAGTCGTAGCCCAGGTTCGGCGCCCGGCGTACGCGGCGCTGACCGGCGTTGTAACCCCAGCCGTTACGCGGGTTCTTGATCTGGTTCAGGGTCTCGTGGACCAGGATGGCGCCACCGGCCAGACGCGGCGGGGATTCGGTGAACGACAGGTAGTAGAACAGGATGTTGTCCAGCGTGGACTCATCGCCTTCCGGATTGTAGAAATTGAAGAAGGCTTCCTGCTGGGAACGGATCAGGGTGTAATCGCCGTTCTGCTGCACCGCCACCTCGTTGGCGCGACGCGTCAGGTTGATGCCGCGCCAGCGGGTCAGGTGGTTCCACATGACCTGGTAGGCTTTCTGCTCGTTGTCGCCGCTCAGAATCGGGAATGGGTAGCCGCCGTAGGCGCCCTTGATGCCGGCCCCTTCTCCGACGATGGTGGCGGAGGTGGCGTTTTCCTTGGTGTTCTTGGCCACCCAGTCCGGAATCGCGTGGCTGCGTCGGGTCCGGTATACCGGGATATGAAAGGTGGTCGGGTAGGTTTCGATCATGGCGATGACACCATCGCTCAGGTGATCGCGATACTCGTCGAGATTCTTGGCGTTGATGGTGAACAGGACTTTGTCATCCGGGAATGGATCCGGATGGAAGTCACCGCTTTCCTTGTAGCCGGAGCCTGCAGGCGGCTTGGTGATGCCGCCGGTCCACGCCGGAATCGTGCCGGAGGCATTGCCGGCCACAGGAGAGCCAAACGGGGTCAGATCCTGTCCCAGGCGCGCAGCTTCGGCAGCAGAAACCGCGGCACTCGCCTGGCCGGAGATCATGGAAAACGCAAGCACACTGCCCAACAGCCATTTCTTGTTATGGATCATTGTTCGGACCTTTCATGTGTCTAAAAGCCGAAAGGCTTTTGTTTTTTATAGTGTTTCCGGTCGGTTCGAGCCGGACCGGCAGCGCCATTCAGCATGGCATCTTGTTCTTCAACCGCGTCGGCGAACCGCCGTCACGGGGGCGGGACTCCCCTCGCACCGGGAATCCACCTGCAAGAATCGAAGGTTAGCGTATATGCGGTCAAAATCCATCAACCGAAAGTGCGATTTTGTAGCGTTGTGCAACGACAGACGGGGCGATGGCGGAGCGTTAGTGGTCGGCCTGGAAGGCAGGAAGGAGCACCCCGGACCAGGATGCGGCCCGGGGTGTGAGTTGAGGACGATCAGTCCTTGAGGGACTTGTGGACCACCTCGTACACGTCCTTGGAAAGATCCGGCTTGGCCTGGATCTGCTCCAGGGCCGCCCGCATGCCCTCGCGATACACCTCGCCGTAGTTGCGCCAGCGCGTGAGCGGCGCCACCAGGCGGGCAGCGATTTGCGGGTTGGAGCTGTCCAGGGACAGGATATGCTTCGCCAGGAAGCGATAGCCGGAGCCATCCTCGGCGTGGAAGTTGGCGAGGTTCTGACCGGCAAAGGCGCCAATCACCGAACGGATCTTGTTGGGATTCTTCCAGTCGAACGCCGGGTGCTCGAGAAGAGCCTCCACCGCCGACAGCGTCCCGGCCCGCGGGCTGCCGGCCTGGATGGAGAACCACTGCTCAACCACCTGAGGGTCGTTGCTGAAACGATCGTAAAACGCATCCAGCGCCTGGGTACGGTCGGCTTCGAAGTCGGAGTTCACCAGCGAACGCAGCGCCCCGGACTGATCGGTCATATTAGTGGCCGAATCGAACTGCTTGAGCGCCATCTGGCGCGCCTCTTCATCATTGATGTGCAACAGCCAGCTCAGTGCCGTGTTCTTCAGGGAGCGACGGGCAATCGCCTCCGGCGTCGGCTCGTAGGCACCGTCTTCGCGGTTGCGCAGGTAACAGGCCATCAGCTCTCCCTGCAGCTCCAGCGCCAGCTGGTTCAGGACACGGGTGCGTGCGCTGTGGATCGCCTGAACATCCGCCACGTCGGCCAGTTCAATCAGGTAAGCCTCGCTGGGCAGCTGCAGCATCTTGGCCACAAGGGCCTGATCCAGATCGGTGTCCGACAGCAATTGACGGAAGGCGGTGACCAGCCGCGGATCCACGGTCTGTTCCTGGGGCTGGCCCACCATCGACTGGATGACGTCGACCGCAAGCCGCTGACCGGCGTCCCAGCGGTTGAAGCCGTCGCTGTCGTGGCTCATCAGGAACAACAGCTGATCACGGCTCCACGGGTAACGCACCTTCACCGGCGCCGAGAAGCCGCGCAGCAACGACGGCACCGGACGTTCGGCCACATCGCGGAAGACAAAGGTCTGCTCGGATTCGGTCAAATCCAGAATCCGCTGGGTCGGCGCCCCGGACTCGCCCGCACTCAACTTGAGCGGCAGATCGGAGCCATGCTCTCCGATCAGGCCAATGGCAAACGGGATGTGCTGCGGCTTTTTCTCAGGCTGTCCCGGGGTTGGCGGAATCTTCTGGCTCAGGGTCAGCGTGTAGGTTTTGGCCTGCTCGTCGTATTGGTCAGTCACATCAACCACCGGCGTGCCGGCCTGCTGGTACCATAGGCGGAACTGGCCCAGGTCGCGGCCACTGGCCTCCTCCATCGCCTTGACGAAATCGTCGGTGGTCACCGCCTGGCCGTCATGGCGCTGGAAGTAGAGATCACTGCCCTTGCGGAAGGCTTCCTCACCCAGCAGCGTATGGATCATGCGCACCACTTCGGCGCCCTTTTCATACACAGTCAGCGTGTAGAAGTTGGAAATCTCGATGTAGGAATCCGGCCGTACCGGATGGGCCATTGGGCCGGAGTCTTCGGCAAACTGGGCGGTGCGCAGCAGGGTGGCATCTTCGATCCGCTTGACCGTAGGGGAGCCCATGTCCGACGAGAACTGGGAGTCCCGGAACACCGTGAAGCCTTCCTTGAGGCTCAACTGGAACCAGTCGCGACAGGTCACCCGGTTACCGGACCAGTTGTGGAAATACTCGTGCGCCACGATGGCTTCGATGCGCTGGAACGCCATGTCGGTGGCGGTATCCGGCGTGGCCAGGACGCACGAGGAGTTGAAGATATTGAGCCCCTTGTTCTCCATGGCGCCCATGTTGAAGTCGTCGACGGCGACGATCATGAAGATGTCCAGATCGTACTCGCGGCCGTAGATCTGCTCGTCCCAACGCATGGAGCGTTTGAGGGAATCCAGCGCGTGGTCGCACTTGGCGGCGTTACGCGGCTCCACGTACATACGCAGATCAATCTCGCGGCCGGACTGGGTGGTAAAGGTGTCTTTCTTCTCCGTCAGGTCACCGGCGACCAGCGCGAACAGGTAACAGGGTTTGGGGAACGGGTCTTCCCAGGTGACGAAGTGACGACCGTCTTCCAGATCGCCGCGATCCACGTCATTGCCGTTAGACAGGAGGATCGGGTAACGCGCCTTATCGGCCTCGACCCGAGTCCGGAACCGCGCCATCACGTCCGGGCGATCCGGGAAATAGGTGATCCAGCGGAAACCCTCGGCTTCGCACTGGGTGCAAAACATGCCGGACGACTTGTAGAGTCCTTCCAGCCGGGTGTTGTCCTGCGGCAGGATCCAGGTCACCACGCCCAGGGTGAAGGTATCCGACACCTTCTCGACCCGCAGACCGCCGGAGGTCACCTCGAAATCGGACGGTGCCAGCGGCAGGCCATTGAGCGTCAGACCTTCCAGTTCCAGACCTTCGCCATCCAGCTCCAGTGGCTGCCCGGGATCCGCCTCAGGATTGCGCCGGATCTCCATCGAGTTGTAGACGCGGGTCCCTTCCTCGAACAGTTCGAAACGCAGGTCGACATGGTCCACCAGATACGGCGGCACCTTGTAATCCTTCAGGTAAATGGTCCGTGGCTGACTGGTTCGCATGGTACTTTCTCCGATTTGGCGATCCCGGTTCGGGCCGGGAACGGGTGCCCCGCCGTCGCGGGAGCACCCCACTTCAGTTTGAAAACAGGTCCGATGTCTGCGGGGTCTCGTCAAACACCTGCAGACGCACACTGTACGCGGTGAATTTGCGAATGTTGATCACGCCGCTGTCGAGAATCAGGTACTGGCCCTTGATGCCTTCCAGGCGCCCGCCCACCGACGGGGTCTTGTCCAGGTTGTGGGTCTTGATCCGGGCGGGCCACACCTCGACCGGATAAGCCAGGTCGAGCGCCTCGTCCGATACCGGCCTGATCGCATCCTGCCCGTGCGTGTCGCGCAAATCATCCAGCGACGCCTCGATCTTCTCCAACATACGCGCACGCTCTTCCACCAGGTCGAGTGCCGGTACATCGCCCTTGAGCATGGCCCGCCAATTGGTGCGATCGGCCACGTATTCTTTGCAGACCACCTCCACCAGTCCCGACAACTGGCGTGTCGTCACTTCCAGCATGGGAATGGCGGCAACGGCGCCCTGATCGATCCAGCGGGTTGGCACCTGCGACTTGCGGGTGATGCCCACCTTCAGGCCCGATGAATTGGCCAGATAGACAATATGGGGCACCATGCAGTGGGTTTCGCCCCACTCCGGCTCTCGGCAGGTGCCTTCATGGTAATGGCATTTTTCCGGACTGACGATGCAGCTGTCGCAGGCCGCCAGCTTCCGGAAGCAGGGATAGCAGAACCCCTGGTTAAAACTCTTCTTCGTCAGGCGATCGCAGTGAATACAGCGGATTTCCCCGTCGAAATCGATCTGGATGTCCCGGCCGATCAAGTCGTTCAGCGGCACCAGGGTCTCACCGACTTTCATCCGGTAATGCACTGGCGGTCCGGGTTCGACCGGCATCTTGCGCAACGGACCTTGGACATCAACAACAGCGGACGACATAGACGGCGGCCTCAATTCAGGATGCGAATGGGCGTCGTATCGTCAGCGGGCGTTGAATCCCGCAGCTCCTTACGCTCGCGGTCGATGTATCCCACCCGTTCGTTCTGGGGGATATTGTGCTCGTTTTCGTAATAGATCACAGCTTCCATGCAGATCTGGCGCTGATCCTCGGAAACCGGGCGACCATCCGGCCATTTACCCAGTTCGACAGCGCGGCGCAGACTCTTGTAAACGGTGGGATCCAGCCGTTTGATCAGTTCATCGTAAGTCATCTTCTCCCCTTAGATCACTGGCGCCGACGGCACCATTTACCAACGGCGCAGCACTCGGCCAATCCTGTCAGCTTAACATAGAGGCGATTGTTTACGGCGGCTCCGACTTTGGAAATAGGCTATCACCACGATGGTGTATTGCGCCGGGGAAAATTTTTTAAAAAAAGTGGGTAGAAACCTTTGACAATCGATAATGATAATAATTATCATTTCAACCGTACCAAGTGAGAACGGTCGTTTCATTTGGTCTCTCTCATCAGGAGCTATGGGAAGTAACCTCACGTCACCTGACGTGTCGTAAAACCCTGCAACAGGCTCATTTATGGCTGGTGTTGGTTAACCGGGTCTAACCTAGCGTAACCACACCAGCCCTTTTTTTATTGTATCCCCTCGTGTATACCATTCGGCTCGTCGCGTCCGATCGCTGTTGTTCTGCAGTAGGTATACACGCCCATGAAGCGAAACCAGATAAAACGCCGCCCCCTGGCCGATACGGTGCTGAACTCCCTGGAGCCTGAAAGCATCGAGTACCGAGAGCTGGACGGCGACGGCCTCTACATCCGAGTGAAGCCGAATGGTACCAAATCCTGGAACCTGCGATATAAGCGCCCGAATGGGAATTGGTCGTGGAAAGGGATCGGCCGCTTTCCCCAGATGTCAGGCAAGGCCGCACGAAAGGAAGCTGCCAGGCTCAATGCGATGGCCGCCGATGGTATCGATCTGAGCAAACTGGACGAGTCCGGAAAATCAAAGCCGCGATTTTCAGACGTTGCCTGGGACTGGTACCGGAGAAAGGAAGCCGATGGCGTTTCCACAAAGACCCTGCGGATGATGAAGGACGCGCTGGATAAAGACATCATCCCCCCGCTGAAGCGCAAGGCTGCCGATCAGGTGACCCGGGCCGACTGCACGATGATCCAGGAGAAGATAGAAAACCGCGGCGCCTGGCATATCGCCAAAAAGGTCCGGATCTGGCTGAACCAGATATTCAGCCAGGCGATCGCCCAGGGCAAGTGTGACCTCAACCCTGCCAGCGAACTGAGACACGTAGCCGCAAAGGCACCGCCAACCAAACATCATCCGCACCTGCTGGAACCGGACCTGCCCGACTTCCTCCAGTCCCTGGAAAACTCCAACAGCCTCTACACCACCCGGGTAGCTGTTCAGATGGTGCTGCTCACCGCCTCGAGGCCGGGCATGGTAAGGCTCGCCGAATGGAGCGAACTGGACCTGGACGAAGCCCTTTGGTCTATTTCCGGACTCAAGATGAAGAAGAGCCGGGATCACCTGGTTCCGTTGCCGGACCAGCTCGTCCGGATGCTCAAATGCCTGAAGGAGATAACCGGCACCAAGCGTTATCTGTTCCCAGGCGTCCGGGGAAACCAGGTCATCTCCCACGGCACGATAAACGCGGCGATCGCTCTGATTGGTTACAAGGGAAAGCTGGTCGGCCACGGATCCAGACACACCGCATCTACCTTGCTCAACGAACACGGATGGCGGGAAGCCTACGTCGACATGCAGCTTTCCCACGTTCGCCAAGGTGCCTCTGGTGTCTACAACAAGGCGAAGTATCTGCAGCAGCGCCGACTGATGATGCAGTGGTATGCCGACTACCTGGATGCCCTGCAGAACGGAATTACAGAAGAACAGCAGCAGTCATTCGCCCAGCTGGTGCTGCAATAAACCAGAAAAGGAGATATCGAGCGTGAGATTCGCAGCAGTATTGGCGCTGTTGCCGGCCGCCGCGCTGGCTGACTACGGGAGCGTCAGGGTAGACGAGGTGGTCCGGGTTTACGACGGAGACACGATCACAGTGAACATTCGCGAGTGGCCACGCCTTCTCGGCGAAGAAATCGGCGTGCGCATTAGCGGAATCGACACACCAGAGATCCGCGCCCATTGCGAGAACGAGAAAACGAAGGCTTACGAGGCCCGGGACCTGGTCCGAGGCATCCTGGCCGGCGCGCAACAAGTCGAGCTGCGCAACCTGGATCGGGGAAAGTACTTCCGGGTTGTCGCTGATGTCTATGTCGACGGAACCAACATCGCGGACCAGGTGATGAATGCCGGCCTCGCTCACGAGTATGACGGCGGCACGAAAGAAACCTGGTGCCCGTTGTAGCAACTCCCCATCACGGCCGCCGATGACCTCCCCACCCCTTCCTTTTACGGCGGCCAGTTCTCCCATCTTTTGTTTATAAAAGCTCGCGAGTTTCGAGTGATATACGCGTGTGTGCGCATGCGCATAGGCTCTGCTGGCTCAGAATCCTGCGGGGCTTCGGAAAACTGTAACAAGTGCAATAAGTGTAATTTACGGTTCTATCTATCTGAATTTAAAGCCTATTGCTTGTTACACTTTTAGAGTTAAAAACGTAACACGTTACACTTAGGTACTGTTACAGAAGCCG
This sequence comes from Marinobacter sp. NFXS9, assembly GCF_040148665.1. Classification (NCBI taxonomy): domain Bacteria; kingdom Pseudomonadati; phylum Pseudomonadota; class Gammaproteobacteria; order Pseudomonadales; family Marinobacteraceae; genus Marinobacter; species Marinobacter sp. NFXS9. The sequence continues at coordinate 154,421 of NZ_JAGDDW010000002.1, read as the reverse complement.
AAAACCAGCCCCAATAAAATCAACGGTGTAGCACTTTTGTTGCACTTTGTTACGTTTTGACTGTAACAGGGTTTTCTCAATAATAACGGGCACTTACAATCCAAAAAAAGCGCTGTTACACCTGTTACACTTTTCCGATGACCGCCTGTTTTATCAGATACCCGGCGGGCAAATATCAATGAGTTACGGTACTCGGGCGCTTGATGATCTGGGGGCGTTGATAAATCGCTGCACCAAGAGCCCGCAGGCGGGGCGGGGTGACCGCGAGCTTCACCCAGTGCCACCCCACCCGGGGGGATCCCGTGGCGCCTCTGCATGGCTTGCCTCGTGAGCTGGCACAGATGCAGATCGGAAAGCCAACGATAGTTATTCGCACATTTCTCGACGCGTGTGGCGGGATATTGGGCGGGATTCCTGCGGGCAATAAAAAAGGCCACCCGCAGGTGGCCAAGGCGCTGACGCTATCGCGCTGTGACTGGTTTAACTGGCAGCTTCACCCAGGGTGTACGGCCGGAACTTGATCACCTCTTTACCCACGATGTCGTTCATCTCCAGCAGCCGTTCCTGAAGGGGCTCCAGTTCGTTGGCTGCAAACACCCGGGCAGCCTTTTCGGAGTCACCGAAGCCGGATGTGTTCGTGGGGATGATGCCCATCAGCTGGGGCGGTACCCGATGCCCGGCCAGTTGATCGTCGCGAGTGGCGTTCTTGATGTTCCAGAACTCGTCCTTCGCCGCCACTTCACTGACAGGGATCACCTGCATGCCGTCCTTCTTCCCGTTGGGTGCGTAGACGAACAGGTTCTTGAAGTTGCCCGGGCCTTTGGCATCGCGCAGAGCCTGGCGTAGGTTGTCGATGTCTTCCTGCTGCTGGGCCGCATCGGTCATGTACATGATGAATCCGGCGTGGGAACCGTTTTGGTAGTATTTGCGGCGGAACAGCGTGGCGCTCTCGTTCAACCAGGCCGACTGCAGGGAGCCGATATAGTCGGGCACGCCGTACAGCTCCTGGTCGATGTCCGGTTCCATCAGGTGAACCACACTCCCCTTCTCGAACTCGGTCTGCTGCAGCCAGTCGTGAACCCACCAGTAGGAATCCTCTTTCACACCGCGCCGGGTGTATTTGGCCAGGATCGGTTTGATCCGGATCAGACGCCCCAATCGATTCTCGACCTGCTCGCCGTAGAGGTTGCCGAACACCAGGTAATCCAGTGCCATGCGCGAGAAGTCCTGGCGGCTCAGGAAGCTGGTCGGCTGGAATGACTTAACCAGGATGTTTCGCTTCACCTGGAGCGCACTGCCATGGTGAGCGGTGGCCCGGTAGGACTTGGCCAGCGCCGACATGTCCACTGGCGGTTCGTAGTAGTCCTGGCCGGCCATCCAACAGCCGGTGTAAAGCATGTCGTACCGGTCCATCACCGGTACCGGATCGCCAAACGTGAACGCTTCGACGTGTTGGGATTGGGCCATCAGTAAATCTCCATCATGCTGCCCCGCTGCTCGGTGGGACCTTCGAGGGGTTCGTTTGCCAGCGCGTGCATCGCAGCCCATGCCAGGTCGGCATGGCCCGTGTCCTCACGGCGGCCGGATTTGTAGGTGATGTGGCGTTGCGAATCGGTCATGCCGCGGCGGATCGCCATGAAGCTTTGGGCCATATCCGTCCAGCCGGCGTCGAACTGCAGCCGACCGCGATCGATGATGTTCTGCGTTTTGATCACCAGCCGGGCCTTCACGTCTGGCGAGTAGTTGAAGCGAGTCACCGCCGGGAAGAATTTTTCGACCAGTTCCGCCACCGCTTCGCCCAGGCCGGTGGTGTCCATTCCGATGTAGGACACGTTGTAGCGGAAGGTGAGCTTCCTGATTTGCTCAGCCTGCTGCTCATAGTCGAGGCCGCGAAGGCGGATTTTCTCGACAATCCGGTGCGGTCGATTGGCGGACTTTGACGGCAGCACCACCACCAGGCCGGCACCATCCCCATCCTCACCGCTACCGGACGGGTCGTAACCGATCCAGACTTCCATATCGCCCAGCGGCCGATCGGCGTAGGGCTTCAGCTCTCGCCATTCCACCCAGCTGTCGACCATGCAGCGCTGCAGCTTGGCCAACGGGAACACCGCGTGCGTATCGTCCACGAACTGGCACATCAGCAGGTTTGCGAATTCGTCTTCCGAGTACTCGAGGCGCAGCTGGTCGATATCGAACAGGTCGCAACCGCCCTGCATGGCATCTTCCACCGTCACGATCTGGCGCCATTGGCCGTCGTCGCATGCCAGGCCATTGGCCAGCGCCGCATGGGATGTGTCGACCGTGACTCGCTTGTCCTTGGCCCGGCGCTTGTTGAACAGCTCACCGGTCCAGAACGGGTAGGCATCGTGGGTAACCGCTGAAGGCGTGGAAAAGTAGGTCTGGCTCCACTTCTTGTGCATGGCCATGCCGGACGCCACCTTCCGGAACTCCTGGAAGTTCTGGATCCAGAAGTACTCGTCCATATACAGATCGCCGTGGTAACTCTGGGCGGTGCGGACGTTGGTACCGAGAAAATAGAGCGTCGCGCCATTCGGAAGGACCAGCGGATCGCCCCGCAGCTCCACCCCGCAGGTGTCCTTGATGAACTGGACGATGTACTGCCGGAACACATGGGCCTGGGCTTTGGAGGCACTGAGGAAAATCTTGTTCTTGCCGGTGTGGAAGGCGTCGACGATCGCTTCCCGGGCAAAGTACCAGGTGGCGCCGATCTGGCGGGATTTCAGGATGTTCCGGATCCGCTGCGTCAGGCCGGCGACCTTCCAGCGGTGCTGGTAGTCGAACAGGGATTCCTCGAACGCGCTGGTGATCAGGTCCAGGCCGTCTTCACCGATGTCGTTCTTAGCCTTGCGCGGGGCCCGGTTGCGCTCCTGGATCTTCGGGTTCAGGTCTGATTCCCGGCCGGTTTCCTCGTACTTGTGAACCCGCGCCAGCCTCTCGATCTGCCGGCCCAGCAGGTCGATTTCCTTGAAGTCCTTCCCTTCCTTCTCGTCCTTGAAGATCAGCTGGACCATTCGCGCTTCCAGCGAGCTTTCCACCCGCTGGATCGGCTGGGACTCATCCCAGTTGAAGCGCTTCTTCCAGTTGCTGAAAAGCTGCGGACTGATACCCAGTTTTTCGGCAATGCGCTGCGGCCGCCATCCCATCCAGTACAGGGTGCGGGCCTCAACGAAGTGTTCGCGGTAATCAGATTCGACGGCGTTATCCATGCAGCCAGCGTAAAGGCTGCCGGCCTGGCATCACTGCGCGGGGATTTGTCGGGGAAAACGGGACAACCGCAACCGGTTGGCTTCGATGGGCTGTGGCACGAATCTGGTGGCACTTGAGACGTACAGCATCGCCCAACAGCACTGGAGAGGCAAGATGAAAAAATGGTTCCGCGTGGCCACCGAAGGTGCCACCACCGATGGCCGGGCGATCAGCCGGGCCTGGATCGAACAGATGGCCGCGAACTTCGACCCCGCCAAGTACGGCGCCCGGGTCTGGCTGGAACACATGCGCGGCATGTTGGCCGATGGACCGTTCAAGGCGCTGGGCGATGTCCATGGCCTGCGCGCTGAAGAAAACGCCGACGGCAAGATGGAGCTGCACGCCCAGATCGAGCCGACCAAGGATCTGATCGCGATGAACAAGGATCGCCAGAAGATCTACACCTCCATCGAAGTGGATCCCGAGTTTTCCGACACCGGCGAAGCCTACCTGGTCGGTTTGGCCGTCACCGACTCACCCGCTTCTCTCGGCACCGAAATGCTGCAGTTCAGCAGCCAGGCGACGCATAACCCCCTGAGCGACCGCAAGCAGCGCCCCGAAAACCTGTTCTCCGCGGCCATGGAAGCCGAATTCGACTTCACGGAAGACGGCGGCGACCAGCCGGGTTCGGACGAGCCATCGCTGTTCAACAAGGTCAAGGCGCTGTTCTCCAAGCACCGCGACGCCAACGCCGCCAAGTTCGCTGACTTCCGGACGGACCTGGAAAAGACCCTGGAACTGTTCGTCGGCGAGACCCAGAAGCTGCAGGGCGAGCTGGAATCCCGGGACGCCAGCTTCAACCAGTTGAAGCTGGACCACGACGCCCTCCAGCAGAAATTCGACGCCCTGAGCGCCGAGCTGGAGAACAGCCCGCACCATCACAGCCAACGCCCACCGGCCACCGGCGGTGACGCTTCTAACCTCACCGACTGCTGAAGGAACGACTGACTATGCGTAATGAATCCAGAGTGCAATTCAACAAGCTCCGCCGCCGGATCGCCGAGCTGAACGGAGTGGAATCCTCCACCGAGAGCTTCGCGGTAGAACCGTCTGTCCAGCAGACCCTTGAACGGCGCATTCAGGAATCCAGTGCCTTCCTGGGCCGCATCAACATGTTCGGGGTGGACGAAATCAAGGGCGAGAAGATCGGCCTGGGCGTGGGCTCCACCATCGCCGGGCGCACCGATACGTCCGCCAAGGATCGCACGCCGCGCGATGTCGCCGATCTGGGCGCCAATGGCTACGAATGTTTCCTGACGGAGTTCGACACCGCGCTGCCCTACGCTCGTATCGATGCCTGGGCGAAGTTCCCGGAATTCCAGGCCATGGTCCGCGACGCCATCCTGCGCCAGCAGGCCCTTGACCGCATCATGGTCGGCTTCAACGGCACCAGCGCGGCCACGGAAACCGACCGGACCGCCAATCCGCTCCTGGAGGACGTGAACATCGGCTGGTTGCAGCAGTACCGCAACAACGCAGCCGCTCGGGTAATGAGCGAGGTAGTTGCCTCATCCGGGGCCGTTAATGTTGGCGCCGGCGGCGACTACGAAAACCTGGACGCTCTGGTGTATGACGTGGTCAACGAAATGATCGACCCGTGGTACCGCGAGAATCCGGACCTGGTCGTCATCGTTGGTCGCAAGCTGATGAGCGACAAGTACTTCCCGATCATCAACCAGAACAACGCCCCGACCGAACAGCAGGCGCTGGACATGCTGGTCAGCCAGAAGCGCATCGGCGGCCTGCAGGGCATGCAGGTGCCCTTCGTACCGGACGGCACCCTGCTGATCACCACGCCGGAAAACCTGTCGATCTACTACCAGAACGGCAGCCGCCGACGGCACATCATCGACAACCCGAAGCGCAACCGCATCGAGAACTACGAGTCCTCTAACGAGGCCTACGTGATCGAAGACTTCGGTGCCGGTGCGGTCGTCGAAAACATCACTCTGGTGTAAGGGAGGCGTCATGGTCAGCCCAGCACGTAAACACTTCCAGAAAGCGATGGCCGCCAAGGACGCGGCCACCGCCACACCGACCAAGCCGCAGGGTGACAGCTACGAGCTGCACCGCGCGGCCATCATCGAAGACACTCGTCGGCTGCACGACATCCAGAGCATCGAGCGCAAGATCGAAGCCAAGCGCGAGCTGCTGCCCAATTACGACGGTTACGTCCAGGGCGTTCTGGAAGCCGGCAAAGGCCAGCAGGATGACGTCCTGATGACCCTGATGGTTTGGCACCTGGATATCGGCGACCTGAAGACCGGTCTCGACATTGCGGAATACGCCGTCGCCCATGATCTGAAGACGCCCGACCGGTATCAGCGGGACACCGCGAATCTGGTGGCCGAGGAAGTGGCCGACTTCGCCCTGAAGCTCGACGACAAGGCCGAAGGCAAACCCGACATCCTGGAACAGCTTCACCGGACCGTCGAATGCTTCGCGGATGCGGACATGCACGACCAGGTGAAGGCGAAGCTGTTCAAGGCCCTGGGCTACCTGGAACGCGACATTGGGGACAAGGAAATCGCCCTGCAGTCGCTCAAGCGGGCCCTGGAACTGAGCGAGCGCGTCGGCGTGAAACAGGACATCCAGCGCCTGGAAAAAGAACTGAAGGATTCCGGCCAGTAGCCGGTACCGAGTCGGCACCCCGACGCCAGGCGGCACGGGGCCCTGAGCCAAGGCCACGCCAACAGCTCTACGGCCCCGTCCACCGCCTTCATCCGGAGGCACCATGAGCCTGATCGCTGCCGGTGGCACCACCGAGCCCGTCACCATCACCAACGCCGCTTTTTTCCCGGATCTGGACCTGGACACGTTCCGCGAGGCCATCCGCCTCGATGGCACCGTGACCAATGAACGCGCCGTTCCCGCTCTGGAAATCGCGATGTCTGACGTCAACGGGCAGCTGGCCGAGTGGATGCAGGAACAACAGGCCGCGGGCGCGACCGCCCTGGACGAGGTGGCACAGCCGGCCTGGCAGCCAGACGGCTATTACACCCGGCTGTATAAGCGGGCGGTATGGTCACTGGCCAAAGCCAACCTGGTGGAGCGGTACCGGGACTATGACACCACCGGCACCGGTCATGACCGGGCCGACGCCCTGGAACCGACCGATGGCGACTACCGCCGGGACGCGGCCTGGGCGATTGCCGACATCCTGGGTAACCACCGGACCACCGTGGAGCTGATCTGATGGCCGCCGATGTTCGCGCCATTCAGGGAGACACCGTGGACCGGATCTGCTACCGGCACTATGGCTACACCGCCGGCGTCACCGAGGCCGTCTACGAAGCCAACCCGGGCCTGGCTGAGCTGGGCCCGATTTTGCCAACAGGTACCAAGGTCACCCTGCCAGAAGTTGCTGAAGCGCCAACCCGGACGACCGTTCAACTATGGGACTGAGTGGAGACAGCATGGCGGAAGAACATTCCGACCAGAGGCTATACGACATGGTCACGCACGATCTGGCGGCGAGGATCAGGGAACTGGAACAGCTGCAACCCCGCGTCCAGGCCCTCGAGCACGCCGTGACTGAAATTCGCCACGACTTCCGGGAAGCCCGGCAGGAACAGCAGGAGTCCCACCGGGAGACTCACTCCGCGCTGAACGCCTTCCGTCGTCGCATGGATCAGGACAAGCGCGACACCCTGAACGCGCTGAATGACAACGCCAGCGCCACGACCGTCGCCATCACCGGCCTGACCGACAAGGTGGGATCCATGGGCAAGAAAATTGCCTTTGCGGCCGGTGCCATCTGGGTGCTGATGGGCATCGGCGGCCTGATGCTTATGTTCCGCGGCCAGGTGGTCAACCTGCTCAGCATCGCAATCGGAGGACCCGCACAGTGACACTTCAACACGGCGACGTTGGCCAACAGGTCACCGCCCTGCAGAACAAACTGAACGCAACCGGCGCTTCACTGTCCGTGGATGGCTGGTTCGGCGACGAGACCGAAAAGGCCGTGACCCGCTTCCAACGCAAAGCCGGCCTGTTCGTGGACGGCATCGCCGGTCCGGCCACCTTCGCCGCACTGGACCCCACCACGCCGTCCGAGATCGGGCGCAAGGCCCTGCGCGAAGGCGACATCAAGGCCGCTGCCCGAAAACTGGGTGTGCAGGTCGCGGCGATCAAGGCGGTGACGGAAGTCGAGAGCCGCGAGACGGGATTCCTGCCATCCGGCCGCCCGGACATCCTGTTCGAACGCCACGTCATGTACCGTCGCCTGGAGCCTGCCGAGCGCGAGCACAACGCCGAGAAGTTCCCCAACATCGTCAACCCGAAACCCGGCGGTTATATCGGTGGCGAGGGGGAATGGCGCCGGCTGCGTCGTGCCTGCTCCATTGCCGAACCCGTGGCCATCGAGTCAGCCAGCTGGGGCCTGTTCCAGATCATGGGCTTCCACTGGCAGGCGCTGGGCTACACGTCCGCCCAGGACTTCTACCACAAGATGATCCAGAACGAGGCCGAACACCTGGACGCCTTCGTCCGCTTCATCAAGCTGGACAGCGGGCTTCACGCCGCGCTGAAGGCCCGGGATTGGCGGTCCTTCGCCGAGCAGTACAACGGCCCCGCCTACACCCGCAACCACTACGACACGCGCCTGGCCGCGGCCTACGACCGTCACCGTGCAATGGGGAGATCCCGTGAAACTCACGCCGCAGCAGCTTGACGCCTGGCGGGTCGTGCCGCGCCTGCTGGTGCTGATGTACGGCGTCCTGGTCTGGCAGATCTGCACGTGGTTTATGGCCCTGCCGGATCCATCCGGCGCCCAGTCCACCTTCGTGTCCGCCGTGGTGGGCGGTGCGGCCGCCTGGTTCGGCTTCTACGTCAACAGCGGGAGAAAGCAGGAATGACCAAGCTGAAGATCGCCGGCTATGCGCTTCTGGTCGCCGTCATCGCCTGGTCGGGCTGGCAGGCCCGGGGCTGGTTTGAAGACAGCAAAGACCTGGCGGCGAAGGAAGCCATGGAAAAGACCCTGGACGCCGCCATGGACCGGGAATCCAAGGTCGCCCGGGAAGTCCAGGACAAGCTGGCCCAGCTGAAGCCAACAGAACGCATCATCGATCGGGGGATTATCCGTGAAGTGCAGAAGCCGATTTATAAGCGCGTGTGCTTTGAGCCTGAGCTTGTCCGCCTGCTCAATGCTGCCGCAGACGGGGAAACCGCAGCCCTTCCAGGAAAACTTACTGACGAGGTGCCCGCAGACGCTACCCCATCTGACTGACGGCACCGGCGGCACAGCCGCGGTCACCCTGAAGGAATGGGCCGGCATCTACCACCGCTGCAAAATCCACCATAACGGCCTGGTCCAGGCGATCCGAGAACGGCAAGAGGCCCAGCAATGAAGAAGCTCGCCGACCTGCGCAACCACATCCTGACCAACGTCCGGCACCTCAAGAAGAATCCGGACAAGCTGCTGACCTTCATCGAGGACGGCAACATCGAGTGTTGGCAGGGCACCAACCTGAGCCACAAGTACACGCTGCCCGTGCGACTGATCGTTACCGACTACGCCGGCGAGGTGGACGAGATCATCATCCCGATCCTGTCCTGGCTGCTGGTAAGGGAACCGGGCTTTGACCCGAAGAATTCCATCAGCTTCGAAGCCGAGCTGCTGAACAACAACAGCTACGACATCAGCGTGACCGTCAACATCACCGAACGGGTCATAGTGAACGCCACCGAAGCGGGTCTGGATGTGGAACACGTGCTGCCCGATCCACCGCTGGAAATGAACGCCGACGCCGAATGGCAGATCATCAGCGACCTGCACGGCCTGGCCGAACCGGTACCGGGCGATGACTGACGACATCGACGCCCTCTCCGGCTGGGTCGAACCGCTCCTGCGCAAGATGGATACGGCCGAGCGGCGCAAGCTGATGAAGGTGATATCCCGGGACCTGCGCAAGGCCAACCAGGAGCGGATGAAGCAGCAGGAAGATCCGGATGGTCAGCGCTGGGAACCCCGCAAGAAACGGAATCTGCGGGGGAAGAAAGGCGCGATCCGCAAGAAGGCCATGTTCACCAAGCTGCGCACCGCCAAATACCTGAAGATCCGCACCAGCCCGGACGAAGCCGGACTGGCGTTCGCCGGTCCCGTGGGGCGCATCGCCGCCATTCACCACTTCGGCCTTCGCGCCAAAGTGGACAAGGACGGCCCGGTTTACGACTACCCGGCCCGCCGCCTGCTCGGCTTTGGACGCGAGGACCTGGAACGGATCGCCGATCGTGTCCTGGAGCACATCGAGCCCTAGCGGATTTTGTGGGTCCGCCCCCGACAAGACGCCCGACTTCCCGCCCGCGCGACCTCACGCCCAAACTGGCGCCATGAATACGCTTGCTGAAGCCTTCCGCCTGATCAACAACCTGATCCGCATCGGCACCATTGCCGAAGTGGACCACGACCGCGCCCGTGCCCGGGTGCAAGCGGGCGACAACCTGACCGGCTGGCAACGCTGGATCACCTTGCGAGCCGGTACCACAGTCGACTGGGATCCGCCCACCGAGGGGGAACAGGTGGTTCTTATCTCACCTTCCGGCGACCTGGCCCAGGCCATCATCATCACCGGCCTGTTCCGGCAGAACGCCCCATCCAGCAGCCCGGACGAGCACAAGCGGGTCTATCCGGACGGCAGCGAGATCACCTATGACCACGTGAAAAAGCAGCTCGTCGCCAACCTGGTAGGCAAGGTGAACGTGAACATTACGGGCGATGCCACGGTTAACGTCGGTGGCAATGCCACGACCGCCGTGGCCGGCATCTGTAAGGTCAACGCCGAGAAGATTCACCACAACGATGGAAACCCGGTGGTCACCACCGGTCACGTCTGCCACTTCACCGGCCTTCCCCACGGTGATGGCTCCAGCACAGTAACGGCGGGCAAGTGATATGGCAATGGACAAGGCTCAACTGAAAAACCGGATCGTTTCCGAGATGGAAGCCTTCGGCGCCAACTCAAACGGGCAGCACAGCTGGGTAGAGCGGATGGCCCAGGCAATCGCCAATGCCGTGGTTGACGAAATTCAGACCAACGCGACGGCTGAGGTATCCGGTGGCAGCAGCGCCGGCTCCTGGCCCGTGACGTGAGGTGTCCATGATCGGAATGAGCGCGACCAGTGGTAAACGCCTGAGTGGCCTCGAGCATATCCAGCAAAGCATGGCCGACATCCTGTCCACGCCCGTGGGTAGCCGAGTGATGCGCCGTGAGTACGGTTCGCTTCTGCCCTCGCTGATCGATCAACCACTGAACGGAGCCACACTGCTACGCGCCTATGCGGCTGTGATCACTGCCTTGAATGAATGGGAGCCACGGATTCAGGTAGAGCGAGTCGTGAACCTGGTGCGAAGCAATCAACCAGGTGCTGCTGTCATCGAGATGGATGTCCTGGTTAAAAGCGGGGATGGCCAAGAGCGGCACTCTCTTTCTATCTCACTCAACACCGGGAGGGGCATCTGATGGCGGGCGCATTCACTGCAGTAGACCTATCGAAACTGCCCTCGCCCGACGTCGTCGAGGTGATCGACTATGAGGTGATCCTTCAGGCCATGATCGATGATCTGAAATCGCGATCGGAAGACTTCGACGCCATTCTGGAGTCCGAGCCTGCAATCAAATTACTGGAAGTGGCCGCTTTTCGGGAAACCATCCTGCGCCAACGCATAAACGAGGCCGCCCGATCGGTCATGTTGGCCTACGCCATGGACTCTGATCTCGACCAGATCGCCGCTCGTTACAACGTCGAGCGCCTGGTGATCGATCCGGGCGATCCGGCCGCTCAGCCTCCAATTGACCCCACAATGGAAGACGATTCCAGTCTACGCCGCCGCGTGCAACTGGCATTCGAAGGCTTGAGCACTGCGGGGTCCATTGGCAACTACCTATTCCACGCACTCGGTGCTGATGCCGATGTGCTCGATGCCAGCGTTGACTCCCCAAGCCCGGGCCAGGCTGTTGTATATGTCCTGTCCCGCTCCGGAGACGGCACAGCGCCCGCGGCTCTACTCGATGCAGTCGACGCAACGCTTTCAGCCGAAGAAATCCGGCCTTTGACGGACCAGGTCACCGTGCAAAGTGCAGAAATCGTGAATTACACCATCGATGCTGAGCTCACCCTCTACCCTGGCCCGGATGGTAACGTAGTCCTGCAGGCAGCAACGGCCGCCATTCAGTTACACATCGAAGAGAGTAGCCGACTCGGCCGGGATGTAAGCCTTTCAGCGATATACGCAGCGCTTCACCAGGAGGGCGTCCAGAAGGTAACATTGAACAGCCCGGTGGCCGATATCGCCATTGCGACCCACCAGGCGCCCAGTTGCACCTCCGTGAACGTCATCATTGGTGGTGTCGATGAATAGCCTGCTGCCACCGAGCACAACCGATCAGGAGCGTGACCTGGAAGCCACCATGGCTAGATCCAGCGATCTGCTGTTGGCCATTTCACATCTCTGGAATCCGCAGACCTGCCCCGCGGAAATTCTGCCCTGGCTCGCCTGGGCCTTCTCCGTCGACACCTGGAAAGACAGCTGGACAGAGCAGCAAAAGCGGGCCGTGATCTCCGCCTCCTACGACGTGCACAACCGTAAAGGCACGGTCGGAGCAGTGAAGACCGCCATCGGGGCCCTGGGCTTCGATGCAAAGCTGACCGAGTGGTTCCAGAACGGCGCCGAGCCCTACACCTTCGACGTGGAGGTTGAGATTACCGACACGCCCCTGGACGAGGATCAGATCCAGTTGGCCCAGCGAATCATCGACCGTTCAAAGAACGTGCGCAGCCACTACGACCTGAAGCTGATCGCCAAGCTGCCCGGCAGCATCTTCGTTGCGTCGGCACTCACCATCGGCGAATCGGTCGACGTCTATCCGTACCAATCCACCGCCATTGAGTCCTACGGTCGCGCCGTTGCTCAGTCCGGTTTCGCAGTTTATGACAGCGCAGAGGTCTACCCACAATGAGCAGCTTTTACAGCCTGATCACCACGATCGGCCGCGCCCGAATCGCTAACGCGCTGGCGCTACAGCAAACAATCAGCCTGACTGAAATGTCCGTGGGCGATGGCAACGGCTCTGATGTTATGCCCACCGAAGCCATGACGGCTCTGTCCAATGAGGTATACCGGGCAGCGATCAGCCAACTGAGTATCGATCCGGCCAACCCCGATCAACTGGTGGCCGAGATGGTCATTCCCATGGATCAGGGCGGGTTCACGGTTCGTGAGGCCGGCGTCTGGGATGACCAGGGCAACCTGATCGCAATCGCGAACTTCCCTGAAACCTACAAGCCAATCGTGGCGGAGGGCTCCGGCCGCGAGCTCACGGTTCGGATTTTCCTGCAGGTTGAGAGCGCCGACGCGGTGGACCTGGTGATTGATCCGACGGTGATCTTCGCCTCCCGCGCCTGGGTGAACAGCCGCTTGAATTGGCAGATCGTCGACACCCCGGGAGCGCTCGCCGTCAGCCAGAAGCACTTCATCACAGCGGCCGGCACCTACACGCTGCCCGCGCCCGAGTCGGTGAAATCCGGGGAGTCGATCATCGTGGCCTCACGACCAGATGTCGAGCCAGTTATCTCAGTCGCCGGCGGATCCCAAATCAACACGGATCGAGGAGCCGATACTGAAATCATCATCAATGGCGATGTCCAGGCCGAATTCGTCATGACAGGAAACCAATGGGAGATTTGAGATGCCAATCAGACTGGGTGGCGGTGGTAGTAGTGCTCTACCAATCAACAGCATCGCACCGATGAACACAACCGACCCTCTTTACACCGAAGCAAACGGCAGCCAATGGCTGCGGTCTGGCACAGTATCGAATGACATTAATGAGTACCCCCTAGCTGCTAAGAGTTTTGGTGCCTATTTCAACAAATCGTTTAGCGTAGGCGGTCAAGAGACAAATCCAACGGCAATCACCTGGGACGGCAGCTTCTTTTATGTCATTGGTGCAGCCAATATTGTTCACAAATATGCGCCCGATGGAACCTTTATTGAAGCAATCCCAACGAGTCTATCTACGATTACTGGGATGGCATGGGACGGCACCAATTTCTGGATGGCAACCACCTCAGGAAACCGAATTCATAAGGTCGATTCGGCTTTCAACTTCACGGGTGATTCCGTGGCCGTTGGCAACCAGGTGAATACGCTGGAAGGAGTTGCATTCGATGGCACCCATCTGTGGGCTTTGGATAAAACCGGCGCAGGATCAGACTCATCGTTAGCCTGCATCTACCAGTATGATCTCGATGGCAATTACACGGGAGTCTCTTTTAATTACGGTGCCCAATCAGGCAATGGTTGGAGCTTTGCCTACGCAGCAGGGTCCCTGTGGGTGGCAACAGGCAATGGCCGTGTGCTGGAAATCAGTCCCGCCGCCGGTCTAACAGGGGAATCTTTTTCGATTAGCGCATCGTCGGACATGACCATTGCCAGGGGCTTGGCATTTGATGGAACGTCACTCTGGGCTCTGAACGTTGCACAGGCAAACGTATTGGCGTTTGAAAAACATGTTGGAATGCTCACCCGAAAAACGGACTCAGACTCCGAAAAGCCACTCTATGTGAGGGTAGCCTGATGCCACTGAAGACATTGAAAAACCCGGCTCCACTAAGCAAAACCCAGTTCGTTAAGCTCTGTCAGCGTGCGGGCGGGACGACGGACACGATGCTGGTTCAGGCCCGGGCTGACGAGCAGCTGTCGGCCATGTGGATCAAGATCGAACTGGCCGACCGCGTAGAGAAGGCGGACCCTGATCTGCATGAAGGCCTGCAGGCTTTGGAAGCGCTCGGCTACCTGCCAAATGGCGCCGATGCGGTCATGAGCAGCTGGCCGGTGCGCTGATGAAATCCGTTCGGGTCGAAATCCAGATCCCAACCGCCTGGAGAAAGCGTGCCCGCTACGTGCTCCAGGAGGAAGTAACCATTAGCGGTGTCAGTGTTCCGATGGGGTTTGCCACGGATGGCGCCACAGTCCCGAGAATATTCTGGCCAGTGTTCCCCCCTGTCGGGGAGTATTTCCTGGCTGCCGCCGTCCATGACTACGCCTTAATCGAAGGTCGTGGTTGGTCGGCGGCCAACGCGCTATTCGATTCCAGTTTGAGGGAACTGAGTGTACCCTCATGGCGACGGCGGATCATGGTACTGAGTGTTCGCCTATATGGCTGGTATCAGTGCAATATTGTTCATTAGCTCCACACAAGTCCGGCCCATAGCGCCACAGCCTCCAGCGTTCATCATGGCAGTTAAACCACCGCCACATAGATGACCTGGAGGCGTCATGCCCGACCAATACCATCACGGCGTCCGTGTTCTTGAGATCAACGAGGGCACACGGACCATTCGCACCGTCGCAACCGCCGTCATTGGGCTGGTGGCGACCGCTCCCGAGGCGCTGGCCGGCGTGGCCGCCGAAGCCACCCTGCGCCCCATCGCCGACAATGCCGACATCGTTTACACCGCCGCAGCCGTAGGCGTCGCCGGCAACAACATCACCGTCCAGTATGTGGATCCGGGCGCGGCCTCGTCCGCCCTGGCCGTGACCGTCGCCGGCAACGCCATCACCGTCAGCCTGGCCACCGACGCCCAGGGCGACATCACCAGCACGGCCAGCGAGGTCATCACTGCCATCGGCAACAGCGCCGAAGCCAACGCCCTGGTTACCGCCGCACTCGATGCCGGCAACGACGGCACCGGTGTGGTCAACGCCATTGGCGTCACCGCCCTGGAAGGCGGCGAAGACGAGCCCTTCCCGCTGAACACGCCCGTTCTGGTCACCGACCTGTCCGGCGCGATCGGCGACGCGGGTACCAAGGGCACCCTGCCCGGCGCCCTGGACGCCATCGCCGACCAGGCATCCGCCACCGTTGTCATCGTCCGTGTCGAGGAAGGCGCCGACGAAGCCGCGACCGAAGACAACGTCATCGGCACCACCACGGCCGCCGGCAAGAAGACCGGTCTGCAGGCCCTGCTGTCCGCCGAGCAGAACCTGGGCGTGAAACCGCGCATTCTGGGTGTGCCTGGTCTTGATACCGAGAACGTCACCGCCGCCGGCATCACCATCGCCCAGAAACTCCGCGCCTTCCTGTACGCCAGCTGCTACGGCTGCGCCACCCTGGAAGAAGCGATCCTGTACCGGGACGGCTTCGGTGCCCGCGAGCTGATGCTGATCTTCCCGGACTTCACCGCATTCGACGTGAACACGGCGACCACCGGCACCGCCTATGCCGTCGCCCGGGCCATGGGCCTGCGCTCGCTGATCGACCAGACCGTGGGCTGGCACAAGACGCTGTCCAACGTGGCCGTGAACGGCGTCACCGGCATCGACAAGGACATCCACTGGGACCTGCAGGACCCGAACACCGACGCCGGCCAGCTCAACGCCAACGACGTCACCACCCTGATCCAACGCGAAGGCTTCCGCTTCTGGGGCTCCCGCACGTGCAGCGCAGATCCGCTATTCGCGTTCGAGAACTACACCCGCACCGCCCAGATCCTGGCCGACACCATCGCCGAGGCGCACATGTGGGCCGTGGACAAGCCCATGCACCCCTCGCTGGCCAAGGACATCATCGAGGGCATCAACGCCAAGTTCCGGGAGCTTAAGAACCTGGGACTGATCATCGACGCCCGCGCCTGGTTCGACAGCGAGATCAACACCAAGGACACGCTGAAGGCCGGCAAGCTGTACATCGATTACGACTACACCCCGGTACCGCCGCTGGAAAACCTGATGCTGCGCCAGCGCATCACCGACCAGTACCTGGCGGACTTCGCCAGCCGTGTAGCCGCGTAAAGGAGCACTGAACCATGGCACTTCCCAAGAAGCTCAAAGACTTCAACCTGTTCGGCAACGGCGACAACTGGCAGGGCATGATCGCGTCCCTCACGCTGCCGCCGCTGGCCCGCCAGATGGAGGAATTCCGGGGCGGCGGTATGGCGGCCCCGGTCGATATCGACCACGGCATGCAGAAGCTCCAGTTCCAGTGGACGCCGGCCGGCCTGATCCCCGAGCTGTTCGACAACTTCGGTACCAGCCAGATGGACGCCGACATGCTGCGCTTCGCCGGCAGCTACGAGCGCGACGACACCGGCCAGACCGTCCCCGTCGAAATCGTCGTCCGCGGCCGCCACAGCGAGATCAACATGGGCGACGCCGAAGCCGGCAGCGACAACACCCAGAGCGTCACCACCACCCTCAGCTACTACAAGCTGACCATCGACGGCGAAGACGTGGTGGAAATCGACGTGCCCGGCATGGTCGAGAAGATCGGCGGTGTCGATCGCCTCAAGGAACGCCGCAGCAACCTTGGCCTGTAAGGACCCCTGACCCATGAGCAAGACAGAAACCGTCACCGTCGACCTGGACACGCCGATCACCCGCGAGAGCGAGAAGATCGACCAGGTGAAACTGCGCAAGCCCATGGCCGGCGAACTGCGCGGCCTGAGCCTGGCCGAAGTGATCAATCTCGACGTGGACAGCATCACCAAGCTGGTGCCCCGCATCAGCACACCCACCCTGACCGAACCCGAAGTACGCAACATGGACCCGGCCGATCTGACCGAGTGCGGCAAGGAAATCGCCGGTTTTTTGCTGCAGAAGCGGCACAAGGGCTGATCCCCCGCCGCGTTGAAGATGCCATGGCAGACGTGGCGGCCATCTTCCATTGGTCGCCCTCTGCCATGGCCAGCATGCCGATCAGTGAACTCATGGAGTGGCGGGAACAGGCCCGCAAGCGCAGCCAGCCGGAGGAATAATGGCCAACAAGTCCCTGGACCTGCAGGTCATCCTGGCCGCCCGTGACAAGATCACCGGTCCCCTCAAGAAGATCAACGCCACGTCCACCGGCACCGCCCGGGCGCTGAAGCAGAACCAGCAGGAAATCAAACAGCTCAAGGCCTCCCAGCGGGACGTGTCCTCGTTCAAGAAGCTGGACCGCTCCATCCGGGAGAATTCCCAGTCCCTGAACACCGCCCAGGAGCGCGTGCGCCAGCTGGGCGACGAGCTGCGCAACACCAGCAAGCCCACCGATAAACTGCGATCCCAGTACAACAAGGCCCGGCGGGAGGTGGACAAGTTCACTGCCACCGGCCAGCAGCAGCGCAAGGAACTGGGGCGCGTCCGTGACCGGCTGAAACAGGCCGGCGTCGACACCCGCAACCTGTCCCAGGAAGAACAGCGCCTGGCCGATCGCATGGTCAAGGCCAACGACCGGATCCAACGCCAGAAACGCTACCTGGACAAGCTCGGCAAAGCCGACGTTAGCGGCAAGTTCAACAACATGACGAGCGAGGTGGGTAAGGCAAGCCGAACTTTGGCTGTCGGTGGTGCCACTATTGGGGGCACCTTGGGGCTGATTTCTCATGGTTACGCTGAGAACGCTGAAGAGGTCGACCAGTGGGCCAAACGGCTCGGGCTTGCCACTAAATCCTTGAGTGAGTGGCAATACCTTGGCCGACAATTTGGTGTTGATAGTGACGCCATGATTGACGCGATAAAGGAACTGTCGCTGCGTACCGATGAGTTTGCCGTCACTGGAAAAGGGCCTGCCGCCGATGCATTCCAGCGGCTTGGACTTGGACAGAAGGAGCTGGCCGCCGCATCCGGAGATACCGACAGACTCATGCAAATGGTCCTCAACCGAATGAGGTCCATCGAGAATGTTGCTGCTCGTCAGAGACTCGCTGATGAGCTTTTCGGTGGTACTGGTGGTGAGCAGCTGGCCGAAGTAGCCAGTCTAAGCGCCAAGGAAATCGGGACGCTAAAAAGCGAAGCAGAGGATCTGGGCGCAACTGTAGGAGGCAAGGGCGCTAAGGATGCGCGCGCATACATGAAGGAATGGCGCCGTGTTCAAGGCGGCCTTCAAGGTGTTAGGAACACGATAGCTACCGAGCTTTTACCCTTCTTTACAGATGTCATGAGCGAATCCGTCGATTGGCTTAAAGAAAATCGTAGCGAAGTGAATTCCTTCGCGAGTAGCCTCAGTGATGGATTCAGAAGTGCATTGCCAGTTGCCAAAGACCTCTTCTCTGGTATCGCAGCTGGAGCGAGAACTGTCGCCAGCCTTGTGACGAGCCTGGCGACCTTGGTCGGTGGCTTCGACAACCTAGGAATGATCCTAGCCTTTATCTTTGCCCTCAAGCCGGTCATGACCATCCTGGCATTCGGTAAGGCGATCTTCTCGGCCTCCAGCGCCATCATCGGGCTCGCCGGCGGCTTGCCGGCGATCGCGGCCGGCATCAAAGCCATCGGCCTGGCGATTGCTGCCAACCCGATCGGATTGATCATCACAGGCATAGCCGCCGCGATCGGCGGCGCCGTGTACCTCATCTACAAAAACTGGGACGGGATCACCGGCTGGTTCAGCGACCGCTGGCGCGATATCAAAGCCGCATTCGACGGCGGCCTATCCGGGATTGGCAAGCTGATCTTGAACTGGTCACCGCTCGGCCTGTTCTACAAGGCCTTCAGCAAGGTTCTCAGCTGGTTTGGCGTGGACCTGCCCGACACGTTCACTGGCTTTGGATCGCAGATCCTGGAGGGTCTGGTGGGCGGCATTACCGGCGGACTCAAGAAGGTGAAGGACACCATCGTTAACGCCGGCAAGGCCACCATCGGCTGGTTCAAGGACGTGCTGGGTATCAAATCGCCCTCGCGCGTCTTCATGGGCGCAGGCCGTGACACGCTGGAAGGCTACCGCAAGGGGCTGGAACAGCAGGAGCCCCACGCGCTCAAGCAAGTTAGCGGCTTCGGCCGCCGGGTACGCCGGGCCGGTGCAGGCATCGCCATTGGTGCCGCCGCCCTGCCGGCCGCTGCCGGTAGCGTCCAGTTCGACAGCCGGCCGCCCGTCGCGGCTCAAGCCCCGGCCGCAACCCAGAGCGGCGGCGACCAGTACACCTTCAACGTCTACGCCGCCCCCGGGCAGAGCGCCGAGGAAGTCGCCGCGCAGGTTCAACGCATCCTCGAGGAGCGCGACCGCCGCAAAGCCACCCGGGCCCGCAGCGCCCTGTACGATCGGTCTTGATGGGAGAGTAACGCCATGATGATGACGCTGGGCATGTTCGTGTTCGAAGTGAAGTCCCTGCCCTACCAGCAGCTGCAGCGCAGCACCCAATGGCGCCACCCGAGCCAGAACCGGACCGGTCAGCGCCCGGCTTACCAGTACCTGGGCCCGGGCGAGGATCGCATCACCCTGTCCGGCACCCTGATGCCGGAAATCACCGGCGGCCGCGTGACGCTGGACGACGTGCGCATTATGGCCGACGAGGGGAAAGCCTGGCCGCTGATCGAAGGCTCCGGCCGCGTGTACGGCTTCTGGAGCATCACCGACATCCAGGAGACCAGCACCGTCTTCTTCCGGGACGGCGTGCCCCAGAAGATCGACTTCACCATCCAGCTGGTGCGCGTCGACGACGCCGACTTCCAGTCCCTGCGCGATCGCGCTGCCACCAACCGGGACGCGGCCGTCGGCCTGGGGCTTTATAGCCCGCGACGCAGCAACGGTGGAGGCCTGATCGCCTGATGGATCACCTGTCCCCCGCCTATCGCCTGATCGTCAACGGCACCAACATCACGCCCACCGTGAATGGCCGCCTGATCGACCTGACCCTGGACGAAACCCCGGGTGACGAGGCCGACACGCTGAGCATCACCCTAAGCGACCACGACAGCGCCCTGGAGATCCCGCCCAAGGGCGCCGAAATCGAGCTGGCCATCGGTTGGCGTGGCCAGGCCCTGGTGGAGAAAGGCACCTTCATCGTGGACGAGGCCCGTTTCAGCGGCCCGCCGGACCAGATCAGCATCACCGCCCGCAGCGCCGACATGCGCAAACAGCTGCCCGCACGCCAGACCCGAAGCTGGCACCAGACGAGCATCGGCGACATCGTCGGCACCATCGCCGCCAATAACGACCTGAAAGCCGTCGTTCAGGACCAACTGGCCAGCACCGTCGTTGAACACCTGGACCAGACCGACGAATCCGACCTCAACCTGCTGACCCGGCTGGGCCAGAAGCACGACGCGATCGCGGCCGTGAAGCACGGCCGGCTGCTGTTCACACCGCGCGGCCAGGCGGAAACCGTCCGCGGTACCGCCCTGCCCGTCATCACCGTCACGCCTGGGGACGGCGACAGCTACGATTACCGGGAAACCGATCGCGAGGATTACACCGGCGTCGCAGCGTTCTATGACGACCTGGAACAGGGCCAGCAGGTGCAGGTAACAGCCGGAACCGACGACCGGCTAAAGCGACTGCGCGGCACCTACCCCAACAAGGACGAAGCCGAGGCGGCCGCCTGGGCAGAATTGAAGCGAATCCAGAGGGGTGAAGCAGAGTTCGGAATAACATTGGCCAGGGGGCGGCCGGAGGTGGGGCCTGAATACCGGCTGAAGGTCGGCGGGCTGAAGCCGCAGATCAACAGCCGGGATTGGGTAGTCACGCGGACCAGTCACAGTTTGAGTGATAGCGGTATGGTCTCCGCGCTCAATGCTGAAACAAAATCGGGATAAAGCCGCGGTTCAGATTCGACCAGGCTCCATCTGAAGGTCCAAAAGTGTGTCGGTATTTGGATCGTAATCGCATCTATAGATATAGTTCTCGAATGCACCGTAGCCATTAGAGAATTGAACCTGGTCACCGTAGTAGGACAGCGTCCCCTTATCTTCATCCAGCCAGCCGCGTCGGCTCAGTTTCATGTCTGCAAAGCCATCGGTCCACTTCACCTCATACTTGGCTCGACGCTCGACTGCCTGAACACACAAAGTGGTTGCTGAAGCCACGTTTTCACGCCCCCAGCACTGAATATCCTTCCGGCATTCCTCAGCTTTAGCCGCTTTTTCCGCAGCCAGTTCATCAGCTGATTTTTCAGACTGCTGTGTTTTTGAAGGTTCTGAATCCGGCTCGTCATCAGGCCCAAAAATCGCCCACCCGATGACCACAATCACAAACAGGCCGACAGCTCCGACCAGCGTATCCTTGGCCGACATACCGGGATTCTTGACCCCGCAATGCGGGCACTTTTCAGCTTTTGTCGAAACCTCTTTTTTGCATTCCTTACACTTTGTCAGCGCCATCGATCACTCCTTTTTACTTCTACTTCGGTTTTACTTATCCCTGAATGGCGGGCATTCACCACTGCCAATAACAAAACAACGTTATGGGTTCGCGCTAGCCTGAACTGGGCGCTTAGGCGGGTAAATATAATCGATTTCAACGAGCTTAACTTCATAGGACTTCTTGGATGGCACGTAGCGCTCGACCACAGTGATATCAGCGCTGGCTTTCGTTTTACCGTGCAACTCTTTCGGATCAACATTATCTGAAAGCTGGAATCTAACCCTGGAATCCGCAACCCCCGGAACAACGCCTGCCCAGTTCTTATCTGACTTATCCCTGTCGCTCGCGTAAATAAAGATATGGGCATTCTGGTACTTGGCGGTTTTTTCTTGAGGTATAGGCGCCTCATAATCCAGTGGGACCCGCTGGACATACTCCTTCGGAACGGTTAGCGCTGGATTGTTATCAACTTCAATCGTGCCATCAGGATCAGCTTTGGCAGGACGAACAACAGCCACAGCTTGACGAGCCAGCTGCTTGGTATCCTTCGTCGCATCTAGGATCGATTTAATGTCTTCGGCATCAAGACTGGCCGTGCCACCCACATTGACGATCGTATTATTGTACGCTTCGATCTGGTTCGTCGGCTGGCCAGGTTGAAGTGCGTTCATAACACCATATGTCATCATCGCCCCAAAACCGACCGCAACAACTGTTCTTATCATGGTGTTATCTTCAAGCATTTTGTCGACGACTTCCTTGGCTTTGTCATAGTTTTCCTTTCCTTTGAAAACGAACTTCACTAGGAAATCTTCTGTCAGGCTACCGGACCTTAGCGAATCGACATAAACCTGCATGTTGACAACTTCAAGCTCCTCAAACGCCTTCTCTACAAACTTAGGCGTCCGCTGCAGGAGCTTTTCCACATTCTTCAGCGACTCAATGATTTCCGGTATAGGAACAGGATTCTTTGTGCTGTAGTGGATTCGGTACGTGGTCTCTACTGTAAAGTATTGTTCCTCTGACATCTGTAACCCTTTTTAATTATATATTTCCCTGGATTCCCCAGCTCATAGCGCTTACTCGAGTACTGAAAAGAGGGCCCAATCAGTAAACGAGAAAACTCAAAAAACCCGGCCACCCCGCCAGTAGCACTGCCCCACGATATCCACCTGGTTTAGATTCTCGGGACGAATAATCTCTTCCTGGTAAAACGTATTGTCACTGGACACCCGAAGGCTCCCGTCTGTGAGCTTCTGGAGACGCTTGATGCGCAGAGCATCGCCGATTCGAATGGCGAACACTCCGTCGGGCTTAATGCGGGACCGATCGATCAGGATCGTGTCACCGTCCGACAGTGTGGGATCCATCGAGTCACCAGAGACACGAATGGCCACCAGGTCTTTTTGGTGAAGCCCTTCTCGAGCCAGCCAGTCATTCCGGAACTTAAGGTAGCTGCTGATCACTTCCTGGTCGAAAAGCGAACCGTCGCCAGCGCTGGCTTCGATGTCATAAACCGGGACTTCGCTGTAGTCCTGGTCCGCGTAGTAAACAGACGGTTCATCAGAAACTCGGTTATCACCCAATCCGAAAATTAACCAGTCGAGGCTGCGACCGGTTTTCACGCAGAACTTGACGCAGTACTCAATCGGAATGGATCCACGGCTCTTCCAGTTGTAGACCGCCTGTTTTGACGCCCCCAAATACTCGCCTACGAGCCCGTCATTCTTGACCCCGATCGCCTCTCTCATTCTGTGAATAATTTGTTCACTATTTAAAAGACTGTCACTCATTTCGGATACCGATAGAAAATTTAAATTCCCATAATGTTTACTTGCTTGCGGATCGGGGACTATCATTCTGTGTAATTCAGCGTTACACAGAGGATACACCATGACTGGTGCAAAGAAACCCAACCCAAGCCACCGGGCACCGACCGGTGTGCTGACCGCCAAGCCCATCGCCCTGCGCCTTTTGAGCGAGGAACGCTCAGCCCTGGAAGACGCTGCCATTGCCGAGGGCCGATCCATGGCATCCCAGGCCCGCATCTTCTTCCTGCAAGGCCTCAACGATTACCAGCGCAAGCATTCCGCCTGACCCCTGAAGGAGTAGATCGATGTATCAGGACCCCAAACGCATCCGCAAACACCGTGTGAGCCTCAACCTGGACGACTACGAGGCTGCGTTGATCAATGCCCTGGTGGATTACACCGGCACCGATCGCGCCAGCCTGCTGCGCCAGATGCTAATCGCCCAGGCCGAGGCGTCCCTGTTACCCACGACTCCCAGCATGACCGGCGGCGCGCCCCATTCCGAGGCACACATTCGCAGCATTTGAGGTCCTGAAGAGATGCCGGAAATAACCCTAGAGCTGACCGAAGAACAGGCCGGGCTCCTGGAGACTGTTCGTCTGCAGCAGGGCCTTGAGACCCAGAGCCAGGCCGCCGAGTGGCTGATCAAACAACGCATGCGGGGTGCCAGTCTCCGGCTGACTGGCCGCAACCGAGCCCTACACGCCGTGGGAGGGCCGCGTAAGTGAAGCTCAGCCAGATCAAACGCAACTACCTGACGATCGGCTGCCCCGCCTGTGGCGAGGCCTGCTCGATCCAGACCAGTCGCTCCATTCAGCAGAAGGGGAAGGACGCCTTCGTCCAGTGCCGAAACATCGAATGCGGGTACCGCGGTTCGCTGGAGTTGTCCTACGGCCCCGTGCTGGAAGCAAAGAACCCGAAGGCACCGGTGGAAGACCAGGAACGCCTCGAGCCCGGCATGCGCAACAACTTCCTGCGGATCCTCTGCCCTCACTGCGCCGGCGTCTGCCGCGTGCGGACGAGCGTTCAGATGATCCCGGCACAGCGCCAGCTCTACGTGTACTGCCAGGAGCCGGATCACTGCGGCTACAAGGGCGTGGTGTTCCTGACCCACACCGACCGACTCTCCCTGGACCCGGAAGGCCGAATGCGGGAAATCCCGCTGTCTCCCGAAGTCCGCGAGCAATGCCAGCAGGAAATGGAGCTGGCTTACGACAAGTTCTCACCCAAGAAGAAGGACGCAAAAGCATGACTGTGAACGCGATCGCCCAATCCATGACCGACGCCGCCTACGCCCAAATCCTGGCCCTGAAGAAGGCCGGATCCGATGCCCGCGAGTGCATCGAGATGGCCACCGACAGCCTGATGGAGGAATACCAGTGCTCCCGTCGCCGCGCGGCGTTGCTGGCCGTGCAGACCTGGACGGACCTGGACGCCAAGGGCAAGCCCGGCGCCTACGTCGATGTGAGCCTGACCACCGGCAACATGGTGGTCATCCACGACGACAACGGCCACACCAGCATCTTCTCGGTCCGCGAGCTGCTGCAGCTGCGGGCGGAACACGCCACACCCACTCGCATCAACGCCTGATCCGGAGCCTTCCGAATGCAAGACCAACTACGGTCGGACATCCTGCACCGTCTGCAGAGCGACATGGACGGCGTGGAGCGCGGCAAGTTCCTGCGGCGCCTGCGCTGCCCGGCCTGTGGCAAGCGCGAAGCCTTCGTGGGCACCGAGAGCCCGTGGATGGTGAAGTGCGGCCGCGAGAGCAAGTGTGGCGAGCAGCACCACGTGAAGGAGCTGTTCCCGGACCTGTTCGACAGCTGGACGGAGCGCTACGGCCGCAAGGACCGGAAACCCGGCGAGCGGGACACCGGCACCGAAGTTGCCGACGCCTACATGCGCCATGGCCGCGGCTTCGATTTGGACATCGTGCGCGGCTGGTACAGCCAGGAGCACTACTGGGACCGGGACCGGAACATCGGCAGTGCCACGGTGCGCTTCTACCTGAACGATCGCCGGGACTACTGGGAACGCCTGGTCGACAAACCGCACCGGTTCGGCAAGAAGAAGGCCCACTTCAACTATGGCTCGAAAACCAAGGGCCAGGCCTGGGTACCGCCCGGACTGGATCTGGCGCAAGGCGACGAGCTGTGGATTGTGGAAGGCATCTTCGATGCGATCGCGTTGTATCACGCCGGCATCGCCGCCGTGGCCGCCTTCAGCTGCAACAACTACCCGGACCAGTTCCTGGAAGCGCTGCGCAAGGCCCGCGAGGAAGCCGGCGAGGATCTTCCCCGCCTGATCTGGGCTATGGACGGCGACGCCGCCGGCACCCGGTACATCCGCAAGTTCGCCAACATCTCCCGCGCGGACGGCTGGAAGGTCGGCGCCGCGGTCATTCCTCAGGAAGGCAAGCACAAACGCGATTGGAACGACGCCTGGCAGCGTGGCGAGCTGGTCAACGATCACGGCCAGCAAACCACCGACGAGTTCCTGTACCAGGGCGACCTGGTCATCGCCCGCAGCGCCCAGGAAAAAGCCAACCGGATGTACAGCCACACCGGGCGCAAGGAATTCCCATTCGGATTCAACAACCGGCTGTTCTGGTTCAAGTTGAACATGGAGGAATACCACAAGGCGATCAGCGACCTGGAGGACAGCGACGAGCCGCTGACCGACAAAGAGATCATTGCCCGGGCACTTGAGCAGTGCAACGCGGTGGTCGAGATCGCCAACTGCTACCCGACGGCCCTGTATTACCTGGCCAACAAGGTCACGGACGAAAGCTGGTATTACTACCGCGTCGATTTCCCGCACGACGGCCGGCCGGTGAAGAACACGTTCAGCGGCGGCCAGCTGGCCAGCGCCAGCGAGTTCAAGAAGCGTCTGCTGGGCATCGCCCCCGGTGCCGTCTGGACCGGCTCCAGCCAGCAATTGGACCGCCTACTGAAGCAGCAGATCAGTGGCATCAAGACGGTCGAGACCATCGACTTCATCGGCTATAGCAAGGAACACGAAACCTGGGTATTCCCGGAACTCGCTGTCCACGCTGGCCAGATCCATGAGCTGAACAACGAGGACTACTACGACATCGGCCGCATGAGCGTGAAGACGCTGTCCGAGTCCGTGGCCCTCAACATCAACCGGAGTGCCGCCGACTACCAACGCGGCTGGGCTCGCGATCTGGCGGACTGCTTCGGCCCCAAGGGCGTCATCGCCCTCGCCTTCTGGCTGGGCAGCCTGTTCGCCGAGCAGATCCGCGGCCAGCACAAGTCGTTCCCGTTCATCGAGATCGTCGGCGAGGCCGGTTCCGGTAAGTCCACGCTGATCGAGTTCCTGTGGAAGCTGGTTGGCCGCCAGGATTACGAGGGCTTCGACCCCAGCAAGGCCACCCTCGCCGCCCGCGCCCGGAACTTCGCCCAGGTCTCCAACCTGCCGGTGGTGCTGATCGAGTCAGACCGGGACCAGGAAGCCGGCGCCAAGCAGAAGCAGTTCGACTGGGATGAACTGAAGACCGCCTACAACGGCCGCAGCGTGCGCAGCCGTGGCCAGAAGAACGGCGGCAACGACACCTATGAACCCCCTTTCCGCGGCGCGATCGTCATCAGCCAGAACGCCCAGGTGAACGCCAGCGATGCCGTCCTTCAGCGGATCGTCCACGTGAACGTGACCCGGGAGGGCCACAACGAGACCACCAAAGCCCTGGCTGAAAAGCTGGAGCGGACGCCGATGGAGCAGGTCAGCGGCTTCGTGCTGCAGGCCACCGCCGCCGAAGCCAAGGTGATGCGCCTGGTCTGCGATCGCGCCCCGGCCTACGAAAAGGCCTTGGCCGAACTGCCGGACATTCGCATCCACCGGATCGCCAAGAATCACGGGCAGCTGCAGGCGCTGGTGGATTGCCTGGGCCCGGACTGCCTGAAGCTGCTGCCGGAATCCTACCTGGAGCCCGCCCGGGAAATGATTCAGGGCATGGCGCTGGAGCGCCAGAACGCGGTTAACGCGGATCACCCGATGGTCCAGGAATTCTGGGAAGCCTTCGACTACATCGAGGGCCAGCGAGCCACACCGACGCTCAACCACTACGGCGCCGAGGGCAAGCTGATCGCCGTCAACCTGAAGCACTTCGAACAGGTCTGCGCGGAAGCGAAGCTGCGCATCCCCCCGATCACGGAACTCAAGCGACACCTGAAAACCTCCCGGTGCCGGAAATTCATCGAAGCCAGCCGCACTGTGCGATCAGCGATCCGTGGCGAAGAAGCCGCCATGGGCAGCATGTCCGTGCGCTGCTGGGTGTTTGAGAAAGAGCTGTAGGAGGACATCGACGTGGAATACACCTTCGACCAGGCCGCGGGCCTGCTGAACATCGGTAGGAACACCCTGACCCGGCAGCTGCGAGAACAGGGCATGCTCTGCCGCTACAACCTGCCCACCGGCCGCTGGCGCGGGTCCGATGTGTTCCGTGTCGTGATGTCGTCCTACCGGCATCCGACCCTGGGCAACCGCCCCTACGGCCGAACCTTGATTACCAACACTGGGCTGGACGTGATCGCCGCCAAGATCGGCGCCCGCCCTGTCCGCCTCAACAGCGACGACTTACCCGTCGCCTGGGTCAACTGAACCCGCCCTGACACCACCCCCGGAACTGACCAAAAGGTGATCGATATGACCGACACAAAAGCCCTAACTCCGTCCGCAAGACTGCACGACATCGGCGAAATGACCGTCATCAACGACGACCACGGCCGCGTGCATCACCACTGCGCCATGGTCCTGATCTTCGACGATCGGGACCAGGCCGCCGCCTGCATGGAAGCCGGCGTCATCCACCTGGTACCGGCCCAGGACCTCAACGCCAACGCAACGGAGCACCTGACCCATGGCTGATAAAGCGGATATCGCCGGCGAATACATCGAACAGGAACTGGAACGTGCGCTGGAGAACCGGCGCACCCAGCCCCAGCCGGCCAACGACGACCCGTACTGCGAGGAATGCGGCTTCGAGATCCCCGCCAAAAGACGCGAAGCCCTGCCCGGCTGCGCCACCTGCGTGGACTGCCAGCAGACCATCGAGCTGAAAAAAAGAACGACAGGACAGTGAGGTAACACCCGATGAAAACGCTGACGCTAACCCGAGAAGAAAGAATCGAAACCCTATTCCTGAAGGCTGAAGAAATCTTCCAAAAAAGCCTGGTCCTGACGCAGCGCGGTATCGCCCATGGCCATGCCAACTTCGCTGCGCATGTTAAGACCTTCCGGGCAGAGGTGAAGCCCCTAGACGCGATCTATAGCGGCAAGGAAGACCACACAAAATCGGTGGCTGAGATCGATATTGATTTTGACCCCTTCGAATGGACGGACCCCGAAAAGACCGAATCCGAGTATCGAAAGCAGCTGATCGAAACTGACAGATACATCAGTTACCTGAATTACCTGATTGAACTGGATAAGCCGTTTCTCCTAAAGGCTATTGGAGGTGCTGCATGAAAATGAATCTGTCATGCAGACCAGACAAAGCCCACGGAAGAGATGCCGTGCCCGTCTATGTGCAGGTGGGAGTAGTTGAGCGATTCGAGCTATTCATCGCTGGTGAGGCAGTTGTATTCGCGGTCCATTGGGACACCAAAGGCGAACAGGTAAAGCTATCTCACTACGACAGCGGTTTGAGCATTTCCGGGGATATCGACTTGTCGGTTGGCCGCAAGGGTAACAGGGAGAAGGCGCAACGGCTGATAGATCGGAAGGTCGGGGAATTCGGAAGCGAAAGGTTTCTTCAGCGAATCAACTCAGTTCCGAAGGTCAACTATCCACATAGCACATTCCATGGATTGCTTGGGGAGGGCGAGGAATGACAGTAGCGATCGCCCCCAAAGTCGCACGCATTCGGGAGTTCAAAACCCAGTACGGTCTCGACTTCAACGACGAGATCAACGGCGATCTGTTCGCCGGAGGCGGTGGCGCCAGCACTGGCTATGAGATTGGCACGGATCAGCCGATCCATTTCGCAATCAACCACGACGAGGATGCGATCAGCCAGCACGAAGCCAACCATCCAGGCGCGCGGCACTACCACAGTGACGTGTTTGAGGTGGACCCCGTTGTCGTTGTCCGGGACTTCAACGGCCGCCCGATCGGCCACCTGCATGCCTCTCCCGATTGCACGGACCACAGCCAGGCCGCCGGCGGGCAGCCGCGAAAGAAGGCCATCCGTTCGCTGGCTTGGGTAATCCACAAGTGGGCCGGTAGGGTCCGCCCTCGAGTGATCACCATGGAGAACGTGGAGCAGATGCTGAACTGGGCACCGCTGGTGGCCAAGCGCTGCAGAACCACCGGTCGGGTCGTCAAACTGGACGGCTCTATCGCCGCCCCCGGCGAGCGCGTCCCGGTCCAGGAGCAATACTTGGTTCCCGACAAACGCCGAAAGGGCCACAACTGGCGGCATTTTGTCGATGGCCTGCGTGCCATGGGTTACACCGTTCAGTGGCGCACGATGCGAGCTTGCGACTACGGAGCGGCAACCACTCGAGAGCGGCTGTTCCTCCAAGCGCGGTGCGACGGCCAGCCGATCGTGTGGCCTAAACCCACATATTCCGAACACCCGAAAGCCGGCCAGAAGAAATGGCGCCCGGCCGCCGACATCATCGACTGGAGCATACCGGCCCCAAGTATCTTTACCCGCAAGCGGCCGCTCGCAGACAACACGCTGCGCCGGATCGCCAAGGGCATTCAGAAGTTTGTTCTGGATTCGGCTGACCCGTTCATCATCCCGATCGCCAACTATGGGGCTGGCGAGTCTGTGCAGTCTATCCGCGAGCCCCTGAGGACCATTACGGCCTGGCCACGCGGCGGCTCGTTCTCGCTGGTCACCGCCTACATGGCACAGATGAATGGCGGCTTCAACGAAACACCAGGTCACGACCTGCGCAAACCCTGCAGCACAATCACAAACCGTGGAAGCCAGCAGCAGCTGGTGACTGCCTTTCTGTCCAGGCAGTTCGGCCAGAGCATTGGCAGCGCCATCACGACTCCGGCACCGACGACCACGGCCGGCGGAGGCGGTAAAACCGCCCTCGTAGAATGCACTCTTTCGCCGGAGCAGGAAGCGGGCGCCCTGCGCGTGGCTGCCTTCCTGATGCACTACTACAGCGAGGGCGGGCAATGGGGCGACATCCGAAAGCCTTTGGGCACCATCACCACCAGAGACCGCCTGGCGCTGGTCACCGTCACCATCCAGGGCCACCCCTACGTGATCGTGGATATCGGCCTGCGAATGCTGGTCCCGAGAGAGCTGTATAACGCCCAGGGCTTCCACCCCAACTATGTGATCGATCGCGGCCAC
The DNA here is from genome assembly GCF_040148665.1 of Marinobacter sp. NFXS9. NCBI lineage: Bacteria > Pseudomonadati > Pseudomonadota > Gammaproteobacteria > Pseudomonadales > Marinobacteraceae > Marinobacter > Marinobacter sp. NFXS9. Next base: position 123,948 of record NZ_JAGDDW010000002.1, on the reverse strand, counting down.
GATGGCCGGAAATTCTCAAAGGCAAAGCAGGTTCGTTTCGTCGGAAACTCCGTCAGCCCCCAGCCAATGGCAGCGCTTTGCCGGGCAATCCATCAACCAGAAGCACACCTGGAGGCAACCGCATCATGAACCGAAACCAATTTGAACAGCTCGCCAACGCCCGCGGCATGAACACCGAAAGACAGGGAGACGGCTACCAGTCTCACGAAACGGCCGTGGCGTGGAGCTTCTGGCAATCAGCCCAGTTCGAGACTGTGCTTGTGCCGAATGAGCACGGGAAAAATCGCTACGGACTCGATATGGCGTATTTCCGCAGGCTATTTAACCGCGAACTGAACCGCCCGCTAGTGGATTTCCGGCCTGACGAGCTGGCCAGGGTGCTGGCAAGGGCAGCGCGAACGGCGGATCCAAATGTTCTTCAGGAGCCTGAATTTCATCTCGAGCAAGCCCGGGAAGGAGTAAAAGCATGAAAATATCTGATATAGAGCTGATCCAGGCCATCTGGAAGAATCAGATCAGGCTGCTTTCTGGGTCGGTTGTCATGCGCTACGTAGGAGGCATGTACGGCGTCTGTCGCAATGATGATTTCTGGTATGTGTCGAACTCTTCAGAGCATCGATGCAGCCGCCAGAATATTACTCGAGTTCTGGGGGAACAGCAGCTGTGGTCCAGAATTAAGCGCCTATACCAGGAGGGTCACCTGTCGAGTAAGTATCACGGCGAACTTCTCACCTTCTTCATCGACGGAGAACTGGCGCGGGAGGCCTTTTCAGCAGCTCGTAATTGGTGGCTAGCGAGAGGCATCCCCCAAGGGATGGAAAATGGGGCGAGTAGATGCGTGCCTTTATCAGAAAATCAGTATCAGGCAATGCAGAAAGATTGCTTTGCAGACCTGATGGATATGTTCCCCAGCCCACCTGAGAAAACGAAAACCTGCACATATCCCAGCTGCAACTGCCCGTTCGACATGGGCGCGGATAGTAAATGCCTAAGAAACCGGCCGAGCAAGCCAGAGGGCGGGAGGTGAACCATGCCAGAAGTGAAAGGCAGCTATCTGGCCCGAAGCGCGGCCATGCTCTGCCAGGACGAGTCGTTCCGACTCTACCTGGACCGGGCCAGCAGCAAGAAGGCCGGCGTGGAGATCCCGGACGGAACGCACAACGAGGAGGACGCCCGCGACGTGATCCTGACCGCCTGCGGCATCAAGAGTCGGGCCGAGCTGGACCACAACTTCACCGCGGCCGCTAAATTCCGGCAGATCAAAGGCCACTACCAGCGCTGGAAGGCTCGACGGGATCGGCGCCAGCAAGCCCAGGAACAACCAGCAGTATGAGGACCAGCTTCACGATGCAACAGAATCAGACAGAACAGCCCCAGAAGAAGCCGGTACCGGTGAACAAGTTCGATCCGCGCTTCGTCCAGGTGAGCCGCCGGGAAGCGGCCGCCATCATCGGCCGGAGTCCGACCGAGTTCGACCGGCTCAGGAAGAAGGACAAGCGCTGCCCGAAGGGGTACAAGACCGGCGAAGGCGTGGCCGCCCGCGTGATGTTCCGGCTTTCAGAGGTTTACCGCTACAGCGAAGCGCTCCTGGAAGACGCGAAGGAAGGCGAGGACACGCCCCCCAGCAGGGATTAATCTGTATACCCTCGTGTATACCCTGAAAAAATCGCCCGCTCAGCCCAGCAATAGCGGGCTTTTAAATCTTCCTCATCAGGAGCTTAACAGGCTCATTTAATGCCCCGCCGTTTGGCGGGGCTTTTTTATGCCTGAAAAATGCTCATCTGAAGTACGCCGCTAACGTTTGGGAAGTGCCGTAGGTTGGGCGGACCAGGGAAGCCCAACGATTTCCAACCTGAGCCCCGCCATCCGGCACTCACCTTCTGCTCGCCAGACCAATCCATTACGTCTCGGATTCTGGTGGGATTGTTGAAACATTGACTCCCTGTCAATTGTTGGGCTTCCCTGGTCCGCCCAACCTACAGCGGCAAGGTGTCAAACAGCGTAACGTGCGGCATCAGGCGCCCTGGGAATCCTGTTTGCGCGGCGGTGGCATCAGTACCGCCATGATCAGCCCGGCCAACAGGCCGCCGAGATGCGCCTCGTTGGCCATCGAGCCCAGCCCCAGGATCTGCGTCAGCGGCGTGAAGCCGATCAGGATCCAGACCAGCGACACCACGATCAGGGCCGGAGGAAACTGGAATCGGGGCCGGCGTTGTTGGCTGAGCCAGCAGTAGCCCAGGATGCCGTAAACCACACCGGACAGACCACCGAACAACGGCCCGGACACCAGGAACTGCAGGGTGTTCGACAGCAGACTGATGATTACCACCAGGATGCCCAGGCGCAGCTTGCCGTCAAACCACTCCACCTGACTGCCGAGAAACCACATCATCACCGCATTGAAAATAATGTGCGACCAACTGAAATGCAGCAGATCCGGCGTCAGCAACCGCCAGAACTGACCCTGGGACAGAGTGGCCGACAGCGCATCCAGCCGCTGCGCCAGGGTATCGAAGACAAACCGCGTCGGGTCGACAAACATCAGCGCAGCCGAAGCCGGATCACGCCCCAGGCCGGTAAACCAGGTCACCAGCGCCGCGATGGCGATGATCGCGAGGACCATGGGCGCGTGTTTGGGCGACGGCTGCCAGCGGCCGTTGACGAATACCGGGGAGTGATTGGTCTCATGGATGGCCCGACGCACTTCCGGCCGGGACATGAACTGCTCAAGCGCTGCCAGCACTGGCTCGGCATGCTCCTGGTGCTCCAGCCAGAGAACTTGCTGGTCGCCCTCCTCGGAAATCCGGTGTTCGATGCCCTGCTCACGCAGCCACTGACTGAAGTCGGCCAGGTCCGTCCCGGCCGACAGCTGTTTGACTCGGTACAAAGGGTTACCTCGTAAGACTGTCTTCGGTTTGCGAATCGCTCGGCAGTTCCGGTCGCGGTACGTTAACCCAGACAAATTTGTCCGCGGAAAGTTGCCGCTCATCGTCCATCCGATACGCCACGAGGCGGCCGTATTTCACCGCGCTGTAGTCGATACAGGCCACGTTGGGCTTGAGCGGCGCCGGTCGCCCTTCCCGCCAGTAATGGCCGACAAACACGGGCGGTTCGGTGGGCGGATAGGCAATGATTTTCTTCTTTTCAGCGTCGGACAGTGGCCGGTTGGCGATATGCTCCGGCAACGGATCCGGCTGGAAGACCACATCGTTGTAGGTCTGCGGATTCTCCGCCCAGAACTTGGTGCGGAAAAAGCGGCGCACAAAGCCGTCCTTGCCTTCGATATGCAAGCCGTCCGGCAGGCGCAGGTCGGTACCGCGCAGCAATCGGTCCATCACCTGGCCGGCGAAGGAATCCAGCACCGACGAGGCATGCAGGAAATCCTCGTCGATCAGGTTGCCACCCTGGGCTGCCTTGAACTGGTCGATCAGCCGGCTGTCCCAACAGGCGTGCACCACCCGGAAATGCTCGACTTCCAGAAACAGCGGCAGCGTGTAGAACCACTCCAGGAATTCATTCCACTCATGGGGATGGTGCTCGAACTGGTCCAGCGTTTCCTGGATCAGCCGGTCGTGCCGGGGATTATGCTCCCGCAGGAATTTCCTGTCGCTGCCCGGACGAGCCCGGGTGCAGTAACCCAGGGCGTTGTATTCATGGTTGCCCATGGTGATCTGCGCCGAACCGTGCTCGACCATGTCCCGCACCATATGCAGCGACTCGCGGATGCGTGGCCCGCGGTCAATGATGTCACCGATGAAGATCGCCTGCCGACGCTTGTGTTCGTAGACCCCGTTGACCTTGCGATAGCCCATCTGCTCCAGCAGGGCCTGAAGCGTGTGGGCGCATCCATGGATGTCGCCGATGATGTCATAGCCCCGGCTGCCTGACCGCTTTACAGACATAGTTAACTCGCTGCGATGTTACTGGCCCAACCGAGTTTCTCCCGGCACGTGGCGTAGAAATTGTGATCCGTCGGATGAATCAGGCGAATCTTGAAAGGCTTCTTGGTGATACGGATGATGTCGCCCGGCGCGCAGGACACATCCATCTGGCCGTCGCAACTCATCTGGGGATAGGTTTCGTTATCCTCGCCGATCACCAGTTTGATCTCGCTCTTGCCATCCACCACGATCGGCCGGCTGCTGAGCGTGTGCGGGAACATCGGCACCAGCACCACCGCATCCAGCTTGGGATGCATGATGGGTCCGCCGGCAGACAGGGAATAGGCGGTCGAGCCGGTCGGCGTGGAGACGATCAACCCGTCCGAACGCTGGCTGTAGACGAAGTGGCCATCGATATACAGATCGAAACCGATCATGCGGGTCGATTTGCCGGGATGCAGCACCACGTCGTTCAGTGCCGTGCCGAAACCGACCGGGTTGTCGCTGCGGGTCACGTGGGAGTCCAACAGGAAGCGATGCTCTTCGATGTACTCGCCCTGCAACACCCGACCCACGCGCTCTTCCAGGTCGTCCGGTGAGATGTCGGTCAGAAAGCCCAGGCGTCCACGGTTGACGCCGAGAATGGGGATCTTGGACTTGGCCAGCTCCCGGGCGGCCCCGAGCAGGCTGCCGTCGCCGCCGACGACGATGACCAGGTCGCAGATTTCACCCAGCAGCTTCTTGCTGGACACCTGCAAGCCGTGGCCCGGCAACATGGTGGCGGTTTCCGACTCCAGGATCACCTGATAATTTTCATTGAGCAGATAGGTCTTCAAGTGGCGCAGGGTCTCCACCACCTTGACGCTGTTCATCCGCCCAATTACACCAATATTTCTGAATTGCTCCATTCGATATCCTGTGCCAGCCCAGTGATGCGTTTGGGTCACTCGGGGTATAGTGACCGGACCGTATTGCCGTGGTCCGTCCGGGAACCACTCACGGCGATTGACGCCTTTGCCGGAAGTCGCCGGGCGCGTTCAGTGAACACGGGTCCGCCAATACTACCCAAAGTGACAGCATTTCTGAAAAAAGAACAGGAGCCCGCCATCACGTCATCCGGCCCACCCTCGCCCCTGTGGCAGACCGCTGCGGTCAGACACCTGGCCTGGTTGTGCCGGGCGCCGCAACTGACCGATGCCGAAGCGAATTTTGATCTGGCGAGCTATCTGCCGCCAGACCTGCCGCAACGCCTGGCCCGTCTGGACGCACAGCCCCGACCGCTGGAGACGCTGTTGGCCGCACACCCCAGCCCCCGGCTCGGCTTCTACTTCGAACGGCTCTACCAGTTCCTGCTTACGGATCTTCTGGGCTGGCGCATCCTGCTGATGAACGAGCAGGTCCGGGAGGAGCGCCGAACGCTGGGCGAATTGGATTTCATCGTTGAGAACACCCATGACCGGCGCGTCGAACATCATGAAATCGCCGTCAAATTCTACCTCGGCTACCGGCAGGAAAACGGCACCGACTACTGGTACGGGCCCAACGCCAAGGACCGGCTGGATCGCAAGACCCAGCGCCTGACCGACCACCAATGCCGGCTCACCAGAGCCCCCGCAGCGCAACGGATGCTGGCCGACCAAGGCATCACGCAACCGCCCCTGCCCCGGCTGTTCATGCCCGGTTACCTGTTTTACCCGGCAGACCGGTCACTGGCATCGCCGGCCGGGGCACCGCCCGATCATGACAAGGGCACCTGGTGCCGGATCGAAACGCTGGATGATGCCGTCACGGCGAACTGGCATTGCCTGATGAAGCCGCACTGGCTGGGCCGCTATCAATCATCCGAACCACCGGATGCGGAGAACACGAGGGCGATGCTGGCATCGATCCGGGCTGGCGGTGCACCGCGCCTGTTTGCGTCGATGGCACCGCGCGGTGATGGTGGTAGTTGGGAAGAGACGGGAAGAACCTTCGTGGTGCCCGCGCAGTGGCCGGATGGTTAAGGGTTGCTAACCCGAGGTTTCCTGGTGTGGCTCGCAGCGATCGTCAACGCCCGGCCGGAAATCGGACGGTTGGCTGACGCGGATCAGAGGCTCATGGCAGGGTTTGCCGTCCACCTCAGCCTGGCAGCGCGGGTCTTCGTGATGAGCCAGCCACTGTCGATAGGCCGGTTCGTTCAATCCGCATTTTTCGGCCACATAAGCCATGGCGTTTTCAAAGTAGCGGGGAATGTCCTCGTAGGGCAGCGTAATGTGGCCAAGGCCGGGGTGGTAAGCGACCAGGAAGACATTCTGGGCCTTGAGTTCCGCCATCAGGGTGTTTTCCGCCGGCTCCCGGTGGGCCAGGTCGTAGCGTTCCTGCTCCAGCACGACGATCTTGTCGTTGCGCAGCTCCAGTTCTCGCTGCTTGCGTTCCAGTTGCTCGCGCAGCAGGACCACTTCCGCATCGCTGGCGTCCTGGCGGGCGTCGGTGGCATTGCCGGCCTCGCTGATCTCCTGTTGCAGGGTCAGATACTGCTCGTTGCGCTCCGACAGGCGCACTTTCAGCTGCTCGTTCGCCAGACGCTGGCGTTCCAGCTTCTCCTCCATCGCCTGCAGTTCGTTACGCAGGGTCTGCATCTCATGCCGGTGCTCGCGCTGGATATCCGACATGGCGTCGCGATGCACGCTCTGGAGCGTCTTGATGCGCAGCCGCTGCTCGCGGATGGTCCGGGCCAGCCGCACCCGCTGGCGGGCGGCCTCACGGGTATCGGTGGTGCTTGAGGAGCGCTTGACGGCCGCCTGCAGGATCGGGATGTCCTCGTCCGGCGCCTCCATCACTTTCTTCTGGAATTTCAGGTGGTTTTCATCCACCGCCCGGCGAATCGCCTGGAAGTGGTTGCTGCCCGGAGTCATGTCCGGGTCCCAGAGTTCGTCGGTAAACCGGGGTTCCGGGCATTGGCTGCGGCAGGCCAGGTAAATCGGGCCAGCACCGAGATCCGGCCCTTTGGCCGCGGTCTCGGAAAACTTTTCCACGGGCACGTTCCAGTGGCTGTCGGCCCGCCCCTCCTCGTCGAAATAGATGCGGAAGAAGACCAGACCCCGAATGCCCAGATCCGGCCCCAGATTCAGGTAAACCGCCCGGACTTCGGTATCGGCCAGATCCGACAAGCCCACATAACCGTCCAGAAAGGCACCAAACTCCGAGCCCCGCATCTGCCTCGCGACCGTCGCGCCGTCCATGAAAAAGACGGCCGAGTACCCCTCATCCGCCGCGGCGGTTTTCGCCATGCCTTGCCTCCGGTGGTGCCGTAAAACGTCAGAAATCAGCGTGCTTTGTAATTTAACGCCTATTGTAGACATCCCTCCGCGGAGAATAAGCAGAAATCTGCAACGTTTTGAAACCGTCGACCGCAGAACACGACTCAAAGGCCCACACAGCAACGCCCGGCTCGACGGCAGCGTCCCTTACGACCCAACCGTGGCACTAGACATTAGTTGTAACTTCGACCAACTTCATTTGATTAATTTTTAGACATCTCCAAAGCTGAAGGAGTACCTGATCGATAAATGTTCGGCCCGCCCGGCCACGACGCAACGTCGGATGTATTGCGCCCGGTCCCGGAGTCGACAGACAACAACAGTCATTCGGGGAGAAGCACAATGTCAGACAACAAGTTCAAGCGCCGCAGTTTCCTGAAGGGCAGCGCTGCCCTGGGGGCCGGCGTGGTCGCACCCACCATCTTCACCCGCACGGCCAGCGCCTACACCAATGAACCCGGTGACAGCCGGGTCGTTCTGGGTTTCAACGTGCCCCAGTCCGGCCCCTACGCTGATGAGGGTGCGGATGAACTGCGTGCCTACAAACTCGCCGTCAAGCACCTGAACGGCGAGGGTGACGGCGGCATGCTGAATACGTTTTCCTCCAAGACCCTGGACGGGACCGGCATCCTGGGCCGCAAGGTGGACTACGTTACCGGCGACACCCAGACCAAGTCCGACGCCGCCCGAGCCTCAGCCCGGGCCATGATCGAGAAAGACGGCGCCATCATGATCACCGGTGGCTCCTCCTCCGGCGTGGCAATCGCGGTCCAGTCCCTGTGCCAGGAAGCCGGCGTTATCTTCATGGCCGGCCTGACCCACTCCAACGACACCACCGGCAAGGACAAGAAAGCCAACGGGTTCCGTCACTTCTTCAACGCCTACATGTCCGCCGCAGCACTGGCGCCGGTACTGGGCAAGGAATACGGCACAGACCGCAAGGCCTACCACCTGACCGCCGACTACACCTGGGGCTGGACCCAGGAGCAGTCGATGATTGCCTTCACGGAGGAACTCGGCTGGGAGACGGTGGATACAGTGCGTACGCCCCTGTCGGCCACGGACTTCTCGTCCTACATCGCGCCGGTGCTCAACTCCGGGGCGGACGTGCTGATCCTCAACCACTACGGCTCCAACATGGTCAACTCGCTGACCAACGCGGTGCAGTTCGGTCTGCGAGACAAGATCGTCAACGGCAAGCAGTTCGAGATCGTGGTACCGCTGTACTCGCGCCTGATGGCCCGCGGGGCCGGCGATGCGGTCAAGGGCATCTTCGGCTCCACCAACTGGCACTGGACGCTGCAGGATCCGGGCTCCCAGGCCTTCGTCAAATCCTTCGGCAAGGAGTACGGCCACCCGCCGTCCCAGGCCGCCCATACCTGCTATGTGCAGACCCTGCTGTATGCCGATGCGGCCCAGCGGGCGGGCAGCTTCAACCCCTGCGCCATCGCCGAAGCCCTGGAGGGCTTCAAGTTCGACGGCCTGGGCAATGGCCCCACGCTGTATCGGGCCGCCGATCACCAGTGCTTCAAGGACGTTCTCGTGGTCCGGGGTAAGGAGAAACCGGAGTCCGAGTTCGACCTGCTGGAAGTCTTCAATGTGACGCCGGTCGACAAGGTGATGTACGAACCGGACAACCCCATGTTCGCGGGCGGCTCTCTCGGCAAGTGCAACCCCGGTACCTGATTCACCGGCCAGCACTGCAATCCCTGACGCAGGCCCTTCCCGCACGGGAGGGGCCTGCGCCGACGCGCTCTGGATATGCCCGCCAATAGGCCGGGCGACTGTTATCAGACAAGGGAGAACCGATGGATGCCATCTTTCTGCAGATCCTGAATGGCCTCGACAAGGGCAGCGCCTACGCCCTGATCGCCCTGGGTCTGACCCTGATTTTCGGCACGCTGGGTGTCGTCAACTTTGCCCACGGCGCCCTGTTCATGATCGGCGCCTTCTGCACCGTCATCCTCAACAAGCTACTGTCGCTGGAACTGGTGACCCAGTCAGCCACCGAGACCACCCCATGGGGCACCCCGGTCGAGGTTCACACGCCCTACGTGGTGATGTGGTTCGGCAAGGTGGGCGAGACGATGATCGACTACTCCGTGTTCTGGTCGATCCTGTTTGCCATCCCCGTCATGCTCATCATCGGCATCGCCATGGAGCGCGGGCTGATCAAATTCTTCTACAAGCGGCCGCATGCCGACCAGATCCTGGTGACGTTTGGCCTGGCCATTGTGCTCCAGGAAATCATCAAGCAGGTGTTTGGCGCCAACCCGATCCCGCAGCCGGCGCCTGAAGCGTTCGTGGGCTCGATCGACATTGGCGCCCTGGTGGGTCTGGGGGCCAACGCGGTGGTCTATCCGATCTGGCGACTGGTCTATTTCCTGTTCGCCGCGGTAATCATTGCCGGCGTATTTGCGTTCCTGCGCTACACCACCTTTGGCATGGTGGTGCGGGCGGGCATGGCCGACCGGGAAACGGTGGGCCTTCTGGGCATCAACATCGACCGCCGGTTCACCGCCATGTTCGGCCTGGCGGCGGTGGTCACCGGCCTGGCGGGTGTGATGTACACGCCCATCCTGTCCCCCAACTACCACATGGGGATGGACTTCCTGGTGCTGTGTTTCGTGGTGGTGGTGGTCGGCGGCATGGGTTCGCTGGCCGGCGCCGTGGCTGCCGGCTTCCTACTGGGCATCCTGCAGAGTTTCGCCTCCATGCCGGAGGTGAAGGCATTCCTGTTCGGCTTCTCGATCGACCAGGTCATCATCTATCTCGTTGCCGTCGTCATCCTGCTGACCCGCCCGCGGGGCCTGATGGGACGCAAAGGCATCATGGAGACCTGAGCCATGCTGAAGACCACCGATAACAAAGACCGGCTCATGATGATCGCCTTTACGGTAGCGGTGCTCGCCGCCCCCGTTATCCTGGCGCCCTTTGGGGCCGGCTACCCGGACCTGATGCAACGTTTCGCCATCTACGGCATCTTCGCCATCGGCTTCAACCTGCTGTTCGGGCTGACTGGCTACCTGTCGTTCGGCCATGCGGCCTTCCTGGGTGTCGGCAGCTATGCCGCCGTCTGGATGCTGAAGCTGCTGAGCGTCAACGTCATTCCGGCGATCATCTTTGCCGTGGTGATTTCCGGCCTGTTTGCCCTGCTGATTGGCTACGTGTCGCTACGGCGGTCGGGGATTTACTTCTCCATCCTGACCCTGGCCTTCGCCCAGATGAGCTACAACCTGGCCTACTCGGTGCTGACACCAATCACCAACGGCGAAACCGGCCTGCAGATGGACCTGGACGATCCCCGCATCCTCGATGCGGCCACCGCGCCCGGTCAGCTGCCGCCCCCATCGCTGTTCGGCCTGGAGATGGGAGACACCCACTACCTGTCCTTCATGGGACTGGACCTGCAGCTGAACGTGGGCTTCTACGTCTGTGCGGCCATCCTGATCCTGATGTTCTACATTTCGCTGCGCATCTTCCGCTCACCTTTCGGCATGCTGCTGCGGGCCATCAAGAGCAACCAGACCCGGCTCAACTACACCGGCGTTCACACCCGGCCCTACGCACTGGTGGTGTTCGTCATCTCCGGCATGTACGCCGGCCTCGCCGGGGCCTTGCTGGTATGCATGGATCCCCTGGCCGGGCCCGAACGCATGCAATGGACCGCCTCAGGGGAGGTGGTACTGATGACCATTATGGGCGGCGCCGGCACGCTGATCGGGCCGGTTCTGGGGGCTTGCATCATCAAGTATTTCGAGAACATCTTCAGCCGCGTGAACGATGCGGTCGTCAGCAACTGGTTCTCCGGCTTGCCCGACAGCTTGGGGGATTTCCTCAGCGCGATCGTATCGCCCTTCCTGGGTAGCGGCTGGCAGATGTCCCTGGGGCTGATTTTCATGCTGGTGATCATTTTCCTCCCCGGCGGCCTGATGGAAGGCGTGACCCGTCTTATCGGCTGGCTCGGCCGGCTGTTCCGTTCCCGCAACAATGACGAGGACACCGAAACAACCAGCGCCAAGGAATCCTCGCCGGATCCCCATTCGTCCCGACCGGCCAGCCCGAAGGAGTCCTGACCATGGCCATTCTCGAAGTCAAAGGCGTGAACAAGCGCTTCGGCGGGCTGCTGGCCCTGGATGACGTCAATCTGTCGGTGGCGGAAAACAGCATCCACGCGGTCATCGGCCCCAACGGCGCCGGCAAGTCGACGCTGCTCAACTGTTTTGTCGGCAAGCTGCTGCCGGACAGTGGCAGCATCCTGTTCAACAACCAGAGTCTGCTGGGCCTGCCGCCCTACCGCATCAACCAGGTGGGCATCAGTCGCGTTTTCCAGACACCGGAAGTGTTCCAGGATCTGACGATTCTGGAGAACGTCATGATCCCTGCGCTGGCCCACCGGGACGGCGCTTTCCACCTGGCCCCGTTCAAGTCCCTGTCACGGGAACACGACATCCGGGAGCAGTCGGAGAGAATCCTGGGCAGCGTCAGCTTGCTGGACGAGCGCCACAACCTGGCCTCGGCGATGTCCCGCGGCAACAAGCGGCGCCTGGAAATGGCCATGTGCCTGGTGCAGAAACCCAAGCTGCTGCTGCTCGACGAGCCCACGGCGGGCATGTCGCGGGCGGATACCAACAATACCATCGACCTGCTCAAGACGATCAGCGAAGACCATGAAATCACCTTCGTCGTCATCGAACACGATATGACGGTGGTGTTCAGCCTGGCCGATCGCATCAGCGTGATGGCCCAGGGGCACGTGATCGTCGAGGACCACCCGGATAACATCAAGGGCCACCCGAAGGTGAAAGAAGCCTATCTGGGCACCGCCGAGACCGCCTGAGCGAGGAAACGCCTGCATGAGCGAGAACGCCGCACACAAGCATCCACATGCCCAACGCAGCGAGCCGGCCTATTTCTCGGCCTGGGATCTGCACGCCTATTACGGCGAGAGTTACGTCGTCCAGGGGGTGTCGCTGAATATCCACGAGGGGGAGATTCTCGCCCTGCTGGGCCGTAACGGCGCTGGCAAGACCTCCACCCTGCGCGCCATGGCCCGGGTGGATTCACCGCACCTGACCCACGGCGAAATCTGGCTGGACCATCAACCACTGCATACCATGAAAGCCTGGCAGGCCGCCCGCAATGGCCTCGCGCTGGTCCCGGAGGACCGCCGCATCATTCCCGGACTGACGGTGGAGGAAAACCTGAAACTGGCCCAACTGGCGCCATCGCCGGGCTGGGAGATCAGCCGCATTTTCGAACTGTTTCCACGGCTGGGGGAGCGCCGCAACCAGGAAGGCATCACCCTGTCCGGCGGCGAACAGCAGATGCTGGCCATCGGCCGCGCCCTGGCCAGGGACATCAAGCTGCTGTTGCTGGATGAACCCTACGAGGGATTGGCACCGATCATTGTGCGGGAGATCGAGCGGACCCTGCGGGAAATCAAGGCGCTTGGGATCACGACCATCATCGTGGAACAGAACGCGATCGCCGCCCTGGAACTGGCCGACCGCGCCGTGATCCTGGATATGGGACAGGTGGTGTTCGAAGGCACAGCGGCGCAGGTCCTCGACGATGAGGACCTGCGGCATACTTACCTGGCTATCTAAGGCATAGCACCGATCAGATTTCGGCCGCCAGCCGACTGCCCTGATTGATCGCCCGCTTGGCATCCAGCTCCGCAGCCACGTCGGCACCGCCAATCAGGTGAACCCGCTGACCGGCGTCCAGCAGCCCCTGCTGGAGTTCGCGCAGCGGGTCCTGCCCGGCGCAGATGACGATGTTGTCCACGTCCAGGATATGATCCTCGCCCTGCTCCGCGCCTTTCGGCGTAACGGTGATGTGCAGGCCCTGGTCGTCGATCTTGCGGTAAGTGACACCCGGGATCATCTGTACGTTGCGCATCTTGAGTGCGGACCGATGAATCCAGCCGGTGGTCTTGCCCAGGTTCTTGCCCACCTTGGAGGTCTTGCGCTGAAGCAGGAACACATCACGCGCCGGTGCCGGAACCTTCGGGGTCACGCCCTGGATACCGCCGCGGTGCGCCACGGACAGATCCACGCCCCATTCCTGCATGAAGTGTTCGGTATTCAGTGACGGGGACTCGCCTTCGTGCACCAGGAATTCGGAAACGTCGAAGCCGATGCCGCCGGCGCCGATCACGGCAACGCGACGCCCCACCTCACGGCGCTTGAGCAGTACGTCCAGGTAGCCCATCACTTTGGGATGGTCGATGCCCTCGATCTCCGGCAGGCGCGGCGCGATGCCAGTGGCAAGCACCACATCGTCGAAGCCATCTCGAGTCAGATCGTCCACGGTTACGCGGGTATTAAGCTTCACTTCCACGCCGTGCTTGTCCAGCATCACCCGGAAGTAACGCAGGGTTTCGTAAAATTCTTCCTTACCGGGAATACGCTTGGCCACGTTGAACTGGCCGCCCACTTCGCTGCCCGCGTCGAACAGGGTCACCTTGTGGCCGCGCTCCGCCGCCACGGTCGCAAAGGCCAGACCGGCCGGGCCGGCGCCGACGACCGCAATCTGTTTGGGTGTGGCGGTCTTCACATAAGTCAACTCGGTTTCGTAGCAGGCGCGCGGATTCACCAGACAGGTGGTCAGTTTGCCGCCGAAGGTGTGGTCCAGGCAGGCCTGGTTACAGCCGATGCAGGTGTTGATCTCCTCGGCCCGATCCTCCTCAGCCTTGCGCACCAGATCCGCATCCGCCAGGAACGGCCGCGCCATGGACACCATGTCCGCATCGCCTTCGGCCAGGACCTTCTCGGCGACATCCGGCATGTTGATCCGGTTGGTGGTCACCAGCGGAATGTTCACTTCGCCCTTCAGTCGTGCGGTGACCTTGGTGAAAGCGCCGCGCGGAACCGAGGTGGCGATCGTGGGCACCCGTGCCTCGTGCCAGCCGATGCCGGTGTTGATGATCGTGGCGCCGGCCTTTTCGATTGCCTTGGCCAGTTGGACCACTTCGTCCCAGGTGCTGCCATCCTCAATCAGGTCCAGCATGGACAGGCGGTAGATGATGATGAACTGATCGCCCACCCGCTCGCGCACGCGGCGCACCACTTCGATCGGCAGGCGGATCCGGTTTTCGTAGCTGCCGCCCCACTGATCGGTCCGATGGTTAGTGTGAGACACGATGAACTGGTTGATGAAGTAACCTTCCGAACCCATAATCTCGACGCCGTCATAGCCTGCTTCCTTGGCCAGGGCCGCGCACCGTGCATAGTCTTCGATCTGCTTTTCGATGCCTGCCTCATCCAGTTCCTTCGGCGTGAACGGGTTAATCGGCGCCTGGATGGCTGACGGCGCCACCAGCTCCGGATGATAAGCATAGCGCCCGGCGTGGAGGATCTGCATGCAGATCTTGCCACCCGCCTCATGAACCGCCTTCGTGACCACGCGGTGTTGAACCGCCTCCTCTTCGGTATCCATTTTTGCAGCGTGCTGCCCAACGCCACCTTCTACATTCGGCGCAATGCCCCCGGTTACCATCAGTCCGACACCACCGTGTGCCCGCTCGGCGAAAAACGCGGCCATGCGTTCGAATCCGTTAGGCCGCTCTTCCAGACCGGTGTGCATTGAACCCATCAGGGTGCGGTTACGCAGCGTGGTGAATCCCAGGTCCAGCGGCGCCAGCAGGTTGGGATAACGGGCCTGGCCCGGAGCTTTTTCGATTGCGGTCATGGGGGTCTCCTCATCGTGTCACTGGCCGACTTTTCACGCCGACTCTCAATGCCCCCTAAATTAAGCGCGTCACTTGCCCCAGACAATATCCTCAAATAACATTTGATTATCTTCAGACGACACTTCAAGAAATGGCCGCACCCGCCCACACATCCCGACGTCGCCATGCCCTGGGCGATATCAGCGTGCTCTACCTGCACGTCATGGCCCGCGCCGTTGCCGCCCAGGGTCACGATGTCGGTCCGGATTTCGAGCAGTTCGGGATCACCGAGACACTGTTACAGGCGCCCGAAGCCCGCATCAGCATTCCCCGCTTCATGCGGCTGGGGCACGCCGCCATCCTGCGAACCGGCCTGCCCAGCCTGGGCCTGACCATGGGTGCCCTGACCCGACCGATCGATGCCGGCCTGTCGGGCCTCGCCGGAATGAGCGCGGCCACGGCCGGCGAGGGTCTGGCGACAATCATTCGCTACTCCCTGCTCAACAGCCGCAACAGCCGCGGTCACCCCCGCTTCGAATCCGATCGCCAGCGGGCCTGCTTCTATTCCATTCGGCCGTATAACCGCTACAACTTCTTTGTGGTGGATTCGGTGATGGCGGGATGGACGCAGTTCCTGCGGCGCATGACGGGTGAGCACACCGTGCTGGAGCACGTCTGCATCGAATACCCGGATCCGGGCGAACAAGCCGCCTTCGAAGCCTGGTTCGGCTGCCCGGTGACATTCGGCGCACCAGAGAACCACATCCAGATCCGACCGGAAATCGCCCGGACGCCATCTCGGGAAGCCCACCCGGCCATGCACCGCGCCCTGCAACAACAGTGCGACGCACAGCTCAAACGGATTCGCGGAGGGTGGACCGTCATCGATCAGGTGCGGGAGAAGCTGACGCCGATGCTCGAAGGGCAATCACCGTCGCTGGAGGACGTGGCGGCCGAACTGGGAATGGCGCCCTGGACATTGCAACGTCAGTTGAATGCGGAGCAATCCCGTTTTAAGGACTTACTGGATGAGACCCGCCGGGATCTGGCGGCCGACTACGTACTGGAAACGCGGCTTAATTTTGCAGAAATTGCTTGGCTGCTGGGATTCTCAGGTCCGCCGGCCTTTCACAAGGCTTACCGGCGCTGGTTCGGGATGAGCCCGGGTCAGCACCGCGAGCCGGTACAGCCCTGATTCCATCGGATTCCGCGAGATCACATCTCGATCGCGTCGTCGCTGTCGTCGTCATCGTCGAAATCTTCAAAATAGCTGTCGAGCAGCTCTTCTTCATAATCAATCATGAGACCTTCTCCTTGTCTGGGCCGTATCGATTCGAAACGGGCAATAACCAGATTACAGAGGAGACTATGACCGATGGATGACGAAAAGATTACAGTGCGTGCCAGATGGCCAAAAGAATACTGAGAGAGGAAATGCAAAGAGAGAGGAAAATGGCGGAGCGGACGGGACTCGAACCCGCGACCCCCGGCGTGACAGGCCGGTATTCTAACCAGCTGAACTACCGCTCCGCGTAGATCGTTGACGCCGTTCAGTAGCGACAACGAGGGCGCATTATAAAGACGCCCCCTGACATGTCAACGATTTTTCATAAAAAACTTCCAGAGTCTCTAAAACGGACTGTTTCCAGGCTGTTTCTTAGCCAACCCACTAGCCCACGACGTCCAGATGCACCTCGCGTCCCTGAGCCGCCTTGCGGTACTCGATCGGGGTCATGCCGGACCAGCGCTTGAAAGCACGATAGAACGTACTCGGCTCGGAAAAGCCGGTGAGGTACACGATCTCGTCGATGGACTCGTCGGTGGTGGCCAGCAACTGACGCGCCAGGCGGTAGCGGAAATCGGCCAGTACCTGGTTGAAGCTGGTTTCCGCCTCGGTCAGGCGCGTGCGCAATGTGCGCGGCTTGATGTCGAGGCGCTCGGCCACCGAGTCCAGCGTGACTTCACCACTGTCCAGCAGCTCGGCCACAATGCGCTCCACCTGTCCGACGATATCCTTCTTCTCAAGCCGGGCCACCTGTTCGCTGGCGAAGCGCTCGTGCAGCGCCAGCAGCTCCGGTTCGGCGTGGGAAGACGGGTGCGCCAGCAGGCTGGCCGGGAAATACATGCGGTTTTCCTCGGCGCCGAACACCACCTCGCAGTCGAGCACCTCGGCGACGTGGTCCTGCCGTTCTTCCCGCTCGTGCTCGAACTCAACCTTCGAGCACTTGAACCGGTCATCGGTGATCGACTTGAAGAAGGTCACCAACCCCTGCACGAAGCACTCGTTGAAGTGCTTCAGACGGCGGACTTCATCGGACGCGGCATCCAGCACCATGCAGGCCTGGTCACCGTCGATAAAGAATTCAGTGTTGGCGGCGTCAGAGAGCAGCCGCTGGTAGTTCAGTGCCCGCCGCAGCCCCTCGCCAAAGGTGGGGCTACTGAGAAAGAGGTACTCGAGAACCTGCCCCTTGTAGGTGGGCAGCGCCTGGCCCAGATGAAGGCCGACATCGGGATCACCGGAAACCTCCTCCACAATCTGCCAGAAGAAAAGCTGGGCATTGTGAGGCGTCCGGAGATGGGCGGAATTCAGATAATCTTCGTCGACGCCGAGGCGCTTGAAAATCTCATCGGTATCCACACCCTTCTGCTTCATAGCCTGATAAATCAGGCGCAACATCACACCTGCGTCACGAAGTTCCTGCATATGATCCCGCTTATTGTTTTGGGAGCTATTGCTCTGCTCCTTGTGGTGCTACCGCGTTGGCCAGCTCGCCTCCTGGATGTGACTGGCGAGTCAATGCCCGTGTGCAGCCGGTTTGCGACACTACCGGCACTCAGGGCCTGAGCCAACCCCCTGGACTATGGACAGTTGTACCAGATTTTGAGCCATTGCAGTAGCGACTGGCCCTCAGCCGCCCAGTGTCCGGCGGAGAACCTGTCGCCACAACGGCCAGTCCGCCCCCAAAGACGGGCGGCAACGTCATGGCCCAATATGACTCATAATAGATACAATCCACATCATCACAAGATGCCAGTGATACTCGGATGAGGTCAGTCAAGATGCAGGACGTGATTTCCTACAAGAACCGCCCCCCGGCCCTCTGGTCGCTCTACGGCAAAGCCCTGACATCCCGCGGTTCGGGGGCTCGCTCACCGACGATCCCGCCCCTGCAGGCCGAATTGCTGGGTGTGACCACGGATCCGGCACGCGCGGGCCGCTATGCCGACGTCTGCGGCTATCGCAGCAGCTCACGCATGCCGATGACCTGGCCGCACATCCTGGCGTTTCCGCTGCACCTCAAGCTGCTCACGGAAGACGCCTTCCCATTGCCCTTGCTGGGCCTGGTGCACCTGCGCAACCGCATCACCCAACATCGGCCGATTGCCTACGGCGAGTGCCTGGACATTCACGTGCGCCTGGACAACCAGACCGACACGGACAAAGGCATCGAGTTTGATCTGGTCACCGAAGCGCGCAGTGCGGGCCGCCTGATCTGGGAGGAGACCAGCACCAACCTGTTTCGCCAGCCCGGCAAGAGCAGCGGCGGCAGCCGCAAGGGGCCACCACCGGCGCCTGAACGCCTGCCCCATTCGGCACTGATCACGGCCGGCGAATCACTGGGGCGTCGCTACGGGCGACTCTCCGGCGACCTGAACCCGATCCACATGCACGCGCTGACCGCCAAGGCCTTCGGCTTTCCCCGGGCCATCGCGCACGGGATGTGGAGCAAGGCGCACTGCATTGCGTTACTGGAACAGCAGCCGGCCTGGCAGGAGGGTCCGGTCACGGTGACCGCCAGCTTCAAGAAACCCCTGTTCCTGCCCGGCAAGGCGCAACTGAACTGGGATGAGAAGAAAGACCGCTGGGCTTATCAGCTGCTGAATGAGAAAGGGGATGCGCCGCATCTGACGGGCGAGGTGATCTGGAAATGAGCGGGGAGAGGATGGAAAGACAGCCCTGAGGGCTGGGCAACTCCGAAGCTAAAGCGTCGGCTGCATTGTGCGGTAAACTCGGACTGTAGGTTGGGCTGACGCAGGAAGCCCAACAATAAGCGGGCACCGGACGTCCCCGTTATCGCGGATACGCTTGGAGCATGGGTTCTCGAAAACCGGATTGGCCGACCATTCGATTGGATGAGGTTGGCCGCAAAATCTGCTTGTTGGGCTTCCTGCGTCAGCCCAACCTACGATACGACATTGTGTGGTTAACTCGAGCCTGTAGCAGACGCTTCAGCTTCTGAGGCGCCGCCAGGCGCCCCGTATTGATTGGAGCCGACGAACGGTCGCCCCACTTATTCAACCGCCTCTTCCGGCTGCTCAGCCGTCACCGGCGCGACCGGCAACGTGAAGTAAAACGTCGCACCACCCTCTTCCGGGCGCTCAAAGCCGATCTCGCCATTCTGTGCCTGGATCAGGCTGCGACACAGGGCCAGGCCAATCCCCATACCTTCCTGCTTGGTGGTGAAAAACGGATGGAACAGCTTTTCCTCGGCATCTTCCGGCAGGCCGACGCCGCGGTCAGTGACCTCGATACGCACGAACTGGCCGTCGATGATGGCCGCCGTCACCCGTACCGGTTCTTTGCCACCCGCTGAACGGGTCGCCTCCAGCGCGTTGCGGATCAGGTTGAGAGCGACCTGCTGGACCTGGATCGGGTCCGCCAGTACCGCAGGTACCGAGTCGCCTACATCCAGCTCGACCGCCACCTGGTTGGTACGAGAGTCGACTTCGGCAAACTGACGGGTTTCTTCCAGCAAACAGTCCAACTGGATGACTTCCTTGCCGGAAGCGGGCTTCTTGACGAAGCTGCGGATACGGCGGATCACTTCGCTGGCCCGGTGCGCCTGGGCTTCAATCTTGTGCAGGGTCTGGCCGAGCAGTTCACGGTCCAGCTCATCGGCGGACAACAGGCGATCGGACACCCGCACGTAGTTGGAAATGGCCGTCAGCGGCTGGTTTACTTCGTGGGCAAAGCCCGCCGCCATTTCGCCCATGGTGGACAGTCGTGAAGCGTGGGCCAACTGGTCACGCTGGACATCCACTGTCTCCCGGGCCTCGTCCAGCGCCCGCTCGTTCTCGAGTTCGGCGGATATATCGCGGAACACCACCACCGCGCCCAGCACCTGATCGTCTTCCAGCTTGGGACTGGAGCGATACTCAACCGGAAACGACGTGCCATCGGGACGGTACATGGCGACGTCACGCTGATGCTCGGCGACGCCGTTACGACAGGTGGCCAGCACCGGCAGGTCATCGCTGTCGGCGTCCTGGGTTCCGAAGTGCAGGCGGAAGAAGTTCTGGCCCACCAGCTCCTCAGGCTCCAGCCCCAGCATCGCTCCGGCCGCCGGGTTGGCGAAAATAATTTCGCCTTCGGTGGTCAGGCCGTAGATGCCCTCGCTGATGGCATTGAGGATGCGGGTCTGGTCGCTTTCCAGCTGGCGATTGCGAGCCTGGAGCTGGCGTTCCAGCTGGATGACACGGGCATGGGTGGCCACACGGGCAATGACTTCCTGGGCCTGGAACGGCTTGGAGATGTAGTCGGCACCGCCCAGCGAAAAACCTTTAACCTTGGCGTCCACATCATCCAGGGCGGACAGGAAGACCACCGCGCCGTCAGCCGTATCCGGGTTTTCCTTGAGCCGCTGACAGACGTCATAGCCGTCCATGCCCGGCATCATGATGTCCAGCAGGATTACCTCGGGCTGGTGACGCTCCGCGAGGGCCAGGGCCTTTTCGCCTTCATTGGCGATCAACAGCCGATAACCGCGGTCCTTGAGCGTCTCGTAGAGCACTTTCAGGTTCTGCGCGTTGTCATCGACCAGCAGGATCGTGGCCTCGTCGCGTTCGCTGGCAGTTTCAGTCATAAAGTCCGTGCCGACTCAGAATGGACGACCATCTTGGCTCGCGATTCAGGAAGCGTCGATACGGTCCTTTACGGACATTACCATGCGGACCAGATGCGCCAGTGAGTGGGTGCCCATCTTGTGCATCACGCGCGAGCGGTGGATTTCCACCGTACGCTGACTGATGTCCAGTTCGATGGCGATGACCTTGTTGGCCTGACCGGCAATCATGCGATCCATGATTTCGGTCTCACGCGGGGTCAGCATGTTGATGCGCCGCATGATCTCCTGCTTCTGGCCCAGGGTCTTGCGCTGGTCACGGTCCTGCTCCAGGGCCTGCTCAATCTTCTTGAGCAGATCCTCCTCGCGGTAGGGCTTCTGGATGAAGTCCACGGCGCCCTGCTTCATGGCGTCTACTGCCATGGGGACGTCCCCGTGCCCCGTGACAAAGATGATCGGCAGAATGGAGTTTTTCTCGTTCAGGCGGCGCTGCAGTTCCATGCCGTCCATACCCGGCATGCGAATATCCAGCACGATGCAGCCGGCCATATCGTCGGAGTAGCTTTCGAGGAACGCGTTGGCAGTCGGGAAGGTGCGAACCTCCTTACTGGAGGATTTCAGCAACAGTTCGAGGGAGTCACGTACCGCTTCGTCATCTTCGACTACAAAAACCGTCTCAGTATTCTCGCTCATTGATCCACCTTTATCCCGTGTCGTTGTTCTGAACGTTCCCAATGCCCCGCCTGACTACTCCGTCCGGCTCAATTGCGTCACCGGGGGAGTATGCCCGTCGACCAGCGCCGGCGCTACTGTCACCGGGTCGACGCGGACGTCGTACCAGTTCATGCGCCAGTCCAGGTGAGGCCCGGTCGCTCGCCCGGAGCTGCCGACCTCGCCAATCTTGTCGCCCTGTCGAACCTTCTGCCCCACCCTCACATCCAGCCGGCGCATGTGCAGGAACGTGGAGCTGACGCCATAGCCGTGATCGATGATCACCGTGCCGCCGGAGTAGAACAGATCCGGAGCGGCCAGGGTCACTGCGCCGCCTGCCGGCGCGATGACAGCTGCGCCCGCCGGTGCCGCGACATCCACTCCGAAGTGGGGATTACGCGGCTTGCCGTTGTAGACCCGCTGACTCCCGTAGACGCCGCTGATCGGACCGGAGGCCGGCCAGATGAACGGGCCCAGGAAATCCTCCCGGTCCGAATCGGTCTGCCGGGCGTTGCGCACCGAGGAGGCTTCGCTGCGAATCCGCCCCAGCTTCGACTGGGACGGCGTCACGGTGCCCTGGGGCACGCCGTTGACCCGTTGTATCCGATACTGGCGCTTGGCCAGCGTCAGCGGTCGGCTCACCTCCTGGCCGTCCGGCAGCACCACCCTGAGTGTTTGCTGGAGCCTGGCCTCGCGGGCAAACCCGATGACAAAGCGTCCGCCTCGGGTCACGCGTATCGGCGTGTCATTAAGCCAGACGCGGCTTCCCGGGGCGACGCTGCCATACACGAGACTGCCCTGCTCGAGCGGCCCCTTGAGGGCCACCGACTCTCCGGCGTGAGCCGATGCCGCCAGCCACCACAGCAACACGACCAGCAGCGGTTTGATCCTGTATCGTATAACCATAGCCTTTCCTGACCTGAATGTCGTTAATCGTCCCGGATTTTGTATGGCCTTTGCTGTTGAAAACGAAGCTTTTTTCGATCTTCCGCCGTTCCAGCTGCGACTGATTTACAACGCTTTGCCGACGTCACTGGCCGATGAACTGCTGACGCGGTTGCCGGTTGAGCTGCCTTGGTATCAGGCGCGCCTGCAGCTGTTCGGTCAGTGGCACTGGTCGCCGCGACTGCAATGCTGGCTGGGGGATCCGGGCGCCGCCTACCGCTATTCTGGTCACGATATGACACCCGAGCCGTGGCCGCCAGCTCTGCAACCGGTTCGGGAGCGCGTCTGCGCCCTGGGCGGAGAAGCCTTCAACAGCGTGTTGTGCAACTGGTACCGTCACGGGCGCGACAGCATGGGCTGGCACAGCGATAACGAGCCGGAGCTGGGGCCCGATCCGCTCATCGCGTCACTCACGCTGGGTGAAGAACGCCGCTTCCAGTTTCGCCGCACCGGCGAGCGAAGGCTATTCGCCAATATCGACCTGCCTCACAACAGCCTGCTGATCATGCCGCCGGGACTGCAGGCTGACTACCAGCACCAGCTGCCCAAGACCCGGCGTTCAGGCGGCGACCGCTTCAACCTGACCTTTCGACGGATCATCGCAGCCGCCCTCTGACGGCGTCGATCCTCAGGCCTGCCCGGAATATCCAACGTGGGGCGCATGATGCCCGTCATGACCCTGGCGCCGCTCGCTCGATGACTCCTGGCGCTCGTGTTCACGCATCGAGTCCAGTCGCTTCTGGATGACACCAAACACGGTATTGGCCGGATAACGCCCCTTGGCGTTGGGCTTGCCGGCGGTCTTGCCCAGCAGCAGCGAAATGGCCGCCTCCGCCGTTTCCACGGCATAGATCGCGAATTTGCGCTGGCGCACCGCCTGGAGGATGTCGCTGTCCAACATCAGATTCTGGACATTGGTGGCCGGCAGGATGACGCCCTGCGAACCGGAAAGCCCCTTGATCCGGCAGGTTTCGAAGAAACCCTCGATCTTTTCGTTGGCACCACCAATGGGCTGGACCTCACCGAACTGGTTCAGCGAACCGGTGATCGCCAGATCCTGGCGGATCGGAATGCCGGAGAGTGACGACACGAGTGCGCACAGCTCGGCCACCGACGCGCTGTCGCCGTCGACTTCGCCGTAGTTCTGCTCGAAGGTCAGGCTGGCCGACAGGCTCATGGGGTCAGTGACCGCAAAGCGGGAGGCCAGCCACGAGGTGAGTATCATCACGCCTTTGGAATGCAGGTTGCCACCCAGCTTCACGTCCCGCTCGATGTCGATGATGTCGCCGTCACCGTAGTAACAGGTGGCGGTGATGCGGTTGGGCATGCCGAACTCAAAGCCACCGGCAGACAGCACCGACAGGGCATTCACCTGCCCCACGCGCTCCCCTTCGGTGGACACCAGGGTGGTGCCGTCACGGATGGAGTCGAAATACTGATCGCGAATCCGGCTGCTGCGGTAGCGGGCGCTGGCCAGGGCCTGTTCCACATGGGTGGCCTGGATCATCCGGGCGCCGGCATCCCGGGCCCAAAAATCGGATTCCCGCAGCAGGTTCGCGATATCCGCTGCGTGCAGGGACAGCCGTTGCTGGTGATCGGCGATGCGTGAGCTGTATTCAATGACCCGCCCCACGGCCTTGCGGTCGCAGTGCAGCAGTTTCTTCTCCACCACCACGCTGGCGATGAACTTGGCGTACTGCTGCTCGCTGTCCGCGTTGCGGTGCATCTCGTTCTCGAAGTCTGCGGCAATGCGGAACAGCTCGGAAAACTCGGGATCGTATTCCTGCAGCAGCATCCAGGTTTCACGGTCGCCGAACAGGACGATCTTTACGTTCAGTGGAATCGCTTCCGGTTCCAGGGAAATGGTGCCGGACAGGGTGAGTTCGCGTTCCAGGGAATTGATCTGCAGCGATTTAGAGCGCAGGGCACGCTTGAGGCCGTCCCAGACAAACGGTTGCTCCAGCACCTTGATGGCATCCATCAGCAGGTAGCCGCCGTTCGCCTTGTGCAGGCTGCCAGGGCGGATCAGGGAGAAATCGGTGAACACGGTGCCCTTGAAGGTGACGTTCTCCACATAGCCGAACAGACTGTGGTAGGTGGGATTGTCCTCAACAATCACCGGCACCTTTTGCGCCTTGTGATGCACCATCAGGTTGATCTGGTAGCGCCGCGGCATCTTGCGATCCAGCGAGGCATAGGCCATCGCCGCCTGCTCTTCGCTGTCTTCCAGGAAGATGTCCAGATTGTCCGCCAGGTCCTTACGGACCGATTCCAGGTAATCGACGATCTCCGGCAACGCCTTGTACTTGGCGACGAGTTCATCCAGCTGGTGGCCGGTAATGCTCTCCAGCGTTTCCTCGTTCAGCGCCTGCTGCTTGTCGGTGTAGTCCTGCTCCAGGTCGGCCACCTTGCGCAGGGCCGCGCGCAGCTTCTTCTCCAGCTTGTTGATGGCGTCCTCGAACCCCTGGCGCTGGGCTTCGGTCAGGGCGGCAAAGCTTTCCTGGGTGTGGGGCTCGTCACCGTTCATGGCAATCAACCGGTAGCCGCCCGGCGTGCTGACGCTCAGGCTGACTTTCTTGCGCTTGGCCTGGCGCGCCACCTTGTCGAGTTCCTGCTCCTGGAGGTTGCCGTAATCGTTCTTCAGCTTCTCAGCCCGCTCCAGGAAGCTGTCTCCCTCAAACGTCTGCGGAATCAGCTTGGTCAGGCGCAGCATCAGACGATCCATGTCCTGCTTGAGATTCTGGCCCTCGCCCGCTGGCAGACGCAGAACCCGGGGCGCACGCGGATCGTCGAAGTTGGCCACGTAACACCAGTCATAGCTCTGGTATTCCTTGTTCGCATGGTGCTCCAGATAGCGCAGCATCATGGTTCGCTTACCCAGACCGTTGCGGCCCACGGCGTAGACGTTGTAGCCGCCGTGCGGCATGGCCAGGGCAAAGCGTACCGCTTCCTGGGCACGGTTCTGGCCCACGATCTCTTCGAGCGGTTCGAGCTGGCGCGTGGTCTTGAAGCTGAAATTGCGGGTGTCGCAGTTGTTGTAGAGCTGGTTCAGTGGCAGAGACTTCAAGGTGCCGTCCTGTGTCGGGGAAATGGTGCAAGGCGGCGTTGCGGGGCTGATGCCGATACCGCCCAAAAGATGGATTCAAAGCATTGTAGAAGGAGAAGGGCGCGCTGTCCTCACTTGCAGGCCTCCGGGGCAAAATGTGTTCAAGTTTTGCACGATTCGGCCGACAAACCGTAAAATGACTCTCGACAATATCTTGAGGTTACGGCCCATGGAGATATCGCGTTCCAACCCCTACGGACTGACCGCGCTGGATCGCCGAAAGACGGAGCATCAACAGCGCACGCCCGACGCCCGGAACATTGCCCCAACGCCACAGAACCGTCCGCTCGATCGTCGCACCCGGCCTGACCGCCGGCGTCGCCAAGAGACGTTTGACGGTCCGGATCGCCGCAAGCGCCGGAGCGGCCGCCGCCGACCGTCCCTGCTTGATGCCCGCACCGCACGGCCCACCAACGCCGAAGACCGTCGTGGCGAGCGCCTGAACACCTCCGCCTGATCGGTCGTGACACCCAGGTCACTTTTGAGACCTTTGTCACAGATGCCAGGATGTCCGTTTTCCTGCCGCGGGCCCGGGTTCTACACTGATCATCCCGTGATATCACAATGACAACGACAAAAACGTGGAAACCGGTGTTATGGGAACAGACTCTGGAGACCGCCGCATCAAGGATCGTTACGAAGCCCAGTGCCTGAAGGTGCGCCTGACGGAACGGGGCTTCTTTGGCCGGCAGAAAGCCCGGATTGACGTCCAGTGCCTGGACATCAACCGCTACGGCATGGCCGTTCTGTCACCGCGTCCGGTACCGCCCGGCAGCCGACTGCTGTTGGATTTTTCCGGCAAGTACATCACCGAGTCCCGCGTGGCCGCGCGGATCGTCAGCAGCAACCCCTTTCGCACCGGCTATCGGCTGAGCATCCAGTTCAGCTACTGCCATGACCGGCGCGGCTACTCCCGGGCCGTGGACAACGCCCTGTCCCGGATCGAGGGTTTCTATAACCGCCTGGCCAGTTAATCGGCGACTTTCCGTCCGGCACCGCTGGCGTTGTTAAAACATCCCCGCATCCAGTCCAGCCGCCAGATAGAGCCCCAAGTCCTCGCACTGCGTCTCAAAGGCCGGATCGTACTCGCCCCGGCAAAGCACGGGATCATGCACGATCCGCCAGCGCAAACCGGTGGTGATCGACTCGATCGCCCGGCGGGTTCCGGTCCCGTCGTGGCCGGCCCGAATGTAGAAGGCAAACGGCAGCCCCTGGGTTTTCTCAAGGCAGGGATAGTAGCTACGATCGAAGAAGTCCTTGAGCGCCCCACTCATG
This sequence comes from Marinobacter sp. NFXS9, assembly GCF_040148665.1. NCBI lineage: Bacteria > Pseudomonadati > Pseudomonadota > Gammaproteobacteria > Pseudomonadales > Marinobacteraceae > Marinobacter > Marinobacter sp. NFXS9. Next base: position 97,213 of record NZ_JAGDDW010000002.1, on the reverse strand, counting down.
TAGCCGAGGTTTTCCGTGGTCCCGAGGATAATGGCGTCGCAGGCCAGAATATCCTCGGGGCCGGCGTCCAGTGGCGCCATGACGCGCACGTTCACACCCTCAACGTCCGGATGACCGGCACCACGCGCCACGGCCTGACGCAACGTCTCGGTATTGGGTGACGGCGCATGGGCCACGATCAACAGTTGCTTCATGAAACGACGGTTCTCCGATCACTATGTCACGTTCACTGTGCCGGTCCCGGGCGAATCGGACAAGGGTCGAATGAAACGCCGACCATGCTCAGGACACCCGCGTTTCGGGCGTTGGACATATCACGATCTTTTACAGTTTTGCGCATTATTTTGGCTACACTGGAGCCCTGTCCGGCTTTCCGATTGACATGGCCGGCAGACAAGGACGGTCTCCTACCATGATTGACGCTACCGATCTCCCCTCGCGGGAGCACGCACAGCCGCATCGCAAAGCGGTACTGATGGCCTTGCTGTGGATCACGCTGATAGCGGGCATTGTGTTTGCCACGCTGAATATTCGCGCCGGCAATAGGCCGTTGGCGATGGTGGAAATCGTGATGGCCACCTATTCGGTGTTCCTGATGTGGGCCGTTCGCCGGACCCGGCATCTGGACCGCTGGCTGCTGGCCTATAGCCTGCCCTTCTTCAGTGCGATGATGTTTGCGCTTTACGTGCCGCGTTCGACGGTGTCCGTGTTTGGCTGGATTCTGCTCGTACCGATCCTGTCGCACCTGCTGCACGGGAGAAAGCTGGGGCTGGCGATTTCGTTGTTTTTCACCGGTATCGCCACAGCCATTTTCCTGTTCAAGTTCCATGACTCACCGGTCTATATGAAGCCCATTCCCTTGCTGAACATGGGCATCCTGACGCTGTGCATCCTGACGTTTTCCCATGTGTATGAGGTCAGCCGGGAGCGGTCCGAAAACAAGCTGCTGCGGCTGGCCCGGACCGATTTCCTGACGGGACTGGCCAATCGGGTCATGTTCGAGGAAATTTTCGAGAAGGAAACCCACCGGGCCCAGCGCGAGCTTACCCCGCTGTCGCTGATCCTGCTGGACCTGGACTTCTTCAAGAGCGTCAACGACCGCTACGGCCACGAGATGGGGGATCGGGTGCTGGTGCATGTGGCGCGCCTGATTCGCAAACGCCTGCGACTGAGCGATCTGGCCTGCCGATTTGGCGGCGAGGAATTCGCCATTCTCCTGCCGGACACTCACATCAAGCAGGCCATGACCGTGGCCGAGGAGCTACGGACCACCGTTGCCGAACGCCCGCTGGTTTATGACGGCACGACGATCTCCCAGACCATGAGCCTGGGCGTCGCCGAAATCGGCCCGGACGGCAGCACCCTGGAAGACCTGCTGGCGTTTGCCGACGAGCGGCTTTACCTGGCCAAAGGCAAGGGCCGCAATCGGGTCGCCGGCCCGCAGTGGCTCGATGCCGAGACAATCAGCTCGCCCAACGGCTGATCCCCTTTCCCATTCAAAAACACCCCGCCGGATAACCCGGCGGGGTGTTGTTCAGAGCGTCAGTGAACTCCGGCTTCAGAGCAGTTCGCCGCTCTTCTCCGCCTCGGCGGCCGCTGGTGCTTCCTTATCTTTCGGAGTCGGCTTCGGCATCAGTTTTTCACGGATCTTGGCTTCAATCTCGTGGGCCATATCCAGGTTTTCTTCCAGGAATTTACAGGCATTCGCCTTACCCTGGCCGATCTTGTCGCCGTTGTAGCTGTACCAGGCGCCGGACTTGTCGACGAAGCCTTCCTTCACGCCCAGGTCCACGACTTCGGCCATGTGGTAGATGCCCTTGCCGTACATGATCTGGAACTCGGCCTGCTTGAACGGCGGGGAGACCTTGTTCTTGACCACCTTCACGCGGGTCTCGTTACCGACCACTTCGTCCCCTTCCTTCACGGCGCCGATGCGACGGATGTCCAGGCGAACAGAGGAATAGAACTTCAGCGCGTTACCGCCGGTGGTGGTTTCCGGGCTGCCGAACATGACGCCGATCTTCATCCGGATCTGGTTGATGAAGACCATCAGGCAGTTGGCATGCTTGACGTTACCGGTCAGCTTACGCAGCGCCTGGGACATCAGGCGGGCCTGCAGGCCAACGTGGGAATCCCCCATCTCGCCTTCGATTTCCGCCTTGGGCGTCAGGGCCGCCACGGAGTCGACGATGATGACGTCGATGGCGTTGGAGCGCACCAGCATGTCGGCAATTTCCAGCGCCTGCTCACCGGTGTCCGGCTGGGACACCAGCAGGTCGTCAACGTTAACGCCCAGTTTCTCGGCGTAGACCGGATCCAGCGCGTGCTCGGCGTCAACGAAGGCACAGGTCTTGCCGGCCTTCTGGGCTTCAGCGATCACCTGAAGGGTCAGCGTGGTCTTACCGGAGCTTTCCGGGCCGTAGATCTCGACGATCCGCCCGTACGGCAGGCCACCGATACCCAGGGCAACGTCCAGCCCCAAGGAGCCGGTGGATACCGCGGGAATGGCCTCACGGGGCTGATCGCCCATCTTCATGACCGCGCCTTTGCCGAACTGGCGCTCGATCTGGCTCAGAGCCGCGCTCAACGCCTTCTTACGGTTGTCTTCCATCGCTGCGAAAACCTCATCTTTCTGTGCCGCCGCACGGCATGATCGGAAATGTCCGGTCTGGAAACCTTTTTATACAGGGTCCAGACTGTATATTTGAACAGTATTAAAACACAACAGGTCCCGGCGTCCAAGTGTCGTGTTTTCAACTAGGTTTCGGCCAGGAACCGATGGACGCCTTCAAGGACAAACTGAACCGCCTGACGCCGCACCGCGTCGCGGTCTCCGTCAAAATACTGCACCACACACTGGGTGTCGGCGGCCGAACGGCCCCAAGCGAACCAGACTGTTCCAACGGGCTTGTCTTCGGAACCACCCCCCGGCCCGGCGACGCCGCTGATGGCGACGGCCACATCGGCACCGGTCGCTGCCAGCGCACCGGCCACCATCTCCCGGACCACCGGCTCGCTGACCGCTCCGTGTTCCACCAGCGCCGTTTCACTGACGCCCAACAGGCCTCGTTTGGCATCGTTGGAATAGGTCACCAGGCCGCTGTGGACATAATCCGAGCTCCCGGCCCGGTCGGTCAGGACCTTGGCCACCCAGCCCCCGGTGCAACTCTCCGCCGTGGTGATCATCTGGCCGCGCTGGCGCAACAGGTCGCCCAGCTCGGCGGCGCTGGTGAAAAGGGTATCGTCGGAAATGGTCATGGATCGGAGACTCCCAACAGCGGTCAGCAAAGGCCCCATTCTTTCGATATGAACGGCCCGCGTCTACCCCTTGTCGGAGGCCTTTTCAGGAAGCCCACGGGATTCAGGCATTTGCGGATTTCGAGGTCGGTTCATCCAGCGGCATCACATCCACTTCGACCGTCAGATCGTGACGGCCACCGCCGCTCATCAGTCCTTTAAGTGGAACCACGTCGGCGTAATCCCGGCCGAACGCGACGGTGATGTGCCGTTCGTCCGGCATCAGGTCGTTGGTGGGGTCGAAATCCACCCACCCCAATGAGGGGTCGTACACGCTGAACCAGGCGTGGGAGGCATCCGCCCCGACCAGTCGCGGCTGGCCCGGCGGGGGAATGGTTTCCAGATAGCCGCTGACGTAGCACGCCGGGAAACCGAGAGATCGCAGGGCGCTGATGGCCAGGTGAGCGAAATCCTGGCAGACACCCCGGCGAGCCTTGAGCACGTCGTCCACCGGCGTGGCCAGGGTGGTGAAACCGGGGTCATAGGTGAACTCACTGAAAATGCGGTGCGTCAGTTGCCGCGCTCCTTCGAGCAACGGCAGCCCGGGGCTGAAAATGTCCCGGGCGAATTCGGCGATGAGCGGATCAATCGGTGCCATCCGCGAGCCCACCTGCAGCAGCCGAGCCTGTAAGGCCTGGCGGTTGGTGTCCCCGGCCAGACGCCGAATGGCCTCTTCCCAGGGCAGCGAGCGCGTGGGCGCCTGTTCCAGGCCCCGAGGCATCACTTCCACCTGACTGGTGACGCTGACCTCCATCTCTTTATGGAGGGAGTTCACATGAAAAAACGTATAGAGGTTGCCGAAAAAGTCCGGGTGGTTGTACAGGCTACTCGGCGTCGGCGTGACCGTCAGCCGGCTGGACGCCACCTTCTGGTAAAGCAGGCCGCGGGGCAGCAGACAACCGCGGTTGTAGCTGTTGGCGATGTCCTGCTCGTAGGTGTAGCGCGTCAGATGAGAGATCCTGTATTTCATCGGTCTCACACGTCGTCGATCGGCCGCGGAATGTCCGCGTGGTTGAAGTAGGCCAGCGTGATGGCTTCCGACAGCTTGCTGAGCAGATTGTTGATGCGCACCAGCAGTTCGTCCAGTTGCGGCGACGGTTCCCCGGTTTCGCTGACCAGGGCTTCCAGGTCCACCAGTTGCAATACAGACACCAGCTCCACCATCAGACGCTGTTCGGCGTTGAGGCCGGCCAGGGTCGAATCCCGCACCGGGAGCAGACTCACCTGACGCTTCAGCCGCCCACACTGGTACCCCACCGAACGCGGCGTGCTTTCATCCAGCAACAGCAGATCGATGATGGCCACCGGATGCAGCTCAGTCCGGTAGCGCCGGCGATAGGTCATCAGCGTATCGGCCATGCGTAACACCGCCTCCATCAGCGCCGCCGGCGGCTGCGGGTATTTGACGAAGACCTTGTGCAGCAGCGCAGTGGTCTGCTGGGCGCGCTCGATGTGCTGGCCGATGTCCATGAACCTCAGGGTCTGGGTGCGGCTCATGGTTTCGTTGTTCAGGCCATAGATGGCGGACTGCAGCAGGATGATTTCGTCCAGAGCCCGATCCATGCGGGATACCGAGCCGCGGGCCGGGAACTGGTTCAGGGCATTCTGCAGCCGCTCGAGGACGTACCAGGTGTCCTCGCTGAAAAACTCCCGGACGGACTGGGCGTTCATGATCAGCGCCTGCAGCACCGCCAGCAGGCCGTCCTTGCGGTCGTACAGGAACAGGCTGGTGAGCTGGTGGGTCAACTCATCGACGTTGTCGGTGGGCATGAACACACCGCCGTTGATGGTGCAGGCAAATTCCACCAGTGGCGTCAGGGTCTGCACCTGTTCGTCCCGAGCCAGCGTCGAGATCAGCGGCAGCGCCGCGCGCATGGCCCGGCAGGCCAGGTTGAGCCGTTCGCTGTAGCGACCCAGCCAGAACAGATGATCCGCCACGCGACTGGGCAACAATCCGGTTTTACGCGACAGGCGCACGCTGGTCAGTGTGCTGTGCAACAGGCTCACCGAGCTGTCGTCGGGGCTTGCCAGCCACACGTCCTTGGCCATGAAGCGGGTGGACAACCCCAGCTGCAGCTGCAGCGGTTGTTCGTGGCAGCGCGCCAGGCCGCCGGGCAGCACTTTGTCGTCACTGCCCTGGCGTAAGACGAAGGCGCGCAGAGCGACACTGCGGGACTGCACTTCGTGCTTTTGCCAGACCGGCAGGGTACTCAGCGGCAGGATGCGTCGCGCCACAAAACGTGTGGGATCGGTCTTTATTCGCTCGGCCAGCTTTTCCCGTTCCCGGCGACTGGCGTTGGCGTAGCTGATCAACTTGCCGGGCTTTTCCAGATCGTGCACGACCATATCGATGAGCTCGCCCAGCACCACCTTCTGCTGAGCCGGATCGCCACACCAGTAGGCCTCCACTGCCGGCAGAAGCAGGGATTCCCCCAGCAGGTGCTGGCACAGGTCTTCCATGAACGGGAGCAGCGCGCCGCTGTCGATCAATCCCGCGCCCGGCGGATTGCAGCACACCAGGTTGCCCTGGCGAATGGTTTGCAGCAGCCCCGGTGTACCGGCGATGTCCCCTTCCAGTTCCAGCGGATCGGACAGGTTGTCCGGCATGTAGCGCATCAGGGCATCGACCGGCTGCAGTCCGCTCAGGGTTTTCAGCCAGATGCGGCCTTCGCGGAACATCAGGTCGGCGCCGTGGACCAGGGCCAGGTCCAGGTAGTTAGCCAGGAAGGCGTGCTCGAAATACTGGCCATCCCGGTAGTGGCGCGTCATCAAGCCGATCAGGGGTTCACTGGCGTAGGGAATCTGCGGTACCAGCGCCCGCTGCAGATCCTTGAAGAAGCTCGCCAGATGGCGTTTGTCGAAACGCTGGGCCAGCTCCGGCACCACCTGATTGATGGCCACCCGGTTTTCCAGCACATATCCCATACCACCGGGCGCCTGGGAACCGTCGGCATAGACCGTCATGCGGCCGTTGGCATCACGCCCCAGGTCGCAGCCCAGCATCACCAGCCAGTCCATATCCTCGGGAACCAGACCGTGGCAGGGCAGCAGAAAGCTGGCGTTACGGAAGATCAGTTCCGGCGGCAGGATGCCGTCGCGCAGCAGGGTCTGCGGTCCGTAGAGATCGCGCAGAACGAGCGACAGCAGCTGTCGTCGCTGGACAAGCCCCGCTTCGATGGGGTCCCACTCGGCCGGGTCGAACAGCCAGGGAATCAGGTCCAGGGTCCGGTTCTGCTGGTGCTGGGGGTCGAACGTGGCGCCGTGTTCCCGCAGCTGATGCTGCAGGTCGGAGGACAGCGCCGCGAGCACGTCCCCACCCTGCTCCATCAACCAGCCCAGCACCTGGTTCCAGCCCGGTGCGTCGGCACGGGGCAGCCATTCATCCGCGGTCTCGGACGGGCACCGGTAAGTCTGCCTCAGGGCGTCCAGAGACAGTGGCACGTCGAATCGCGTCATGGGGTGAACCTTGTCAAAACCCTGTTCAGGCCGCGGGCGCTTGCAAGGACTCCGAAATCAGTGCGCCGTGCAGGTCAATCAGTCCCGCCTGGACGTCGTCAATCAGCTTGTGCATGCCCAGCGTGTTAAGTGAATGCAGCGGCTCAGAGTCTAGCGCGTTCCGGATATTTCCAATAGTTTTTAGGACACTTTCGGAGCGTGGCAGCCATCGGGCGGACCGTTCAATCTTCTCCAGGCAAGAGGCTACCGAGCGCGGGAACGGGCCGTAGGTGAGCAGGAAGTCCGTCACGTCGGTCTCGCCCGGTTCCTCGGTGAAGTAACGACGGTAGGACTCCACCGCCCCCATGGCGTTCAGCAGCGAGCTCCACTCGAATTGGCGCCGGGTCTGGCGTCCGGCGGCTGGCGCCAGTTGCTGCAGGATCAGCACGTCCATGATGCGGGTGGTCATGTCCGCCCGCTCCAGGTGCCGGCCGATGTTGAACAGGCCGTAGGTGTCGTCCCGCAGCATGGTGCCGTCCATTACGCCAATCACCGCCTGGCAGCGACGGATCACTTCCGCCATCAGGTTGTAGCGCTTGGCACGACTGGAAGCCAGTTTGCACTCGGACTGCACGAACAGGTGCAGTGAATTGATCTCTTCCCAGAATTCACGCGGGATCACTTCCCGCACACAACGGGCGTTGTTCCGAACCTGGGTACAGGCGTGACGAATGGAAGCGGCACTGTCTTCTGCCACAATCAGATAGTGCATGACACCCAGTTCGCTGGAGCTGCCCTCCTGTATAAAGCCTTTCGCGTCTTCACCCAGCACATCGATCAAGACCGGCCAGCTGAAGCGGGTGTCCTCGTGGGAGTCGATCAGCATGTGGGTGGTGGCGTTGATCAGGCGCGCCGTGTCGTCCATTCGCTCCAGGTAGCGTCCCATCCAGTAAACGTTTTCGGCTACACGTGCCAGCATGGCTCAGCTCCCGTGATTGATGATCCAGGTGTCTTTGCTGCCGCCGCCCTGGGAGGAGTTCACCACCAGGGATCCCCGACGCAGCGCGACGCGGCTCAGACCGCCATTCGTGCAGTAAAGCGACTCTCCCTGCAGGATGAACGGACGCAGGTCGAGATGGCGAGGCTCCAGTAGGCCGTCACAGAGGGTCGGCGCCGTAGACAGGTTGAGCGTGGGCTGGGCAATGAAATTGCGCGGGTTCTCCCGGATGGCGGCTGCACACTGAGCCCGCTCTTCGTCCGTGGCCCGCGGTCCGATCAGGATGCCGTAGCCACCCGACTCGTTGGCCGGCTTCACCACCAGCTTGTCCAGGTTGGCCAGCACGTGGTCGCGCTCCTTGTCGTCCATGCACAGGTACGTGGGCACGTTGTCGATCAGCGGGTCCTGTTTCAGGTAGTAGCGGATGATCTCGGGCACGAAGGCGTAGACGACTTTGTCGTCTGCCACGCCCGAGCCGGGCGCATTGGCGATCGCCACATTGCCGGCTCTCCACGCGCCAATCAGCCCGGGAATACCCAACGAGGAATCTTTGCGAAACACCTGCGGGTCGATAAAGGTGTCGTCGATACGCCGGTAGATCACGTCCACCCGCTGCGGCCCGTGCAGGGTGCGCAGATAGACGACATCGTCGTCCACGTAGAGGTCGTTGTTCTCCGCCAGCGGGCAGCCCATCTGCTGGGCCAGGAAGCTGTGCTCGAAGTAGGCGGAATTGTAGATGCCGGGCGTCAACACCACCACGCGCGGTGTCTCTGCGTCCTGGGGCGACAGGGACGCCAGCATGTTCCAGAGTTGGGCCGGGTAATCGTCCACCGGCCCGATGGTGGATTCCGCAAACAGTTCCGGAAACACCCGCTTCATAACCGTGCGATTCTCCAGCATGTAGGACACACCGGACGGCACCCGCAGGTTGTCCTCCAGAACCAGGAAGTTACCCTCGCCGTCGCGCACCAGGTCAGTGCCGCAGATGTTCGCCCAGACGCCGTAGGCCGGCTCAAAGCCCTGGCATGGTGCAAGGAAATTTTTCGATTTCAGCACCAGCTCACTGGGGACAATGCCGTCCTTGAGGATTTTCTGGTCGTTGTAGAGATCGTTGATAAACAGGTTCAGCGCCTGCAATCGCTGCTTGAGGCCATCGCTGGTGCGCTGCCAGTCACTGGCGGCAATCGTCCGGGGCACCACATCCAACGGCCAGGCCCGGTCAATGTTCTGACTGTCGGAATACACCGTAAAGGACACGCCCATGGCTGAAATGGTCCGGTCCAGCTCGGCCTGGCGCCGGGCCAGCTCCTCGGCACCGTTCTGCATAATGAATCGAGCCACGGCGAGTGCCTGTTGCCGGGCCACACCGTTGGTATCCACCAACTCGTCATAGCAGTCCGGGTAGGGTCGGTAGGGGTCCAGTGCAATCACATCTGACATAACGGTCAGGCTCCCTGCTGATTTCTTTTGCGGCTTCGTCTCTGGAAACCGACAGAGACTGACCAGCAAAGCCGGTGCCACATCAAGACGCAGCGTTATTGTTCAGGTTGTCCTTTTAAGCATAGACGCAAATACCCAAGGAGCCTCTGCGGAACAGCCATTAACATCCCATCAGGCGTGCCAACAGTATGACCAAGCACCTCTCTCATGCTCTTTTCGACCAGCCAGTAACCACCCGGCCAAAAAGCGACTTTGCCAATCAGCCCGCCTGGCACTCATTAATCAGCCACTCACAGAATTGCTGGGTCATCGGCGTAACCGCCTTGGTGGCCGGAAGTACCAGGTAATAACCACAATCCGAGCGGGTGATCCGCGGAATCGCCGGTACCAGCACGCCGGAGTCCAGCATCGAATCGCACATGGGCTTCCAGCCAATGGCAGCACCCTGACCTGCAATCGCCGCCTGAACCAACAAGGTGTAGTTGTTGAGCGTCAGGTCCGGCTCTCTCGGCCGCTCTGTCGCTCCCATCAGGCTAAAGAGGCGCCCCCAGTCAAACCACTTGGAGTCGTGCGCGGCCTCCAGTTGCAGTAAAGGCAAGCGGTTCAGGTCATCGATGTTCCGGATCGGACCGCAGCGCTCGAGCAACGTCGGACTGCAAACCGGGACCACCGACTCGTACATCAGCAGACGGGACGGCGCCTGACCAAATTGCCCGTCGCCGAACTGGATGGCGATATCGATATTGGCCTCGTCCGGCGCAATGGACTCCTGGGCCGTAACAACCCGCACCTCAACGCCCGGATGGGCTTCACGGAATTTCGACAACAGGGGAAGCAGCCAATAGGCCGCAAACGCGAAGTCGGTACCGACGTTGATGACGCGGTGATCAGGGTGCTGCCGCAGGGCTTCGACTCCCTGGGTGATGCTGGACAGGCCTTCCACAACCTTTTCCAGGAACTGCCTCCCCTGTTCGGTCAAAGCGACACCCCGATAGCGTCGATAGAACAGCCTGACCCCCACCTCCTGTTCGAGGCGTCGGATGTGCTGACTGACGGCCGATTGAGTGCTGCCCAGCTCTCGCGCAGCCGCCGTAAAGTTCCCCAGCCGTGCCGACACCTCAAACGCCTGAAGCGTGGCCAATGGGGGCAATGAAATGACTTCAGACATTAGAAAACATGATCCCTCTCATTAGCTGAAAACGAGTTTACGCCCCCCAGTGATCAACGGCAGTATCCACCCACAATATCGAATCAATAACATTATAAAAATTTAAGTCATCAAGCCACGCGTCATTGCCAGGAGTTTCCATGAGCGCCCAGAAGCCCAACATCGTTTTCATCATGGCTGACCAGTTGGCAGCTCCGACGCTGTCGATCTATAACCCGCGGTCCGTGGTCAAGACACCGCATCTGGATGCTCTGGCGGAAAAAGGGGTTGTATTCGACTCCGCCTATTGCAATAGCCCACTGTGCGCGCCGTCCCGATTCGTACTGATGACAGGCCGACTGCCTTCGAAAATCGGGGCCTATGACAACGCGTCGGAACTGCCTGCGGACATTCCGACCTTCGCCCACTACCTGCGGGACAACGGCTACCGCACCGCTTTATCCGGCAAGATGCATTTCTGCGGCCCGGATCAGTTGCATGGTTTTGAAGAGCGCCTGACCAGCGACATCTATCCGGCCGATTTTGGCTGGTTCGTCAACTGGGATGATTTCGAGACGCGCCCGTCCTACTACCACAACATGTCGTCGGTGACCCAGGCGGGCACCTGCGTGCGAAGCAACCAGTTGGACTTCGACGATGAAGTGGTGTTCAACGCCAAACGCTACCTCTACGATCATGCCCGGGGCAGCGACGAGCGGCCGTTTTGCCTGACCGTCTCGATGACCCACCCACACGACCCCTACGCTTGCACCCGGGAGCACTGGGACCGGTACGAGGGTGTCGACATCGACCTGCCATCGGTACACATCGATCCCCAGGATCAGGACCCACACTCCCGACGCCTGCAGTACATCTACGAAGCCGACAAAACCCGCGTCACCGAAGATCAGATCCGCAACGCCCGTCGCGCCTATTACGGCAACATCAGTTACATTGATGACCAGATTGGCGAAGTGCTGAAAGCCCTGAAGGCAACCGGACTGGACGCAAACACCATCATCGTCTTCTCCGGCGACCACGGTGACATGCTGGGTGAACGCGGGCTCTGGTACAAAATGAGCTGGTTCGAACATTCCGCCCGGGTACCGATGATCGTGCACGCTCCGGACCGCTTCGCGCCTTCCCGCGTCGGTGCCAGCGTATCGACCATGGACCTGCTGCCGACCTTCCTCGACCTGGCCACCGGCGGTAACCACGACGCTCCCGTCACACCGATTGAAGGCCGCAGCCTGGTGTCACACCTGAAGGGGGAAAACGGGCACGATGAGGTCATCGGCGAATACATGGGCGAAGGCGCAGTCGCACCACTGCTGATGATTCGCCGCGGTGACCTCAAGTTCGTACACGGGCCGGGCGATCCCGACCAGCTGTTCGACCTGAGCCGGGATCCGCAGGAGCTCACCAACCTGGCTGAAAACCCGGATTATGCCGAACAGGTTGCGGCCCTGCGCCAGGAAATCGCCGAGGGCTGGGATCTCGACCAGATCCATCAGGATGTGCTCTGGAGCCAACGTCGCCGTCGTCTCGTGTCCCGCTCCCTGATGAAGGGCAAGGTCACCCCGTGGGATTTCCAGCCCATGGTCGATGCCAGCCAGCAGTACATGCGCAACACGGTGGACCTGGACGATCTGGAAGCCCGTTCCCGCTTCCCGCGAGTCAGTGACCCGGCGTCATAACACCGGAAAGGAGCCGTCCTGACTTCCGCCGGCCGCGAATCGATAGTCCGGTCATCCCGGTTTCGTGGAATCAACTGTTTTTGCAATGGGTGGTTTGCTACTCTGAGCCGCTTCTATTCCCGGTACTCCATCCCCAGATTCCTTGACGATGACAAACACCAGAGACAACACAGCGGCTGACGTAAAACACACCCCCATGATGCAGCAATACCTCAAGATCAAGGTGGAGCACCCGAATGAATTGGTGTTCTACCGCATGGGGGACTTCTACGAGCTGTTCTATGACGACGCCAAGAAGGCAGCGGAATTTCTCGATATCACCCTGACCGCTCGCGGCCAGTCCGGTGGCCAGCCGATTCCCATGGCGGGTGTGCCCTATCATTCAGCCGAGGGTTACATTGCACGCCTGGTGCGTGCGGGCCAGTCCATTGCCATCTGCGAGCAGATCGGCGACCCGGCCACCAGCAAGGGACCGGTGGAACGCAAGGTAGTGCGGATCGTTACCCCGGGCACCCTCAGCGACGAGGCGTTCCTGGAAGATCGGCGCGACAATCTGCTGGTGGCCATTTTCAGCCACCGGGAAGACTTCGGGCTGGCCACACTGGATATCTCCAGCGGCCGTTTTTCCGTGTCCGAACTGACCGGCACCGAATCCCTGCAGGGCGAACTGCAGCGGCTACGCCCGGCGGAAATCCTGATCAGCGAGGATTTCCCCTTTGAGGAGCTGCTGGAAGGCTTCACCGGTATCCGTCGCCAGGGCCCCTGGCTGTTCGAACGGGATTCGGCCCATCGCATCATTACCCAGCAGCTGCAGGTGCGCGATCTGACCGGCTTCGGCTGCGAAGACCTGTCGCTGGCCATCTCGGCTGCCGGCTGCCTGCTGCAATACGCAAAAGAGACCCAACGCACGGCCCTGCCCCACATCCGCAAACTGTCCCGGGAGCGGCGCGAGGACGCGGTAATCCTGGATGCGGCCAGCCGCCGCAACCTGGAAATCGACATGAACCTGACCGGCGGCACCCAGTACACCTTGGCCTGGGTCATGGATCGCACCGCCACCGCCATGGGCGGACGCCTGATTCGCCGCTGGCTGAACCGCCCGCTGCGGGATATTCAAACGGTGCGTGAGCGTCAGGGCGCGGTGTCCGCGATGCTGGACGGGTTCCATTACGAGCCCTTGCACGATCAGTTGAAGTCGGTCGGCGATATTGAACGCATCCTGTCCCGTGTCGCGCTGCGCTCGGCCCGACCGCGGGATCTGGCGCGCCTGCGCGACGCCTTTAATCTGCTGCCTGAGCTGCAGTCCGTGCTGGGCGCGGTGGATTCGGAGCATGTGGCCCAACTGAGTCAGACGGTCAGCACCTATCCGGAACTGGCAGACCTGCTGACCCGCGCCATCATCGAGAACCCACCGGTGGTGATCCGGGACGGCGGCGTGATCGCCGAGGGTTACGACGAGGAACTGGACGAGCTGCGCAACATCAGCGAGAACGCCGGCCAGTTCCTGCTGGACGTGGAAACCCGCGAGAAAGAGCGCACCGGCATCAGCACCCTGAAAGTCGGTTACAACCGGGTCCACGGTTACTACATCGAGATCAGCCGGGCCCAGTCCGACCAGGCACCGGTGGATTACATCCGCCGCCAGACCCTGAAGAACGCCGAGCGCTTTATCACGCCGGAGCTGAAGGAATTCGAAGACAAGGCTCTGAGCGCCAAGAGCCGCGCACTGGCCCGGGAGAAAGGCCTCTACGACGCCCTGCTGGAAAACCTGGCCGAACAATTGGCGCCGCTTCAGGATACCGCCCAGGCGCTGGCAGAACTGGATGTCCTGAGCAACTTTGCCGAACGTGCCACGACACTGCGTCTGAATCCGCCGGAGTTTTCCGGCGAACCGGGGCTGGATATCGCCGCCGGTCGTCACCCGGTGGTGGAGCAGCTCCTCAGCGAGCCCTTCGTGCCCAATGACCTGCTGATCGACAATGAACGCCGCATGCTGGTGATCACGGGTCCGAACATGGGCGGTAAGTCGACCTACATGCGTCAGGCGGCCCTGATCGCGCTGCTGGCCTATACCGGCAGTTTTGTCCCGGCCGATCGGGCCATTGTCGGGCCGGTGGATCGAATCTTTACCCGCATGGGCTCGTCCGACGACATCGCCGGCGGACGCTCCACGTTCATGGTGGAAATGACCGAAACCGCCAACATCCTGCACAACGCCACCGAAAACAGCCTGGTGCTGATGGACGAGATCGGCCGCGGGACCAGCACCTTCGACGGCCTGTCCCTGGCCTGGGCCACCGCCGAGCAGCTGGCGCAGAACGTGCGTTGCTACACCCTGTTCGCCACCCACTACTTCGAGCTGACGCAGCTGGCCGATCAGCTGCGCCACGCGGTCAACGTCCACCTGACCGCCACCGAGCACGACGACAGCATCGTGTTCCTGCATAACGTCCACGAAGGGCCCGCCAGCCAGAGCTATGGACTGCAGGTGGCCAAACTGGCCGGTGTCCCGCAGGACGTCATCGACAACGCCAAACACCAGCTGCATCGACTGGAAGGCACCGAGTCTCCCACCCGACCGGCCCCGGCGAAAGCGCCAACCAAGGTGGCCGAGCCGGCACAACCGACAACGATGCAGGGCGACATGTTTTCCGGATTCGAGCCCAGCGCCGTGGAAAAGGCGCTCGATAAACTGGATCTGGACGGGCTGACACCGCGCGAGGCGATGAACCGCCTTTATGAACTGAAGGAACTGTTGGAAAGTTCCTGACGCACATAAGGTTATAATAAAAGGGCCTTGTCGGACGGCAGGCCTGAGCTTGCCAGTTGGCGGGACGCTCCCTACAATACCCGCCTCGCAACAACATTAAGCTCAGTGGACGGTCCTGAAAGCCGCATAAACTGACCGGTGACGCACTTCGGGCTTCGCCGACTGATGAGACAGACTGAGAAACCAGGGATATAACCATGGCATTTGTCGTTACCGATAACTGCATCAAGTGCAAATACACCGACTGTGTGGAAGTCTGCCCGGTAGACTGCTTCTACGAAGGCCCGAACTTCCTGGTCATCGACCCGGACGAGTGCATCGACTGCGCCCTGTGTGAACCTGAGTGTCCGGCTGAAGCGATCTTCTCCGAAGACGAACTGCCAGCCGGTCAGGAGCCGTTCGTCGAACTCAACGCCGACCTGTGCAGCAAGTGGCCGAACATCACCGAGAAAAAAGATCCCCTGCCCGACGCGGCCGAGTGGGACGGTAAGACGGACAAGCTGCAGTATCTGGAAAAATAAGGCCGGCCATACGGTTGATAAAAAAGGGGAGCCTGTCGGGCTCCCTTTTTTTGTTTGTGCCACCTGCGGTTAACGCGCCGGATTGCCCAAAAACAGCAGATGCTTTAGAAGGCACAGAGACACTTCAGCGTCTCCTGAATCGGATGACCGACTCCCTCTCCCCTGGCGGGAGAGGGCCGGGGAGAGGGGGAGACGCCATCAGACGCCCTAAAGGGCCAGTTAATCCTGGCGAGGCTTACGCCTCGTCCCCCTCTCTCCAAACCTCTCTCCCGCCAGGGGAGAGAGGCATTAAGTGTGCAAACCGGGACCATGGCCGCCGGACTACGGCTGGGTCAACGCCAACCGCGCCCCCAAGGCCACAAACACCCCACCAGTCAGCGCATGCATCAACCGCTTCAGGCGCGGCTTGGCGCCCCAGCGACGGGATTTGAGGATCATCACCGCCACCAGCGTCTGCCAGATCATGGCCAGTACGAAGTGTACTGACGCCAGCAGAATGGACTGGGTGAACGCCGCGCCCTGAGGGTCAATGAACTGCGGCAGAAAGGCCATGTAGAACAAGGCCGTCTTGGGGTTGAGAACGTTGGAAAGCACGCCTTCGCGCAGTGAGCGGGACAGGCGATAGCCGCCGTCACCCACACTGGCCACGGCCGGCATGGGCGAACCGGAGCCGGAGGTGCGCCAGGCCTGGCGCAGGCTGGTCAGCCCCAGCCAGATCAGGTAGAGCGCGCCCAGCCATTTCACCGCGGTGAACGCCCAGGCGGTTTGCACCAGGATCAGGGAGATCCCGACCGCCGACAGCGTGGCATGGACGAACAGACCGCTGCAGATGCCCAGGCTGGTCACCATGCCATCGCGCAGGCCGCCGCGGGCGGTGTTGCGCATCACCAGCAGCGTATCCACGCCGGGCGTCACGGTCAGCAGTGAAATGGCAATCAGGTATGCCCAGAACAGGTCTGCACTCGGCATGTCACACTCCGTTATTCGTCAGCAAGGGCCTTTTTGACCGCCGCCGACCGGTAAAACGGCGCCAGACGACGACGCAACAGGGCTTCAAGATACCCCTCCTGGCGCAGCAGGTCGAGCAGCGGCGGGACAAACGCATCGACTTCGGCCATCACCACGTCCGGTGTCACACCGACATCAGACAGCAGCTCAATCAACGGCACCTCACCGTACTTCTCGAACAGGTGCTCCACCACGGCGGTGTAGCATCCCTCGAAGAAAGGCGTCTTGCGGAATTCCAGCCAGAATTCATAGCCCAGCACGACGAACTCCTGCAGCTCGATATCGCCCAGGCCGGCCTGCAGATCCGCCAGCGTGCGGTCCTCGCCCCCATTCCAGGCCGCCATCACCGTATCCCGCAACTCGTCATCCGACAGCGCCTTGAGCAGGAACTGTTCGCTGCGCGATAGCAGCGCCGGCAGGTTATCGCTGAGGTACGCCTTGATCCGCTTCTCGAAGGCCTCATCGATCCCGGGCACCGCGCGATTGGCGACCCGCTTGCCGAACTTCATCATCGAGCCCACGCCCGGCACATTGCGTGAAATCAGGTTGTCCTCATACAGGTAGTTCACCAGCCCGTGATAGACGATGTTCGACACCAGTTCCTGGTAGACCGGGTGCGCCATCACCTCGCCAATCAGCCGTTCGCGATGCTCCCGCAACTCCAGGAACTCCTCGACAAACCCCGCCGCCTGTTCGCGGCTGAGGATATCCCGCAGACGCGTAGTGGACTGCACCGGCGCCGACAGCACCTGGCTGGCCATTTCACCCGCCAGCTCCGGAATACCACCATCGATGTCCATATCCACCACCAATCGACGGATAACGCCCAGAATCTGTGCCTCGCTGACCGCCTGTCGCAGGGTCACCTGCCCGGCCAGGCCGAACAGTTCATCGACCTCGTTGGCGATAAAACGCCGCAGCTTGGCGCCCTTGAGCGCACTGAGTTCATGCTTGATGTGCAGTTCCAGCAGCTGATCTGCCAGAGAGTCGGATGCCTTGGCCATAGTGGGTAAGCTCTCGGTTCGCCCGACCGGTTCCGGTCCGGGGCTCAGGATAAACGGTGACGGCAGGTTAGCATGCGGAAGGCGCCTGCAGGATTCGCCCTGCAGGCCAGTTGATGCGGTAAATCGGGCAAGCGGAATTACTGGTAGTCGGCGAACGCGTGCTCATCGGCCGCCAGTGACAGACACAGGCTGCCCGGTCCGATATAGATGCTGCTGGTGATCCCCATCTGGGAGAGCAGTAATTCGACATCGTGTTTGGCACAGGTTTCACGCAGCTGATCGAGTCCGGGCAGTGCATTGATCTCCTCCCACGACAGCCCACAGGACAGGGCGACGTATGGCGTCAGCAGCCCCGCCTCCACCCGCGCAACGGCGTAGTTCATCACCTTCTCGACCGCTGAATCGAAATTGCGGGTCTTGGCCGCCGGCTTGCCCTCGGCGCCCTGCCCAAAGATGATCGGCGTGATGTTCAGCGCCTTGCCCAGAAACGCCACGACGCCCGAAATACTCTTGTCCCCACGGCGACGGGCCCGTTCACGGATGTAGTGCAGATCCCGCGGAATCACCGTGGTGTAGATCTGGTCGGTAAACGCCTCCACCTGCTGGCGCAGGGCATTCTTGGACAGTTTCTGGTCGATCAGGCGCAGGGTGTGGGCCGCCAGCAGGCCCTGACCGGCAAAGATCTGTTTGCTGTCGATCACCCGCATGGAGAACTTCCCCTCGCGCCCCGATGCTTCACGAGCGTCGTGGTAATGCGCCATGACACTGTTCATGGCTTCGGTCGCGTTCTGAAAAATCAGGCTGCGGGAGCGAGTCACCGTCTCACAGAAGGCCACGTCGTACTGGGTGACAATCTCGCTCAGGAACAGGTCGTGGATCTGCCCGGCACTGTAGGCTTCGGTTTCGGCGTGGTGACCTTTCTGCAACAGGCCACTGTCGTAGAATTCCGCCGTTTTGGCCGGATCGTGGTCATCGACATAGGTTTGGCCATCGATTCGGGCGGTCACGGGAAGGATGAACAGGTTGTTTCGCCGGGAAAACTCAAACGGCAAATCACAGGCTGAATCAACGATCAGACCAACTCGCATGCTAGTGTCCCTCGATATCTCCACTCGCTTCACCGGGTCGATGACGATGCCGGCAACGCTTCTTATGCTTATTGTGTGGGGCGCCCCCCTAAGGATGCGCCATTACGGGAGGAATATCACAGTCTGGCGGGCTTTGCAGTAAACTCTTGCAAACTGTGGACAGGTCTCAGGCGCTCTTCCGGGTTCGCCCGTCGTCCGTATCGTAAACCGTATCCAGTTCCTTCAGGTTCCTTTCCAACAGCTCCCGATTGTCCTGATCCCAGGGATGAAACCCGGTCCGGAAATAGGCCAGGAACTCCGGCAGACAGCGACGCAGAACGCCCGGCTTACCCCAGAGAAAGTTGATTCCTTCCAGCCAGACCCGCGGACTCCACAATTTGCCCTCGGACTTCAGGATGCTGCAGGTGTTCAGGAATGTGAATTTGAAGAAGTTGTAGGTGACGAACAGGAAAACCACCTTGCGCAGCCGCTCGTCGCCGACACACTGACGGTAGACATCGAAGGCCACCGCTTTGTGCTCGGTTTCCTCAATGGCGTGCCAGCGCCAAAGGGCCCGCATCTGCGGCGTGGCGCCTTCCATCCACTCCGGGTGCCCGAGGATGGCATTGGCCAGCACAGCGGTGTAGTGCTCAGCGCCGCAGGTGCCGGCCAGTTGGCGCGACGGCGGCAGCTTCTTCACCCACCGGGTGTGCTTCTGGAAACGGGCGTCGATGGCATCGATGTCGTAGCCGCGAGCCTTCAGTCCCTCGTTGTAGGCCCGGTGTTCGCGACCGTGCAGCGCTTCCTGGCCGATAAATCCACGGACTTCCTGCTTCAGTTTGGGATCCTCAACCCGGTCTCGGTAGAGCCTGACCGAATGGATAAACTGCTCTTCGCCATCCGGAAACTGCAGAGACAGCGCATTGAAAAACGCAGTCCGGAAAAGACTGTTGCCATGCCACAGGGTGCGAAGCTCCTGCTGCACATCGAAGCTGATATGCCGCGGTTCGACGCGGATACCCGCCGGTGTGGAACTGGCAGACATAGACACCTCCATCGGTTGCCTTGTTCTTATTGTCTCTTGAACCGTCCGGCGCCCGGCTCTCCGGGCTCCCGATTTATTCGACATCCTTCAAATTAAAGCGATCGCTTCAATTAATGATTCGAGCATAGCGCAGTGATCACGCGTTGCACAGGCCCGCCACGACGATTGGCTGTCCGATCAGGCCATTTGGCGCGCTCCCCCCAGGCTTCAAACGCCCAAAGCAGCGTTGCGGCATTCCGTGGCGCCGTGCAAAATCAGGCGTTTATAAAACCATAAGAATCAGCGACAGCCGGAGACACACACGCATGGACATCAAAGGGGCGGTGGCCGTCATTACGGGCGGAGCTTCTGGCCTGGGCGAGGCCACGGCACGACACCTCGCAGGACGCGGAGCCCGGGTGGCCATCCTCGACCTGCAATCGGAACGGGGCCAGTCCGTGATGGCCGACATCGACGGGCTGGCAATCGAATGCGATGTCCGCGACGACGACGCTACGGAGGCAGCCTTTCGACACATTATCAAAACCCTGGGCGCCCCCTCGATTCTGGTGAACTGCGCCGGCATTGCCACGGCGGAGAAAATCATTCGCAAGGGTCGGGCGGCCACCATGGAGCGATTCCGTCGGGTGATCGACACCAACCTGTTCGGCACCTTCAACAGCCTCCGACTGGCCGCCGAAGCGATGAAAGACCGCGAACACAACGCCGACGGCGAGCGGGGTGTGATCATCAACACGGCCTCCATAGCCGCCTACGAAGGCCAAATCGGACAGACCGCCTACGCGGCGTCGAAAGGCGCTGTGGTCTCGTTGACGCTCCCCGCCGCGCGGGAACTGGCGGACTACGGCATCCGGGTCAACGCCATCGCACCGGGCCCGTTCACAACCCCGATGGTGGCCCGCTTACCGAGAGAGGCGAAAGCGAATCAGGCTGCCGGAATCCCCTTTCCCTCACGGTTTGGCCACCCCGCCGAATTCGCCCGCCTGGTCGGGCAGATCATCGAAAACCCGATGCTGAACGGCGAAACCATCCGTCTGGATGGGGCGCTTCGCATGACCGCCGTCTGACGAGACAGGAGCCACGACTGTGCTGCACCGACTTCTTTTGCTGCCACTGGCCCCCGCCCTGGTTGTCGAGGGGCGCTGGGTTCGGGCCCATACCCCACGACTGCCGGAACCCGAGGGTGCGCGCACGGGCGTCTGTGGCGACGGCCCCGACCTGCGACTGCTGATCATCGGCGACTCGGCCGCGGCAGGGGTCGGCGCCCCAACCCAGGACCAGGCGCTGGCCGGTCAGGTCAGTCGCAAGCTGGGCGATCACTATCGCGTTCACTGGCATCTGGAAGCCCTGACCGGCCGGCGTGTCGACGATTACCTGCCGCCCAACGACCCGCTGCCCGACTTCGATCCGGACGTGATCCTGATCTCCATCGGGGTGAACGACGTGACGTCATCCATGAGCGCGAAGCAGTGGCTGACAAAAGTCGGCCAGTGGCTCGAACGCCTGCGGGAGCGCTATCAACCGGCCCTGATCCTGTTCACCGATGTGCCACCCATGGACCACTTTCCCGCCCTGCCCCAGCCACTGCGCTGGTATCTGGGCAAACGGGCGCGGGAGTTCAACAATGGGTTGGGCCAGCTACTGCGCGGGATGCGCGACGTGGTGCGGGTGAGCGTGCTGTTCGAGAACGATCCGGCCGTGATGGCATCCGATGGGTTTCACCCCGGTCCGGAAGGCTATCGTGTATGGGCGAATGAAGTATTGACGCTGGTACGCAGCCGGCTCGGGGACGAGCCGACTGCGCCCACCGAGGTCACTTGATGGATTTGGCGGTATCCCGCAGCACAAATTTCTGGATCTTGCCGGTGGAGGTCTTCGGCAGTTCCTGGAAGACCACGGTCTTCGGCGCCTTGTAGTGGGCCAGGCGCTCACGGCAGAAGCGGATAATCTCCTCCTCGGTGACCTCACCGGCATCCGGTTTAAGGGTGACGAAGGCGCAGGGCGTCTCGCCCCACTTCTCGTCCGGGCGGGCCACCACCGCCGCTTCCAGCACCGCCGGATGACGGTAGAGTGCGTCCTCGACCTCGATGGTGGAAATGTTCTCGCCACCGGAGATGATAATGTCCTTGAGCCGGTCCTTGATCTCCACGTAGCCGTCTTCATGACAGACACCCAGGTCGCCGGTGTGGAACCAGCCGCCGCGGAAAGCCGCTTCGGTAGCGTCCGGGTTCTTCAGGTAGCCCTTCATGATGGTGTTGCCGCGCAGGAAGATCTCGCCGATGGTCTTGCCGTCTTTCGGCACGGGCTCCATGCTTTCCGGATCGCCCACCATCATGCCGGCCAGCGTCGGGTAGCGGACCCCCTGGCGGGCTTTCATATCGGCCCGTTCGTCCAGGGGCAGCTCGTCCCAGCGGGATTTCCAGGCACAGACGGTGACCGGCCCGTAGCTCTCGGTGAGCCCGTAGACGTGGGTGATGCGGATGCCCATTTCCTCGATGGCGCCGATGACCTTGGCGGGCGGTGCCGCGCCGGCCGTCATGGCGTTGACCGGATGACTGATCGCGGTTTGCTTGTCCTTGGGGACGTTCAGCAGGCCGTTGAGGACGATCGGCGCGCCACACAGGTGGGTGACGCCATGCTCCTCGATCAGTCGCAGGATCTTTTCAGGGTCCACCTTGCGCAGGCAGACGTGGGTGCCGGCCACCGCCGTGACGGTCCAGGGGAAACACCAGCCGTTGCAGTGGAACATGGGCAGCGTCCACAGATAGACCGGGTGCATGCCCATGGACCAGACTTCCGAATTCCCCAGCGCGTTCAGGTAGGCTCCACGGTGGTGATAGACCACCCCCTTGGGATTGCCGGTGGTGCCTGAGGTGTAATTGAGGGAAATGGCGTCCCACTCGTCCGATGGCGGCTGCCAGTTGTATTCCGGGTCACCGTCGGCGATGAAGGCTTCGTAGTCGAGGTCGCTGACTGCCTCGCCTTCGCCGTATTCCGGATCGTTCACGTCGATGATCAGCGGCGGGCTGTCCAGTTTCGCGACAGCGTCCTGGATCACCGGGCCGAATTCCCGATCGACCAGCAGCACTTTGGCCTCGGCGTGCTTGAGCATGAAGGCGATCAGGTCGGCATCCAGCCGGATGTTCAGGGCGTTGAGCACGGCCCCGCTCATGGGGACGCCGAAGTGACATTCGAGCATCTGGGGAATGTTGGGGAGCATGGCCGCCACGGTATCACCCCGGCGAATACCGTGCTTGGCCAGCGCCGATGCCAGCCGGCAGCAGCGTTCGTAGGTTTGCCCCCAGGTGTACCGGGTCTCGCCGTGAATGACGGCCGTGTATTCGGGATAGACCCGGGCCGTGCGGGCGATGAAGTCGATCGGCGTCAGGTTGTCGTAGTTGGCGTTAACGGGCCCAAGGCCCTCCTCGTAGATCGACGGCATGGGACTCCCCCGGCAGGTTTCGAGTTATTGGTCCATTCAGTGTAGAACCAAACCCGCTTTGATCACCAACCTTTCGGGGTGCCTCCCGTCATCTCACGCGGCCCGTCTCATCTGGGTGGCCACCAGCTCGCCGAGTGTCCGGATCGCCCACTCAATCCGCTCGCTCCAGGGGTTGGCGCAGTTCAGGCGGATGTAGTCCTCATACTTGTCCGTCGTCGAAAACATCCGCCCCGGCGCGATGTTGATGCTCCTTTCCCGCGCCTCCTGATAGATGGTGGTTCCGGACACGCCGTGAGGCAGCTGCACCCAGAGCACGAAACCGCCCATGGGACGGCTCACCGCGGTGCCTTCCGGGAATTCGCGCACCACGGCCGCGCGCAGGCGTTCCGTCGCTTCCTTGTAGCGCTGGCGAGCGGTACGCAGATAGCGGTCGTAACCGCCCTGCTCCAGGAAATGCGCTACCGCCAGTTGGGGGATGCTGGCCGTCGCCATGTTGTTGAAGTACTTCTGCTGACTGATTTCGGCAAAACGTGGCCCCGGCACCACCCAGCCCAGGCGCAAGCCCGGCGAAATGGTCTTGGAGAACGAGCTGCAATAGATCACGTTGCCGGTGGTGTCGAACGACTTGGCCGGTCGTGGCCGCTCTCCCTCGAACGGCAAATCGCCATAGATATCGTCCTCAATCATGGGCACCTGCCTTTCCGCCAGCAGGTTCACCAACCGTTTTTTCTGGCTGTCCGGCATGCGCACACCCAGCGGGTTGCTGTGGTTGGCCACCACCACACAGGCCTTGATGGGCCACTGCTCCAGGGCCAGCTCCAGGCCTTCGAGACTCATACCCTCCAGTGGGTGGGTGGGTATTTCCAGCGCGCGCAGACCGACCACCTCCAGGGCCTGGAGGATGCCCGGAAACGACGGCGACTCCACCGCTACGATGTCGCCGGGCTGGGTCACCGCGCGCAGGGCCAGAATAATCGCTTCCTGGGCCCCGTTGGTGGCGATGATGTCCTCATGGGTGGTCACCACGCCGAGGTTGGTCATGCGCTGGGCAATCTGGCGCCGGAACACGTCCTTGCCGGGAAAGGCATAGTCCAGGGCTTCCAACCCCTGCCGGGCAGCCCAGAGCGTTGCATGCTGGATCTGGCGTAGCGGCACGTAGTCGGCATGCGGCACCGCGGCGCCCAATGCCACCATGTGCTTGCGCTCCACCGTGCACAAATCCAGCGCCATATCCCGTGCCGTGACCGGAGCCGGCCGGGACTTGGGGCGCTGCATCAAAGGAATCGGCGCTTCCTTGCAGGGAACCCTGGCGTAGTAGCCGCTGCGCTCGCGCGCCTCCAGATAGCCGCGACTCTCCAGCGTCTGGTGTGCCTGGAGAACCGTGGAAATACTGACGCCGAACTGGCGGCTGAGTACCCGAACGCCGGGCAGGCGCTCGCCTTCGCGGTAGACGCCGTCACTGATCAACTGCTGGATCTGATCGGCCAACTTGGCATAGAGGACAGTCATGGTGGTGCTCCCTGAACAGGCCCACACGGGCATTTATCCTTGTGTCCCATGCTCCCAGAAACACAGCCCTCACCGGCAGCACAGTTGTTCAGTCAATCGACCGGTACAGTTTAGCTGCATCGCCCCCTGTACCGGTTCAATTATAGCGTGACTGGATCTGTGACGGTTAGCCCTGACCCGAGACAATGATTCCCGGACTCACGGAAAGGAGTACTGCCATGCTGACTTCACGCTACCCGCGCCCTCGTCTCGGGCGTCTGCGCAACGATCTGCTGGACCTGGATGGCGCCATTGGGTCGATCACCGTCATGGACCCGATCACCACGACACAGTGGCTGACGGAGGCCGGATTCGCACCCTGCCATCGGGAGCCGGGTCACTGGATCCTGAGCCGCGGCGCGCAGCATATTCACCTGTATGGTGAGGCAGAACTTTCCGCGTTCGCCCAACGCTATCGCCCAAACCCTGCCTCTGTGGCACTCTCAGACACGACACCCGAGGAGATCGATTCATGACCGAACTGCCCCTGTACCAGGTGGATGCTTTTGCCAGCCGCCCGTTCCGCGGAAACCCCGCGGCGGTGATGCCGCTGACGGACTGGCTGGACGACGGCCTGCTGCAATCGCTGGCGCTTGAGAATAACCTGTCGGAAACTGCGTTCCTGGTACGCGAACCGGAGGGCAGCGACGCCGACTTCCACATCCGCTGGTTCACGCCGGGGATCGAAGTGCCGCTGTGCGGCCACGCCACGCTGGCGTCGGCCTGGGTGATCTTCAACCGACTGGACTGGCCAAACGACACGGTGCGTTTCCGATCCCTGAGTGGCCCGCTGGGCGTCAGCCGCAAGGCGGATGGCTGGTTGGAACTGGATTTCCCCAATCTGCCCTACGCGCCGATCCCGACACCGGAGATCATCCGCCGCAGCGTGCCGGACGCACCCGAACAGGCGCTGCTGATCAACAATGACGCCAATCACATGATCGTGCTGGAAAACGAAGCCGCCGTCCGGGCCCTGAATCCGGACCTGCGAGCCCTGAAAGCACTGGAGCGCGGCGGTCTGATCGTGACGGCGCCGGGTGACGACTGCGACTTCGTCAGTCGCTACTTCTGCCCGGCCGACGGCATCGACGAGGATCCGGTGACGGGCTCGATCCACAGCGTATTGACGCCTTATTGGGCGGAGCGCCTGGGCAAGACCCGGCTGGTTGCGCGCCAGCTTTCGGCCCGTGGCGGGGAGCTGCGCTGTGAACTGCACGGTGATCGCGTCCATATTGCCGGGCAGGCCGTGCCTTACCTGACCGGCACGGTTCAACTGGCCTGACCGATGACCGCCGTCAGCTTACCGCACGGGCCTCCGGCTGGCGGCGGTCATTGATCGGGCTCACGCCAAAATAACGTTTGTAGTCGCGACTGAATTGATGAACGCTGCGATACCCGGTCGCCGCAGCGGCCTGATTGACGTTCAGGTCGTCGTGGGTCAGCAACAGCTGGGCATTGATCAATCTCAGTCGCTTGATGTACTGCAGGGGGGACACCTGGGTCACCTGCTTGAAGTGCTGATGGAACGTGGACACGCTCATATTGGCCTCGCTCGCCAGGGCCTCCACCGACAGTTCCTTCCGGTAATCGGTGTGGATGTGGGTCAGCACCCGCACGATGCGCGAGTAGTTGCCCTGATTCCGGATCAACGCCCGTAGCGCCTGTCCCTGCTGGCCTTTCAGGGCCTCATAGACCACCTCGCGAATCCGCTGTTGGCCAGCAATCCGGGCGTCCATCGGATCATGCAGCGCGCGCAGCAGGCGAATGACCGCCTCGTGCATACTGCCGGTCATTTCCACCGAATCCATTGGCCGGGGCGTTGCCTCATCCGGGTCGTCCGTGACATCCCCCATCTCCACCACCAGCTCCCCCAGCATCGCCGGGTCGATTCGCACTGCCAGCCCGAGCATGGGCTCCTCCTCGGAGGCGAAGGTTTCGCACTCAAACGGCAGCGGCAGGGTCTGGACGAGGTATTGGCCGGGGTTGTAGTGGATCTCACGATCGCCCAGGTAACCAATCTTGCGGCCCTGGGCGATGATCGTCAGGCTGGGCTGGTAAATGATCGGTGTTCGATCGATTTTCCGATGGCAGGCCATGACACGGATACCGGGCAGCCGTGTGTCGGAGAATCCGTCACTTTCGATCAGTGGACGGATGAGGTCTTTCATTTCCGGTGATCGACCGCTCTCGCTGCGCATGCCTTCTCTCGCAAGTTCTGACTGGGCACTCCATTATGCCTAAAATCTCCGCACCGGGAACAGGCCTTGCCACGCCTTCATAGAAATGTGCAAAAACGCCAAAGGAACGTTGATGGTCGGCCCGCCCCCGATCTCGCACACTGTGCCCCCTGAACGTCGATTGAATTCCATCCCATTGAAAGAGGATACACACCGATGTCGAATGCAAAGGGTTACGCAGCGCACTCGAACACCTCCGGCCTGGCGCCGTTCAGCTTCGACCGGCGCGAACCGCGGCCGGATGATGTATCGATCGAGATTGATTACTGCGGCGTTTGCCACACCGATATCCACTTCGTCCAGAACGACTGGGGCGTGACCAACTATCCGGTGGTCCCGGGCCACGAGATCATTGGCCGCGTCACCGCCGTCGGCAGCGACGTGACCGGTTTCAAAGTCGGCGACGTCGTCGGGGTGGGCTGCATGGTGGACTCCTGCCGCAGCTGCTCGGCCTGCGAAGCCGGCCTGGAACAGTACTGCCTGGAAGGCATGACCTCCACCTACAACGATGAAGACCGGCATGATCACAGCGTCACTTACGGCGGCTATTCCGACAAGGTGGTGGTCAGCGAGCGGTTCGTGGTGAAAGTGCCTGAAAAGCTGGATCCGTCCAGCGCGGCACCGATCCTCTGCGCCGGCATTACCACCTATTCCCCGCTGCGCCACTACGGCGTCAAAGCCGGCCACAAAGTGGGCGTGATCGGCATGGGCGGTCTGGGCCACATGGGCGTGAAGTTCGCCAAGGCGCTGGGCGCAGAAGTGACGATCTTCACCCGGTCGGAAAGCAAGGTGGCCGAGGCCAAGAAACAGGGCGCGGACCACGTGGTGATTTCCACGGACGAGGAGCAAATGGCTGCGGCCGCGGAGCATTATGACTTCATGCTCGATACCGTGCCGGTCCAGCACGACCTCAATCCGTACCTGAACTGCCTCAAGTTCGACGGCATCCACATCATCGTCGGCCTGCTCGAGCCGGTGGATCCGGCCCTGGAAGCAGGCAATCTGGTGTTCAAGCGTCGGGTACTGGCCGGCTCCCTGATCGGTGGTATGCCGGAGACCCAGGAAGTCCTCGATTTCTGCGCCGAGCACGACATCACCTGCGATGTGGAAATGCTGGACATCCAGAATATCAACGGGGCCTATGAGCGCATGAAGAAAGGCGATGTGAAGTACCGCTTCGTCATCGACATGCAGTCCCTCAAGGCGAACTGATCGGCGACCCGCCCCGGACGCTCAGCCCTCGACGAGTGTTAACGGGGCGGCGCCCTCCACGCGATTCCGACCATGCTCCTTGGCCCGATAGAGGGCGTGGTCGGCATCCCGCATCATTCGATCGAACACCGTATCCATGGCGCCGGCGCCATAGTCGCCGAACCAGGTCGCACACCCGATGCTGACCGTCACCCAACCCAGCGGCGAGCCGTCGTGAGGAATCGCCAGGTCAAACACAGCCTTGCGGACACGGTCGGCCACGGCCAGCGCTTCTTCCGCGTCGATGGTCGGCAGCAGGATCGCGAACTCCTCCCCACCCAGACGCACAGACAACTCCCCCGCCCGCGCGCACTGGTGACGAAACACCTCGGCCAGGCGCACCAGGCAGCGATCCCCCTGAGAGTGCCCGTACTGATCGTTATAGGCCTTGAAGTAATCCACATCGATCATCAACACGGATATCGGTTCACCACTGCGTTGAGCACGACGTCCCTCTTGTTCCCGAACTTCCGTGAAGTAGCGCCGATTGGCCAGCCCCGTCAACGGATCGGTGCGTGACAGGCGGTACAGTTCGCGCCGGCTCGCTTCCAGCTGACGCTGGCGCTGCCAGCGCTCGATGACCTTGAACAGGATCTCGCCCAACAACCGTATCAGACGCTCTTCCAACGGCGTGTACAGGCGATTGGCCGGCTCGCGGAACAGCAGAAGGTAGCGCTCGCCTTCCATCTGTACCGAACAGATCGTGTCTCCATCCGACCAGGAAGCCGGCCCCACGTACCAGCCCGGGAACCATTCGGCCCGGGCCAGGACGTCAATATCCGGGAGTTCGCCGCGGGTGCCGGTCCACTGGTAGCACCACGCCCAGTCGCCTTCGACCGGCGCCAGCGCGATGCCGCCGGCAGCGGTCCCCAGCCGCTCTGCACTCTCCGAGAGGGCATCACGGATGGCCTGGGATTGACCGGACGCCGGCACGTCGATCAGCTTGACGGACAGCCGTGACAGAAACTCAAGCGCGGCATTGATGTTCGACACGTCCTCGGTGCGCTGGCGTATCCGATCGTCCAGCCGGTCCCGCTCCTCACTGAGGGCGCGGATGGCCTGGTCACGCTCTTCGCTGAAGCGGGCAATGCCGTCACGCAGCGTATTGAAGCCCTCCACCATCAGGTCGATCTCATCCTCCCAGTGATGTCGGGTGCGTTCGAGTTCCAACGGTGGATTGCGACGACCCGGGTTGAGCTGCCGGCTGTAATCGGCCAGAGTCCGCAGCGGTTTGTTCAGGCGCGCAAAGATAATCCGGTAGGTGATGAGGCTCACCACCAACGCGAACAGGACAAACTCCAGAAAGCTGATGACCACCGACTCGGTGATGGCCTGGTTGATGTAGTTCTGGTCGTACCAGATATCCAGCTCACCGAGGGTTTCGCCCTGGTCGGCGGGATGGGGGATCGGAATACGACGGTCCGGCGCTCGCTGTTGAGGTCTGCTGCCGGACAGGAATGTCATCCCGGTGGCTGCAGATACCCGGGCCGCCGCGATTTCCGGATGACCGGCAATCAGGTCCACCTGGTGCTGCAGGGCATCCGCCTCGATATCCCAGATCCCCACGGTGAGCATCGGCACATAGGCCTTGGCGAAGGCGGCGGTCAGCTTTTCGACCCGGTCCAGTTCCTTGTGGTAGGCGTGGTAGCAATAAAACACGCCGACCACCATCGCAAACACGCCCGCGGCCGCCACGACATTGCGCAGCACCGTACTGGCGAGAGAATGGAAAGGGCGGGCAACGACGCGCATCAGGGCTCCAGCAACCGGGCAAGTTCAAAGTCGTAATGGTCGACCGCCGGATTCAGCGCCTTGCTAAACGGCCGGAAATCCAGCGATGGCACGCCGCTCGCCCCGAATATGGCCAGATAGCGTCGCGCCTTGGCGGGCGAAAACAGGGTGAACATCGGGCGCGCCATTTCCAGCCCTTCCGAATCGGCAAAGTCGATGCCGTGCTGATAGTCGTAAAGCACCACCAGCGCCCAGGCGCCGGCCATGAAGTGGCCGCCGGCCAGTGCGGTCAGCTTGCCGGAAATCACCGCCTGCATGGCCTCGGCCGAGGTGTTCACGCCCGAGAACAGCACGTCTTTTCCCGGTATTCGATGCCCCAGGGCCGACATGGCCCCAAAGGCCACCTGATCACTGCCCGACCAGACCAGGGTCGCATCGGGATAACGCTGGTAGAGCTGACCGGCCTTGAAAGCCGCCACATCCTGCCGCCAGTCGGTCTGCACGAGCTGGTCCACGACCACATCCCCCGCTTCTGCAACGGCCTTGCGCATCCCCTCGTTGCGCTGTATCGACGAATCGGTTGAGCGATCCCCGGACAGGGCCAGCAGATGGAAGCGGCCATCCGGCGCCGACAGCCCCTTATGTCGCGCAGCGTCGATGAGCTTTTTCGCCGTCAGGTACCCCGCATCCTCCGCTTCGGGTGTCAGTGAACCCAGCAGCTCGCTGAAATGCTCGCGGGGTAATCCGTACTGTTGGTGTTCGGTGGGCAGCAGGCCATTGTAAGCCAGGAAAACAGGAATACCGGCCGCTTCGGCCAGTGTCATCTGGGCGGCAAAGGAGCCTTTTTCTACCGACAGGATCAGGTAATCAGGTCGCGCCGCCGGCGGGCGGGCAGTCACCAAGCGGGTCAGCTCAATCTGCTGGAGAACGTCCCGCTCGGCATAGAGGATTTCCAGATCAATGCCCAGACTGCGCGCTGCGGATTGCATGCCACGGGACGCATCAACCCAGAAGGCTTCATCGTGATGCCCCGGATTGATAAACGTGACGGAAAAGGCCCAGCCCCATACGGGCAGGCCGGCCATCACCAACGCGACTGCAATTCGTAACACCACCGACTCCAACGCCATCAGACTTTGCGGCGCCGATTATAATGATGGTTACGCAAAGTGACCATTTTTTACACATATTAATTTACATTTCTTTTTATTGTGGATAGAGCGTTACGACGACAATCCAAAGAGAAGGGACACTGAAAGAGGGGCACCCGGGGTCCTACACTTTCCAGGGAATGGGCGGCGGTGACAGGCGGGGACCATCGAATTGGGGCACATCGCCGAAGCGATCACTGGCCGCCTCCCAATCCCGCTGCGCTTCGGCGATTTCGGACCTGGAATAGCCCACAAAATTCCACCACATCAGCAATTCGTCGTTCAGGGGCTCGCCGCCGAGCAACAGCGCCCGACCTCCGGCCGGCGCCTCGAACGTCACCTCGGACCGCCCCATTCCGAAATAGGCCAGCTCGTTGACGTCATAGGCTTCGCCGGAGCAGGTGAATGCGCCCTCCAGAGGCAGCAGCCCGTATTCATAGTCCGACCGCAAAGGGATCGTGATCGGACCGCCGGATGGATGACGCAAATCCATGCCAATCAGCGGCGAAAAGGCCAGGGTCGGCGCGTTGTGTTCGCGGAAATGACCCGTCAGCAAGGTGGCGTCGGCCCCCTGCTCCTGCCAGCGCGGCAGGTAGGGATAGTGATCGAAACGGGGCTCGGTCTCCCGGTCGGCATACGGCAGGGCGATCCACAGTTGCACCGCGTGCAGGCTGTCAGAATCGCCAATGGATTCTTCGGTGTGTGCGATCCCCTGACCGGCCGTCATCAGGTTCACCTCGCCCGGGCGAATGACCTGCTCGGAGCCCAGGCTGTCCCGGTGCAGGATCTCCCCGGCGATCATCCAGGTGAACGTCTGCAGGCCAATATGCGGATGGGGCCCGATGCGCATCCCGGTATCGCCGGGGCCGAAGGTGGTCGGGCCAATGTGATCGAGGAAGCACCAGGCACCGATCGTACGCCGCTCCCGGGTGGGCACCGACCGGGCCACCGGAATGCCGCCGACATCGGTGATGCGGGCCTTTACCCGTTGCACCTGGTGCTGGCCATCGACCATCGGGCAATCCCGGGACGATGACAGCGTCGGATGAGGATCGGTGTTACTCATGACCACTCCTTTGCCGTCAGGATCTCTTATTTTCATTATAGCCATTCGAACCAACAACGACCCGAACGGAAGAAAAACGTATAATCCGCCGCTGACATGTTCCAACCGGACCCCGAAGTCCCCATGCCGCAAACCTACGATGTGATCATAATCGGCGCCGGTGCCGCCGGCCTGATGTGTGCTGCCACCGCCGGCTACCGCGGGCGCCGCGTGCTGGTGATCGATCACGCCAACAAGCCGGGCAAGAAGATCCTCATGTCCGGTGGCGGGCGCTGCAATTTCACCAACCTCAACAGCACGCCGGCCAACTTCCTGTCCGCCAATCCCCATTACTGTATCTCAGCACTGAAACGCTATACGCCACAGGATTTCCTGGAATTGGTCGAGCGGCACGGTATCGAGCATGAGGAAAAGGCAGCGGGACAGCTGTTCTGCCAGGACAGCAGCAAGGACATCCTCAACATGCTGCTGACCGAGTGCGAATGGGCGGGCGCCGAGATCCGGCTCAAGACCAGCGTGACCGCGATCCGTGAACAGTCAGGGGGTTATCAGGTACGGACCAGCACCGGCACGCTGACCTGCGAATCGCTGATCGTGGCCTGCGGCGGGCTCTCGATTCCCACCATGGGCGCTACCGGCTTCGGCTATGACATCGCCCGACAGTTTGGCCTGGAGGTTCTGCCCACTCGGGCGGGCCTGGTGCCCTTCACTTTGCATCCTGAACTGAAGGAACAGCTGGCGCCGCTGTCCGGCATCAGCTGCCCGGTCGATGTCCACTGCAACGGCGAGCACTTCCGGGAACCCATGCTGGTGACGCATCGCGGGCTGAGCGGTCCATCGATGCTTCAGATTTCGAGCTTCTGGCAACCGGGGGACACCCTCCAGATTGATCTGCTGCCCGGCGAGAACGCGCAGGAACGCCTCAGCCAGCTGCGCCAGGAAAAGCCCCAGTCCACCGTGGCCCATTACCTGAACCGCCACCTGCCCAAGCGTTTTGCCCAGGCCTTCAACGACCTCCAGGATTGGACCGGCCCCTTGCAGGGCTATCGGAATGCCGATATTGAAGCCGTAGGACAGACACTGAACCGCTGGACGATCAAACCGGCGGGCACCGAAGGCTATCGAACGGCCGAGGTGACCCTCGGCGGCGTCGACACCCGCCAGCTGTCGTCAAAGACCATGGCCGTCAACGACCGCCCCAACCTGTTCTTCATTGGTGAGGTGGTGGACGTGACCGGGCACCTGGGCGGCCATAATTTCCAGTGGGCGTGGGCGTCCGGCGTGGCATCCGGCAACGCCGCCTGATCCGACGATCAGGCCGCCGCCGGCGCCAGATTGGCCACCCGGTATTCCCGAATCGGCCAGTGCAGTCCGACCGCCACCAGGCTCAGCACGACGCTGGTCCACCAGACCGCGTCATAGTGACCGGTGTGTTCGTAGATCCAGCCACCCAGCCAGACACCGGTAAAGCTGCCCATCTGGTGCCCCAGGAACACGACGCCATAGAGAGTCGCCATGTAGCGGGTGCCGAACATGGTCGCCACCAGTCCCGTGGTTGGCGGCACCGTCGCCAGCCAGAGAAAGCCCGTCAGGCAGCTGAACGTGAGCACCGACGCCAGCGACAGCGGCAGCACCAGTAACGCCACAGTCACCACACCCCGGGCGATGTAGATGAACATCAGCACCCGCTTCATCGATACCCGACCGGAGATGTAGCCGGACACCATCGCGCCCACCACGTTGCATAGACCAATTAGCGCAATGGACCAGGCCGCCACATCCGGATCAAAGCCGTTGTCGGTGAGATACCCCGGAAAATGTACAGTGATGAACGCCAGGTGGAAGCCGCAGACGAAAAACCCCACCGTCAGCAACCAGTATGAAAGATGGCCCCGGGCCAGACCTATCGTCGAGGCAAGGGATGCTTCAGTCCCGGCCCCAGGGGTCGCTGGCGCAGTTACCTGAGGCTTAACCAGCCGGGCCAGCGGCATGACCAGGATGATCATGCCCAGCGCCATCAGGGACATGACATTCAACGCGCCGGTCCAGCCAAACAGGTCGATAAACTGCTGAGCCAGCGGCACGATCAGAAACTGCCCCATGGAGCCGGCGGCTGTTCCTACGCCAAGCACCCACTGCCGATCCTCCTCGCTTACAGCCTTGGCCATCAGCGGCAAGACGATACCAAAACCGGTTCCGGCGATACCGGCCCCCACCAGGAAGCCCGCGCCCATCTGCAGGGTCCAGACGGAATCGACACCCGCTGTCAGCCACAGCCCGAGGGCGTAGAGCAGCGCGCCCGCAACGATCACTTTCGTGTTACCGAATCGATCCGCCAACCCACCGGCCAGTACGGCGATGACACCCCAGGCGAGGTTCTGGATCGCCAGGGCCAGGCCAATGACGTCCCGCCCCCAGTCGTTGGCCTCGGACATCGGCTGCACAAACAGGCCAAAGCTGGCACGAAAGCCGAAGGCAAACATCAACAACAGGGAGGCAGCCACCAGGATGATCCAGGCATTGGGGCTCAGGCGGGCTGACTTCATGACGCGCTCCGTTCAGGTTGAGAATGAATTCAGCTATTCTCAACAGAAGCCTAATCACCAACAAACGATATTTTTTGCGACCTTGAAAGAGAATTTCTAAATCGTGAGTCAGCCACCGCTTAAAGCCCTGCACTACTTTTGCGTGGCCGCCCGGACCCTGAGTTTCAAGCAGGCGGCCGACGAGCTTTCCGTCACGCCCGGCGCCATCAGCCAGCAGGTCAAAACCCTGGAAGACTGGTTGGGGCTGCCGCTGTTCCAGCGCAGCGCGCGCCAGGTCACCCTGACCGAGGCTGGCAGTTCATTCTACCGGCGCATCTATCCGCTGTTATCGGAGTTACTGGGCGTCACCGTCTCCATGCAGCGGATCAACCGCACCCGGACGGTCCGCCTGACCCTGCCGCCGGGATTCGCCATGATCCGTTTCGGACCGCAACTGGGAAGGTTTCGCAAGGCGCATCCGGACATTGAGCTGCAGCTGCATGCTTCATCGTTACTGTCGACACTGGACGGCAGCGATCACGACCTGGCGATCCGTTACCTGCCCGAGGCCGACCCACGTTTTGACTGCAATGGCCTGGGAAAACTGGAGGTCATGGCGGTGTGCAGCCCCGAATACCGGTCGCAACATTCCGGACTTGAGGGCGGCAACCTCGACGGGTGCACACTGCTGCACGATCACCTGCACCAGGACTGGCAGCGCATGATCCAGCAAACGGGCCTGACAGGCCACCCACGGGACAATCTCTATTTCGATCACTCCACCCTGGCCCTGCAGGCTGCGGAAAGCCATCTGGGTGTCTGGCTGACCGATCAGATCCTGGGCAAACCAGCGCTCGACACGGGCCGGCTGTGCCGGATCTTTGAAACGACGCTGCCGGCGCGACGCCACCTGTTTCTGGTGCATAACCGCCAGACCCCGCTGAGCGACGCCGCAACGACGGTCAGGCAGTGGATTCTCGATCACTTTCGGCTGGGGTCAACGACCGACGGCTGAGGCCAGTTTCAGTTCCTCCATCAGACGCTCAACCAATTCGGCGGCGGGAAGCGATCGCGCCAGTGGTGCGCCCTGCCCGGCCCAACAGGCATCGAACCCATGCTGACCGGCTTCCAGTGCGGCCGCTTTCAGTGCCTTGCCAGCCACATAGGCGATGGGGTAATCCGGCATGATGCCCAACGCCGAGGGAGTTTCCACCTCCTGGCTCCAGCGGTCGACAAAGCCCCGCGCGGGACGGCCGGAAATCACCGATGTCAGGCGGGTCTGGATCGCCGCGCCATCGCGGAAGCGGGCCCGGTAGGCGTCATCGGCCGAGGATTCCGGCGAAAGGATAAAGGCCGTGCCCATCTGCACACCCACGGCTCCCAGATCCAGTGCCGCCCGGATACTCCGACCATCCATGATGCCGCCAGCTGCAAGGGCCGGTAGACGGCAATAATTGCTGAACAGGCGCACCAGCGGAAAGGTCCCCAGTTCCGGCCCGCCAGCGGGATCAAACACGCCGCTGTGGCCGCCCGCCTCACGCCCCTGGGCGACGATGCCATGCAAGCCGGCTTTCTGGATCTGGAACGCTTCGTTGAGGCAGGTAGCTGTCGCCATCAGTGTGATGCCGGAAGCGCGCAGCTCATCGATCCAGTCCTGGCGCGGCAGACCGAAGTGGAAACTGACTACCGCAGGCTGGGTTTCCAGCAGCATCTCGAACATAGCCTCGTTCTCGACGAAGCTGAGATAGGGAGACGCCAGCGACGCCGGTGGCTCGGCCTGCACTTCCTCGAACAACGGCTTGAGATAGGCCAGCCAGGCCGCCTCCCGCTCCGGGTCCGGCTGTTCCGGCTGGTGGCAGAAGACGTTGACGTTAAACGGGCGGGCGGTCTGCTGATGGGTGTCATCGATCATCTTCCGGGCGACCGCCACGCTGCTGGCGCCAATACCAATCGAACCCAGTCCTCCGGCATTGGACACGGCCGCCGCCAGCGCCGGTGTCGACACGCCAGCCATGGGCGCCTGGATGATGGGATGGGATATCCGGACCCGCCCGATTGCCATGCTGAAATCAGCCATGCTGCACCTCCCTGCTCGTCAAGACAGTTTGCTCTCCCTGAAAAATAACACCCCCGGGCTCCTGAGCGGGAGTCCGGGGGTGTTATTCCGGAAATAGGCAGGGTGAATTTTGTCGATCGTCAGTACAGCAGGTGCAGCGTCATCTCATCGAAGTACACGTCGTTGTCGCTTCCCGCCTGGCGCTCGCCGCCCATCACGACTTTCACACGACGCGTCCCACTCGGCAGTACCGCACTGATCTGCACCGGCTGCCAGGACTTGGCGGTACTGATGGTCTGCGGCGTGCTGCCGGACCAGTCGAGTGTATCGCCTGCACCGTCATAGGCTTCGACGTAAACCATCGGGGTGTCCTTGCCTTCCCAGGTGGTCATCCGGGCCTCGAATTCGAGATAGGCGCCGCCGCTGTCAATCTGCGTGGCATAAGCGGAGAGATCCACCTCCTGTGACAGGCTATCCACACAACAGTCAGCCGGCGAACCCTGCCCGAACCCGCGGCCGGCAAAATAGTAATCGCCCAACGCGGCACCGAATCCACCGTTGTCGCCGGCGCCAATCGCACTCATCAACCCGGCTTCCAGATCCCAACTGCTGGTATCGCCGGCTTCCGCGTCACCGTTGACCAGTAGGTTGGCGGTCTGGGTGCCGGCAATACTGAAGCTGGCGGTCTCCGTCCAGGCGGACCAGTTCATGGTGTTGTCGCGGGTTCGCGCACGCCAGAAGTAGGTGGCGCCTGGCTTCAGGGCCAGGTTCGGCCGCGACTGGCCCGCGTAGGCATCGTAACCGGAGACATGGGTGTTCTGGGAACTGTAGCGTTTGTTCCAGCGGTAGTAGTCGTCGCCACCCACACGCAGCGTTTTCTGGTCAGCCAGAGTCGACAGGTCCAGGGTCAGGATGTCCACGAACTGCTGGGTATCGATGGCCTCGAATCCGGTCAGGTCATTGCCCTCGACCTGGTCGGCCGAGTCGTAGAACCAGTTGTGGCGCCGGGTATCGTTGCCCCAGATGTCAAAGACGGTGTCGCTGAAATCCTCCGTCTCGCTGACCTGCCATTGCACCGCCTCGACGGCCTCTGGTTGCGCGACGCTGATGCCCAGGGACACATCGGCGGGCTGCAGTTCCCCCTCGCCCGCCGTGATCACCGGCAGGGCGTTATTGGGCTCGGCGTGGAACGTCACCTCATCCACCACGTCGAACGCCGTGTCACCGTCATAACCGCCTTTGCGCCGCTGCAGGGTCAGACTCGGATCCGGCTCGAAGCGGAAGGTCAGCACGTTGTAGCCAAACTCACTGCGACTGACGGCAAAGGTGTCATAATCCCGGATCTGGTCGCTCTGGTGACCGACGTCGTCCAGGGGCTCGACATAGCCGGATGCGCTGGCGGCGTCCAGCCACAGATGCGGCACATTCATCGACTGCCCTCGCGAATACGCGTGGGTATGGCCGAAAAGATGCCCGGTAATCGCCCCGGTATCGGCACTGTATTGCTCGAGTTCGGCCACCAGCTCACAGGAACCGATGCTTTCCCCCACGTTCCAAAGCTCAGACAGGCAGCCGTGGTGAAACAGGCCGAAAACGAACGGCATGTCGGACAGACGGGCATCCCGAAGGGTTTCCTTGAGCCACTGTCGCTGAATCGCCAGGGTGTCCCGGTTAAAGGCCCCGTGCGCGCCGGAAATGGGATAGCTGTCCAGGCCGACCAGGCGCAAGCCGAGGTAATCCAGGTAATACCAGTGTTCATCATAGCCCACCGAGCCATTGGCAGGTGGTGCCATGTATGTCCGGTAGAGTTTGATCTCAGCATCGCTGTAGTAATCGTGGTTACCCGGGACGGTAATCAGCGGCACATAAGGCGTGATGGCGGCCATCCGACCGAACATCTGCTCCCGCCAGTCCTGCCGGTTGCCGCCGACCTGCACCACATCCCCGGAAATGGTGATGCCGGCGATGTTTTCAGCGCAGGTCTCGGGGTGGCTGCCATCGCATTCCAGGGTCATGAAGCCCTTTTCCACCACGTTGTCGAGTACGTCCAAGTACTCTGACCGATCAAGCTGGGTATCGCTCAACGCCAGGAATTCCGCCTTGTCGACGCCATCCGCAGCAACCGGCCAGGTCTTGAACGCAAATGGCTGAGTCACCTGAACCGCTCCTTCGCCATCCCGCGTCAGCACGTAGTACTCGTAAAGCGTATTGGAGGACAAGCCGTCGAGGCGTGCCTGGTAGACCTGTTCACCGTCGGCCACGGCGTCGGCAGGCACCTTGTTAAACGCATCGCTACTGCCAAACGGGCGGGCCCAGACTTCCGGCGAGCCGTCAGCCGTCTCAAACAGGACCGTCATGCCGTCCGGCGACGGCGCCTGCAAGTAGGGCCGCACCATGAAATCCGGCGCTGAATCGGCGCTGGGGGCAACCACGACCGGCTTTTCGGGCTGGCTGCTGTCGCCGGCATCCGAGCTGCTTCCGCCGTCGGCCGAAACATCACCGTTTTCCCCGTTACAACCGCTCAGCAATAAGGCCGACAGACCTGCGGCCATCAATATTCGTGATGAGAAAAGCATGAGGCACTCCCTTGATTCTGGTTATCTGGTACGTACCAGATTGGCAAGGGAAGATGTCAGTCATTCTCGATTTCGATGTCAGTCCATTGACGTTTTTGTGACAACTGGTATGTACCAGTTTACATTCACAAACCGCTGTCACATATCGGTCATCAAGTTGGGCTGAACTGAATGCACCCGTATCCAAACAGGATTGCCATGACACAACGTGCCACCTACCAGTCAGTCGCCGCCCACATTCAAGACCGAATCGAGGCCGGAGAACTGACGATCGGACGACGCCTTCCCTCTGAGCGCCAGCTGTGTGAACAACTCCAGGTCAGTCGCGCCAATGCCCGTGACGCCCTGCACCACCTTGAAAATCGCGGGCTGATCTATCGACTCAACCGGATCGGCTGGTACGTGTCACCGCCGGTCTTCATCTACGATCCCACACGAACCCACAGCATCCTGCACGAAGCCAGGCAACATCAGCGGTCACTGGAAACCGAGCTGATCTCGGCAAAGCGGGAAACGGTATCGGTGGCCATCACCAGGACGTTGGGACTGAGCAGCCAGACCCCGGTCTACAAAGTCATCCGCCGGAGATCGATCGACGGGCGCTGGGCGCTGCTGGAGTCCTGCTATTACCGGGAGGACGCCTTCGAAGGCCTTTTGGAGCAGGATCTGAGCGGGTCGCTGACGGATCTCGTCAGCCGGCATTACGGCTATCGCCAGCGGTCACTGAACATCGGCATTTCATCGACCTGCCTGAATGACCAGCAGGCCCTGTGCCTGCAGGTGCGCGAAGGCTCTCCAGCCCTTCGACTGGAGCGGTCTGTATGCGTTTATGGCCAATGCCTGATCGTCGAAATGGAGCACTGGCTCCACGACACGGTGGAAATGCGGGTTAAGGGGGAAAGCCAGGAATAGAGATGACCGGTCGGCGCCCCATTGAGGAGCTGGACACCGACCGGTTGCCATCCATCGCTTTCGGGACGCCATGCCCGGATCAGGCCGTCTCCATCTCGAAATCCATCACGCGACGATTGATGAAGTCGAAGCTGAAGCTCTTGCTGCGCATGCGGCGCTCGATGAGGCTGGCCAGCTTATCCAGACGGGCGGGCACAGCCATCAGCTTGTCCTGTGCCTCACGGCCGGCCGCATCGTTGGGCACCAGATCGGCAATCCCCCAGCTGTCCAGACATTGCTGAACCACTTTGCGGTAGTCCCGGGGACCGTAGATGCCGGCGCGGTGGACCACATCCGCCATGTCGTCGTAGCCGGCGATGTTGTGGCCCGGCATCGCCAGGCGCGGCGTCACTTTCAGGGCCGATTGCATGGCCCGGGTGCTGTCGGTTTCCAGCAGGCCACAGAAGGCATCCCGATAGAACCGGAAATGCCGCGACTCGTCGGCCGCAATGTGTCCAAGGATGCGCTGAATGACCGGATCGTAGTTGGCCGCCAGCTTGCCGGTGTTGGCATGAGCCGCCTGGGTGGCGCGCTCCTGCAGGCTGGTGTAGGCGAGCAGCTGGTAGGGATCGTCATGCCACTCGGGATCGAAACCGGACTCCAGGTACAGGTACTGGAGCTTCTCGAAGGCTTCCATATTGAACAGTCGGGTATCG
Source organism: Marinobacter sp. NFXS9 (assembly GCF_040148665.1). NCBI lineage: Bacteria > Pseudomonadati > Pseudomonadota > Gammaproteobacteria > Pseudomonadales > Marinobacteraceae > Marinobacter > Marinobacter sp. NFXS9. The sequence continues at coordinate 56,595 of NZ_JAGDDW010000002.1, read as the reverse complement.
CGGACGTAGTCGTGCAGCGCGCAGCCGTGACGATCCTCTTCCGCCGTCCAGAGGAAGTTCCAGCGCTCCCACGCGTTGCCATGGCCCAAGTGGACGGCAATCAGGCGATGGAAGTGCGGCAGGCCTTCTTCGGTCAGCAGATTCAGTGCCAGCGACACCCGTACCGGATCGGGCAGACCCCGGGCGCGCTCGCGCAGATCAACCAGATACTGTTCCTGGTCGTCCGTGATCCCCTCGCTGGAAGGCAGGAATTCGCTGGGCATCCACAACCGCCGCTCGTCCAGGTGGCGTTGCGTCAGTTTTTCGACCAGGGGTTCCAGAGACGCCAGGACCTCCCGTTTCTCGTTCAGTTCCGTCGATGCCGTCATTCTGTGTTCTCCTCTCGATTACCCGGGCTCAGCGTACACGCGTCCGCCAAAAATCATTGATGCTCTAAAATTACCATTGCCATCCGGGCCCACACAATCCTATCAAGACTATTCGCTATGCCTTTATAGAGGATGTCACCCATCCTTAATAAGCGACAGACCCACGGTGAAAGGCTTACACCCGTTCTCTTAAATTTCTGTGACAGCCGGGGCCAGAGACCGCCCGATAGCGGCCGGACAAGCGTCTGCAACCGGAAATAATGCTCCGGATCACAATCGGTTATCGACGCTGTCATTGTAATGTCACACAGCTGTCATACCGTTCCGTTTTCCCAGAAACCGGAGACAGTATCGTGCCGATAGCCTTCGTCCGCCGGCTGGCCACGCTCGCCAGCGCTACCCTGCTTGCCCTCATCAGCGCCCTCGCCTGCGCCAACGATCTGGAAATTCATGGCTCCAACACCATTGGCGCCCGACTCGCGCCGGCCCTGGTGGCCGGCTACCTGAAACAGGCCGGCGCCAGTAACATCGCCATTAAAAGCACGCCGGTCGAGAATGAGCAGCGCATCACCGGCCAATTGAAAGGCCAACTGTTCGAAGCCCGGGTGGAAGCCCATGGCTCATCTACAGGCTTCAAGGGGCTGATGGAAGGCAGCTCCCAGATCGCTGCCGCCTCGCGCCCGGCAAAAGACAAAGAGGTCCAGTTGCTAGCCAAACGCACTGACCTTCGCGATCGGGCCAGCGAGCACATCATTGCCATTGACGGGCTGGCCATCCTGGTGCATCCGTCCAATCCGATTGAGACGCTGCAAAAAGACACGCTGGCGAAGATCTTTGCGGGCCAGATCAGCAACTGGAAACAGATTGGCGGACCGGACCGCGGGATTCACGTCTACGCCCGGGACGAGCGATCCGGCACCTGGGACACGTTCCATCACCTGGTCCTGGGCAAGCAGTACAACCTGACCCCAAACGCCAAACGCTACGAGTCTAACGACCGGCTGTCCGACGACGTCAGCCAGGATCCAGCCGGCATCGGCTTTACCGGCCTCGCCTCGGTTCGTAACAGCAAGGTGCTTGCGATCGCCGATGGCGATTCTGCGGCCCTGCTACCGACCCGACTCAATGTCGCCACTGAGGATTACCCGCTTTCCCGCCGCCTGTTTCTCTATTCCATGGGCAGCGATGACAGCCCGGTGACCCGTGACTTCCTGGAATTCGTGCAGGGCCCCAAAGGGCAGGATATCGTTCAGCAGACCGGCTACATTTCGCAGAATATCCAGGCGGTGGAGGATGATCGCGGTGACAGCATTCCTGCCTCGCTGCGCACCCTCACCCACGATTTCCAGCGTCTGAGCGTCAACTTTCGTTTCGCCGAAGGCCGCACCCACCTGGACAATAAGGCCCACCGCGACCTGGCCCGACTCAAACGTTTCCTGGACGCCCATCAGGCCAGTGGCAGCGACCTGATGCTGATTGGCTACGCCGACAAGCAGGCCAATGAACTGCGCGCCCAGATGATTTCCGAGCTGCGGGCCCTGTCGGTCAAAAAGGCTTTGCGCAAGGAGCAGGGCATCAACGTGTCCGCGTATACGGGCTACGGCCACTATGTGCCGGTCGCCGGCAGTGGCGGTGCGGAAGGCGCGAGCCGGAACGGGCGCGTGGAAGTCTGGTACCGGCAGACCCATTGAATGGACAGGCGAGTGCCGGGCAACGGCAGGGCCCGGCAACACATTTGCTTACAAAAAACCAAAAAACTCCAATAGTCCCGGAAAGTTACACTTCCTACACTCCGTAAAGGCGTTTTACATCTTTTTACGGAGTGGCCGTCATTCGCTTCCTGCTTTCCCATATGTTCAGTCTGCGTCTGGTGGTCGTCGCTCTCGCCCTGGTTGCCGTGCTGGCCGGCGACCAGCTGCCCCTGATTGACCACCTGGACCACGCCACCTTCCTCACATTACGGGACGTGCCCGATCAAGGCGGCGCGGAAGCGGTTCCCCCGCCCGGCAATGGCTTCCAGCAATATCTCAGCCGCCAGGAGCTGCACCAGCCGGACTGGAGCATTCACCTGATTCGTGGCCTGGTGGTCGGTGTCGTCCTGCTGCTGGTTTTCGGGATGCCGGCGTTCGGCACGGGGCTCTCCAGCCTGCTGGTGGCGCTGGCACTGATCGGCCTGCTGGTGGCTCAAGCCATCCTGTTACTCTACCGCCAGACCTGGATCCCCATGGGGACGGTACTGACCGTGCTGGTTCCGGGCTTCGCCATCATGTTGTTCTGGATGCAGCCCTTCCGTGAGATTCGAGGCCTGCGCCGGAACCTCCGCCAGGCCCGCTGCCAGCTGGGTCGACTGCTGCTTCAGCAGGGCCAACCGGACGAGGCTCTGGCCGCCCTGGCTGACTGCCCACCCTGCCAGGCCAGCCTCGACCTGCAATACGACATCGCCATCCAGCAGGAGCGTAAGCGCCAGTACGAGGCGGCCGCCGACACCTATCGCCAGATCCTGGCCCAGCGCAAGGGCTTCAAGGATGTCGCCAAGCGGCTGCAGGCGCTGGAACAGTTCGGTGCAACCGGCACCAACCCTCAACCGATCAGCTATGACGCCACCAGCACCCTGGTCCTGCCGGACACATCCGTCAGCAAACCGACGCTGGGACGCTACGAAATCGAACGGGAACTGGGGCGCGGCGCCATGGGTGTGGTCTACCTGGGGCAGGATCCCAAGATCGCTCGCCGGGTCGCCGTCAAGACCTTCAGCTACGCCCAGTTCGAGGGCACCGAGCTCAACGAACTCAAGAGCCGCTTCTTCCGGGAAGCGGAGGCGGCCGGCCGGTTGAACCACCCGGCGATCGTCACGGTCTATGATGTAGGTGAAGAAGCAGACCTGGCGTTCATCGCCATGGACTATGCTGAAGGCCGTCCGCTCAGTGCCTGGGGCAAGCCCGACCGACTGCTGAAACTGCCGGTGGTGCTCGACGTTCTGGCCCGGGTCGCCGAAGCCCTGGACTACGCCCACGGCCAGAAAATCGTCCATCGTGACATCAAGCCGGGAAACATCATCTACGACGCCAGGAGCGGGGACGTGAAAATCACCGACTTCGGTATCGCCAAAATCGCCGACGACTCCCGCACACGCACAGGCAATGTCATGGGCAGCCCGCTCTACATGTCACCGGAGCAGCTCAAGGGGCAGCGGGTGACCGGGCGCTCCGACACCTACAGCCTCGGGGTGACGCTTTACAAGCTGGTTTCCGGCGCGACACCATTCAACGCCGACACCCTGGCCAACCTGACCTACCAGATTCTGAACAAGCGCCCCCGCAGCGTTCGGGAATTCAACCCGGACCTGCCGGATGGCGTGGTCCGACTCATCAACAAAGCCATACAGCGGGATCCGGCCAAGCGCTTCGCCAGCGCTGGCGCCATGGCTGACGCCCTGCGCCGGGCCGCTGCGCGTGAAGGCAGCAAGGAGGCTACCTGATGACGCTCATCGCCACCGGACTCACCGACATCGGCACCCGCCGGGTCAGCAACCAGGACGCCATTGCCTGGCACGTCTGCCCGGACAGCACCCGGGCCCTGGGCATCGTGGCCGATGGCATGGGTGGCTACAAGGGTGGTGAAATCGCTAGCCAGGTGGCCGTCAACGTCATTACCCAGGCGCTGGTGCCGCTGGTCAACCAGCCTCCCGTGGACGACGCCGACCAGGTCCGGGCCATTCGCGACGCCGTCAACGAAGCCAATGAGCAGATTCAGGCGCTGCGCGAGGAAGATCCGGTACTGGGCAACATGGGCACGACCATCGTGCTGGTCTGGATCCAGGGTAGCGATGCGCTGGTCGCACACATTGGCGACTCCCGCTGCTACCACCTGAGCGGTGACCAGCTGGACCTGAAAACCCGGGACGACACCGTCGTCCAGAACATGATCGACGACGGCAGCATCAGCGAGGCCGAAGCACCACGCATGCCGTTCCGTAACGTGCTGACCCAGGCGCTGGGCTCCAACGAGGCCGCCGAGCCATCCCTGTGCCGCTTACAGCTGGCGCGCGGCGACCGGCTTCTGCTCTGTTCCGATGGCCTGACCGAAGCGGTGCCCGAGGCCGACTGGCCCGGTTTGATGCCGGCACGAGTTCCGCTGCGCGAGCAGGCCAACACACTTATTCACACCAGTCTCGAAAACCAGGCGGCGGACAACGTGTCCGTCGTACTCATTCTCAAGGAGTCATGACATGGCAGCGCTTTCCCATCTGGTCGACAACCTTGTTGTCAACACGTTCGAACTGGACGGACCACGCGTCCACATCGGACGTCACCCGGACAACACCATCCAGATCGACGAGATCTCCGTCAGCGCCCGCCATGCCTATATCGATGTGGAGCCGAACGCGTATCTCGAAGGCACCATCGACTACTACATAACCGACGACAACAGCACCAACGGGACCTTCGTCAACGACATCCGTATCGACGGACGCCAGCGGTTGAACAACAACGATGTGGTGCGGATCGGCTGGAACCTGTTCCGGTTCGTGGACGAGGAAGAGAACACGCTGGAGAAGACCGCCTTTATCCTTGAAGAGTAAATCCGACCACTTCAATTCGGGCGGCCGGCCATGGGCCGCCCTCGCCTGCCGGCACTGCCAATTTTTCTGACACAGCGCCCGTTTTCCCGCCTCATCTGGACGAAGCCCAACCCGTTGAATTCACGGCCCTGTCAGCGTAATCGAAAAATCAGACGCATCAGGGGGAGTCGGCGCACTTTACAGTCTGACGACAAGCGCCCTGCAAGCCGTTGATTTACGCCGCCGCCGATTCAGGCACGCTATATGCTGCTTATTGTGTGGGCCTTCATGGGTCTACATTGAGGACAATGTCATGGATAAACTGATTGTTTTTGTATTGACTGCACTGCCAGCCATTGCATTTGCGGGCCAACACACATGCCGTTATAACTGCACCCCCGATCCGGTATCTGTTCCGGAACCCGGAATGCTGGGCCTCATGGCTACCGCTGGTGCCGCGCTCTTCCTTGTGAGCCGTTTCAGCAAGAAGAGACAAAAATAAGGCAGTCGCCGGACGCCGCCTTCCAAGATTAAAGGCGCGTCAGCCTCGCTTGCCATCCGGCGTCCGGCATTTCCACAACTCAACGACAAAACCGCTGGCGTCATAGACGACCTCCACACTCCTGATTGAGTGCCGCAAACCAAACGCCACGGCGGGGTGAACAGACCAGTACCCGAGTCACCCCGCCGCGGACCTTGAATAGGCTATTCAACCACCTTCGCTTCTTTTAATTGATTTGCGTCGCCATAACGTTCTGAACCAGCGCCTATACTCAAACGCACAATTGTCTTCCTGCCATGGATGATTCGGCCCTTGAATGCATTGACCGAAACCTTCCTTAACCACAACCACGCCGCCATCAGTCTCGCCGTTGCGGTATTGCTCGGTAGCCTGATCGGGCTGGAAAGAGGCTGGGAAGCCCGGGAGAAAAAAGCCGGCGAGCGCATCGCCGGGATCCGCACCCACGCATTGGTGGGCCTTTTGGGCGGACTGGGAGCCTTACTGTCGCAAACGGTGACGCCCTGGGTGTTGCCGGCCCTGTTGCTGGGTGTGGTGGCGGTCAATATCGTGGCGTACCGGGCTCATGTCAGCGAGGTGCGGGACTACAGCATCACCAGCCTGGTGGGCGTGTTGCTCACGTTCTGCCTGGGGGCTGTGGCGGTGTCCGTGGACCGGACACTGGCGGTGGCCGGTGCCGTCATCACGGCACTGATCCTGGACAACAAACAGGCCATCCACGGCTTGGTGAATCGCCTTCAGGCCCACGAACTGGATGCGGCACTCAAGCTGTTGCTGATTTCCGTGGTGATGCTGCCCCTGCTGCCCAACCAACCCATGGGCCCGGGCGGCGTGCTGAATCCCTATGCCATCTGGTGGATGGTGGTGCTGATCGCCGCCATCTCATTTGTCGGCTATTTTGCCGTGCGCGTGGGCGGCACCGAAAAAGGCCTGCTGTTCACCAGCCTGTTCGCCGGATTGAGTTCGTCCACCGCCCTGACCCTGCACTTCTCACGGCAGTCCCGGCGCGTGCCGGATATCGATCGCCTGCTGGCGGCCGGCATCCTGATTGCCTGCGGCACCATGTTTCCGCGCATACTGATTTACTGTGCCGCCATCAACGTCGACCTGTTCGACCGCCTTTTCGTTCCTGTTGCGGTGATGGCGCTAACGCTGTACCTGCCGGCCATGGTGATCTGGCGCCGCTATCGCACCCACCCGACCGTGCGCCAGCCAGCGCTCAACCAGAACCCACTGGACCTCGGCTCGGCGGTGTTTTTCGGCGGATTGCTGACCGTGATTCTGCTGTTGGGCGAGTGGCTGCAGGAATGGCTGGGGAGTGCGGGGGTCTATGTGTTGGCGGCGGCGTCGGGCATTGCGGATGTGGATGCCATCACCCTCTCGCTGACCCGCCTGGCGCGGGACGCGATCGATCCCGGCACCGCGGTCATCGGCATCATCCTGGCCGCTTCGGTGAACAATCTGGTCAAAGCCGGGCTGGCCCTGGGCATGGGTACCCGCGGGCTGGGTCTGCGGGTCCTGGGCCCCATGCTGGCCTCGCTGGCCGTCGGTCTGGCTGCCGGCTGGCTGATCTGAAAGACGCTCTCCCGGTCACCCTTCAGCCGCCCGGAACCGGGCGATCCGCTCATCCGTCAGAGGGTGGGAAGACATCAGGCCATTGATCGCGGTTTGCCAGCCAGAGTCCTCGTCCTGCTGGTCTTCGTCACTGCTTTCACCGCCCTCGAGACGCTGCATGATGGCAATAAAATGGCCGGGATCCACCTGCCGCGCCTGCATCAGGTCAAGCGCGTACTGATCCGCTTCCCGCTCCATATCCCGGGAGTAGGCCAGGTTGAGCAGCACAGCCGGACCGGTCACGGTAGTATCGGCAAAGGCCGTCAGGTCGCCGGTCATCATCACCAGCAGCCAGGCGGTCAGAGAAGAATGGACCACGCCCTGCATCCCGTGATTGTGAGCCACGTGCCCGAGTTCGTGGGACAACACCGCGACCAGTTCCTGGTCGTCCTTTGCCAACGTCACCATGGCGTCGGTGAAAACAATAGTGCCATCCGGCAGGGCCATCGCATTGGCCCCCACCGCGTCACTGTGACGAAAGAGCACATGCACATCCTCCCCGGGAATCGTCTCCAGGTAGGGAGCGAAGGTCAATTGCAGTTGCGCCTGTCGATCCGCCGGCAACGTGCTGGGCTGCATCACGCTGGAATCCAGCGTGTTCAGCGTGGTCTGGCTGAGGCTGTCCACCACCGAGGCCGGCATCATGTCCGCCACCACCTTCGATGTCCAGGGCAAGCCGTACAGGAAGCTGCCGAGCGTCGTCAGTGCGGCGACCACCGCAGCAATCAGGATTAACCCCAGATGGTTTTCCAGGCGGTGAACCCAGCGCGACAACCGACCGGTCTGGAAGTGCCGGGTCAACGCATCGACGCCGTCATTATCGGACGTTTCAAATACGCCGTCCTCCAACAGGTGCAGGTAACGGGGCGTGTTGCCGACCCGCGGCGAGACCCGGATGGCGTGCCATTCCAACCGATGGCGCTCGTCGCCGGTGTCCAGGGTCAACTGGTCGTCGTCCAGGAACAGCCTGGAGGGGCGCCGCCGGGAGGTGGCGCCACTGTAGTAATCTCCGGTCAGTTTCATATCAGAAAGCGGTGATACCGACGTCGAAGGCATCGCCTAGCTCCTGACCCAGCGCGCTGGTGCGGCGATCTTCCGCGGCTACGAAGCCATCCAGGTCGCCGGCGACGGTCATCTCGGTGCAAGCGGCCCGGTAACGCGCCATGCGCACCTTGGCCCAAGGGGTGAACAGGCCCAGCGTCAGGACAACCAGTGCGCTGTTGGACGCGTAGATCCACAGCATCCGCTTCGGCGAGAGGTGCGAATGCAGGCTGTGATCGCGCAGCGTGAGGTTGTTGAGGAAGATGTTGGTCAGTCCCGCCATGAAATAGCCGAACACCGCCAGGTAACCGGCCATGATTACCACGAACGCCAGCGCCGGGCTGATCAGGGTAAACGCCACGATCCCGCCGATGCCAAAGGCAATGGCCATCAGCAGCCCCTTACCAAAGAAGGCATAGTATTCGCCGTTGGTGCTGTCGAAGCTGAAACGGCTCGTGCCGTAACGGAAACCGTTGCCCATGAAACGGTGCGTCTTGAGGACGCTGAACGGCGTCAGCAGCAGCAAGGTCAACAGGTTCAGGAAGGGCCAGACCACCATCACCATCAGCGCGTCGGCATAGCTGGCTTCGAAATCAAAGCGCACATTGCGGTAGGCGCTGTTGATGGCGCGAAAACGCAGCGAGCGGATGACAATCCAGGGGATGGCAAACATAAAACCGATACCCATGATAATCGCCGCGCCCGGCACCAGGTTGGCCACCAGCGCGTAGAGGATGAAGGCGAAGAACGCGATCAGCCGCCCCTTGAGAATGGTGACCGGGTCTGCAAGGTACTGGAAGCTGGCGCCATCCAACTGGGTATTGCCGTAGAAATACTGGTTGTTGCGCACGGTCGCCCAGGCGGAATAGATCCCGAAGGTGACGATTGTCAGCAGGATATTGACGATCCAGATGCCGAAGTACTCACCGCCTTGACCGGTGAAACGGAACTCGGCATCCCGGAAATCCTCCGGGTCGACCGTTTTCCTGACCGGACGCTGAATGGGCGTCGATCCAACCGGCTTGGCCTCGAAACGGGCGGGACCGGACGGAGGCGTTTGCGCGCCCTCGTCTGCCGCCGTCATCGCTGCCGAAGCCGGATTCGGTGCCGGCTCGTTGGCCGCCGCGCTGTCTTCCTCGCCTTCCACCGGCTCCACCGCCAGCTCACTGAGCGATGTGGCGTAGCGGGGCTTTTCCGGTTCCTTCGGTTGGGAGGGTTCGACCGGCGCCGCGGCGGGCGGCGCGTCCATGGGCTGAATCACAACCGCTGCGCCGGTTTTCAGCAGGCGGTCGCGATACTGGTTGGCCTGATCGAGCGTCAGGTCCTTTTTGAGATTGCGGGATGTGCCATCGAACAGGCGCGCGGCCCGCTCCTCGGACACTTTGAACAACGCCTGTACGTTGCTCTTCACCTGTTCGGGCGAAAACCCGTCCACGATGCGGCCGTCAAACTGAATACGGTAACGTTCAGTGCTCATAATCCACCCTACTGCTTCTATTCCCTGAAAAACGCGCTTCGAACGCGCCGGATGAGTCGCTCCCTGCGTGCACCGCAGACGCTCCACCAAACATTACCAGAGATTCATCCCTGCATCTGATTTTCAACGTTTCAAAGTGTTAAACATATTAAAATCTTTGCCCCATTTGAGCTTCTTCTCACGCCAACGTCGGCAATCAGGCGTAGCGCTCGGAGACGAAGCCGTGTATTTTTGCCGGCCCTAAGGAATGACGCATTACAGGACGTTAATAATGAACCAGGCCGTAAAATCGCAGTTTGATTCCCTCTCCTCGTCGCTGGGGCAACATCTGAAGCGCTATTTCGCCGCTATTGCCGGCACCGTAATCGCCCTGATGCTGGGCTTTTCCTCCTTTTTTACCACCGAACTGGGCTACACCTACGTGGTTCAGGACACGCTGTTCGGCACCATTCGGGTCTTCACCGAACCGGGCGTCCACCTGAAAGTGCCCTTCTTTTCCAATGTCTACACCTACAACCAGGCGATGACGCTCAACTTCGGCAATCAGGAGAGCGGCGAGGTCATCCGCGCCACCCGCCAGCTGAGTAACGTCGAGGTCCAGTTTGCCGATACCTACACGGCCAGCATCCCGGCGACGTTCCGCTTCAAGCTGTCATCCGATCCCGAACGCATCATCGCCATGCATCGGGAATTCCGCAGCTACGACAACCTGATCGACTCGCTGCTGCTCAAGAACGCCAAGAACGTCACGGTGGTCACCGCCACCCAATACACCGGCGAGGAGTTCTTCCAGGGCGGGCTGAACAAGTTCAAGGTGCAGCTCGAAGACCAGCTCCAGAACGGCCTGTACCAGACCGAGCGCCGGCAGGTCGAGGTGGAGCAGACAGACCTGGCGGCGGTGTCATCAACCAACGACGACGCTGACAAGCTGGAACACAAGGTCCAACTGGTGTGGAAAAACATCATCCTGCAGAACGACAAGGGCCAGGCCAAGCGGCTGGCCAACCCGCTGGATTCCTACGGCATCCAGGTCCGTCAGGTCACCATTGGCCGGCCCATTCCGGAGCACCGCCTGGACGAACTGCTGGTGAAGAAAAAGGACCTGGTCGCCAAGCGGATTACCGCCATTCAGGCCCAGGAAACGGCACGGGCAGAAGCCAAGACCGCGCAACTGGAGAAAGAGATCGAGAAGGCCCGCGCGATCCAGGACGCCCAACGTGCCAAGGAGCTGGCGATCATATCCAAACAGAAGGAAGTGGAAATGGAACGCCAGCAGGCGGAGCTGGAACAGGTCCGCAAGCAAAAGGAACAGGCTGTCGCCCTGCTTGAGAAGCAAACCCAGCTTGAAGTGGCCACCGCCGAGCGGGACATTCAAAAAGCCAACGCCGATGCCGCCACCTACGCGGCCAAAGCCATCCGCGAGAAAGGTCTGGCGGAGGCCGAAGTCGCCAAGGCCAACCTGATGGCCAAGCAGTCTGCGCGCGATATCTACATGGCGGAAATCCAGCGGGATATCGCCCAGGTCATGTACCCGGCCCTGAAGGAGACGCAGATACAGATGCCGGCCTACTACGTGGGTGACGGCAGTGCGACGCCGGTCAACAGCCTGGACGTGTTCACCAGCCTGGGTGCCATGGACCATCTCAAGCAATCGCTGCGTACCGCAGAACGCGGCCAGTAATCTTCAACGCCCGCGGTCACAGACTGCGGGCGTCTCAACCTTTCCTGATCGTCACATCCGGCACCACCCTCTCAGCGTACTGTCATAGCGGTCTCACCAGGGCCGGCAGTTGACCTGGATATCGCGAGCACTTGATCTCACCGCTGATCGTCCCAAGGCTTGTAATCTGGGTCGGTTCGCCCCGGCCTGACATCTTCGACACGACAGGAGGCACCATGAAGACCCGGACGTTTGGCAATACGGACATCGAAGTCACCCCGGTTGGCCTGGGCACCTGGGCCATTGGCGGCTGGATGTGGGGCGGCACGGACGAAGCCGAATCCATCGATACCATCCATGCCGCGATCGACAAGGGCATCAAACTGATCGATACCGCGCCGGTCTACGGTTTCGGCCGTTCCGAGGAGATCGTCGGCAAGGCCCTGGCGGGCGGTCGCCGCGAGCAGGTAGCACTGGCCACCAAGGTCGCGCTCAACTGGTCCGACGAGCACGACAAGGTTTGGCGCGATGCCACCGCGAAGCGGATCGAGAAAGAAGTCGAGGATTCGCTGAAGCGGCTACAGACCGATCACATCGACATCTATCAGGTGCACTGGCCCGACCCGGTCACACCCATGGAAGAAACCGCCCGTGCCCTGGAGAAGCTGCTCAAGGACGGCAAGATCCGTGCAATCGGGGTCAGTAACTTTTCGCCGGAGCAAATGGACCAGTTCCGCGAGTTCGCGCCCCTGCACAGTGACCAGCCGCCCTATAACCTGTTCGAGCGGGGTATTGAGGACGATATCCTGCCTTACTGCCGCGACAACGAAATCGCCACCATCACCTACGGCGGTCTCTGCCGCGGCCTGCTCAGCGGCAAGATGACGCCCAAGAGTGAGTTTGAAGGCGACGACCTGCGTAACAACGATCCCAAGTTCCAGGGCGACCGCTTCCAGCAGTACCTCAACGCCGTCAACGCACTGGACGACTATGCCCGGGATCACTTCGGCAAGGATGTCCTGGCCCTCGCCCTGCGCTGGTTGATCGACCAACCCGGCGTGACCACGGCACTCTGGGGTGCCAGACGGCCGGAACAGCTGGAGCCGGTCAGCAATGTGGAGGGCTGGTCGCTCGCCGAAGAGGACATGACGGCGATCAATAACATCCTGAAGCAACACATTACGGATCCGGTCGGCCCGGAATTCATGGCCCCACCCAGCCGCGAAGGCTGAATGCCTTACCATCCTGTTATCCCCGCTCCTGCCCTCCGGGAGCGGGCTATAATGCCGTGTAGAACACCGCCCCGAACCGCAGGAAACCACTATTCGAGCCAAAGCCAAGCGTCTGTTGCTGTTCACCGCTGAATTTGCCATTCCCATTATTGCGGTGGGCGCGCTGTCGTGGCTGATCGGTGGCTATCGGGTGCTGGTTCCGGCACCGCCGACCAATCCGGACAACATCTGCGACATCTTCAGCGAGCATCCGGACTGGTACGATGAGGCGGCGGCCTCCCAGGCCCGCTGGGGCACGCCCATCGCCACCCAGATCGCCTTCGTGCGCCAGGAATCCGCCTTCCAGAGCCGCATCCAACCGCCACGGACCAAACTGTTTGGCGTGATCCCTTGGTCGCGCCCGACTTCCGCGTTTGGCTACGCCCAGGCACTCGATCCCGCCTGGGGCGAGTACATGGAGGACGCCGGCAGCGTGTTCGCCGACCGCTCCCAGATGAAACACGCCCTGGACTTTATCGGCTGGTACAACGCACGGACCCATCGCCAGCTGGGCCTGTCACTGGACAATACCCGCGATCTTTACCTGGCCTACCACGAAGGTCCGACGGGCTTCGTCCGCCAAACCTACAAGAAGCGCCCCTGGGTGCAGCGTGTGGCCAACCGGGTCACGACCCACGCCACCACCTATGCGGCCCAACTGGAGCAGTGCGAAGCCCAGTTAAGATGCCGGCATATCTACCAGTTCTGGCCGTTTTGTGAGTAAGCGGGAAAGCGAGGAAGCAAAAAGAGAAGGAAAATCTGACGGGATCCATCCCGTCCTTGCGGTGCTGCAGAGTGACGAGCAATCAGCGAGGCGTTCCGTAAACGGAGGTCCAGTAGTTGCTGTAGTCGTTGGACGCCGACGTGCTGTCGATCCGGACCGCGGCAAACTCCTTAAAACGGGGATCCATAATGTTGCGGCAATGGCCCGGACTCGCCAACCAACCGGCGGTCACGGAAGCCGGTGAATCGTAGCCGGCCGCAATGTTCTCGCCAACGATGGACCATTCGTAGCCGGTTGCCGTGACCCGATTGCCCACAGTCAGGCCATCCGATCCGGTGTGGCTGAAGAAGTTATGGGTTTCCATGTCCACGCTGTGCGTCCTGGCTGCGCCCTCCAGCGTGCAACTGTAGATGACCGGCGCTGTCGCCTCGTAATGATCGTCACCACACATCCGGGCTTCGGAGCGGGCGATGTTGATCAGCTCGATCAGGTCAGCCTGGTATTGATCCACCTCGCAGCCCGCGGACATCTCCACCGGGTTCGCCGCCACGGTCGCCTTGCCGCTGCTGGTGGTTTCCGAGGCATCCGAAACGGTGCTGCCACTGTCACTGCCGCCGGAACCTCCTCCGCCACAGCCAGCCAACACCCCCGATGTAAGAAGGAAAATTGTAATACAGCGTGAAATTCTCATAGCCAGCACCTATGTGTCAGAGATGCTCACTATACAGCCAGCATTTTTGAAAGCACGTACGTAAATCCCCAAATTACAACATGTTACGAATCATTACCTGCCAGCTAAAAGGGGATTCAAAACAACGAACTGTTTACCTTTTAAGCAATTGACAGCTTCTGTGTATGCACAAAAAAAGGCACTGAATGGCAACCATCCAGTGCCTCTTCCGAGGGACGAGTCAGGGTCATCCTGCCCCCGATCACACTCGTCCGTCTTCCCTGTCCTTTCCTGATGCCGTAGCGGACGATCAGAACATGTAATTCAGACCGACGCGGGCCGTGTCGAAGGACGGACCGTCGTTGGTGACCTGGCCGTTGAAGTCGTCTTCATCAATGTCCACGTTGTAGCGGTCATACTCGGCATAGGCCGTGAGGCTATCGGTAACGCGGAAGTCCACGCCCGCACCGACCACCGGGCTCACTTCATCGTAGGTTTCGCTCTCGTCAAAGGCATCCACGTCATAGGAATAGACGAAGGCACCCGCTTTGCCGTACACGCCGAAGCTCTCGGTTACGGGGAGGCGGCCCTTGGCAGACAGTGCCAGACCTTTCAGGTCGCTGTTGACGTCATCGTCCTCGCCGAATTCGCCGAAATCCAGGTAGTCACCCTCCAGGGCGAAATACTGGTTGAACTGATACCCGACGGTGCCGGCGAACAGGTCGTTCTCGTCCTTGAATTCACCGCCGTGGGATTTAAAGCCGCCGTAACTACCACCGATGTAGAAACCTGAGCTATCACGCTTGTCCTGCGCGAGGGCAGCCGGTGCAGCGAATACAGCAGCGGAAAGCAGCGTGACGTATGCAAGATTCGTCTTGGTGTTCATAGCGATAGAGTCCCCGTAGGTTCTTCCGTTGAATAAGCCCGGGACACCATGTCCGGGCAACACCATTCCACCTTAACGAAACTCGGCGCGGATGCGGGTTAAAACAGGAATACGGTTTATTAATCAATCGTTTAAATTACACACACTTAACCCGACCGTTCCAGAAGTGGGGCGAGTTACGGGTTGGCGTCACAAAAAGATAATTACGACTAAACTGAAAAATAAAATGAGGGAGAAACTTATGCTTCGCCTCTTCGTTGGTCTTGAGTTACCGGAAGATGTCCGTCAGGCACTGACCGCAATCAGGGGCGAACTGAAGGGCGCACGCTGGCAGACATCCGGACAACTCCACATGACGCTGAGCTTTATCGGCAATGTCGGTGACGACAACCTGCCCGTCATCTACGATGCTCTTTACGGCCTGCCGCTGGATCCTTTTCCGGTCACCGTTGCGGGTGTCGGTCTTTTCGGCTCCCCCCAATACCCCAAAAACCTCTGGGCCGGCGTACTGGACCGGGAACCGTTGATCGATCTGCACGAAGAGATCCACCAACGGCTGAAGCCCCTGAACGTCACCAGCCAGGGGCGCGGGTTTCGACCGCACATCACACTGGCCCGGTTTCGCGGGCGGCGCACCCGTCAATACGCGGCCCGCCAGGACAAACGCGAGCCTGCCCAGAGCCTGAACCGCTTCCTGGATAAATACGGCCAACTCGAATTGCCTTCTTTCGGCGTGCATCACGTCAGCCTGTTCAGCAGCACGCAACGCCCGGAAGGGTCCCATTACCAGGTGATCGGCCGCTTCCCGGCAGACTGACCGGCCGTCACGACAGGCGCAGCAAACGCACCAGATTATCCCGGAACGCTTCCGCCACCTCACGGCCCGCCAGCCCCTCGGCAATACGGATCTGCTTGCCGGCGGCCTTCACTTCCAGGTGGAAATACTCGGTCATGCGGTGCCCCTTGTTGGCCGAACCGCCTGATGTCAGCACCAGTTGACCGGCCTGGGTCAGGTCAGCCTGCCGGCGCCACAGCGCCATGCCACACCAGGCCCTGACAGACCGGACCTGCCACTGGCGAATGCGCACATCGAGAGAACGGCCCAGCATGAACAGGCCCCCCAACGCCATGGGAAATCCAAACAACCCGAAGAAGAAGGCCATCACATAAAGCATGACACCTTCGGACGCCGCGGCAACGCCCAGGCCAATGGCGGCACCCGCGAAGAACACGCCCCCGATCAGGATCGCCAGTGTGAAGCCCAGGTTGCGGCCAGCGCGGCTGCGAATCCGCCAGCCATCCATCCAGGGTTCCACATCGATCTGCTCGGCAGCGGACGAGGTCGCGGCCACCTGGGCTTTGCGTTCTGCCCGCTCCACATGCTCGCGGGGCAAGGTGACCGCAGAGGCCAGTGTGCCGGGCACCACCGGCAGTTCGTAGGTCCGCTCCAGGGCCACCGGTTCCTGCGGCCCATCGAGGACCAGCCGCCACAGGACCTGTTCCCGTCCGCTGGTGTCTGTCGGAGGCAGATCCGCCGGCGGCGTAAAACGGAAGGCGACCACGGCACCGGTACCTTCGGTATGCACGTAAGGCGCCTGGTGGGCCTGCCAGATGATGCGTTCACTGCGACTGCTGTCCTTGCCGGAACGGATGCGCACCCGGACGCACTGCAGGGTCACCTGCCACGGCGCGTCAATCTCCGGTCGCGACAGGCGAATCCGCCCGCCGATATCACCGCCTACCTGTCCCGGTACCGGATCCGGTCTCAAGGGCATCGGACCGTAGTAGCGCCAGTTGCGCCGGCTCTCCCAGGCCACTCTGGCGAGCCAGAGGCCGGCCAGCGGGAAGATCAGCACCATCAGGATCAGCCAGTTGTCATCCGCCAGTTCGTCCGGGACGGCGAGCACACCCGGCAGACTGATGGCGAGAAACATGAAGGCCATGAAGCCGAATACCCAGTGGCCGTAGCGCTGGGAGGACAAGATGTCTGTCTGGTCCGCGGCCAGTCGGCGTCGACGCCGGCCCACCAGCAGGATCGCAACGCCGGCCACCGCGAAGACCGTACCGAACAGAACGCCGAACAGCAGCTTTTTCCAGCGCAGTTCGCGAACCAGGTAGCTTTGGGTGGGGTTGTCGGGATTCACCCAGATGGCCACCGGGCCCTGGGCACTGATACGCTGCATGCGGCTGACCAGTTGCCGTTGATAGTCCCCGATATTGTCGCTGCCGGCGTCGTAGCCCACCCGATGGCCGGTATACGTGCGCCCGCCAATGCGGTAGGTGTAGGTGGCATCCACCGACCAAGTGGTGCTGTCGTCGCCGCGATGGCTGCGCAGATCGATCTGTTGCAACGTCGCCTGGACCCGGCCCCAGCCGGCACTGCTGACATGCTCATAGAGGGTCGCCAGCGGGCTGAAGATCAGTACGCCCAGGCCGGCACACAGGAAGATGAGGCCAAACAGCGTGACGCCCCAGCGCGGTTTATCGGAATCCTTTCTGTGCCCTGCGGCCGATCCACCCTGACTCACGTCCATTCTGCTCACGCCTCCGATGACAACCGGACAGAGTCTAGCGCGATGCCACAGGCGATACTGTTGAGAAATGTATGTGCAGAAATGAACGGAGTTGATCCATCCGCGGGCCGGGACGATCCAGCTCCGGGCGAACGCCGGGGCGGAAGCCGGGCAGTCCGGCGGGACCGGTGAACGGCGCGAGCAAGTCAGGGTCACGGGCAATGATGTGGACGGGCACATCGCGGCTTGCGCCCTCACCGGTCACCAGCGGCGCCGGCTGGTGATCGCCGAGCAGGATCAGCAGCGTGTGGTTGTCCACATGACGAATGGCGTAGTCCGTCGCCACGGCCAGGGCATAGTCGATCGCTCGAATGTAATGCTGCCGCACTCGCTCAGGATTACGCCACAGCTCGGCGGGCGCCTCTCCTGCCCCTTTCCATGGGGAAAAGACCTGACCGTCACCGATGGCCTGCCAATCCGGCAGCACCGGCAGGATCGGCACCCAGGGCGCGTGGCTGCTGATCAGCGCCAGCTCGGCGAATATCGGTGTCGCCGAGGCGTCCCGTACCTGGCGCTGGAACCAGGACCAGGTGTACTGGTCCGGCATGGTGACCCAGTTCAGCGCCGGGCCGGCGTATTCGATGCGCTGGGCATCGTAGATGTGCCGATAACCCAACTGGCGCCCTTCCGGCCAGGCTCGGGTGATTGCGGGCATCACGGCAACGGTGTCGTGTCCGGTCTGGCGAAAGTCGTCAATCAGGGTGGCGTAGCCGCTCGACAACATCACGTCGTAAGCCATCGCGCTGTCCACCCACAGTCCACTCAAGACCGTAGCGTGAGCGAGCCAGGATTGACCGCCCTGGACCGGCGACCGCAAGCGGCCGCTGACCACACTGAGCCCGGCCGTTGAAAGGGCCTGCTCCATGGCGTCCAGACGCGGGTCCAACACCGGCCGATAGCGGGGATCGCCCAGCGCGGAAACACCATAGGATTCAATGAAGCCGATCAGCACATCGTCTCCGGCCAGTCGATCCATTGCGACCGCACGTCCCCGGTTGCCGGTACTTTCGACTGCACTCAGTTGACGCGAAAAGGCCTCGGTCTGTGCCTGTGCGTCCATTATGCGCTCAACCTGGGTTGCCAATACCTCGGCGCCGGATACCGTCACCGGGATGGCCCGGACAGGCAGCAAGGCCAGGCCAACCAGGGCGAGCGCCGTCATCGCTTTGGCTTGCCGGACCGACACCTGGCGCCCGGCATAAAGCAGCAGCGTCCGCACCAACCACGCCAGGACCAGCACCGACAGCACCAGAACCGCTGCAAAACCAAGGGCCCAGACATACCCCAGATTGGTCACGGCCAGATCAACGACCTTGCCCGGCAACGCGCTGTCCAGATAGAGATTCAGCGGACGCCCCAAGGCGAGTCGCATAACGCCATCGGCCGCCACGAACAGCGCCAGTGCCACGTATCCCACGCCCAGTGCCCAGGCGATCCACTGGCGCCAGACTCCGGCCCGAGTCACCCCCAGCAGCCCCATCAGCAACAGGGCGTCCAGCGCCACCCAGGGCAAGGGCCCGGGCCGCCACCACTGCAGGACCAGACACAACGCATTCAGGATCAGGAAAGAGAACAGTTGCTTCAGCACGCGCCCACCACGCCAGGACCATTTTTCCGGTTATACGTCCAAACCGCCGGACTGGATACCCGACTTAACCACTCATCGGCGCGATGCGAAATTCCAGTACCGATTCGGTCTCTTCCAGCGTTGCCACCAGCCGGGCGGCACTGGACTCGTCAATTGAACAGAGCACCATTTTATGACGGCGGACCTGTCTTTCGGCATAGATGCGGTAACTGAAGTCGGCAATGGTGAAACCGTGACTCTCGATGAGTTTGCGGATGACGTCATCGCTGAGTTTCGCCGCCGGGGCGAACTGAACATCGAAGTGATAAAAGGCCTGAGTCGGCACCCGCGACTCAATCCAACGGAACAGGGACAGCACCGTCACCGCCAGCAGCAGTGACAGCACCAGCGGATAGTAGAACCCCACGCCGGCGAGGATACCGATAGCAGACGTGATCCAGATGGAAGCGGCGGTGGTCAGCCCGCGCACGGACAACCCTTCCTTGACGATCACCCCCGCACCCAGAAAACCAATACCGGTCATGATGCCCTGCGCCATACGAGTGGGATCGAGCCGGATACCATCCATCGTCGCCGGCACCCAGTGGGCCTCGTAGACCGTCACCAGCATCAACAGGCAGGACGCCAGACTGACCAGGGTGTGCGTACGGAAACCGGCCGGGCGACCGTGGAACGAACGCTCATAGCCAATCACCGCGCCGGCAACCAGAGCCGCCAGCAGGCGAAGCGCAATTTCCTGATAATCGCTGCTCAAATGAACGCCTCCGTTGCTGCCACGCCTACCCGTTCAGCTTAGCAGAGAAGCGGTACGTCACTTTGCAGGGCTGGTCATTTTGCCGCTGCCGGGCTTAGGCTGGGAATGGATTCCCCATGAACCGAAGACAAGGAGAGTGCTATGTATCTTTCCGTCCAGATCAGTCATTACCCGCTCCAGGACGAGTACAAAGCCAGCATCAAGGAGGTTATACAGCGCCTCAAGAACAGTGGCCTGGAAGTGCATGCGAACCGGATGAGCACTCAGGTGTTCGGTGAGTTCGATGAGGTGATGAAGGTGCTGTCCGAGACCATGAAGTGGTCCTTCGAGACTCATGGCAAGGCCGTGTTTACCGCCAACTTCCTGGAAGGCGACCGGCGGCCAAAAGCATAAGGTCAGCCAGGTGCGATCGCGCGATAACGTCGCTCCGGCCGCCCCACCGTGCCGTAGTTCACCTCGGCGGTCAGTTCATCCGCACTGACCAGGTACTCCAGGTAACGGCGGGCGGTGGTGCGGGACGCACCGATCTCCTGCCCAACCGCCTCGGCACTCCAGTCGCCGGGCGCGCGCACCACATCGCGGATCTTGTCAAGGGTCAGCGGATCGATGCCCTTGGGCAGCCGGGAGGGACTGGCCGGTTCCGGCTCGGCGGGATGACGTGGCAGGAGCGCGTCCACTTCTTTCTGGGCAACGTCCCCCAGGCTGTCGAGCGTGCTCAGGTGCTGCTGGTAACGCTGCAGGGCCGCTTGCAGGCGCTCAAACACCAGCGGTTTTAGGATGTAATCAAAGACGCCGCCGCGTAGCGCGCTGCGCAAGGTGTCCACTTCCCGCGCGGCGGTGATCAGGATGACGTCGGAGGGGCTATCTCCGGCCCGCAGCTCGCGTAGCAATTCCAGACCGGTGCCGTCGGGAAAGTAGACGTCCAGCAGCACCAGATCCGGTTGCAATACGTCAATCTGGTCCCGGGCGTCGGCCAGTGTGTGAGCAATGCCTGTCAGTTCGACAAAGTCGATGCGTTCGATAAAGCGGCGCTGGATTTCGGCGATCTGGCGATCGTCTTCCACGATCATCAATCGAATGGTTCTCACTGCGTGACCCCTTCGGTCTGAACCGGCGTTTTCGACAAATACAGTGTAAACCGGCTGCCGTTCGGCTGCAGGGGCTCCACCGTCACCGAGCCTCCCCAGCGATCCACGAACTGCTTGACCAGATACAGGCCGATACCGTGATCGCCCTCGGCCTTGCTGCTGACGCCCCGCTCGAAGATCCGCTCGCGTTCGGCTTCCGGAATGCCCGGGCCCTGATCCTCCACCTCAAAAATCAAGTCGTATCCCAGGTCGGTCATACTCAGATGCACCACGCCGCCCTCTCCGCTCTGTTGGCGCGTGGCTTCCAGGGCGTTGTCGATCAGGTTGCCCAACACGCTGACCAGCTGATCCCGGGGCAACTGCGGCGGCAGGTCGGCCATCTCGCTGTCCGGATCGATGACCAGTTGCAGGCCCATCTCGCGGGCCCGGTTGTATTTGCCCAGCAGACACCCGGCCAGAACCGGATCCGGCACCGCCTCCAACAGCAGATGGATCAGCGCCTGATGGTCGCTCACTTCGCTGCCGATCAACGCCAGCGCCTGTTCGTTGGCACCGATCTGGATCAGCCCGGCAATGGTGTGCAGTTTGTTGGAGTACTCGTGGGTCTGACTGCGCAGCGTATCGGCATACTGCTGGATGCGGGTCAGCTGACGGCTTACCTGGTCCAGCTCGTCCCGCAGGCGGAAACTGGCCACCACGCCAATAATCGCGTCGCCCTGCTTCACGGGCAGGCGGTTGACGATCATCTGCCGGCCCTGCATCCAGACTTCCCGGTCGAAGGCCGGCTCGCCGGTTTCCAGCACCGACATCAGATTGTTCTCCGGGAGGACATCGCCGATGGGGCGGCCGGCCAGACGCGTGTCCGGTCCCAGCCCCAGAGTCTTGATGGCGGTGCGGTTGAAGGTGGTGATCACCCCGTCCCGGTTGATCGCAATAATCCCCTCACGGACGGACTGCAGGGTGGCGTCCCGCTCCTGGAACAGGGCCGCGATTTCCTCCGGCTCCAGCCCGAAGATCGCCTTCTTGAAGCGCCCGGCAATGAGGATGGCCGCCAGCACACTGCCCAGCAGCATCAACCCCATCACCAGATAGAGCACCATGTTGTAACGCTGGATGGTGGAGAAAACCTGGTCCAGGGAATAGCCGACGGACACGATGCCGATGATCTCGCCGTTACTGATATCGATGATCGGCGCCTTGCCCCGCATCGACAGCCCCAGGCTGCCGTGGGCCTTGGCGACGTAACCTTCGCCGTACTTGAGTGCGCGGGTTCCCAGATCACCGTCGTCGTCCGCCATTGAATGGCCGATACGGGCCGGATCCGGGTGGGCCAGGCGAATCGCGTGACGGTCGCCAATGACGATAAACAGCGCCTCGTTGGTGTCGGCCACCCGCTGGCTCAGGGCCATCAGCGCATCCGTATCCCGCTCCTTCACGCCCTCGATCACGGCGGGCATGGCCGCCACCGTCTTGGCCACCATCAGGGCCCGTTGGCCGATCTGTTCGTAGAGGGATTCACTCAGGTAATAACCGGCGAAACCACCGATCAGACCGGTCTGCAGGGCGCTGACCAGCCCCAGGATGATGATCATCCGGGTCTTGAGTTTGAGCTTGCGATAGGCAAACGGCATGTCGGACGGCGTGTTCGGTTTCTTGTCGTTGGTATTGAGGAGAATCTCCCACGTTCCAGCCGTTCAGGTTACGTCACGTGGGCGTTTTTTTCCCGTGAACATTATGAACAAAACGTCCTTTAATGATTTTAAACGCATTACGTCCACAAACTTTTGCTATCTGCGGCCACTACCTACTCTAGTTAAAGAGCCGTCCATGGTTTGCCACATCGCAATCCTCAGGGAGCCATTGCACCGATGCCCTCCCGGATGGCCACAAAAACAAACAGAGGTGACCAAAATGCTATTCAAACGATGCCTGTCATTCGTGGCCATGGCCACGTTCAGCCTGTCTGCCCTTGCCTGGGAACCTACCGGAAAAGTCGAATGTATCGCCCCCGCGGATCCGGGCGGCGGCTGGGATTTCACCTGCCGTAGCGTTGGCAATGTCCTCCAGGACCTCAGTCTGGTTCCCGGAACCGTCCAGACCACCAACATGGCCGGTGCCGGCGGTGGCGTCGCTTTCGCCCACACCATCAGTAAGCGCAATGAAGACAATACGCTGCTGGTAGCCGCTTCCACAGCCACCACGACCCGTCTGGCCCAGAAACAGTTCCCCGGCATGAACGCCGATATGGTGACCTGGGTGGGCGCACTGGGTGCCGACTACGGGGTCATTGCCGTGGGCAAGGATTCCCAATACCAGGATCTCAAGCAGCTGATGGCCGCGGTCAAGGAGAACCCGCGCTCCGTGAAGTTTGCCGGCGGCAGTGCTCGCGGCGGCTGGGATCATCTTAAAGTCCTGATCACCGCCAAGGCGGCGGGCGCGGACAAACTGCCTTCCATCCCCTACCTGTCGTACAACAACGGTGGTGAAGCCCTGACCCAGGTGGTCGGTGGCCAGGTCGATGCGTTTACCGGCGACATCTCCGAAGCGACCGGTTTCCTGAAGTCCGGCGACATCCGCATCCTGGCCGTCCTTGCAGACGAACGCCTGCCCGGCGATCTGGGTGACATCCCCACCGCCAAGGAACAGGGCATCGACGCGGTAGGTCCCAACTGGCGCGGCTTCTACATGCCGAAAGGCGCTTCCGACGAGGCCAAGGCCTACTGGACCGACGCCATCAACAAGGTCTATGCCAGTGACGAGTGGAAGAAGGTCATGAAGCAGAACGGCCTGATTCCGTTCCACCCGCCGGCTGGCGAGTTCGACGCCTTCGTCCACAAGCAGGTGAAGGACATCGCAGACCTCTCTCGTGAAATAGGATTGCTGAAATGACAGCCCGCGGAGACCGGATTCTCGGTCTCGGGCTGTTCGTCCTGGCAGTCGCCTACGGCTGGGGTGCCCAACAGTGGCCCGAGCCGTTCGGCGGCGCCGAGACCGTCGGCCCGGAGACTTTCCCCACGTTGCTGTCTGTCGTGCTTGCGTTGTCCAGCGTCTACCTGATCGTCAAACCGGATCCTGATGCGCACTGGCCGATGGGCCGCACGGCCGCAGAAATCCTGCTGGCCATTGCCATCCTGGTGGTTTACGCGTTTTTGCTGGAACCGCTGGGCTTTGTGATCTCCACCACGCTCGCCGTCGGCGCCCTGTGCTGGCGCATGGGTGCCAAACCGCTGCGCTCACTGTTGATCGGACTGATCGCCGCCGTGGTGGTGTTCTTCCTGTTTAACTACGGGTTGGAACTGAGTCTGCCGGGCGGACTCCTGGAGTTCGAATAATGGAAACCCTTCAGTTTCTGATGGACGGCTTTGCCGTCGCCCTGACCCCGACCAACCTGATGTTTGCGCTGTTCGGCGCGTTCATAGGCACGCTGATCGGCGCCCTGCCCGGCCTCGGTCCCGCCAACGGTGTGGCCATCCTGATTCCGCTGGCCTTTACCCTGGGGCTGCCGCCGGAAACCGCGATGATCCTGCTGACCTCGGTCTACGCCGGCGCCATGTACGGCGGCCGTATTTCGTCGATCCTGCTGAACATTCCCGGTGACGAACCGGCCATGATGACCTGCCTGGACGGCTACCCCATGGCCCAGAAAGGCAAGGCCGCCGAAGCCCTGGCCATGTCGGCGATCGCCTCCTTTGCAGGCAGTCTGATCGGCACCATCGGCCTGATCCTGCTGGCTCCGGCCCTGGCCAAGTTCGCGCTGACCTTCGGCCCGGCGGAATACTTCGCCCTGTTCATGCTGGCTTTCGCCACCCTCGGCGGCATTACCGGCAAGAACCCGATGAAGACCGTCATCGCCGCTGTCATCGGCCTCATGATTTCCACAGTCGGTATCGACATCGCCACCGGGACCCAGCGTTACACCTTCGGCATCCTCAAGCTGTATGAGGGCATCGATTTCATCCTGGCGATTGTCGGGCTGTTTGCCATCTCAGAGTTGCTGTTCTTCATCGAAGAGCGGGCAGGCGCAGGCCGCAAGATGATCAAGGTGGGTAAGCTGATGCTGCGACCGAAGGAAATCATTGCGGCCATTCCAACCATGTTCCGCGGTGGGGTGCTGGGCTTTATTGCCGGCGTTCTGCCGGGTGCCGGGGCCTCCCTGGGCAGCTTTATCAGCTACACGCTGGAGAAACAGTACCTGGGCAAGAAAGGCCACTTCGGTGAGGGTGATCCGCGCGGCGTTGCGGCGCCGGAAGCGGGCAACAATGGCGCGTCTTCCGGTGCCCTGGTACCGATGCTGACACTGGGCGTACCCGGTAGCGGCACCACTGCCGTGCTGCTTGCCATGCTGATATCGCTGAATGTGACGCCCGGACCGCTGATGTTTACGCAGAATGCGGACATCGTCTGGGGCGTGATTGCCGCTCTGCTGATCGGCAACGTGATTCTGCTGCTGCTGAACATTCCGATGGTGGGTTTCTTCGTCAAGCTGTTGTCCGTACCACCGATGTACCTGCTGCCGATGGTCACCATGGTGGCGTTCGTGGGCATCTACTCCATCAGCCACAGCACGTTTGACCTGTACTTCATGATCGCCTTCGGCGTGGCCGGCTACATCCTGCGCAAGTTGGAAATTCCCATGGTGCCCATCATCCTGGGCATGCTGTTGGGTCCGGAAATGGAGAAGAACCTGGGCCATGCCCTGGTCATCTCCGACGGCGACTGGAGCATTCTCTGGGCCAGCCCGCTGGCGCTGGGTCTGTGGATCGTCGCCGGCCTGGGTTTGATCCTGCCCTATATCGTCGGCCCGCTGCTGCGCAAACGCATGCGCGCGGCCATCAAGGAGGAACCGACCTCCGACTAGTTTTGTGGTGTGCTCTCTACTGATGATCTGTCATCGGTGCTTTGGGGTGTCCTGCCTGTCGGACACCCCTTTTTTATGTCTGCCGCCTGGACCCGCCTTCCACCGTCCGATGCATTCCCCTTTTGAAGTCGCGATCGTCACGTCTCGTATCTTTATTTTCAAAGGCACTGCTCCTTACGTCACATCTGTGTGCCTGCTGTAAAATTTTGTACAAAAGTCATCTTTTATTTGTCGTTATCGCCGACATGCGTCTAGTCTCTGCAATGGGATTCTGAAACCCGTGGAGGGACTCGCGCCATGTTTGGCATCAAGGTTCTCGATAAAAAGGAAAGCGAGAAAATCAAAGAACGTCTGGATTGGCAGGAACGTTATATCCAGGCGATCAAGGACAGCAACGCCGTCATCGAATTCACCCCGGACGGCATCATCGTGGACGTTAACGACCGCTTTCTCGATGTCGTCGGCTACAGCCGTGAAGAGGTTGTCGGCCGGCATCACTCCATGTTTTGTGACAAGGAATACGTCCAAAGCCAGGCCTATCGGCAGTTCTGGGATGCGCTGCGCAAAGGCGAGGCCCAGAGCGGTGAATTCCGTCGCATCGGCAAATCCGGTGACAAGGTCTGGTTGCACGCCAACTACTTTCCGGTGACCCAGAATGGCGAAACCATCCGGGTCGTGAAGTTTGCGGCGGATATCAGCAAAACCGCGAACAAGCGCCACGAAGACAGCGCCGTGTTCAGTGCGTTGAATCGCTCGCTGGCCGTCATCGAGTTTTCGCCGGACGGGCGTGTCCTCTGTGCGAACGACTACTTTCTTTCCGCCACCGGCTATTCCCTGGCCGAAATCAAAGGCCAGCATCACCGGATGTTCTGCTATGAGGATTTCTACCGGGAAAACCCGGATTTCTGGAAGCAACTGGCGGCCGGTCGATTCCGCAGTGGCCAGTTCCTGCGAAAGCACCGCAGTGGCCGGGATATCTGGCTTGAAGCCACATACAACCCGGTGGAAGACGTGGACGGCAAGGTCATCAAGGTGATCAAGTTCGCGACAGACATCACCGACAAGGTCGCGCAGACCGAATCCCTCAAGGAAATCGCCAAGGCGGTCACCGAAGCGGCCGAGTTGACCATTGGACGCGCGGATTCCGGATCCGAAATCCTGCAAGCGGCCGTCCAGGCCACAGGACAGATTTCGACCGCGGTCAGCGAATCCTCATCGCTGGCCCAGCAACTGATGGCCCAATCCCGGAACATTACCGATATCGTCAGCACGATCAGCGGCATTGCGGAACAGACCAACCTGCTGGCGCTGAACGCCGCCATCGAAGCCGCCCGGGCCGGCGAACAGGGTCGCGGTTTCGCGGTGGTGGCCGACGAAGTGCGCCAACTGGCCGCCCGGGCTCAGCAATCCACGGTCCAGATCAGCGGCCTGGTGGAAACCAACCACAAACTGGTGCAACAGATGACCAGCCAGATGGACGCCGCCAACGATCACGCCCAAACCGGCGCCGAACGTGTCCAGGAAGCCTCTGGAGCTTTCGACGACGTCCGGGACAGTGCCACGTCGTTGTCGCGGATTATCAATGAAGGGAATCGGTAGCTACCGATTCCCTTCAAGCCAGGAGCATACCTCAGCCGCGTGATCCGCCGGTGGGAACACCGGATAGAACACCTTGGTGATTTTGCCCTTTTCGATGATCAGGGTCAGGCGTTTGATCAATACGTTGCCCTGGAATTCGAATGTGGGTAGCCGCAGGGCTTGCGCCAGTTTCAGGTCGCTGTCGCTGAGGAGTTCAAAGCCCAGTTTCAGGCGATCCGTGGCTTCCTTTTGCTCTTCCAGGGATTGCGCGCTGATGCCGAACACCCGCGCACCCAACGCGTGCATTTCCGTCAGGTGATCGCGAAAGCCGCAGGCTTCCGGAGTGCAGCCCTTGGCGCCCGGGATATCCGCCCACTCCGGCGCCGTGGGCTGGGCCGGGTTGCCGATGCGCGGGTAGAAATAGGCGACGAGGGTGCCTGTCTGGGCTGACAGATCCACAGTCTCCCCGGAGACACCCGGCAAGGCTACCGATGGCAACGCCTTGCCCCGTAAATGATCGCAGGCGCCGTCGTCCTGCGGCACGGGCAGCGTTTCTTCTGTGTTGTCTTTTGTACTCATCACCCACTCCCATTCCAAATAACGAAAAACCCGGCACGAAGCCGGGTTTCTCTGGCTCATGAGCGGTCCCGATCGGGATCCGCTCATTTTACGGTATACCTACTTTTTCAGCTTATAGGCAACCACATAGTCACCGATGGTCGTGCCGATGGAGCCGTGACCGCCGGCCACCTGGACCACCATCTGCTCGCCCTTGCTGTTGAGGTAGGTCATCGGCGTGGCCTGGCCGCCGGCCGGCAGGCGGGCCCGCCAGATTTCCTTGCCGGTGGCGAGATCGTAGCCGCGGATAAAGTTATCCACGGACGCCGCCATGAAGACCACACCGCCATCGGTAATCACCGGACCACCAATGCCGGGCATGCCCATCGGGATCGGCAGGTGCAGCGGGGTCATGTCATAGATCGTACCGTTCTTGTGCTTCCAGGTGATTTTCCCAGTCTGCAGGTCGGTACCGGCCACGTAGCCCCAGGGCGGCTGCTGGCAGGGCACGCCCAACGGCGACAGAAACGGCTTCATGTTCACCGCATAAGGGGCGCCGGCGTTTTCGTTCAGGCCCGCTTCGCCCTTGTTGGCGTTGCTCAAGTCCGCATTCTCCTTGGGCACCAGCGTTGAGGTGAACGCCAGGTAGAGCGGCATGCCGAACATGACCTGACGCTTGGGATCGACCGCAATGCTGCCCCAGTTGAAGACGCCGAAGTTGCCCGGGAACACGATGGTGCCCTGCTCGGACGGCGGTGTGTACTGGCCTTCGTAGCGGAGTGACTTGAAGTCGATACGGCAGATCATCTGGTCGATCGGCGTCGCCCCCCACATGTCCGCTTCGGTCAGCGTCGGCGGACGGAAAGTCAGTCCGGATATCGGCTGCGTGGGCGAGGCATGATCGCCTTCGATGGTCCCTTGCGGAGCCTCCTGTTCGGAGATCGGCACGATGGGCTCGCCGGTCTTGCGGTTCAGGACGTAGACATCTCCCTGCTTGGTCGGAACCACCAGCGCCGGTTGCACGCCGTCGTCCGTTTTCAGGTCAAGCAGCGCAGGCTGGGCCGGCGTGTCCATGTCCCACAGATCGTGATGGACGAACTGCTGCACCCAGGCCACCTTGCCGGTTTCCAGGCTCAGAGCCACCACGGAAGCCGCATACTTCTCTTCCTCCGGCGTGCGGTACATGCCCAACTGGTCCGGCGTCCGGTTGCCGATCGGGAAGTAGATCAGCCCCAGATCTTCGTCGGCACTGGCTACGGACCAGCTGTTGGGCGAGCTCGTAGTGTAGGTTTCGCCTTCGCCGATCGGCGCGGTGTCGTCCGGGTTGCCGGAGTCCCAGTTCCACTTCAGCTCACCGGTTTTCACGCCGTAGGCGCGAATGACACCGGACGGTGAATTCACCGCGTAGTTATCGTTCACCGAACCGGCCACGACAACAACCCCATTGGCCACGACAGGCGGCGAGGTGGAGTAGTAGAAGCCATCCTGCTTGTACGGCATGTTGTGCATCAGATCGAGCACGCCGTCATCCGCGAAATTGCTGCAGCGTGCGCCAGTGGCCGGATCGAGGGCCAGCAGGCGGGCGTCGGAAGTCGGCAGGAAAAGCTCCGCGTCGCACTGCATGCTTTTGAAGCTCTCAGCCGGCTCGCTGGAGACTTTCACATCGATGGCATCCGGATCGCCGCTAGCCGGCGGCAGGTAGGACACGCCCCGGCAGGTCTGATGCTGGCGCATACTTTCCGGCGGCACCTTGGCGTCATAGACCCACTGCTTCTCGCCGGTATCGGCGTTCAGGGCGACCAGCCAGTTGTGGGGCGTGCAGATATAGAGGGTGTTGCCGACTTTCAGCGGGGTTGCCTCATAGGTGGTCTCGCCCACGTCCTGGGGACCTTTGATATCCCCCGTTTCGTACTGCCAGGCCTGTTCCAGGTTCTTCACGTTATCCGGCGTGATCTGGCCCAGCGGTGAGAAGCGCTGCCCCATGTTGCTGCGGCCATAGGCGTGCCAGCTTCCGTCCGGGGTCTTGCCGATGTTGGCGTCCTTCATCACCACGTCGGTGTTCAGGTTGCCATCGATACGATGCTGGTCCACCGCCATGCTGGAGACGGTAATCAGGCCAACAATGACCCAGACCGGCATTAAGACCATGACACCGCTTTTGCCATCCCCGCGGGCGGGAAACAGCAGCGGAATGGCCAGAACCAGGAACAGCCCCAGACGCGTGGCCAGCGGCCACCAGTCGTAACCGGACTCCCAAAGCGCCCAGACGGCGGTGACAATCAGGAAAATGGCATAGAGGACCTGGGCCTGGCGGCGACGCTTGCGCGTCATCAGGCCCACGACGAGCAGGACAATCCCGGCCAGTGCGTAATACCAGCTCCCGCCCAGCGTAATCAGCCAGACGCCGCCGCCCAACAGCACCAGGCCGAGCAGCAGGAAGATGAGCGACAATATGATCATTCGTTCAGTCCCTTGTGATGAGGATATTCACTTTTAGCGTAGGCGTATGGCAGCAAAATTAAAGGATTTTCCCGGAGAATCCGGTTCTTTCCCGCTTGTTGGAGCCATCGAACGTTAAAAGCATGCGAGAGAAACCGGCGTGTTGCCGGTCGACTGGTGGTCTGAACACCCACCAGAGGTGGCACAGGAAGGATACGGCAGGACGGACAATCTAGCCGATCTGTTAGTGTGCTAACAAAATTATCCCCGATTAAAGGAATGTCATGCCATAGCGACCACTACGGATTGCGCACTCACAGGTCAACCGGCGGTAGCAAATGGACCCAGGAAGAGAAAAAAGACAGGCGCTCAGGCCTCCAACGCGCGGGTCATCGCAAAAAACACGGTATTCCGACCCTGGCCCTTGGCGGAATAGAGGGCAGAATCCGCCTGCATCAGCATATCGTTGAACGACGTATGACGTTCCTCCCGGTGCACGCCACCAATACTGGCCGACAGGTTAACAGGCTCATCGGCAATTACCCGACCTCGCTGGAAAACCCGTTCCCGGAGGCGTTCGGAGATACAACGGGCCTGCTCCTCCGTGGTCCCGGGCAGGGCCACCGCGAATTCCTCGCCACCAATACGGCCGACAATGTCGTCTTCCCGGAGCTCCTCGCGAAGGAGACGGGCCATAAACCGGAGAACGTCATCGCCCACGCCATGTCCCCAGCGATCGTTGATTTGCTTGAAATGGTCCAGATCGATCATGAGCACCGTAAACGGCGCTCCGGCCTGCACGGCGTCACGGAAAGCGTGAGTGCCCCGGGAATAGAATGCCCTTCGATTGCAAAGTCCGGTCAGGGCATCGCTTTCAGCCAGGATGCGCAGTTGGTGCTCAGAGCGGAAGAAAGCCAGTAGCGGGAAGGTCAATGCCGTGCAATTCGCCAGCAGGATGTGGCTGACCAGGATGGCTTCCAGAACCGGTGAATTGGCCAGGGGCATGCGATGCCACCAGGCATGAAATACCGTCACGACCTCCACCGCCATCAGAGCGCCGTGGGTCAGGAAGAAAAGCTGGAGCGCCCGGACAGGCAACGCACTGGCCGGTTGGATACGGCGAGTCAGACGAAAAGCCGCGATGAAAATCACCGCGGTATAGGCGGCCGTCATCAGCCTGGGAATCTGGGGGCTGTCCCGATAAATCGCGAGCAACGGGACGAAGACCAGCAAGCCGAAAAACAGGCTTCGAAGGGATCGCGAGGCCGCCCGCCCCTCGACAAACTGCAGCATGCCGCACAGCACAAACAGCGGCCCCAGAACCAGCAACGTATAGGCGATCACGACGGTCAGCCACGACCAGGGAAGGAACGCGACAGCGCCAGCCGCCAGACAGCCTGCGGCAAACACCAGGCACGACAGGCTCCAGAAGCAGAAACACAACTGCTCCCGGCGCAGCCTGTAAAGGGCCCCCATAAACACACCAATCAGGACATTGATGCCCACGGTGAGGACCAGTAGCGTCGTCAAATCCAGTTTGATCACCGGCTCATTGTCACCCACTTAAACAAGCGTTCAATGTAGCCTAACACTACGTGCGAACAATGCATTTTTGATTTTGTGTGCAACGGGTAAGGGAATGTTTCCGGGCCTGTTCGCCTTTTTCAGGAACAGAAGCTCGTGCTTCTGTTCCTGACTGTCCCTGTCACCTTCGGCTCAATTCGGCATTGCCATGGGCAACGGCTGCAGCATGCTGACCCGATTGCCTTCCGTATCCCGGAACGAGACGTAGGCGCCGACGCCGGGAATCGTCATCGGCTCACCCAGCACCTCGCCGCCGGCCTGCCGGACCTTATCGGCGGCCCGTTGGATATCAGACACCGCAATCACCACCGACGGATACTGGTCCGGCCGATCCGGGCAACGCGGGAAGAAGCCGCCATTGATGCGTCCCGGTTCCTTCGGCCCGCAGTGGTCAGTTTCCGCCGTAGTGGCCAGCGTGTAGTTGCCCATCTCCTCACCGAGCATTTCCGTCTGCCAGCCAAAGGCCGCGGCATAGAAATCGGCCATCCGCCGCCGATCGTCATAGGGCATTTCAAAGTGAACAACAGGGTCCATCGTCGTGTCCTCCCATTTTGACCCAGGAAAACCACTGGCCTCATCGGTCAGCGGTTTCTCTCTGGTCGAATGGCCACGCGACCAATCGACAGGGCCTCACACTTGATCCGGGTCAATGTCGCCTGTTTATGCAAACCGCTGACTTTATAAAGATTTTCAGATTGGTAGCCGATGACAGCCTCCCGCCATGCGTTAGCCTTTAGGCGAATAGGCCTTGCATTAGAGGCCGGTGCATTCGACGATTGGCCTCTTTCCGGGTTACCCGTAACAGCCTCTCTAGTTAACTGATTTACTGAACTATTTCTCCGGCAATGTTGATCCGGAATACTGGCACTGAGTCGTCCTCAACCGGCGGCTGCCCCAAATCATCCAAACAACGAATATCAGGAACCAACGATGAGCGCGATATTGCTACTTGTCCTGGGTCTGGGTGGAATGGCTTTGGGCTATTTCCTCTACTCCCGCTTTATTGCCAAAGTGATCTACAAGGTTGATGAGAACTTCCGGACGCCGGCCAATGAATACGAGGACGGCGTGGACTTTGTGCCCACCAACAAGTTTGTCCTGTGGGGCCACCATTTCACCTCCGTGGCCGGTGCCGCCCCGATCGTCGGGCCGGCTATTGCCGTCATCTGGGGCTGGTTGCCTGCCTTCCTCTGGGTCACCATCGGTACCGTCTTCTTCGCCGGTGTCCATGACTTCGGGGCCATCTGGGCCAGTGTGCGCAACAAGGCCAAATCCGTCGGTACCCTGACCGGCGAAGTGGTCGGCAAACGCGCCCGGTCGGTCTTCACGATCGTGATCTTCCTGGTTCTGCTGATGGTCAACGCTGTGTTCGGCGTAGTCATCGCCAAGCTGCTGATCAACAACCCGGGGTCCGTGGTTCCGGTCTGGGGCGCCATCGCCGTGGCGCTGGTGATCGGGCAGCTGATCTACCGGGCCAAGATGAGCCTGCCGATCGTTTCCATTCTTGGTGTGGCCGCGCTCTACTTCCTGATCTACATCGGCCCGTCCGTGCCGGTCAGCCTGCCCGAGCACATGGTCGGCCTGTCCGACAACGCGGCCTGGATCCTCATCCTGTTCGCCTACGCTGCGGTGGCGTCCCTGCTGCCTGTCTGGGTGCTGCTGCAACCGCGTGACTACATCAATGGGCTGCAGCTGTTCGTCGGACTGATCGCACTCTACGCAGCGGTTCTGATTGCCAGCCCGGAAGTCGTCGCGCCCATGATCAACTTCGGCGCGCCGGAGGGCACGCCCTCAATGATTCCATTACTCTTCGTGACGATCGCCTGTGGCGCCATATCCGGCTTCCATGGCCTGGTGGCCTCGGGCACCACCTCCAAACAGCTGCGCCGTGAGCCGGATGCCCGCTTCGTCGGCTACTTCGGCGCCACTGGCGAAGGCGCGTTGGCCCTGGCGGCCATTATCGCGGCAACGGCCGGGTTCTCCTCGCTGTCCGAATGGCAGTCCGTCTATACGTCCTTTGGTCAGGGCGGCGTACTGGCGTTCGTCAACGGGGGTGCGACCATCCTGAGCCAGGGCACCGGCCTGGATGCCAACGTCGCCAGCACCATGCTGACGGTCATGGCCGCGCTGTTCGCCGGCACCACCATGGACACCGGCCTGCGCCTGCAGCGCTACATTTTCCAGGAATGGGGTGAAATCTATAACGCCAAGTGGATGACCAAACCGGCACCCGCAACGCTGCTGTCTGTCGGCACCTGCCTGCTGCTGGCCTTCGGCGCCGGTGGCGCGGACGGCTCCGGCGGTCTGCTGATCTGGCCACTGTTCGGTACCACCAACCAGCTTTTGGCGGGCCTGACCCTGCTGGTGATCACCGTCATGCTGGTGCGCCGCGGTGCCCCGACCCGCTACACGCTGATCCCGCTGGTCTTCCTGCTGGCCATGACCCTGTTTGCCCTGGTGCTGCAGCTCAAGGGCTTCTACGCCAGCGGCAAGTGGTTCCTGCTGGGCCTGGACGTGGTTGTGCTGGTCGCGGCCATACTGGTTACACTGGAATGCGTAGCTTCCCTGCGCCGCGTCAAACAGGAGCGCGCGCAGACCGAAGCGTCGTGATGCGAACGCCGGCCCTGCCCGGCCAGGAAGCCTTCCAGGGTGCGGCAAAAGCTCCAGAACGTAGGTTGGGCGGACGCAGGAAGCCCAACAATAAGCGGGCACTTGAAGCTCCCGTTATCACGGACGTGGTTGGAGCAGGGGCTCTCAAAAACCGGCCTGGCGACCCATGGGCTGGATGAGATGGGTCGCCGACCCGGCTTGTTGGGCTTCCTGCGTCAGCCCAACCTACGACACCGGCCGTCGATGGTGAGGCTTTTGCAACGCCGCCTGTCCTTCGGAGGACATCATGAAACAGACCCTTTCCCGCCTGAAGTATTGGTACCAGCGCGCCAGCGCCGCCGGTGCCGAGTATTACAACGCGCCCTATCGCGCCGCCATCGCCCGGGCCCAACGGGACGAGGACGACCTGTTCATGCTGCTGGTGTTCGGCGAGATGATGGGCATTCCCAACCCGGCGAGCTGGTACACGCTGGAACTCCAGCCTTTGCTGCTGGAGCGCTTCCACGACTGGCACAAACGCATGGGGATGGAGCGTTCCCCGCTGGACAACATGCGCTGTTGCTGAGGCACACATGCTGAATATTTCCGAACTGATTGCCGGCAAACGGCTGCTGATGGTGGGCGGCAAAGGCGGCGTCGGCAAGACGACGGTATCGGCTGCCATTGCGATCGCCGCAGCCGATGCGGGCCGTCGGGTACTGCTGGTGTCCACCGACCCGGCCCACAGTCTGGCCGACGCCTTCAATCGCCCGATCGGTGACCAACCCACCCGGCTCTGGCCCAACCTCACCGCGCTGGAGCTGGATCCGGACACCGAAGTGGACGCCTACCTGGAGCGCGTCTTCAGCCAGATGCGTCGCTACGTCGGCCCGGACCAGGTGAACGAACTCCAGCGCCAGCTGCGTCTGAGCAGCCAGTCCCCCGGCGCCCAGGAAGCGGCCCTGCTGGAACGCATGTCACGGCTGATCGAGGACAGCGAATCAGAATACGATCTGTTGATTTTCGACACCGCCCCGACCGGTCATACCTTGCGACTGTTGAGCCTGCCGGAAGTCATGGCCGCCTGGACCGACGGCCTGCTCAAACACAACAAGCGCTCGGAAAAACTGGGCAAGGCGCTCGCGCACCTGACGCCGGGACGCAGTGTCGACAACCCCCTGAAGGATCCCACCGACAACGCGACCGAAGGCATGGATCCACGCAGCCGCGAGCTGACCGAGACCCTGCTGGCCCGCCAGCGACTGTTCCAGCGCACCCGGCGTCAGCTGACGGATGCCAAGCAGACCGCCTTTCTGTTTGTGCTGACCCCGGAACGACTGCCGATCCTGGAGACCGAACGGGCGGTCGCCTCCCTGCGTGACGCCGACGTGCCGGTTGCCGGAGCGATCATCAACCGGCTGCTACCGGAGGTGGACGACACATCCTTCTGGGCCACCCGGCGGGAACGCCAGCAGCGCCACCTGGAAGACATCGACCAACGCCTGGGACAACTGGCCCAGCTGCGCATTCCCCTGTTCGAGGATGACATCGAGGGGCTTGAGGCACTTCAGGTGCTGGCCCTACACCTCACCCGCACCTCAATATGAAAAATGCCCCGGGCCGATGAACCCGGGGCGTTTTCGTCTCGGCAAGCCGTGATTAATTCCCGTTGCAGGCTCCAGCCATTGCCGGCATTTGCCGGGCCGCCATCCGCGACCGCCAGCGCAGGAAGAGGTTGTTCGCGATCAGCGCACTGATCACCAGGGCCGCGCCCAGCACTTCATGTAGGCCGAACGCCTTGCCCTGCGCGATCCCGATGGTAAACGCCGTGACCGGGACGAAATTGATAAACAGCACCCCGTTGACCGGTCCCACCATGCGGATCCCCGTGTTCCAGCTCAGCACCGCCACCAGGCCACCCATAACGATCAGATAGGCGAAAGTGGTGTGCAGGTCGACCACCTCGCTCCAGGTCGGTACCTGGATGGAACCCGCTTCCGTCAACCCCAGTGCGATGGCCGCCAGCGTGATCGAGCCCAGGGCGCAGGTCAGCGCGGTATAACGCACCGGTGACCACTGCGGAAACAGACCGCCCCCCATCGTGTAGCTCACCCAACAGGTGGCACCGGCCAGGAACAAGAGATCCCACTGGGCTTCGCCGCCGCCGAACGCCTTGGACGGATCGCCACCGGTGATCACGAGGAACACGCCGCTAAAGGCCAGCACGACCATGGCAAGGGTAAACGGCGCCGGGCGCTCGCCCTTCAGGCCCCAGGAAAGCAACACCGTAATCATCGGCATCAGCGCCATGATCACCGCACCGTGCTCCGGCTCGGCATGCTCAAGTCCGGTAAACGCCAGCAGGTTGAAGCCGGCAAAGCCCAGCGATCCCAACAGGAACAGCTTGAGCAGATGCCCTTCCGTACGCCAGGACCGGGGGCCCTCAACCAGCCCGACGATCAACAGCAGGATCACCGCGACGCTCGCGTAGCGGATCAGCGTCATATAGAAAGGATCCATGACGGCCAGCGCCGGTTTGGCCACCGGGAACATGCCGCCCCAGGACATGGCGGCGGTCAGCAATAGGCCGACAGCCAGGATTGATCGTTGCATCAGTGCTCCCCCTTTGAATCTGTGGCCACCGACTCAGTGGCCACCGTGAACCGCGAAGAAGCACGATAACCCTTTCGTGATTAAAGATAATCGGGCTAAATAGAAAACCATTATTTCTAAAAAGAGCCTAATGACATGTCGATGCACAGCCTGGAAAACATGGCGGTGTTCGCCGCGGTTGTGGAACAGGGCAGCTTTTCCGCCGCGGCGGATTGGCTGGGCCTGTCCACCCCGGTGGTCAGCAAGCGGGTCTCGGCGCTGGAGAAAGAGCTGGCTGCCCGCCTGCTGCATCGCACCACCCGCAAACTGAGCCTGACCGAGGCCGGCTCGGTGTTCTACCGGCATTGCGCCCGGATCGTTTCGGAAGCCCGCGAGGCCGGTGACGCGGTGGCCCACCTGAACGCGGCGCCACGCGGCTTACTGCGGGTCACCGCACCGATCAATTTCGGCACCTATCAACTGGCGGATGCCCTGCCCGGGTTCCTGGCGCGCTATCCGGAAATCGAAGTGGAGATGGAGATGAGCGACCGCCAGGCCGACCTGGCCGCCGAGGGCTTCGACCTGGCCATCCGGCTGACCAGCCAACCGCCAGCCAACCTGGCCGCCCGTCACCTGACCGCGTCCCGCCGCACCGCCTGCGCTTCGCCCGAATACTGGGCGCGGCACGGCAAGCCAGTCGTGCCCAGCGACCTGACCCACCACAACTGCATCATCTACAGCCCCAACCCCAACTTTAACCGCTGGTACTTCAACGGACCGGGCGGGCTGGAGACCATTTCTGTCAACGGCAATTTCCGGGTCAACAACACCCAGGCGATGGTGGCTGCGGCCCTGGGCGGAGTGGGCGTGCTGATGCTGACGTCCTTCACCGTCGACCGGTATATCCGGACCGGAGCACTCGAACCGGTCCTGACGGACTACACCTCCCCCGAGACCGATGTCTACGCCCTGTACCTGCCAACGCGGCACCTGTCGACCAAGGCACGGGTGTTCATCGATTTCCTGGTGGAGCGGTATCAGGGCGCCTGAGACCGGCCAAGCTCCCGATGATCCAGGCCGGCGGACGTCAGGGCCTCGCGGATCCAGTCGACGAACAGACGGGTGCGCACCGGCAGGCGCCGGGCATGGGGATACACCACACTGACGGGTCTCGGCGGCTGCTCAAAATCAGTCAGGAGAATGCGCAGGCGCCCCTCCCGAACGTGATGGGCCACCTGATAGGACAGGAACATGCCAAAGCCGAGTCCCGACAGGCAGGCCTCGATGGCCGGGGCAATCTGGTTGCAGTCGAAATTGCCCGTCACAGGCACCGTGAAAACGTGCTCGCCTTCGCGGAAAGTCCAGGGCGTCCAGCGGCTGAGCACATGAACCGCATTGCCCCGCAGCAGATCCCGCGGATGCGACGGGATGCCCTGCATCTCCAGAAAGGCGGGCGCGGCCACCACCACGCGTCGAACCTCACCAACGCGATGGGCGATCAGCGTCGAGTCGGGCAAATGACCGATGCGCACCCCCACATCCACCTGATCTTCCAGCAGATCGATGTTGCGATCATTCAGTGACAACTGGCATCGCACCTGATCGTAGCGCTGCAAAAAGCCGGTCACAGCCGGCGCCACGTAATACTGGCCAAACAGAACCGGAGCCGTGACCCGCAACTGCCCGCTGGGCGTCGCCTGTTCCGCGGCCAGCGACGACTCCGCCTCGTCGATGCTGGACAGGATGGCCTGGCAATGCTCGAGGTAGTGCCCACCCTCGCGTGTCAGCGAAATCTTCCGGGTGGTGCGATTGAACAGTCGCACGCCCAGCTCACCCTCCAGCTCCGCCAGCCGCCGAACCACCGACGGCAGCGAGCTGCCCAGACGGCGGGCCGCTCCGGTGAGGCTGCCTGCCCGGGCGATTTCCACAAAGGTGTGCATGGCTTTGAGCTTGTCCATAAGCGCAGATTATTCCATTTCCCGGAGTAGTTAAATCAACTTACCGGCATTTATTGCGCTTCACGAAAAACCAATACTGAGCGTGCTTTGTCACCCATTCGCAAAAGGAGCCCATCATGCCTGCCCCCGACCAGCCCATACGTTTCCATCAACATCCGCTGTCCGGACACTGCCACCGGGTCGCCCTGTTCCTTAACCTGCTGGACCTGCCCTATGACACCGTCGAAGTAGACCTGCTGAAGGGCGAGCAGAAGGCCGAGCCGTTCCTGGCACTCAATCCCTTTGCCCAGGTTCCGGTGATTGAGGATGGCAGCGTCGTACTGCCGGATTCCAACGCCATCCTGGTTTACCTGGCCAAGCGCTACGACACCGAAGGCTGGCTGCCGGAAGCGCCGGAAGCAGCTGCCCGGGTGCAACGCTGGCTGTCCGTGGCCGCCGGCCAGTTGGTCAATGGGCCCGCGATCGCCCGGATCAGCAACGTTTTTGGTCGAAAGGTGGATCTCGATCAGTGTGCTGCCATCGCCAATCGGTTGTTCACCCTCATGGAGAGCGAGCTAACCGAAAGTGAGTGGCTGGCAGGAGACCGCCCAACCCTGGCCGATGTGGCCCTTTACAGCTACACCGCCCATGCGCCGGAAGGCGGGATTTCACTGGAACCTTACCCGCATATCCGGGCCTGGCTTGGGCGGATCGAGGCGTTACCCGGTTTCATTCCCATGCCGCGCACGGCGGTCGGCCTGCAAGCGGCCGTTTCAGGATAAAAGGAGGCGCGTCATGTCCGATGTCACCCCATCCGCTTTTCATTACGGGGAGCAAACGGCCCAGGAGCGGGTCGGCGTGCGCGACAAGATGGCGCCCATCGGTCAGCGGGTTTTCCGGGATTTCATGCCGGATCAACACCGTGAGCTGTTTACCCGCCTGCCCTATCTGGTCGCCGGTACGCTGGATGATCGCGGCCAGCCCTGGGCCAGCCTGCTGTTCGGCGGCCCGGGATTCATCACCTCGCCAGACGCTCGCCACTTGCGCGTCAATGCCCGACCACCAAGCGGCGACCCGCTCGCTAATGGCCTGATCACCGACGCCCCCGTCGGCCTGCTCGGCATTGAGCTGGAAACCCGCCGGCGCAACCGGGCCAACGGACGCCTCTCAACGTTGGACGACAAGGGCTTCAGCGTGATCATCGAGCAGAGCTTCGGGAACTGCCCGAAATACATCCAGGCACGAAGGCCTGATCCGGCATCGCCGCGACCGTCCAGCCTGAGTGCGCCGCATCGCCGTCAGGCTTCCGCTCTGGATGAGACGACTGCAGCCATCGTTCGTCGGGCCGATACGCTGTTTATCGCCTCGGCCCATCCGGCCTCTGCCGGCCCCCAGGCCGCGAATCAGGGCGTGGATGTGTCCCATCGCGGTGGGCCGCCCGGCTTCGTTCACGTGGCGGATAACGGCCAGCGCCTGATCCTGCCGGACTACGTGGGCAACTTTTTCTTCAATACACTGGGCAACCTGCTGCTGAATCCCCGGGCCGGGCTGGTCTTCCCCGATTTCGAAACCGGCGATCAGCTCTTTGTGGCCACCGAAGCCCACGTCGATTGGGCGCCGGTTAACGATGAGCGGTTTCCGGGAGCCCAGCGACTCGTGCAGTTGGCGATCCGCGAGGTCATCCATCTGGAAACGGCCATGCCATGGTCCTGGCACGCACCGGAGCCGTCGCCCTATTTGCCGAGCATGCCCAGATACTGACGCAGGACGACCGCATTATTGTGGTCGGGATTGGCGGCGCTGTAGACAAGGGTCATCGGGTGATGCCGGGCCCGCTGGGCTAACGGGCGCAGGGTTTCCCGGTGGGCTTTGAGTTCGGCCAGGTAGGCCCGCCGGAACGCGGACCAGTCCATGTCGCCGGCGTGATAGGCCTTGCGCAGTGCATTGGATGGCGCGCTGTCCTTGAGCCATTCCTGCACCTGCAGGCGCTCTTTGCTGATGCCCCTGGGCCACAGCCGATCCACCAGAATCCGTTCGCCATCGTCCGGCTCAATCGGGTCGTAGGCGCGTTTCAGGGCTATGGCCATCGGGCACCTCGCATTCAGTCGTGAGCCAGTTCCACCACCCCACCTTCGGCAGACGCGTGCTGGGCGGCGGCGATGATTTCCAGTCCGGCCAGCGCCTCACGCGGATCCACCGGCGGCGCCTCGCCTGCCAAGAAACGCTGACCCACGAGTTCATAGAAGCGGAGGTACTGACCCGGATCGTTGTCGAGGGGCTTTTCCTCGCTGCCGGCCACCAGGCGGGCCTGGCCATCCTCAACCACGTCGCGCCAATCGGGCTGATCCGGACGCGCACCGGCCTTGAGGGCGTTTTCCTGACCGTCCAGGCCGACGCTGCAATAGGCGGCCCGGCTGCCGAGAACGCGGAAACGCACGGCACACTCCGGCGCCACGCTGCTCATCCACAGGTGCGAGCGCATGCCGTTCTCATGGGTCAGTGCGACGAAGGTGTCGTCGTCCACTTCGGCATCCGGGTAGCGGTGTTCCAGCTCCGCGTAGACCGAGCGCACCGGACCGAACAGCATCAGCGCCTGGTCGATCAGGTGCGCCCCAAGATCGTAGAGCACGCCGCCGGCTTCACCGGGCGCACCGGACTGACGCCAGCCGCCCTTGGGTTCCGGCCGCCAGCGTTCAAAGCGGGATTCGAAGCGCCGGATCTCGCCCAGTTCGCCGTCGTCCCGCAACCGCTGAAGGGTGAGGAAATCGCCGTCCCAACGGCGATTCTGGAACACCGTCAGGAACAGGCCCAGGCGCTCCGCCTCCTCAATCAATTCACGGGCATCCTCGGCCGATGCGGCCAGCGGCTTGTCCACCACCACCCCCAGACCCGCGTGCAAGGCTGCCATGGCCAGCGGTTTGTGGGTGCGATTCGGGGATGCCACCACCACCAGATCCAGGGTCTCCGCGGCTTGCCAGAGCTGAGCCGGCGTCGCGTAGAGTGTGGCTTCGGGATACGTCGTCTGCGCTTCGGCGGCGCGCTCCGGATTGGAGGTCACGATGGCAGCCAGCTGCATTCCCTCGGCCGCATCAATCAACGGCGCATGGAAGACGGAGCCGGCCAGACCGTAGCCGATCAGGCCGACTCGGACGTCTCGGGCTTGGGACATCAATCAGGTTCCTTGGTTTGGAAAGCGTTGGAATTCAGTGTCAGACACGAGCCATGGCATCGGAGATGGCCAGGTCGCCGGACAGCACGTCGAAAGTCAGGTTGCCGGTGTTACCCGCCGACAGGACTTCCAGCAGGACGGATGCCACATCCTCACGGGAGATGTCACCTGAGCGGCCCAGTTTGCGACTGATCTCAACCAGCCCGGAGCCCTCACTCAGGGTCAGCGGCCCCGGCCGAACGATGGTGTAGTTCAGGCCACTGTCGCGCAGATGGTCGTCCGCCGCCTTTTTGGCGGCGAGATAGTGCTGCAGTTTCTCAGGGCCCTTCTCGGGCTCATCCACCCGCATGCTGCTGACCATGATGAAACGCTTCACGCCGACGGCCTTGGCGGTATCGATCAGGCGAATCGCCGCATTCTGGTCCACATCAACGGTTTTTTCCGGGCCGGTGTTCGGTCCCGAACCCGCAGTAAAGATCACGGCATCGCAGCCCTGCAACGCCAGGGTGCAGTCGTCTTCAAGATCACCCACGACCGCTTCGGTCGCGCCGAGCTGTTCCATCAGCGGGATCTGTTCCGGATCGCGCACCAGGGCGCGGGCCTCGTGCGGGCTGTTCGCCATCTTGCGGATCAGGTGCTGACCGATTTTCCCATTGGCACCGGCAATCAGAACGCGCATGTTCTCTC
The DNA here is from genome assembly GCF_040148665.1 of Marinobacter sp. NFXS9. NCBI lineage: Bacteria > Pseudomonadati > Pseudomonadota > Gammaproteobacteria > Pseudomonadales > Marinobacteraceae > Marinobacter > Marinobacter sp. NFXS9. The sequence goes on along the minus strand of NZ_JAGDDW010000002.1, from coordinate 13,809 downwards.
TCCCTGTCTTCGATGATCGGATAAACATGATCGGCGACCTTATGGCTTCGCTTCAACCCCGGTCGGTTACAAAGATTTGCATTGTTTGAAAATTGAGTGGCGTCCAGACCTCCGGCTCGAGCGTATGATCAGTTGTTAATTTTTTGATCAATTCCTATTTGGGGAATACTCACAGTATGCTGTCACGCAAGTACAAGCAGGCGATCGAGCGCCTGGAACGGGACCATCAGGACCTGGCATCAACACTCAGCGCAATCGATGATTCCGTCGCCGTCATCCAGTTTGACCCGGATGGTACGATTCGTTCCGCCAATCCGCTGTTTCTCGAGACCGTTGGCTATACCGCAGACGAAATCGAGGGGCGTCATCACCGGCTGTTCTGCGACAGCCACTATTCACAAAGCGCTGACTATCGGCACTTCTGGCACCAGCTCCAATCCGGGCACAGCCATCGAGGCCAGTTCCCCAGGCTCACCAAACAGGGCGAGCGGATCTGGCTGGACGCCACTTATTTTCCGATCAAGGACCCGCAGGGCAAGGTCAGGCGGGTGCTCAAGATCGCCAGTGACGTCTCCGACCAGCACGAACATATCGCAGATCAGCAAGCCGTCTTTGAAGCCATCAATCGCTCTATGGCCGTGATCGAGTTTACGCCGGATGGCGAAATACTGACCGCCAACGACAACTTCCTGGCAGCGCTGGGTTACAACCTCAGCCAGCTCCGGGGAAAGCACCACCGTATTTTCTGCCCCGACAGCTTCTATGAGCAGGAACCGGATTTCTGGGGGCAGCTGAAGAAAGGGCATTTCCGCTCGGGCCAGTTCGAGCGCATTGCCGCCAACGGCAAGAGCGTCTGGCTGGAGGCCTCCTACAATCCGGTTTTTGACGCGGACGGCAAGACCCGCAAGGTCATCAAGTTTGCCAGTGATATCACCGACCGGGTCACCCAGGGCATCCGCACAGCGGAGGCGGCCGAATTGGCCGAATCCACCTCACGGGACACGGTCAGCAGTGCTACCGAGGCCCACGCGTCCCTGAAGCAGTCGATGGCCACTTCAGAGCGGATCCGGGATCGTATTGAAGAAACCCGGCAGGTGATCGAACAGCTGAACAATCAGTCCCAGAGCATCGAACGGATTGTCAGCACCATTTCCGACATCGCCGAACAAACCAACCTGCTGGCGCTGAATGCCGCCATTGAAGCCGCCCGGGCCGGTGACCAGGGTCGCGGTTTTGCGGTGGTGGCCGATGAGGTCCGGCAACTGGCACGACGCACGGGAGAAGCCACGTCCGAAATCGGCCGGGTGATCCATAAGAACGTCGCCCTGACAGGCGAGGTGCTGGAAAGGATAGAGGAAGTCTCCGACGTCGCTGCCGAAGGACGGGAACAGGTTAGCCGCGTCGAAAGCGTGGTGGATTCGATCAATTCCGCGGCGAATCGCGTTGTCGACGCCGTTTCAGCCATCCGTTCGGATCACTGAGCCTGCCCGAACCGCCCTCCATCCCGGATGCCCACGCGATTGCCATCCGGATCGAACAGATTAATCGTAGAGCCCCAGGGATGGGACTCAATCCTCGCATCAATTCCATACGCCCTCACCGTCGCCAGCGCCGCATCCAGGTCAGAGACATTGAAACGCAGCTTAACGGCGCCGCTCTCGATGGGCTTACCTGCCGGTTGCGCCCGGCCTCCCGTCTCGATCATCAGGTAACTCCCCCCAAATTCCAGGCAGGCCAGGCGAAAGTCGCCTTCCCGCTTCTCGAATTGCAGAGGCAGTTCGAAGAGATCGCGGTAAAAAGCGACGCAGTCGTCGAAGCGCTCCGTGTTGAGGATCATGCCGGTTTGCTCGATATCCATGACAACATCTCCAATAAAAAACCCCGGCGACCTGACGGCCAGCCGGGGTTGGTTATTGTGGGGCGCGGGCAGCGAGACTGTGACGCCGCCCGGCCCGTGGCCGCGGATCAGGCTGCGGCGTCTTCATCATCAGGAGCCGAGTTGCGGATGAGGAAGTCGAAAGCGCTCAGGGCCGCCTTGGAACCTTCACCCATGGAAATCACAATCTGCTTGTAAGGCACGGTGGTCGCATCGCCGGCGGCAAAGACACCCGGAATCGACGTCTCCGCCCGGTCGTTGACGATGATCTCACCGTGCTGGCTCAGCTCGATGTCGCCCTTGAGCCATTCGGTGTTCGGCACCAGACCGATCTGGACAAACACACCTTCCAGCGAAATGTGGTGGCTCTCACCGGTGATGCGGTCGGTGTAATTGATGCCGTTGACCTTGCCACCCTCACCGGTCACTTCGGTGGTCTGGCCGGACGTAATGACCTCCACGTTCTTCAGGCTGCGCAACTTCTTCTGCAACACGTCGTCCGCACGCATTTCAGCGGCAAACTCGATCAGGGTGACGTGGCCGACAATACCAGCCAGATCGATGGCCGCTTCCACGCCGGAGTTACCCCCGCCGATTACCGCCACGCGCTTGCCCTTGAACAGCGGGCCGTCGCAGTGCGGGCAGTACGCCACGCCCTTGTTGCGGTACTCTTCCTCTCCCGGGACACCCATCTGGCGCCAGCGGGCACCGGTGGACAGCACGATGCTGCGCGCTTTAAGAGAGCCGCCGTTCGCGAGGCGCACTTCGTGCAGGCCACCTTTCCGGGCAGCCGGGATCAGTTTCTCCGCACGCTGCATGTTCATGATGTCGACGTCGTATTCCTTGACGTGCTGCTCCATCGCGGACACCAGTTTGGGCCCTTCGGTGTAGGGCACGGAAATCAGGTTTTCGATACCCATGGTGTCGGCGACCTGACCACCGAAGCGCTCAGCCGCGATACCGGTGGCAATGCCCTTTCGCGCGGCATAGATCGCCGCGGCAGAACCGGCCGGGCCACCACCGATGACCAATACCTCGAAGGCGCCCTTCTGGTTGATCTTCTCGGCTTCTTTCTCGTCGGACCGGGTGTCCAGGCGAGCCACAATTTCTTCCAGGGTCATGCGGCCCTGGCCCCAGGATTCGCCGTTAAGGTAGACGCTGGGAACCGCCATGACTTCACGCTGCTCGACTTCGTCCTGGAACAGCGCGCCGTCGATGGCCGTGTGCTTGATCTTCGGGTTCAGCACGCTCATCAGGTTCAGCGCCTGGACCACGTCCGGACAGTTCTGGCAGGACAGGGAGAAGTAGGTCTCGAACTCGAATTCACCATCCAGCGACTGGATCTGCTCGATCACCTCTTCGGACGCCTTGGACGGGTGTCCGCCCACCTGCAGCAGAGCCAGAACCAGCGACGTGAACTCGTGCCCCATAGGAATGCCCGCGAAGCGAACGCCGATGTCGGTGCCAACCCGGTTAATGGCGAAGGACGGGCGACGGACATCCGCCTCGCCGTCTTCACGCAGGCTGATCTTGTCGGACAGCGCGTCGATCTCCTGCAGCAATTCCTGCAGCTCCCTGGACTTGGCGCCGTCATCCAGCGTGGCAACGAGTTCAATCGGCTCCCGGACGTTGGCCAGGTAAGACTTCAATTGTTCCTTCAGATTGGCATCCAACATAATGGGGTTTCCCTCGCAGTATCGTGAAACTAAATGACTGAATTCGTGAAGAATCCGTTTCGAATCTGGGTTACAAGATACGGTCGCGACCAAAAGAGCTCAAATTAATTGACCTTAAATCTGCAATAGCCATTTGCTATATAAACCCGATTCTTGTGCGATCCAGATATGAGAAAGGCCCGCAGAGCGGGCCTTTCTGAGCGTTTCACCGTGAAGGGAAACTTAGATCTTGCCGACCAGGTCCAGAGACGGAGCCAGAGTCTCTTCGCCTTCTTTCCACTTGGCCGGGCAGACTTCGCCCGGATGGTTGCGAACGTACTGAGCGGCCTTGACCTTACGCAGCAGATCGTCGGCGTCACGGCCGATGCCTTCGGCAGTGATCTCAACCGCCTGGATGATGCCGTCCGGATCGATCAGGAACGTGGCGCGGTCTGCCAGGCCCTGGCCTTCACGCATGACACCGAAGTTGTTGGTGATGGTGCCGGTCTGGTCGCCCACCATATAGTAGTTGATCTTACCGATGGTCTCGGAAGTATCGTGCCATGCTTTGTGAGTGAAGTGGGTGTCGGTGGACACGGAGAACACTTCAACGCCCAGCTTCTGCAGCTCGTCGTACTTGTCAGCCACATCGCCCAGCTCGGTCGGGCACACGAAGGTGAAGTCGGCCGGGTAGAAGAAGAAAATCGCCCACTTGCCTTTTACGTCCGCTTCGGAAATGTCAACGAATTCGCCCTGTTTGAAGGCGGTTGCGTTGAACGGTTTGATTTCGCTGTTAACAATGCCCATTTGAAATGACTCCTTGAAAATTGACTGGAACGAGTACGGTAACGGCAAGCCGCCACCGATTTAAATTGATTATTCTAAAACAACCTATAGAGCAGCCCTATATAACCGGGAAAACTTTAGGCGTGTCATGCTTTTACGCATTCGTTTGAATCCCGGTTAAAACCCGACCGCTGGCACGGATTAAGCAGTATACCTCATCACAGGCCTGATCCAGGCGTAGTTCCCAGGATGAGCCGGAACCATGACAGCTCCACTACACTGAATCCTTCCCCAACGACGCAGTGGAGCCCAGCCATGCCCCGGTCCGTGCTTATTGTTGGCGGCACGTCCGTCGACACCATCATTCATCTCGACCAGTTTCCGTCGCCGACGGCCCAGACCATCTGGCCCCGAGCCAGCTACCGGGCCCTGGGCAGTACCGGCGCCGGCAAGGCCCTTAACCTGGCCGCGCTGGGCGAGTCGGTCACGCTGCACACCCTGTTGGGCGAGGATGACGAAGCCCGGTTCGTTCGCGAGCAGCTTGCCCACGATCACATCCATCTGCTGACCACCATCACGCCGGAACCCACCGAACAGCACGTCAACCTGATGGACAGCCACGGCGATCGCATGTCCTTTTTCGTGCAACCGCCTCCGGAACCGACTGAAGTGAACTGGGAGGGCGTGCGGGTCGCCATGGACCACTGCGACGTCGTGGTCATCAACATCCTTGCCTATGCCCGGCCCGTCCTGGCGATGGCCAGGGCCGCCGGCAAACCGGTCTGGATCGATCTGCACGACTACGACGGCCAGGATCCCTACCACCAAGCCTTTATCGAGGCCGCGGATGTCCTCTTCCTGTCCAGCGACCGGCTCCCGGACTATCGCCCGGTGATGGAATCCTTTATTGAGATGGGCAAATCCTTCGTGGTCTGCACCCACGGTCGCGATGGAGCAACCCTGCTCGATCGCAACGGCCAATGGCTGGAACAGCCGGTGTTCGATGTGGAGACGGTGGTGGACACCAACGGTGCGGGCGACGCCTTCTTCAGTGGGTTCCTATACGGCTACAGCCGGGACGCCAGCCTGGCCGACTGCCTGAAACTGGCCGCCGCCTGCGGGGCGTTGTGCGTCGGCTCGGGCACCCTGGCCTCACAGCAGCTCACCCCCTCGCGACTTCACGAAACAGCCGGGCTGCACCCGTAAACACCCATCAGAACCATCCTTGACGGAAATCAACGCCTGCGCCGATCCATCGGCCTAGAGTGGGACCATCGGGCTGCGGCTCATTGATCCTTCAAATTCGTCAGGGAGATTCCCACGGTGACTATTGCCAAGCAAAACCTGTTACGGGTTATCGGCCTGTCTGCGGCACTGACCTTTTCCGGGCTCGCAGCCGGCCACGGCTTCGACGACGATGATATGCCGGGCCGGGGTTACGGCGGCATGATGGGCATGGGCAGTCCGGGCATGATGGGCGGCTCAGGCATGATGTCGGGCCCCGGCATGATGGAAGGTGGCGGCATGATGGGGGGGCCGGGCATGATGCAGGATCCCGACGACATGCGCGGCCCGGGCATGATGTATGGTTCGGGGCGCGGTTACCGTGAATGGGGCAACCTGTCGGATGACCAGCGGGCGGCCCTCCACAAAATCCAGCGCGACTTCCAGGCGCACCAGTGGGAGCGCATGCAGTCGATTCGTCAGGAGCGCTTCAACATGATGCGGGCCTACACCGCCGAGCCGATGGACAAGACAGCCATCCTCGATGCGCAGAAGCGCATCAACGCCCTGCAGCTGGAGATGCTCGAGGAATCGCTGGACACCCAGGCCAAGGTCCGGTCTGAAATCGGCCAGGGCCAATAATACGGCCCCGCGACCCGGCATCGGGGCGGCGTAGGTCCAATCCCTTACGCCGCTTTACAAGATCTGACAAAGAGATAGGTGCAGAAGCGCTATACTTGGAGGCGTCCTCCATTTTCCGGGCATGGACGGCCCGGCGTTCACCAGGCCCGACTCATGCGCTTATGCCTGCTGGCAAGTCTGCTCCTGCTGGCCCTGCCCTCGCTCGCCGACACCCAACGGGTGGTGGTTGGCGTGAACAATGCGCCGCCCTACCGGATCGTCGATGGCAATCAATTCGGTGGCCTCTACATCGATATCTTCAACGAGATCGGCCGGCAACTGCACTGGGACATTACCTATAAGGAAGCCCCTTTCCGACGCGTGCTCTGGTTAATGGAGAATGGCCGGGCCGACTTCATGCTGGGACCGCTCAAGACCGATGAGCGGGACGACTACATGGATTTCGTGGTCCAGGCCTTTCCGGCCGAGCGACGCCTGTTCTTCTTTCGCGACCCGGAAAACCGGATCACCCGCTACGCCGACCTGAAAGGCAAGACCATCGGCGTCTTGCGAGGCAGCAGCTATTTCCCGCGCTTCGACAATGACGACAGCCTGGTCAAGATTGCCGCAACCCGCTACGAAAACCTGATGCGCATGCTGGCCCAACGGCATGTGGACGTGGTGATTGCGCCGGAGCTGGTCGGGCTCTATACCGTCGAACATTTCGACATCGATGTCAGCGTGTCGCCCTACACGGTGGACGGCAAGGCCTCGTGGATTGCCATCTCCCGCAAATCCCCGCTGATAATGCAGGCCGATGCCATCCGCGATGCCATGGACACATTCCGCCAAACGCCGAGATACCACAACCTGATCCAGAAATACCGTACCGGAGTGATCGATGCACCGGCACTGCTTCAGGTCAACAACCAGACACCGGTAGACCAGTAATCCCACTCACCGATCAACAATCCGAATTTACGAGCCCTGCGCAAAGTTGATGCATGCGATTCAACAGCTAACCTATTGAATACAGCCTCAACTCTTCGGGCGGGAAAAGGACCCTCTCCCGCCAAGTCAACATGAAGATAGGACCACCGTGATAACAGTACAGAGAGGATCTCAGCCATGTTGTCGCAAACCCTGAACCGCATTTCCGTCGGCAAGAAACTGGTCGCCGGCTTTTTCATCCTCGTTACCCTGACCATCGTGATCTCCGTGACCGGCGCCCTGGCACTGAAGAGCTACGCCGATCGCTCTCGAATCGTTGCCGGTGTGGGAGACATCAAGTCCGCCCTGCTGGAAGCCCGGACCCATCAGCGCAGTTTCCAGGTGCGCCGCGAATCCCAGTACATCGAAGAGGCCGGGAAAAGCGCACAGGAAGCCGCCGATATTGCCCAGGGTCTTCGCGCTGAACTGGTCGTACCCGCCGATCACGACCGCATTGAACTCATCATCGACAACGCCACCCGCTACGAGACGCTGCTCGCGGATTACCGCAAAGCACTGGGCACCTTTGGCAGCGACGCCAGTGCCGTGGAATCCCAATTGAACGACACCGCCGGCGAAGCCATTGCCACCGCCATGGAACTGCGCCAGATCCAGCTTGGGCGAATGGAGGCCGACTACAAAAGCGCCCTGACCACGATCATCGTCACCTCCATCGTCGCCGCCGTTGTCGCGTCACTGCTGGGCTGGGCCATGACCCGCTCCATCACCCGCCCCATCCGCGAAAGCCTGGCCATCGCTGATGCCGTGGCCGAAGGCGATCTGACCGTCGACACCAGCAGCGACCGGGGCGACGAGTTCGGGCAGCTGCTCAACGCGTTCGGGCGCATGACGCGCAGTCTGCGCAAACTGGTCCGGGAAATCGATAGCGGCGCCACCAGCATCGGCTCGGCAGCCGAAGAACTTTCGACCGTCACCCAGCAAACCAGCGCCGCCGTGGAAAACCAGCGCGACAAGACCGACCAGGTGGCCACCGCGATGAACCAGATGGCCGCAACCGTCAGCGAAGTGGCCCGCAGCGCCGAGTCCGCCTTCGAGACGGCCAAGACCGCCAACGACAAATCGGCTCACGGCGACCACGCCGTCCGGGAGACCCTGGAAAACGTCGCCGACCTGAAGACCCAGATCGACAACGTCATGGAGGAAATGCTGGGCCTGCAGTCCGAGACCCAGAACATCGCCACCATCCTGGACGTCATCAAGGCCGTGGCCGAACAGACCAACCTGCTGGCCCTGAACGCCGCCATCGAGGCCGCCCGGGCCGGCGAGCATGGCCGCGGGTTTGCGGTGGTGGCCGACGAGGTGCGATCGCTGGCCCGGCGCACCCAGGACTCCGCCACCGAGATCGAAACGCTCATCACCAACCTGGTCACCAGCGCCGACACCTCGAAAACCAGCATGGAGCGCGGCACCGAGCTGGCCGGGCAAACCCTGGCCCGTGCCGAATCCACCCGGGAAACCATCCGCGACGTGGTTCAGTCGGTGGAGGAAATCCGTCAGTACAACCACCAGATCGCCACCGCGGCGGAACAACAGGCGGCCGTGGCCGAGGACATCAACCGCAACGTCACGGACATTCGAGAAGGTGGCGAGCAGACCGCCAGCGCCACCCAGCAGGTCTCCGCCTCCAGCACCGAACTGGCCCGCCTGGCGGAAAACCTCACGCGTCAGATCGCCCGTTTTCAGGTCTGAAAAACGGCCATACCGAAGCCACTACAACCGAGGGGGTAGTGGCTTTTCCCTATCCCGGAAAGCGACCTCTTCGGGTTTCTACGAATTGCGTTTTTTCGCCCGAATCACCCAGAATTCAAAATTCCGCAACACCGTCAAATCTCCCCCAAGTTACTAAAATAAAAGAAGATAAGTGTTTCTAGGTATATCCAGAAAAAACTTCGCGACCTATCATATTGTCATCCTTAACCAATCCTCCAAACGAGATCCAAAAGGAGACAATCTGATGAAAAGAGTCATGGGTGTTTACAGCAAGTGGAGAAAGAAAAGAGACTTCGCTTTCATGGTTAGCCGCATGGACGACCGTCTGCTGAAAGACGTCGGCTATTCTCGCGAACAGGCCACGTACCGTCTGAGCCAGCCGTTCTGGAAGTTTGACTGATAGAACACGGTGCCTGACGGCCCACAAAGCCTTTCGTGAAGATAGCGGAAGCATCGTCCCCAGCCGGTAGATCGCAGTGTGCCGCATAAGCCACTGGATTCCGGGGACACACAAGGCCCACGATTCCACACACACCGGGCCTGTCACCATGCCGGCGAAAGCGAAGAAAAACGGGGTAGGTTGAGCAGTGATGCTTTACCTGCCCCGCAATAACCTCCCCCGCTCCAACCTCAGTTTTTATCCCTTGCCCACGTCCAATATCATCGGTCACGAGATCGGATAAAAGGCTGTGGCCGAATGTTTCGATCCCCTATCCTCTCAAAACGCCGCTGACGGAAACGAGCGAAGTCCGCATGATGCCGCACTGACGGGTCGGCTTCAGGCCACCGCCGCCGGTCGAGTCAGAACGCCAGCGTCCGGCATGGACGCGTCGTTGTACAGGCCGTCGAACCCAAACGCTTCAAGGATACGCAGTCCATCGTCAATCCGCTGGGGATCGATTTCGTTCTTCCAGGACGTCACCGGCGACGACCCGGCCTTGAAGCTGGTCTCCTGCTTGACCACGCGGCTGGGGCGCCTGATCAGGTCGTCGTCCAGTTTGACGTGACAATCCTCGCCGTTGCGGATAAAACGGAACAGCCGGGAAATCTCGCCCTCGGGGTCCGCATAGATCTGCTCGTAGAAGCAGACATGAAGAGCCTCCGGCGCAAACTGCTGCAGGGGCACGTAGTTGACGATGGCCCAGATCAGAACCTGGTTGAGGATAAAATCGCCGCGGGCGCTGGTCTGTCGGATCAGATCCTCGAACGGCGCCAGGAAGTCTTCCCGCAACGCCGGCTGGTTCAGCAGGTCCATTGGCTCATCGCCCCAGAACCAGTCCCGTTTCTTGTACTTCGACGCCGCAAACGGATTGCGGATCAGCAGCACCGGCCGCACCTGCGGGAACGCCTGACACGCCGCGTAGCACATCAGGTTGGCGAAAATATCCTTCACCAGCAGGCCTTCATAGACCAAGGCCTTGTTGCCGAAATCGACCCGTGAATCGCAGAGCCGACCGCTGACTATCGAGTCCATCAGCTCGCGTAAACGGTCATCCATGGCGCCGGGACGGCAATATTGGTGCGGCTGCACAAAACTCGCCGCCTTCACCAGTTGCGGATGCAGGGGTTCGAACATCTCCCGGAACCGGCCATCGTGATTGACCAGATCGGACACCCAGGTAGTCCCGCTGCGCCCGTCCCCCACTATCCACACGACGTCCCGGTAATTGCCCAGCACCTGATTGGCCCGGAAAACCATGCGTTTACCGACGTTCTTCACCTTCGTTCGAAGCGCACCCGCGTTGCTCATCGTGACCTTGCTCCCTGGTCGGAATAATGAATCAGCCTCTGGCGCCCCCTTATGGAACGCAACGACCGGCAACACACGGACTCCCTTCTCGGCGTCGGGCCGGGCTGTTTTCACTGCTTTAATCAGTCATACCAAATCTGTGCCAACAGACAACCCCTGTCGACATGTCTTCATCGTGGCACCGTCAAGCGATCCAGTCGCAGCCGTTCACGCTCGTCAAACAATCGACGGCTGCCCCAGGCCACCGCCATCACCGAACCGAATCCCGAACCGACCGTGATCGCGAACATCACCATGATCTGGTACTTAACGGCCACGCCCGGCGGACTGCCCGCCAGGATCTGGCCGGTCATCATGCCCGGCAGGCTGACAATGCCGGCGGCGGCCATGGCATTGATGGACGGCATCATGCCGCTGCGCATGGCGTCCCGGCGGATATCGCCCACCGCTTCCCGCCAGGGCTGGCCCAGCATCAACCGGGACTCGATCACCGCGTGCTGGCGCCAGACGGTTTCCGTCAACCGATCCAAGCACAACGCTATGCCGGTCATCGCGTTACCCAGAATCATCCCCAGCAACGGAATGGCGTATTGGGGCTCGTACCAGGGCCGGGGCCCGATCACCACCGCCAGCAGGAAAACCGTCACCGTAAACGACGAAATGAACATCGCGCCGGTGCCCAGCCCAAACGCCCAGGCCCCGCGCAATCGGCGATTCTGGCGGGCCATCACCTCGCGGCCGGCCACCAGCAGCATGACCACCGCCATCAGCAGGACCCAGACTGGGCTGCCGGACGCAAACAACGCCTCCAGCACCAAGCCGATCAACGACAACTGCACCGCCGTGCGCACCGCCGCGATCAGCAGGCTGCGGGTCATGCCCAGGCGCCCCAGATAAATCGTCGCCGCCAACAACAGCACCAGAATCGCCGCCAGCGCCAGCTTCCACCAGGCCAGGTCAATCACGTTCATGGACGACCTCCACACCGGCCCCAACCAACCGGACGTGACGATCCGCCACCCGACGAATCTGCTCCGGATCGTGCGCCACCCAGAGCACCGCGATCCGGCGCTCCCGAATCCGCTCGAGGAGCCAGCGCTCAGTCGCCCGGACGCGCTCCGCATCCAGGTTGCTGGTGGGTTCATCCAGCAGCAACACGTTGGGTTTCAGCACCAGCGCCCGCAACAACGCCAGACGCTGGCGCTCCCCCGTTGAAAGGCGACTCACCGACCACCCGTCAACGTCCGGGCCGAACCCCAGGGCGGCCAACTCGTCGCCGGGCAAGGCGCCCGGAAAATGCTCACCGACGGAATCGAACCACCACTGGCTATCCGCTGGGACCATCATGACGCGGCGTCGCCAACGATGCGCCGGCATCGACGTCTGGTCTTCACCCGCCAACCGGATGACGCCGGTGTGCGCCTCCACATCCGCCACGGCGCGCAGCAACCGGCTCTTGCCAGCGCCGGAGGGCCCCGACAGGCAAACCACCTCACCCGGAGCCACGCACAACGACACCGCGCTCAGCGCACCCACGGCCACATTTTCCAGGGCCAGACCACCCGGTTTTTCTTCCATAAAAGCAGGACGACGTATTGTGATGGGAATCCGAGCCAGTGTAGCCAAAAAACGCCACACGGGCAGACAGTGACCGGGTAGGCCGCCGACCATACGACGATGATGCCACGGGCCTGTGGCGGAACGGTGACGGCGTCACGGAAAGTACATCCAGAGAGATAACGCGGACGGTTGAAGTGGTATTATCCAGTCGGTTAATTTATAGGCAACTGCCATGGCGCCCTACCCTTCGGGTCGCCAACATACTGCAACACGCCGGGATAGCTCAGTAGGTAGAGCAGGGCATTCGTAATGCTCAGGTCGCAGGTTCGACTCCTGTTCCCGGCACCATTTCTTGGTCTGCTATTCTGTAAAGAGATATTAGGGTACTGAGCGGAGTTTGCAGAAAATAAATCTGTCCCGGTTTTGCAAATTCCGGCCAAAACAAAAGCGCATACCAAGACGGAAACTATATTTACTGGAGATGCTATATTTATATCTATACTTTCAGGATCCACAACAACAGGAGACCAAAGCCCCAGCGCCTGAAGCACAACGTATATAAAAAAAGTAAATATAATTACATCTATCACATACCGCCAAAGATTATCGTAATAAAACCCAGCAAGATTAGAAAGAAAACGAACACCGATAAAGCCGGGAAGCAAAATCAGTAGCATATTTATTGTTTGCGCAGTAAGATTCATGAAACCCAACTTTCACACATTATATAGAAACCAGCTTTCTAACTTCGCTAATCGCCAAAACAGCAATCAAGCTATTTTTCATCTTTATCTTTCGACTCAACTATTTCTCTAATTTCACTAAGCTTAGATATAAATTCACGAGTATCCAAAAAATAATTTGGGTACGCCTTCCTTAATTGATCGATTGACCCTGCGGCGACCAAGACAACTTGCTTATCATCATCGTCCTTCACCTCCTTCTCTATCTGAGTATATCGCTTATTCGCTTCCGCAAGCTTCCGTCGCCCAAAGCTTTCAACAAAGGAAACTCGCGCTTTTGAATCCAGCAATACAATATGATATCCGCCAGACCTGTGATCATTCGAAATTTGGTCTGCGGTCATATTAAAAAGGTCGAGTTGTTCGACTACATTAAGTCGGTCAGCTTCAGAAACAACCAATCCAAGCACTTCTTCGCTAGTATATTTTTCATGTATTGGAGCTACATTCTGCTTCTCAAGGATTGCGAAGGCAGATCCAGCTAATGCAAAAAAATCTAACCATTCATCTGGCCCTTCACTTGACTTCAGAGCCTTATTCAAGAACAGTCCCATTGTCTCTACGGCAGTAGCCCAAGTATGCTGCAAGCGCGTTCTTATCTGAAGCTCTATCAACAAGCCGTCATATTCAGGCACCCGCTTATTGTAATACTTATATACCAGATGAACCCCTCTATAACCGGTATTCTTCGGATTTAATATGTAATCTTTCGAACTAACAAGCTCATGCGAAAAACGACTATTCCTGTAATTAGTCGCCCCTGCAAAAGTAAAAACCTGAACAAAGGCAATGAGTTGGCCTGACTTCGGGGTATAATATCCATCATAAATCTCCCCGTTTCGTCCAAAAACCGGAAGAAAGCCCCATGATCCC
>NZ_JAGDDW010000019.1:0-78733 GCF_040148665.1 Marinobacter sp. NFXS9 | reverse complement strand
TCCCGTGGGATCATGGGGCTTTCTTCCGGTTTTTGGACGAAACGGGGAGATTTATGATGGATATTATACCCCGAAGTCAGGCCAACTCATTGCCTTTGTTCAGGTTTTTACTTTTGCAGGGGCGACTTTTTATCTTCTTGGCGTTGGCACCTCGAATTTTCCGTTCAGGAGTGCCATTTGCGAGTGGTTGGTGGTCGGTAGGCTTTCCGATGGCTGCCCTGGCGATATCGGCGCTCAAATATTCGATGTTTGTGCAGATTTGGCCCTTGAAAGTGGTGGCGGTCTCACTGCTTATGTTTGTAACCGTTACGATCGCTGTGTTGTTTTTAAAGACACTGAAGTTGATCATTTCGGGAAAACTGCTGGCTGGATAGGGGCTATTTAGGGGCAAGCGTCACGGCCTGCCTTGTCGCAAAAGGGCTGGATTACTGTACTTGAGCTGGTCCGGTTGACCATCCGCATACTGGATACCTGCATCCAGAACCCGGTATTACGCAAGTAGCCCTGGCCAAGTTTCGCAAGTATCCCGCTTCTATCTGTACTGCCGTCACACTGAAGTTTCCCGGATGCTCGCCGTTAAACAAAGTACGGCACCGGGAGACGACAGGGATGAAAATCGACTCGCTTACTTCACTGTTTGGACAGCAGGCCCGCTTTGACAACGGCAACGCTCGTGTCGAAGAAATCAGCGCCGACGAGTTATCGAGTACGCCTGCAGAAACAGCGTCTGCCATTTACCGAGAAGATGATCCGGTACTCCCTTCCAGCCACGGTCTCTACGATGTTCGAGCCGTTATCAACACCAACATAGAATCTCCTGAAGCCATGACGGCCCGCTACAATCGGGTGCAGGAGCTGTTCGGCTTTGAGATCGGTGAGCGCGCGGCTGATCTGGAGCTTGGTTACCTATCCGGTGTTGAAAGCCTGTCCGCCACGCTCAAAAGCAAGGACTGGGGATTCTCGATTCAGGAAGGTGAGCTGACTGTTCTGGAGGGTTCCGATCCGCTGACGGACGGTGAGCGCGACAGGATAACGGATTCACTCAAACGTGCCGGCGTTGATTTTGCGGCGCAATCCGTCGCGGACGCGGTGATCGAGAAGATTGAACTGGACCGCGGGCCGAACGGGCTCAGTCGCAGCATCGGCCGTTTCGACGTGAATCAATCGAACTTTGCCGACGTCGTGGATCTGCGATCGTTCATGGCGGATTACCAGCCAGGTGGCAAGTACGCCAGGGGATTGGTCGACCCATACGATATTGAAGGCCGTTATTTTGGGGCCGGTACCGGCATTATGGATCAGGTGGTCGACAAAGCCGAGGAACGGTTTATCTATACCGGGCGCTAGGTTCCAGACTCTATTTTCGGAAGGTTGCGGGCAGTTCCCGTCTTTTAACCGAGATTGCGGACCGTGTGAATCAATCCGTCACCCTTCGCCTTTCAGTCCCCGCCCGTTGCTTGAGCCGTGCAATACAATCCCGGAACGCCCGACTCACCACGGTCTGATCCCGCACCATCGCCATCTGCGGCCAGGTGGCCTGTTCCCCCAGTTGAATGTACATCGCCAGGTCTTGTTCGCTGGGGTTGGAGAGTACCTTGCGGTACAGCCAGGGTTTGAACGGGAACTGGATGTTGATGTCCCCCAGATAGGACTGGGTCGCCAGCGCGTGGGCCTGTTCCACGTAAGGTCTGAGGATGCTGGGCGTGCCCACGTTGCGGGTCATTTCCAGTACGGAGGCCACCTGGGCGTGCACCAGCGTGCCCGCGGCCTGGCGCATGGAGGCCGGGACGCCGCGATCGCGCCGGTGGCTGATGAACGGCAGCACGTGCGGGTTGGCCTGGCTGACGATGGTTTTGTTCACGTTGTGCAGACGGGCCATGCGCATCATGGGCAGGTCGCCGTGAACGCTGCCGTCGATCCAGGTTTCGGTGGGCATGTAATCGGTTTCGCCGTCCGCCGCCTGTTTATCGCGCCCGCGCAGGGTGACCGGCGGGTAGATGCCAGGCACCGCGCAGGAGGCGAGTACGGCGGAGTCCACCATCACTTCCGGCGAGGCCAGCTCGTTCAGCAGCCGGGGTTTCTGACGGGTACGGGTCGGCGAGACGGAGATGTTCAGCGTGCGGCCGCTGTGCAGGTACGCCTCGCGGAAGCTGTAACGCCCGACGTTGGCGCGGATGTGTGCCAGCAGTTTTTCGGGGTCCATGGCGTGGCCGTCGCGCCAGATGCGGTCCGGGCGCAGCCAGTGCAAGGCGTCCCGGTTGACCTGTTCCGGGTGGCTGAAGAAGGTCGCCAGTTCCGAGTCGTCCCGGGTGCAGATGGCGGCGGCCAGAATCGCGCCCATGCTGGAGCCGGCGATCACCGGCGGCAACAGATCCTGCGACCACAGGGCCCGGGTGACGCCGAAATGGTAGATGCCGAAAGCCGCGCCGCCGCTGAGCATCAGCGCAGTGTTGCCGAAGACCCGCTCGGCGTTGCGGAACAGCTGCAGCTTCTCCGAGTCGGTCGCGCCCGGCAGCGGGTTGTCGCACACGTACTGCATGCCCCGCTCGACTTCTTTCAGGAATTCCGTGACCAGGTGTTTGGTGCCGGTGCGGGCGACGGCGTACAGGTCCGGGTTCGACAGTTCGCCCAGGTGGCGGTACAGGCTTTCCTGCAACACGCGGGTCAGGGAGCGGGTGTCGCAGTCCAGGCGATGGGCTTTCAGCGCCTCCATATGCTCGCGGATCAACGCGCTGTGGAGCATCGGCGTGTCGTCTTCGGCCCGCCAGTCCAGCAACCCGTCCACATCGTCGAGTTCGGCGGCCGCCGCGTACCAGTCGTCATAACAGGTCGCGTTGGCCATCTGTTGCTGGAGGGCTTTGCGGAATCGGGATTGGCGTATCATGCCGAATACCTTAGCTCAACCGGCCCACCTTGGGGAGGCATCGGGGATGAAGGCCTGTTCAGGTTAGGTCCGGAAGGATGCGGATTTGCGCGGACAGCGTGCGCTCGCGTCCCGGCGCCAGCCGGATGGCGTTGGCCAGCTCCGGCCGGTTGAAGGCGTCGGGCATGAATTCGTTGGGCTCGATGGCCAGGCCGTCGTACTGACGGTGAGGCAGGCTGTGGCCGGTATAGACTTGCACCACGCCATGGGACTGGGCGAGTTCCAGGGTCAGGTGGGTGGCCGGATCGTGCAAGCGGCTGCTGATCCAGCCCGGCTGTGGCATCCCCACAAAGCAGCAGTCGATCGCCTGGCCGTTGATATTCTGGCCCTCGCCGCTGAAATCCGATTCAGTGCCGGTCAGGTCGGCCACGCTGGCCGCGCCGGGTAATGGAATCAGTCGCTCATCGGTGACGACGCTCTGGTGATAGGGCAGCGTCAGGTGGGCATCGCGAATATCGCGCCCGCGGGTTTCCAGGTAGGGGTGCCAGCCCAGGCCGACCGGTGCGGAGACGGCGCCCTGGTTGGTGGCGATCAGGTCCAGCCGCAGGCCGTCCCGGGAGAGGGTGAAGCGGGTTTTCAGGGCGAGTTTGAACGGGTAGCCCGGTGCGTCACCGGCCAGAAGCTGGTCTGTAGCCAGCTCCAGAATCGCGCTCTTGTCATCGGCGGTTTCCCGAACCGGGTACCAGGCCGCATCCATGACCAGCCCGTGCAGGCTGTTGCCGTCCTTGTCGCGCCTGGCAAAGGCGTGGGTCACACCATCGAAGGTGTATTGCCCGCCGGCCAGACGGTTGCTGTAGGGCGCGAGGATGGCGGAGCGGGCACCGGTTAGGGCGGCGAAATCGGCCGGGTCGTTGTAGCCGCCGAGTACGGGCTCCGGCCCTTGTGCAGTGGGCAGCGTCAGGCTCAGCAGGGTAGCGCCGCGCAGGGCGATCTTGGCCCGGGCGGAGCCATCCGCACTGGCCAGCACCCGGGTGGGATAGTCGCCGAACCGGCCCTCGGTGATGTGGTAGCCCGCCATCGTTCCTCAGCCTCCGATCTGACGCCAGGCGGCGACGTAGGCGTCGGCCCGCTCGCGCAGGGTGGCGGCATCGAAGCCCGGCTTGTAGAGGCCGGAGCCGAGGCCGAACCCGCCGGCGCCGGCGGCGGCCAGTTCCCCGAGATTCTCTGGGGTGACGCCGCCGGTTGGCGCCACCAGTGTGCCCTTCGGCAGCACCGACAGCAGGGCCTTGATGCCTTGGGCGCCCACCAGTTCCGCCGGGAAGATCTTCAGCGCTTCGGCGCCGGCTTTCAGGGCCGCAAAGGCTTCGGTCGGCGTCATCGCGCCGGGCAGCACGTCCATGCCGGCGGCCACGCCGGCGCGGATGACCTCCGGATCGCCGTGGGGCATCACCTGCAAGCGGCCGCCGGCCTGCTTGAGCCGTTCCACGTCTTCGATGTTTGTGACGGTCCCGGCGCCGATCAGGGCCTGGTCGCCAAAACGTTCGGCCAGCGCCGCGATGCTTTCAAAAGGCGAGGGCGAGTTGAGCGGCACTTCGATCAGCCGGAAGCCGGCCTCGATCAGTTGTTCGACCAGGGGTACCGCTTCCTCCGGTTGGATGCCGCGCAGGATGGCGATGAGGGGCAATTCGGCGCGGTAGGTTTCAAACGTTGGGCTGGGCATGGGCAGTTCCGTTCAGTTGGACCGGGGCAGCCCGGCGCGGGTTGCCAGTTGGTGGAGGCCGTCGATCACCGCCTGGTCGCCGTCGAGGCTGCGGCTGCTCTGGCCGTGTAATTCCAGGGCCTCGGCATAGAGTGCCGTCAGGCGCGGATCGCCGAT
Source organism: Marinobacter sp. NFXS9 (assembly GCF_040148665.1). Classification (NCBI taxonomy): domain Bacteria; kingdom Pseudomonadati; phylum Pseudomonadota; class Gammaproteobacteria; order Pseudomonadales; family Marinobacteraceae; genus Marinobacter; species Marinobacter sp. NFXS9. Next base: position 73,994 of record NZ_JAGDDW010000019.1, on the reverse strand, counting down.
CAGGGTGACGTCGCTGTGCGGTTGCAGCGCGGCGACCATGGCGCGCACTTCATCACCGATCAGCAGGCCGGACAGATAGGCGCTGGCGGTTTCCGGGAGCATGTCACCGAGCAGCACTTCGGTACGGGCGCTGAACAGGTGATGCATCAGGCCGCCGGGGCGACGGACGCGTTCCAGTCCGCGGCGGAAGGCCCGGGCATCGTGCCTGCCATCGGCGGCAAAGCGACGAAGGATGGTGTGCTGGCGCAGGGCCGAGTAAGCGTCGCCGGTCATGCAGGTGCTGAACGACTGCACGGTGCGGCCTTCCAGGCGGACCCACTTGGCGTGGGTACCGGGCAGGCAGAGGATCTGTTCGCCGGTGGCGTCACGATCGAGGGCGCCGAGAATCTGGATTTCCTCGCCGCGCATGGCGTCCGGGCTGTCCGCCACCGACTGGCCTTTCAGGCCGGGCACGATGTACGCCGGGTTGGCTTCGCCCAGTGGCGTGACCCGCACCAGGCCGTCGGCGATGTCGTCGAGGCTGGCGGGGCAGGCAAGATACGGCACGTCCACCAGGCCGTCGGCACTGCCGATCATGCCGGCCATCAGCACCGGTACGCCGGGCAGTTGTGGCAACCAGGGCGCCAGCAGTTCGGCCAGCACGGCCGGGAACGCTTCCCGCTCCACATGCAGGATGCCCTTCGGGGCCTGCAGGCGATCGATGACGGCGCCGTCGGCCGTCAGAAGGGTGGCGCGGAAGTTGGTGGTGCCCCAGTCGACCGCAATCAGCGCGCCGGCGCTCAGCTCCGTCGCCGTCATACCCGCCCTCCGTCGATGATGTGGCTCTGGCCGGTGATCAGCGCGCTGTCTTCGGCGGCCAGGAACAGGGTCAGGCGGGCGACGTCCGCGGGATCGATCTTGGTCTTCAGGGCCTGTTGCTGCATCAGTTCCTTCTCGGCCTCATCGGTCAGCCACAGGTCTTTCTGGCGCTGGGTCATCACCCAGCCGGGCAGCACGGCGTTGATGCGGATGTTCTCCGGCCCCAGTTCCCGGGCCAGTCCCTTGGTCAGGCCGACGATGCCCGCCTTGGCGGTGACGTAGCCGGGGTAGCCTTCCAGGCCCAGCAGGTAGCTGTTGGAACTCATGTTGATGACGCTGCCGCCGCCGGCCTCGCGCATGGCGTCGCGCACCGCTTGGGTGGAGAAAAAGTGCGGGCGCAGGTTCACGGCCATGCCCTGGTCCCAGTATTCCGGCGAGACGTCTTCCAGTTTGTGGCGGTCGTCCCAGGCGGCGTTGTTGATCAGCACCCGGATCGGGCCCAGCCGGTCGGCGACGGTATGGATGGCAAAGCGCAGCGCTTCGATGTCGCGGATGTCGCAGGGCACGAACAGCGGCTGGCTGGCGCGGTCGGCCAGTTGCTCGCTGAGGGCGTTGCCGGCGTCCTCGTCGATGTCGAGAAAGGCGACTCTGGCGCCCTGGTCGGCAAAGGCTTCCACCAGGGCGGCGCCGATGCCGGTGGCGCCGCCGATGATCAGGGCGACGCGGCCGGCCAGGCTCGGGTAGGTGGCGTAGTCGGCCATATCAGTGGGACTCCCGCGTCACGACGTGGCCGCTGCTGCCTTTCAGGAAGTCCAGGTCCGCGCCTTCGTCCGCCTGCATCACGTGGTCGATGTAGAGGCGGTAGTAGCCGCGCTTGTGGGGGGATTCGGGCGCTTCCCAGGCCTGCTGGCGGCGGGCCAGTTCCTCGTCGGAGATGTCCAGGTGCAGCTTGCGGGCCTCCACGTCCATCTCGATCCAGTCGCCGTTTTCCACCAGCGCCAGCGGGCCGCCTTCGTTGGCTTCCGGCGAGATGTGCAGCACCACGGTGCCGAACGCGGTGCCGCTCATGCGGGCATCGGACAGGCGCACCATGTCGGTCACGCCTTTCTCCAGCACCTTCGGCGGCAGCGGCATGTTGCCCACTTCCGGCATGCCCGGATACCCCTTCGGGCCGCAGCCCTTGAGGACGAGGATGGAGTTTTCGTCCACCTCCAGGTTCGGGTCGTCGATGCGGGCCTTGAAGTCCTCGATGGTTTCGAACACCACCGCCTGGCCCCGGTGCTTGAGCAGGCCTTCGCTGGCGGCGGACGGTTTGATGATGGCGCCTTTCGGGCACAGGTTGCCTTTCAGCACGGCGATGCCGGCGGCCGGGCGGACCGGGTTGTCCATGGGGCGGATGACGTCGTCGTTGAAGCATTCCACCTGATCCAGCGCTTCGCCGATGTGCTTGCCGGTGATGCTCGGGGCGTCCAGGTGCAGCTGATCCTGCAGGCGCTGGAGCACGACGGGCAGGCCGCCGTTGTAATGGAAGTCTTCCATCAGGTATTTACCGGACGGCATCAGGTTGACCAGCAATGGCACCTCGCGACCGAGGCGGTCGAAGTCTTCCAGGTCCAGCTCCACGCCCAGGCGGCCGGCGATGGCCAGCAGGTGCACCACGGCGTTGGTGGAGCCGCCAATCGCCGCGTTCACCTTGATGGCGTTCTCGAAGGCCTTGCGGGTGAGGACCTTGGAGATGGTCAGGTCCTCGTGGACCATCTCCACCATGCGCATGCCGGTCAGGTGGGCCAGGACCTTGCGGCGGGCGTCCACGGCGGGAATCGAGGCGTTCAGGGGCAGGGCCATGCCCATGGCTTCCATCAGCGAGGCCATGGTGGAGGCGGTGCCCATGGTCATGCAGGTGCCCGGGCTGCGGGACATGCAGCCTTCGGCGTTGAGGAATTCCGGCAGGCTCATGGTACCGGCGCGGACCTGCTCGCTGAACTTCCACACGTCCGTGCCGGAGCCGATGTCCTGGCCGCGGTACTTGCCGCTCAGCATGGGGCCGGAGGAGATGACCGTGGTGGGCAGGTCGACGCTGGCCGCACCCATCACCTGGCCGGGTGTGGTCTTGTCACAGCCGCCCAGCAGGACGACGCCGTCCAGCGGGTTGGCGCGGATGGATTCCTCCACGTCCATGCTCAGCAGGTTGCGGAACAGCATGGCGGTGGGGCGCATCTGGGTTTCGCCCAGGGACATGGCGGGAAATTCCAGCGGCACGCCGCCCGCTTCCCAGACGCCTTTCTTGACGTGCTCGGCGATGTCCCGCAGGTGGGCGTTGCAGGGGGTGATTTCCGACCAGGTGTTGCAGATGCCGATGATCGGCCGGCCGTCGAAGGCGTGATCCGGCAGGCCCTGGCTCTTCATCCAGCTGCGGTGGATAAAGCCGTCGCGGTCGTGCTTGCCGTACCACTGCTGGCTGCGGAGCTTGCGGTCTTTGTTGTTACTCACTCGGTCTCTCCCGTGATGCGGTCGTTGCCCCGCCATGGCTGTCCGAAGCGACGGCAAGGCCATCCGGGCGGTCCGGATAGCCGGTTGGGCGCAAGAAGGCTTGATATTCCTTAAGGGTAGAAGAAAGGCATGCATATGCCTTTAAGTTCCAATATATGGAACTTGTGTTCCAATTATGGTTTAGTGTTATCTTCCGACCCGTTCCGTGTCAATACGGGTTGGCTTTATTCAGGTCATTTGACGCCAATGGCTACGCCTTGACCGGCACAATGCCGAAGGTCCATATTGCGGAACCGTCATTTCCAGATATGGAACTGAGTGGTATAAACGCGACACAATAGCGTCACAACAACAAACGAGGTCCCCCATTCATGTCGTCGATCGATAAGGCGATCCAGGTCCTGGAGACCGTCTGCGACAATCCGGAAGCCATCCGGTTCACAGACCTGGTCACTCGTCTCGGGCTGCCCAAGTCCACTGCACATCGCCTGCTCACCACGCTGCTGGATCACGGTCTGGTCCGTTATGACCGGGAAGACCAGCGTTATTCCCCCGGTTACCGCCTGCTGAGCATGGCCCAGCGGACCTGGGAGCGGCTGGATATTCCCAAGGTGGCGCGGGATCACATGCAGCGGCTGCTGCACGAGGCAGGGGAGACGGTCCATCTGGCTGCGGTGGACGGTCACGAGATCATCTACATCGACAAGCTGGAAAGTCCCAAGACGATCCGGCTGTATTCGGCGATCGGCAAGCGGGGCCCCATGTACTGCACCGGCGTGGGCAAGGCCATCCTCGCCTACTTGCCCGAACAACAGCAGGAAGACGTCATCGCCCACACCGAGTTTGTCCGGCACACCGCCCACACCATTCCCGACGCCCGGGCCCTGCGTCAGGCGCTGGCCGACATCCGTGTGCGTGGCTGTGCGCTGGACATGGAAGAGCACGAGGAAGGGGTGCGCTGCGTGGCGGCGCCCATCTTCAATTTCCGGGGCGAGGTGGTCGCCGGCATCAGCGTGACCTCGTTGGCGTCCCGCATGAGCACCACCCGCCTGCAGGACCTGCAGGCGCTGTTGCTGGAAGTCGCCCGGGACATCTCCCGCGAACTGGGCTACCTGCAACCCAACGACCACAGCCGTCCCGGCGGCCAGGAGGCGTCATGAATTTCGAACCCCTGCTGGACGACCGTTTTGCGCTGGGCGAAGGTCCCCACTGGGACGCGGCACGGAACGAACTGCTCTGGGTCGACATCGTCGGCCGCCGGGCGTTTGCCTATGGCCCGGACGATGCCGCGCCGCGCAGTTGGTCCTTCGAAGAGACGGTCAGCGCCATCGTGCCGCGGTCCAACGGTCACTACCTGGTGGCTGCCGGGCGTGGGGTCTATGACCTGGATCCCGCGGATGGCCATCTGACAGCTGTGGCTGAACCGGCGGACGAGCCCTCCGAAAACCGCACTAACGAGGCCCGCGTGGATCCCCGTGGCCGCTTCTGGATGGCGTCCATGCAGCAGAACATCGGCCCCGACGGGGAGAACATCCCGGTGCGCCAGAGCAGTGGCCTGCTGTGGTGCATCGACACGGACGGCAGCGTCCGGCAGGTGGAATCCGGCGTCGGCATCAGCAACAGCCTGGTGTGGAGCCCGGACGAAACCCGCATGTATTTCGCCGACACGCTTAAAGGTGTGATCTGGCAATACGACTGGGATGCCGACACCGGCGCCGCCCGCAACCGCCGCGTGTTTGCGGCGACCGAGGGTTACGGCAATCCGGACGGCTCGGCCATGGATGAGGACGGTTGCCTGTGGAACGCCCGCTGGGGCGCGGGCTGCCTGATCCGCTATCGGCCGGACGGCGAGATCGACCGGATCGTCGAGGTGCCCGCGCGCTGCCCCAGCAGCTGCGTGTTCGGCGGTCCGGATCGCAAAACCCTTTACGTCACCACCGCCCACGCGGAATTGACGCCATCGGAACGCGGGCCGCTGGACGGCGCGCTGCTGGTGGCCGAGACCGATGTGGTGGGCCAGGCGTGTACGGCCTTCAAAGGCTGATGTTTCCGAACGTGCGACGGGACGGACTCTTGCTGCCCGGGTGGTGCAGCGTCGCGCATTGAATTCACCGAACTGATGTTTTCCAAGAACAAGGACAAGCTATGCATGCACTTACCCTGATCTCGTTCCTGTTTTTTACAGGGCTGGTCGCACTGATCACCTGGCTGGTCACACGCCGTGACGACCATGACAGCACGCGCGGCTATTTCCTGGCCGGTCGTAGCCTGACCTTCCCGTTCATCGCCGGGTCGCTGTTGATGACCAACCTGTCCACCGAGCAGATGGTGGGCCTGAACGGCTCCGCGTTCACGGACGGCCTCAGCGTCATGGCCTGGGAAGTGGTCGCGGTCATTGCGCTGGTGCTGCTGGCGCTGTTCTTCCTGCCGCGCTTCCTGCGCAGCGGGATCGCCACCGTGCCGCAGCTGCTGCGCGAGCGGTTTGATCCGGGCACCCAGCTGATCTGTAACATCATCTTTCTGCTGGCGTACGCGGTCATCCTGCTGCCGATCATCCTGTACTCCGGGGCGGTGGGGCTCCAGGGCATGCTGGACCTGCCGGGTCTGACCGGCATCCAGTCGCACACCACACTGCTGTGGGGCACGGTCTGGGTCGTGGGGCTGATCGGCTCGGTTTACGCCCTGTTCGGTGGTCTGCGCACGGTTGCGGTGTCCGACACCCTGAACGGTGTGGGGCTGCTGATCGGTGGCTTCGTCATCGTCTACTTCGGCCTGCAGGCGGTCAGTGACGGCACCGGCGTGATGGCCGGCTGGGATATCCTCAAGCAGACCAACCCGGACAAACTGAACTCCATCGGCGGTGCGGACCAGCAGGTGCCGTTTGCCACGCTGTTTACCGGTGTCTTCCTGATCAACGTGTTCTACTGGACCACCAACCAGCAGATCATCCAGCGGACGTTTGCCGCCAAGAACCTCGCCGAAGGCCAGAAGGGTGTGCTGCTGACCGGTCTGTTCAAGCTGCTGGGCCCGCTGTATCTGGTTATTCCGGGCATCATCGCCTACCACTTGTACGCGGGTGACGGCATCCGCGCGGACGAAGCTTACGGTCACCTGGTGTTCAACGTGCTGCCGCCGTACCTGACCGGCTTCTTCGCTGCGGTGATGGTGGGTGCGATCCTGTCGTCCTTCAACTCCGCGCTGAACAGTACCACCACGCTGTTCAGTCTCGACCTGTACAAGGGCGTCATCAACAAGGACGCCACCGACGAGCAAGTGGTCAACGCCGGTAAGATCTTCGGTTGGGTCATGGCCATCGCCGCCATGCTGATCGCCCCGATGCTGGCGGGGCAGGAAAGCCTGTTCGGCTACCTGCAGAAGATGAACGCCATGTACTTCATCCCGATCCTGTCGGTGGTGCTGGTCGGCCTGTTGAGCAAGCGCGTGCCCTCGATTGCGGCCAAGATCGCCCTGATTGGCGGCTGTGTGATCATCGGCCTGGTGTACTTCGTGCCGCCGTTCACCGGCATCCTCGACGCGATCAACGACTTCCACTTCGTCGCGCTGGTCTTCGTACTGCTGGTGGTCGGCATGTTGCTGATCGGCAAGATCGCCCCGCGGGCCACTGCTTGGGTGCAGCAGGACAGCGGCCAGGTCGACCTCACGCCCTGGAGTGGCGCGATTCCGGCGGGCATCGTGCTGGTGATTCTGGTGATTGCCATCTATGCGGCGTTTGCCGGTTGATGCAGCGGTGTTGATTGACGCGCCCTGAAACAGGCGCCGTCGGGTCGATCGGGCAACTGATTGACCGGTCGGCGCCTTTTTCATGAGGGCGCGTCCTACGGTGTTGGCAGATCCTCGCGCTTTGCTTTAGTGTCGATACCGGACTTCACACGACGACAATCAATGAAACGCCGACTGACTTTTCGCCCGTTCCTGTTTGCTTTGCTGCTGGCCAGCCCCCTGGCTTACAGCGCCTGCCCGAAAAATCCCGCAACAGCGTATGAACAGCTCTATTGCGATATCCAGGCCAAAGGCGGCGGGTCGACGTTGCCCACGTTCGAAGATTTCCGCAGAAATACCCCTCAGGTCCAGGCCCTGTTGCTCAAGCGACCGGCGGCCCGGCTGGGGCTGGCGGTGCCCGGGCCCGAGGCGGCGACATCTCAATCGGCGAAGCCTGCCAGTCCGGTCACTTCAGAGCGCCCAAAACCCGACCCCGAAACCGAGCCGACGCCTCCGCCGGCAGGCGATTCGGCATTCGAGGGTTGTCAGTTGGGTGGCACGGTCATTCGCTGTCCGTCGGCCCAATACGAACTGGCGACCAATCAGGCAAATTCGGCCCTCCGCACCGGTGTGCTGGATGACGACAATCGCCTGGGTTTGAGCCCCTATCGCGGGGACCTGTCGAACGAAACCGCGGTTCGCGCCTATCTCTCCGACGCCTACGATCGCTACATCGCCAAGATGCTGGAGATCGGCCTGGGCGGCACCACCATGAGCTTTACCCGCTTCTACAACAGCTTCCGACGTTACGAGGCGAAGGGCATCGACTTTGCCCAGCGGATGGACGAGACGTTCGACTACCTCAAGCAGGACAAGCGCACGCTCGGAGTGAATCGCAAGCCGCCGGACGAGCTGCCAAAGAGTCTGAAAAACTGCGCACCCTCCGGCGCCCGGGTGATCGTGTGCGACAATGTGGCGACGAACTGGGTGTATGTCCGCGACTGAGTGTCCGGCGTTGGTGTCGACCCGGCCGATTTCGTATTCTGGGTCGTTCTCTTTTGGATGTGAGTCACCGGCATGAGTCTGGCCCTGGCGAAATACCTCGCGGCGATGCGTGAGGGTAAGCCGATCAACTATCCTGCGTTCCTAAAACAACTGCCGTCTGACCTGGTCGCCCGGCACCGCGATTGTTTTGAGCTGGACCGGGTGTCGCAGCAGCGCTGGCGGGTGACCTGTCGGGACGACGCGGTGATGGCCGAGCTGGAGCGCCTGGCACAGGCCCCGACCACTCGTCGCGACGCGGCCCTGCAGGGGGATTCCCACCGCCGGGTGACGGCAACCGCCTTCGTTCTGGTTTACCATGACGCCCTTGCGGACCCGCGGCCGGATGTGGCGTGCCTGAATGCCGATGCCAGCCATATTGGCTTTACGCCCAAATCGACGGCGCTGGTGATCGAAAACGAGGATAATTTCGCCCACTACCCACAGATGCTGGCATTCGCCGGCACCTGCCTGGGCGAGACGCTGTCGCTGGCGACCTGTGACGTCATTCTGGGCGGCGGCAATCGCGTGCTGCGCGAGCCGGTGACCGACTGGCTGGCCGGCTACGAGCGCATCCACTGCGCGTTCGATTACGATCTGGGCGGCCTGAAAATGTATCAGGCGTTGCAGGTACGGTTGGGCGATCGGGTGCGGTTCCTGCAGCCGCCGGACTGGGCGCCCTATCGCGACGGCTTCCGGAAAACACCGCAGACACCGCAGCGACTGACGGACGCCATCAACCGGGCGTCGACGCTGGGCTTTACCGGGCTGGCGTCGCTGTTCAGCGAGACCCGGAAATTTATGGAACAGGAGATCATTCTGGATGAGCACTGAGGGGATGCCCCAAAGCGACGCGCAGGCCTATTTCCGCTTCGGGATTCGCCGCCTGGTGCTGGTGGATTCGGCGGGCTTCTGTTACGTCGAGATTCCCCTGAACCAGCACGCCCTGCTGCTCGGCAGCGGCAACCTGGGCAAGTCGAGTCTGCTGAATTCGCTGCGGCTGTTCCTGCTGCCGGAGAGCAACTTCCGCAACAGCAAGAACAAGTTCGCCTTCCGCAACGCCAGCGCGGGCAGCTTCTACACCAACGAGGAAAGCTACCAGCACTACTTCCCCAGCCAGTCCAGCTTCCTGATCATGGAAGTGGAAAGCCCGTCCGGCACCCATTGCCAGGTGCTATACCGGGAGCACAGCAGCCAGCTCAGCTACGGCCGGATTTTCGTGCCGGTGGCCTACGACCAGCTGCGCGGCCTGTTCTGGCACTGCGCCGAAGACGACGCCGACGGCATCGGTGAGGCGGTGTCCGGGCTGTCTGTGGGTAAGGTGACCGAGGCGCTGAAGAAGCTGTCCCGGGAGACGGTGGTGACCAGTGATCCCGGCAAGCTCAAGTCGATGCTCTACAGTTCCGATCTGATGTCACCGGACGCGGTACGCTACTCCGTGCTGCCCCTGGCGGATCCCGACGAGCGCAAGATCCAGTCCCTGCGCACGCTGATCCTGCTGCTGTTCGAGATGAAGGCGGACGACAAGGCCATGGCCCACGCGGTGGCCAGCATCATCGAGGCGGACAAGAAATTCGCCGACGACGCCTTCGAGCTGGATATCGACCAGTTTCTCGAGCGCCACGACCAGCTCAAGCGCCGGCAGGAACACCTGACCCGGATCGAATCCGCCCGCCCTCAGTTCGACAAGCTGCAAGCCGCGTTCGAGCGTTACCAGACCCTGACCCGCACCCAGCATGACTTCGCTGCCTTCCGCGACGGGCTGGCCCAGGCCCTGAAAGACATCGGCCAACAACGGCAGGATGCGGATCGCGAGCGGGATGACCTGCAGGGTACGCTCAAGCAGTCCCAGAAACAGCTCAATACCCTGAAGACGGATCAGAACCGGCTGGAAGGGGAGATCAAGGCGCAGAAGTCGGTCCTGACCAAAGCCGAGAAGACCCAGAGCGATGGCGAGATCCTGGTGTCGCGCTATGGCGATATGTCCTCCGAGGAAATCCAGGCCGCCCTGGACGAGGCGCTGGAGGACAGCCAGGCCCAGCTCAACGCCCTCAACAGCGCAGCCCAGGCCGAACAGCGCAAGGCCCAGCTGAACCGGAATATCGAGAAGCTGGAAGCGGACCTGAAGTCGGTGACCGAGCGCGAGCAGCGCGCCCAGTGGCAGCTCCAGAACCAGTTGGACGATGACGTTGTGGCCCCGTTGCGGGCGGTGAACCCGCGTCTGGTGTCGGCCAGCCCGGGGCAGGCGTTGGATGACGAGACCAAGGCCACCCTGAGCCGGATGGCCGAACTGTTCGAAAAGACCGAGCAGGGCTATGACTGGTTCGATACCGCCTTGCCGGCCAGGGCCGCGCAGGCGGACGACTTCCCGGCCCAGCGCCGCAAGCTGGACGGCGAACTCAACGCCGCCCGCCGCCAACTGGCGGAGCTGGACGACAATGCCAATGGCGGCCCGGACCGCGCGCAGCGCATCCAGCAGGCGGAGAAGGATATCGCCGCCACCCGCAAGGATCTGGACATCCTCAAGCGCCTGCCCAGCGCCGCCACCAACATCGAGGATGCCGGGCAGGCCATCGATGAGGCCAATCGCACGCTGGCCGAACTGGAAGAGAAAATGGCCATCGAGCGGGAGCGCGTCGAAGCCGTCGGCGCCAAGCTGGACAAGGCCCAGACGGCCGCCAAGCGCGCCCAGGAACGCCAGACCGAACTGCTCCACCTGCAGAACAACGTCACTGCCGATCAGCGCCGGTTCCCCTCTCTGCAGTCCGTCGAAGCCGAAGAGCCGCTGGCGGCGGACGCCCTGTCCATCGCGCGCCAGGACGACATCCGCAGCGGTCTGGAGGAGATGGAGCGATTACGCTTCAGTATCCTGGAAAGCCTGCGCCGGCTGGTGAACAAGGGGATTGGCGAGGACCGCGACGGCGCGCTGGAAAGCGACAGCCCGAGCTGGCAAACGATCCGCGATACCTTCAAGTCGCTGTCGGATCTGTTTAACGGGCTGGCCGAGAGCGGGCGAGTCCTGCGCGAGCAGATCGATTCCCACAACGAAACGGTGGCGAGCTACCGCCAGGCGCTGAAGGCCAACAGCGAACACATCCGGCGTTTCGAGACGGCCCTCAACCGGGAGCTGGACGGCGTCACCATCAACGATCTGGTGGAGATTCGCGTCGATATCCACACCGATCCCAAGTTCCACAATCTGGTAGAGGAATCGGCCGCGATCGATCCGTATGCGTCGGGCAAACTGCAGTCCGACGCCTTCTACGATCGCCTGCGGGTATTCGTCGCCGAGTTCTTCGGGGACCAGAAGAGCGGCAACCGCCTGACCATGGACAAGGTGGTCACCGGCGTGTCCTACCGCACCCGCAAGCAGTCCGCCACCTCACTGGACACCAAGGGGCAGTCCACCTCGACCACGGCCCTGATCAACCTGGAGCTGGTTCACCGCTTGTTGCGGCGGGTGCTGTACCCGCAGATCAGTCTGTCGTTCCCGATGGTGCTGGACGAGCTGGCCAGCGTCGACGTCAGTCAGGTGCCGGCGCTGCTGGAGCGTTTGCAGCACCAGGGCTTCAACCTGTTTTCCGCGGCCACCCACAGCGCCAGTCCGGAGCTGATCTTCCAGGTCGGCCGCCATCTGGAAGTGGGGCAGATGCGCACCGACCGCCCCTACAGCGCGAGTCGCAACCTGGTGTTCTGGGGCGGGCCGGAAGGTTTCAGCGACCGGGAAGGGCTCGCCGATTGGTTCGACCAGACGCAGCATCACCTGCTGGATGTGAGCCATGAGCAGTAAGCGGTTCAGCACCCTCGACACCACGCGGCTGCTGTTCGAACACCCGCGCGTCCTGTTCCGGGTGATCGAGCGCATGGACCGGGAGTCGGTGCGTTACGTGCGCGAGAGCGAACTGGCGATGGACGTGCTCGACTACGTGCGCGACCTCAAACGCACGGAGCAGGAGCGCATCCGCACCGGCTTCAGCACCGACAACCTGTTCCGCACCGGGCTGGTGATCGACATCGTCAAGGCCGAAGGCGAACGCCGGCTGGTGTTCCAGGAAGCGCTGCTCAACCTGATCCGGGCCTGCAACGCCTCGCTCTACCAGGAGCTGACCGATGCCCGCCTGAGAGGCCATCTGGTCACCCTGCGGGACATTCACGACCGGCTGACCCAGAGCACCTTCAACGACGCGGACCCGGATTTCACCGAGCTGCGTGACGACCTGAACGAGCGGGTCAGCCTGCTGATCGGCCTGCTGCGCCAGAACATCCTGCGTATGCAGACCCTGAGCGCCGACCTGGCGGAAATGTCCGGCGATGCCAGCCGCGCGCCGGAGCAGTTCACCGCGTTCCGCCAGGACCTGCTGGAGCGCATCGCCACCCTGTACGAGCGGCACATCCAGCCAACGCTGGTGTTCCTGAACCCGGACACCCGCCTGCCCGACGGCGCCAACCTGTTCGCCACACTGGAGGGCATCATCCGGCTGCTGGAGCAGAACCGGCAGCAGGACATCGCCGACCAGATGTTCCGCTCGTCCCTGAGCCTCAACGCGCTGCACAAGCCCATCCAGAGTCTGGCGGCCGAGGTGGATCACTTCCTGCGCAAGACCCGCCGCAGCATGATCCAGTACAACGCCATGGAGCATTTCTTCGGGCAACTGCGCGAACTGAAGGAAGAGACCGAAACCCTCAACCTGAAGAAGAAGTGGCTGGACGGCAGCGACTTCTCCCGCACCACCGGCTTCCTGGTGGGGCTCAAGGCTCAGAGCCGACCGAAGCAGTATGCGTTCGGACAGTCGTCCAGCTACTACCAGTTGCTGTTCTCCGAGCTGGATCTGCGGCTGGCGGACCTGGGGCGCAAGGCGCAGGTGCCCGATCTGGGCCGGACGGGCGCGGCCGGCAAGGACCCGAAAGTCGACGCCGAGCGCATCCAGACCCTGTACCAGTGGCTGGAAACCCTGCAACTGCGGCCCACCGGCGATCTGGTGCGTGAGCTGCACGGGCGCCTGGATGGCGTGGTGGAAGGCTATCGCTTCCCGGATCTGCTGGCGGCGGTCAATCGCCTGAACCACAAGCATCCGGACGGCTTCCGGGTGGTCACCACCAACCGTTTCCAGACCCTGGAAGCGGACGCCCGGACTGACGACATTGCCGATGTGTTCGTCTATCGCCGGCGCCGCCTGGAGCCGCGCCCGAATTCAACCACCGAACAGGAAGCAGCGAACCATGCCGGATCCTGAACACGCTCTGTCCGCCGACACCGCGATGCCGGCGGAACCGACCGCTTCTACTAACGGCTTCGATCACATTGCGCCGGCCCAGAGCGCGGCGCTGTTTCGCGAGCTGGCGGCGGGCAAGGTCATCGTGCGCGACGTCTACAACCCCAACCGCTCGGAGCTGGAAGCTAACCCGCTCTACAACCTGCTGTACAACAACCTGTCCCATTTCAGGGTGTTCTACGAGCATCTGGGGAGCGAGCTGGTCTTCAACGAAAACGGGGCGTTTTTCTACCTGCGGGAGAACACCGACGAGGACAGCGAGGAGCACGACGAAAACGCCTTCCGCGTGCAGGTTTGCCTGCTGCTGATCGGTCGCTATTTTGCGCGTTCAGGCCGGGATCTGGAGTACCTGGGGCGACCGGATGCCGGCCTGCGCGATGAAGACGTGGATGCCCTGGAGGCGGACGAGGAATACCGTGACATCCTCCGCGCCGCCCGCTTCGAGAAAGGCATCGGCGAAGCGCTCGATTACCTGGGCAAGCGTCAGCTTCTATTCAAGACCGGCCCCAAGCGCTACTTCCTGAGTTCAGCGGGTATGCACTTTTTGCAGCAGCTGGTGCAGGAGTACGAGGCGCGGGAAAACCGCGCCAGTTAGCTCGCTGGCCAAGCTTAATCCTGGTTGAGGATATCGAGATATTGCCGGTATACGAAAACACGGTTACGTTTCTGCCCTGTCGCCTCGTGGACAAGGTTGAGTTGGTTTTCCAGTGCATCCAGCACTTTGCCGACTGTAGCGGGCGTTAATCCGGTTTGCTCTGTGAGGCTATTGACGGTCGCCACCGGATGCCCAAACAGGGCGTCTAGGACCTGGGTGGCTGAACCGGAGATGCGCCCAAGATCAGCTAGTTTAGCTTTGTCATCTATGCGCAATTGATTGAGCCGCTGGGCAGTTGTTACAGCCTGTTCGGCGGTTTCTGAGACCGCATCAACGAAAAACAGAAGCCAGCTTTCCCAGTCCCCATGAGTTCGTACTTGCTGGAGTCGATCGTAATAGACTTGTCGGTGCTTGCGAAAGAATACAGACATGTAGAGTAGCGGTTCCCGCATCACTCCAGCGTCGACCAGAATCAGAGGTATCAATAAGCGCCCGAGTCGCCCATTGCCATCCATAAACGGGTGGATGGTTTCAAACTGGACGTGCGCGAGCGCAGCCTTTATCAGGGGATCGGTTGCTTCAGGAATATCGTTTATAAACTGTTCCAGTTGTGCCCAACAGTCGGCCAAATGGGTTGGTGGAGGCGGGACGAACATTGCCTCATCAGCGCGATGCCCTCCGATCCAGACTTGGTTTGTGCGGAATTGGCCAGGCCCGCGCGAGATGCCACGACCAGAGGTCATGAGAGCCCGATGCACATCGGTGATCAGGCGAAAGCTGATAGGCAGGCCTTCACGAATGAGCTGTACGCCAAGATTCAGCGCGCTTACGTAGCATGAGACTTCTTGGGCATCATCGATGGGCACTCCGGGAACGCCATCCATTTCATACAGCATCAGGTCACTCAGCGAAGACTGAGTGCCTTCGATCTGAGACGACATCACTGCCTCTTTACGCACGTAGCTGTATAGGAAGAGGTGAGCATCGGGCAATAGCGTGGTGATCGCGTCCAGGCGGCCCAGCGAAAGAAGAGCGGCATTCAGGCGTTGCTGCAGTTTCCCTTCAATTGCCAGAGGTGGCTTCGGCGGGAGTGCTGTTGGTAAGAACGCATTGCACTGAACTCCGCCGGCAATGCTCGTTGTGAACGTGCCGGTAATCCCTCGCTGCATGAGTGTCCCTTCGCGAAAGTAAATTAACGCAATGCGTTATTTTACGTTTAACGCGAAAATAAAATAAGGCCCATAGCTAATTTAACCTGTTGTGTTAACTCGCCTTGGCCTGACGCCACGCCTTGAGTTCTTCCACCGCGAGTCTGGACACGGTGTTGAGCTCGTTGCCGTCGTTTTCGGCGTAGGCGATGATCTGGTCCTTCATGCTGCGGGCCCAGAACTTTTTCAGGTGGGTGGCGACCATGTCCGCAGCGTGTTCGGCTTCGCCGTGGTGCAGGTTGTTGTCGCTGATCTGGTTGATCATCTCGATCAGGTGATGCAGTTCGTTGTTCACGTCTTGTTCTCCTGCATGGCGCCGGCTTCCGCCGACGTCTGTCCGCAATGGTAAATCACGTGGCGACCCGGACGGGCGAAGCCGATCAGGGTCAGGTTGGCCTTGCGCGCCTCGCGGATGGCCAGGCCGGTCGGAGCCGAGACGGCCACCAGGCAGCCGATGCCGACCATAGCGCTTTTCTGCACCATCTCGAAACTGCCCCGACTTGAGACTAGGGCAAACCCCCGCCCGAAATCACGACCCTGCCGCAGCCAGTGGCCCACCAGTTTGTCGAGTGCGTTGTGCCGGCCCACGTCCTCGCGCACGGCGAGAATCGTGCCGTCCACATCGCACCAGGCGGCGGCATGGGTGGCACCGGTTTCGGCCTGCAACGGCTGGTGCTGTTTCAGCTCGCGTACCGCTTTCTGCACGGCCTCGTCGGTGATGGCCGGGTGAGCCCCCACCTCCGGGATGTCCCGGATGGCGTGGTCCAGCGATTCGGTGCCGCACAGCCCGCAACCGGTCCGGCCGGTCATGTTGCGGCGCTGGGCTTTCAGGGCAAACATCCGTTCGCTGGCGATGGTCATCTCGACCGTTGCTCCCGCCGGGCTGAAATGCACCTCGATGTCGTAGAGTTCATCCGGACGATCCAGGATGGATTCGGTCAGGCTGAACCCGGTCGCAAAGTCCTCCAGATCCACCGGCGTTGCCATCATCACGGCGTGGGAAATGCCGTTGTAGACCATCGCCACCGGCATCTCCTCGGCCACGACGTCGTCGGTCTCCCCGCTGTGTTCCGTCCCGCGTTCGTCGACGCGGGTCCGGAACAGAGGGGCGAGCGGGTCCGGCTTGGTGGCCGGATCGTCGCCGTCATTTAAGGGCAAAGTTGGACTCATCTTTCGAGTTTTCGAGGTATTGCTGTTGCTGCTCGTCGAAGGACTGGAAGTGCTTCTGCCATTCCGACGGCTGCGACACTTTTTCCACCTGGACCGCCGTGACTTTGTATTCCGGGCAGTTGGTGGCCCAGTCCGAGCTGTCGGTGGTGATCACGTTGGCGCCGCTGCCCGGGTGGTGGAAGGTCGTGTAGACCACCCCTGGCTGCATGCGATCACTGATCCGGCAGCGTAGCACGGTCTGGCCGACACGGCTGCTCACCCCCAGCCAGTCGCCGTCGCTGATGCCCCGCAGTTCCGCATCGCTCGGATGGATTTCCAGTACGTCCTCTTCGTGCCAGCGGCTGTTCTCGGTGCGCCGGGTCTGGGCGCCCACGTTGTACTGGCTGAGGATCCGGCCGGTGGTCAGCAGCAGCGGGTAGCGCCGCGTGCTGCGTTCCGGTGTGGCCACGTATTCGGTGATCGCGAAATGCCCCTTGCCGATGGGGAAGTCCACCTCGTGCATGGTGGGCGTGCCGTCGGGGTGCTCGTCGTTGCACGGCCACTGGATGCTGCCCAGTTCGTCCAGCTTGTCATAGCTGACGCCGGTAAAGGTCGGCGTGAGCTGGGCGATCTCGTCCATGATCTCGGACGGGTGGCTGTAGTTCATCGGGTAGCCAAGCGCGTTGGCCAGATCCTGGGTGACTTCCCAGTCTTCCTTGCCGGCGACCGGCGCCATCACCTTGCGCACGCGGTTGATGCGGCGCTCGGCGTTGGTGAAGGTGCCGTTCTTCTCCAGGAAGGTGGAGCCGGGCAGCAGCACGTGGGCGTACTTGGCGGTCTCGTTCAGGAAGATGTCCTGCACGATCAGGCAGTCCAGTGAGGTCAAGGCCTGCTCCACGTGCTGGGTGTTGGGATCCGACTGGGCGATGTCTTCGCCCTGCACGTAGAGCGCCTTGAAGTGGCCGGCGATGGCGGCGTCGAACATGTTGGGGATACGCAGACCCGGTTCGTCGTCGATCTTTACGTGCCACAGGTTCTCGAAACGTTCGCGAACCGCGGGATCACCCACGTGCTGGTAGCCCGGCAGTTCGTGCGGGAATGAGCCCATGTCGCAGGAACCCTGCACGTTGTTCTGGCCCCGCAGCGGGTTCACGCCCACGCCTTCGCGGCCTAGGTTGCCGGTGGCCATCGCCAGGTTGGCAATGCCCATCACCATGGTGGATCCCTGGCTGTGTTCGGTCACGCCCAGGCCGTAGTAGATCGCGCCGTTGCCGGCGTTGGCGTAAGCACGGGCAGCCTTGCGCACCAGTTCGGCCGAAACGCCGGTTTCCGCTTCCAGGGCTTCCGGTGAATTGCGCTCCTCGCTGATGAAATCGCGCCAGGCCTGGTAGGCGTCCGTTTCGCACCGTTTCTCGATGAACGCCTTGTCTTCGAGGTCTTCGGTGACCACCACGTGGGCGAGCGCATTGATCATCGCCACGTTGGTGCCCGGTTTGAGGGGCAGGTGCAGGCTGTCACTGCCATGGGGCGTCTTCAGCAGATCGATCCGGCGCGGATCCACCACAATCAGGGTGGCGCCCTGGCGCAGCCGGCGGCGCAGCTGCGAGCCAAACACCGGGTGGGCGTCGGTCGGGTTGGCGCCGATGACCAGGATGGTGTCGGCCTGCATCACCGAGTCGAAGGTCTGGGTGCCGGCGGATTCACCGATGGTGGTCTTCAGACCGTAACCGGTCGGGGAATGGCAGACCCGGGCGCAGGTGTCGGTGTTGTTGTTGCCGAAGCCGGCGCGCACCAGTTTCTGCACCAGGTAGGTCTCCTCGTTGGTGCAGCGGGAGGAGGTAATGCCACCGATGCTCTCGCGGCCGTATTCGGCCTGGATGCCCTTGAGGCGTTTGGCGGAGAAGTCGATGGCTTCTTCCCAGGAGACGGTGCGCCAGGGCTGGTCGATGGACTCGCGGATCATCGGTTCGGTGATGCGGTCCTTGTGGGTGGCGTAACCGAACGCGAAGCGGCCTTTCACGCAGGAGTGGCCGTGGTTCGCGTCGCCGCCCTTGTAGGGCACCATGCGCACCAGCTGGTCGCCTTTCATCTCCGCCTTGAACGAGCAGCCCACGCCACAGTAGGCGCAGGTGGTGACGACGCTGTGCTCGGGCACGCCTTCCTCGATCACGCTCTTTTCCATCAGCGTGGACGTCGGGCAGGCCTGCACGCAGGCACCGCAGGACACGCACTCGGAGTCCATGAAGTCTTCGTCCTGGCTGGCGGCGACCTTGGAGTCGAAGCCGCGGCCGTCGATGGTCAGGGCGAAGGTGCCCTGGACTTCCTCGCAGGCGCGCACGCAGCGGGAGCAGACGATGCACTTGCTGGGATCGAAGCTGAAATACGGGTTGGACGCGTCGGTTTCCGCATCCAGGTGGTTCGCACCTTCAAAGCCGTAGCGCACATCCCGCAGGCCCACGGCGCCGGCCATGTCCTGCAGTTCGCAGTCGCCGTTGGCGGGGCAGGTCAGGCAGTCCAGTGGGTGGTCGGAGATGTACAGCTCCATGATGTTGCGCCGCAGCTTGGCGAGCTTGCCGGTCTGGGTATGGACTTCCATGCCCTCGGCCACCGGCGTGGTGCAGGAGGCGGGGTAACCGCGCTTGCCCTCGATTTCCACGGCGCACAGGCGGCAGGAACCAAAGGCCTCCAGGTTGTCCGAGGCGCAGAGCTTGGGCACGGTGATGCCGGCCAGGGCGGCCGCGCGCATCACGGAGGTGCCTTCCGGTACGCTGATCTCGACGCCGTCGATGGTCAGGGCAACGGCGGTCTCCGAGAGCCGGGCGGGTGTCCCGTAATCCCGGTCAGGATCGATGCGGTGCTGGCTGGGGTCGAAATAGTTCAACATGAGGTGTCTCCCCTCTGTCAGGCTTTCTGCCGGGTCAGGTCATTCGGAAAATGCTTCATCACACTCTGCACCGGGAAGGGCGTCATCCCGCCCATGGCGCAGAGTGAGCCGTCCACCATCGTTTCGCAGAGGTCGGTCAGCAGGGTGAGGTTGTCGTCGGCGTTCTCGCCGGCGCGGATGCGGTCGATCACCTCGACGCCGCGCACGGCGCCGATCCGGCAGGGGGTGCACTTGCCGCAGGACTCGACGCTGCAGAACTCCATGGCGAAGCGGGCCTGTTCGCCCATGTCCACGGTGTCATCGAACATCACCACGCCACCGTGGCCGACCACGCCGCCAAATTCGGCAAAGGCCTCGTAATCGATCGGCGAATCCCACTGGCTTTCCGGCAGGTAGGCACCGAGCGGGCCGCCCACCTGGACGGCTTTCAGGGCCCGACCGCTCAGGGTGCCACCGCCGAAGTCCTCCATCAGCTCCCGCAGGGTGATGCCGAAGGCCAGTTCCACCAGGCCGCCGCGTTTGACGTTACCCGCCAGCTGCATCGGCAGGGTGCCGCGGGACTTGCCCATGCCGTAATCGGCGTAGGCCTGAGGCCCCTGATCGAGGATGTAGGGCACCGCCGCCAGGGAGAGCACGTTGTTGACGACGGTGGGCCGACCAAACAGACCCTTGATGGCGGGCAGCGGCGGCTTGGCGCGCACCATGCCCCGTTTGCCTTCCAGGCTGTCCAGCAGGGAGGTTTCCTCGCCGCAGATGTAAGCGCCGGCGCCGAGACGGACTTCCAGGTCGAAGCTCTTGCCGCTGCCGCGGATGTTCTGGCCCAGGTAGCCGGCTTTATAGGCCCGGTCCAGGGCTTCATTGAAGATGCGATGCGCCACCGGGTATTCCGAGCGCAGGTAGATGTAGCCCTGATTGGCACCGACGGCGAGCCCGGCAATGGTCATGCCTTCGATGAGCATGTAGGGGTCGCACTCCATCACCAGCCGGTCGGCAAAGGTGCCCGAGTCGCCCTCGTCCGCGTTGCAGACGATGTACTTCTGGCCTTCCGGTTCATCGTGGACGGTCTGCCACTTGATGCCGGTGGGAAAGGCGGCGCCGCCACGACCGCGCAGGCCGGAATCCTTGACCGCGTCGACGATCGCCTGGCTGTCCATATTGAGAGCGTTTTCTAGGCCGGCGAAGCCGCGATGGGCGCGGTAGTCGTCGATGGACAGTGGGTCGGTGACGCCAATGCGGGAGAACGTCAGGCGCTGCTGCTTCTTCAGATACGGAATCTCTTCGGTCAGGCCCAGGGCCAGCGGGTGATCGGCCTCACCCTCGAACAGGCCGGCCTCGACCAGGCTGTCTACATCGGTCGGTTCGACCGGTCCGTAGGCGACCCGGCCGTTTGGGGTGTCCACTTCCACCAGCGGCTCCAGCCAGAACAGGCCCCGGGAGCCATTGCGGATCAGTTTGAGATCAACGCCTTTGGTTCTGGCGGCCTGATGCAGGGTGTCGGCGACGGCGTCGGCGCCCAGGGCCAGGGCCGTGGTGTCGCAGGGGACATAGACGGTCACAGTCATCACTTTACCTCCACGGCCGTTGTGGTCAGCCGGTCTGCCAGACGGTCGAACTTCTCGGCATCCATGCGGCCGTGGATGTCGTCATCCACCCGGATGGACGGGCCGCAGGCGCAGTTGCCCAGGCAGTAAACCGGTTCCAGCGTGAATTCGTTGTCGCGGCTGGTCTGGTGATAGTCGACGCCCAGGCGTGCCTTGACGTGGGCTTCCAGCTGGCGCGCACCGACGGCCTGGCAGGCTTCGGCACGGCAGACCTGAACCACGTGGCTGCCCGACGGCTGCGTACGGAAGTGGTGGTAGAAGCTGATAATGCCGTGCACCTCCGCGCGGGTGTGGCGCAGGGACTCGGCAATGATCGGAACGGCCGCTTCCGGGATGTAGCCGAAGCGGTCCTGGATCGCATGGAGAATGGGCAGCATGGCGCCGGGCATGTCTTTATGCGCGTCCACGGCTTGCTGGATCAATTCTGGCGTCCAGTCCTGTACGGGTTGGGTGCCGGCGTGTGACATGGCTGTTATCTCATCAGGTTGTCAGTGGATCGTCTTTATATGCACGATCGTTCTTAATTGTTTTGGCTTTTGGGTCGTTATAGCGCCAAAATAGCACTCCCAATACGCCTCATAAATATGAATGACAATGCATAGAAAAAAGCTGAGTATCGCGCCCGCCTGGGTTTTCCGGAGTGACGACGGCGAACTGTTCGACCCGGTTCTGTTCCAGCTGCTCAAGAGCCTGCGGGACACCGGCAAGCTGACCATGGCGGCCCAGGAGGCCCGGATTTCCTACCGTCATGCCTGGAACCTGCTCAATCGGGGCGCCGACTTTTTCGGCCTGCCGCTGGTGAACATGCGCAAGGGGCAGGGCACGCAGCTGTCGCCGTTGGGGGAGAAGCTGCTGTGGTCCGAGCAGCGGGTGAAGGCCCGTCTGGGGCCGCAAATAGACAGCATGGCGTCGGAATTGAACAACCAGCTCCAGCAGCTGCTGGCGGGTGCGCATCCGATTCTTCGGCTGCACGCCAGTCACGGCTATGCGGTGGCGTTGCTGCCCGACTTTGCCGATCAGGTGGAGCTGGACCTGCAGTACTGCAATCCGGCGGAGGCGCTGAATGCCCTGGGGCGCGGCGACTGTGATCTGGCCAGTTTCCATTTCCCGTCCTGTTCGCGGCTGGCGGACCAGGTGATGCGGGCCTACCGGGATCAGCTCGACCTGAAGAACCTGCGGATCATCCGCTTCGTGACCCGGGAGCAGGGGCTCATCATTCGCAGGGACAGCCGGGAGGACGTGACCGGGCTGGCCGACCTCACGCGTCCGGACATCCGCTTTATCAATCGAGATGAACATTCCGGTACCCGCATCCTCTTCAATATGTTGCTGGCCGAGCAGGGCATTACCGAAAGCCAGATCAACGGCGCCGAACATGAGGAGTTCACCCACACGGCGGTGGCGGCCTATGTGGCCTCCGGTATGGCGGATGTCGGTTTCGGGGTGGAGGCTGCCGCGGCCCAGTTCGGCCTCGACTTTATCCACCTGTCCACCGAGCACTACCTGCTGATCTGTCCCGAAGAGCGACTGCAGCAGGAGAACATGCAGCAGCTGCTCGCGTTGATGAGTTCGGAGCCGTTCCTGGCCGAGATCGACAAACTGGCCGGCTACGCCCCGGATCGCTGTGGCGAGATCTGTACCTTCGCGCAGTTGCTGGAAAGCGATCGCGCCTGAATCGCCGGGCGCCGTAACGACGCCCGGAAAACTCACCCAAGACTCACATCAAAACAGGGCAGCCGCCTTGGCCAGCGCGATGTACAGGCCGATCAGGAAGGGCACGCCCACCCCGAGCCAGGCCAGGACACCGCCGATGCCGAAGCTGCCTCGCGCAGCCGTCTCTGCGTTGGCCGAGATGCTGTCGTCGTGCTGCAGGGAGCGTTCCTTCTCCACTTCCTCGTCGGACATGTGGTGCTCTTCCTTCACCGGCTTGACCAGCAGGTTGCAGATCAGGCCGGCGAACAGCAGCCCCGCCATGATGTACAGCGTGCGGTCGTAGACCTGACTGGGCTCCAGACCGGCATTCAGCTGGGCTTCGCGCAGCGCCGCAATCACCAGCGGACCGACAATTCCGGCCGCGGACCAGGCGGTCAGCAGGCGACCGTGGATGGCGCCGACCATCTGTGTGCCGAAAATATCCGCCAGATACGCCGGCACCGTGGCAAAGCCACCGCCGTACATGCTGAGGATGATGCAGATGGAAATGACGAACATCAGCGGCATGCCCAGGTGACCCCAGGTGGGCAGCAGGCAGTAGACGATCATCCCGAGGATGAAGAAGGTGTAGTAGGTGTTCTTGCGGCCGATCTTGTCGGACAGTGAGGCCCAGAACAGGCGGCCCACGCTGTTGAACAGGCTGATCAGGCCCACCAGGCCCGCGGCCGCTGCCGCCACCGCCGCTGATTGCGCCGCTGTCAGAGCTGCGCCGCCGTTATCGATGCCGACCAGTTCCCCGCCGAACACATCCTGCAACATCGGGCTGGCCATGGAGATCACCGCAATGCCGGCGGTCACGTTCAGGAACAGCACGCCCCAGATCAGCCAGAACTGACGGGTTTTCCAGGCGGTGTCGAGGTGGACGTGACGGCGGGTGATCATGCCGCTGCCGTGGGCTTCTTTCGGGGGTGTCCAACCTTCCGGCTTCCAGCCGTTGGGCGGGACGCGAAAGCCAATGGCGCCGGACGCCATGACCACAATGTAGATCGCGCCCATGACCACCAGGGTCATGGCAACGCCGGTACCACCGGAGCCGGTAAAGTGACCCATCAGCAGAACAGCCAGCGGTGCACCGATCATCGCGCCACCGCCATAGCCCATGATGGCGAAGCCCGTAGCCATGCCGCGACGGTCCGGGAACCATTTGATCAGTGTGGATACCGGCGTGATGTAACCCAGACCCTGACCGATACCGCCGAGGATGCCGCAGCCCAGGTAGACCAGCCACAGCTGGTGCACCATCACGCCGATGCCGCCGACGATCAGACCGCCACCCCAGCACAGTGCCGCGATACAGCCGGCTTTGCGCGGACCGGCGTGTTCAAGCCAGCCGCCCCAGAGGGCTGCGGAGACACCGAGCATGGCGATGAAGGTTTCAAAGATGTGGGTGACCTGGGGCACCGTCCAGTTACAGGAGGTGGTGGTCAGCGCCTGGAAGAAGCTCAGGTTCGAGCACATGGCTGGATCGGCATTGGTGACGATGTGGGTCATCGGCAGCCAGAACACCGAGAAGCCGTAGGCCATCCCGATACACAGGTGGATCGCAAGCGCTGCGGTCGGCACCAGCCATCGGTTGAATTGCGGACCGGCGATGGTCCGTTCACGGGAGAAGAAGCCGGCCGAGCCCCGGCCGTTCGACGCCAGCGCGCCGTCTTCAGTAATGCCGTCCATATACATTCCTCTCTCTTGTTATTGCTTATGCGTCACAGCGCTTGCCGTGGCGGGGTTGGGGTCCATTGGGATCGTTACCGTACGCTGGTCAGCCTTCGGCGACGTCGCCTGGTGAAATCGAGAGGCGAGGGTCGAATACCTACAGCGTGCATGGCCTTGGTGAGATCAGGCAGGGCAGTGGTGAGGGATGGCGGTGAGCCGAGATCCCTTATCCAATAACCCTGGCGCGCGATGATTCCTCTCATAGCGGCTCTCATTGTTGTTGTTGTTTTATATGCATGGTATTTCATAGGTGTTACAGGTGATGAACATGCAATCACCAGTCATGGATTGCAGTTAAAAGTGGTTAGGCCTGCAACTAGCCAAAAGTCTTATGATTTAATGTGCATATATTGAGCGAGGCTAAATAAAAGCAGGGATCGCCAGACGGGACGCCGTCTGGCGGTGAGGTCGGCCGTGAAGCGACGGCTGACGATGGAGAAATCTATGGTGATGATTGGGCGGGTGTATGGGGCTTACCAGCCGCTGGTAGGGACACCGTGTTGTTTGAGGTAGTCGCCGTTTTCTTTGAGATAACGCTTGGTGGCCGCCCGATAGTCGTTAGGGTCGCCGCCGAATTCGTTGGCTTGCATTCGGGCGACTTCGACCTCGTTGCCGATTTGGTTCATGATCCAGAGGACAATGGTTCCTCCTGGGGCGAGACCTACAACAAACATATCTCTAGGTGCTTGGTGTTCTCCATTAGCACCGGAATAAGTGGCAGGTTTTTCCATCCTTTGTTTGAGATCGTCAGGGACAGGAATCCGGCGTTGATAGTATTTCTGCTCCGAAAAGGAGAACCATTGGATGCCAATGTAATTCGGCAGAACGGTTATCGGCCCACCCGGACCGCTTGGTCCATCTGACCCTCGCCAGCAGCAATCCACACCGCCAATAGGCATGCGCCAGTGCTTGACTCCTGACTTCTCTAGTTCAAGGTGCTCTACCCAGACGCGATAATGCTCTGGGGCCGCGACGGAGAATGACCAACTTGGGGGCGTCTCGCTTGATGCGGCGCACCCGGTCAATGAAGTTATTGCAACCATGACCAACAATGATAAAACAAGTGATTTCATGCGTTCTCCGGCACATTGGCATGAACAGTACGGTTGCGATTCGCCGAAGGTCAATCCCGCAACTTTGTCCTGAGACGATCCATGCGTTCGCGGTCTGACCGGTAGGGGCTGCCAATAAAATCATCGGCGAGTTTGAGTGTTTCGCTGAGACTGGGGCTGGCGATTGCCGTGTTGAGCGGGAGGCTGCTCGGGGCGAATTCGGGTGATTCAATACGGAGGAGATCCCGAAGTGTGAGATCCCGGGGGCGTTTAATCTGCATATCCATTCCCTTGGGTGCTGAGTCAGCGCAAATCCGTTGCGCGAATGTGAGCCTGTCCGGTTGACCGGGTCTATGGTCACTCAGGCGTCTCGGCACGTTAATAAAAGCCCGGGAGAGGTGCAAATACGAGGCATGATCCCGGTCAGCCGCCGAGGTGGTTGCACGATCAGGAAAGGAAAAAGCCGGCCAGGTTGAAGCCTGGCCGGGAAGGAGGGGCAGAAGGTCAGCCGAACACCGACAGTGCGACAAAGGTGCCGGAAATCGCCACGCCGGCAATGATCAGCCAGATCAGCAGGTAGCCCATGATGTCCCGGGCGGACAGGCCTGCGACGCCCAGTAGCGGCAGCGCCCAGAACGGCTGGATCTGGTTGGTCCAGCCATCGCCCCAGGCAAAGGCCATGATGGTCTGGGCCGGGTCGGCACCAATGGCCGCGGCGGCCTGCATCATGATTGGCCCCTGGATCGCCCATTGGCCGCCACCGGACGGGATGAAGAAGTTGACGATACCGGCGGACAGGAACGTCAGCAGCGGGAAGCTGGTCGGTGTGGCCACGGAAATGATCGCCTCGCTGAACTGGGTCACCAGGCCGGCGCTGGTCATCATGCCGGCGATTCCGGCATAGAGCGGGAATTGGACGATGATGCCGCGGGCCGCGTTGACCGCTTTTTCAACCGCGTGCAGGTAAGCCGCCGGGCTTTTATGCAGCAGCAGTCCCAGTGCCAGGAAGATCACGATGATGGTGTTCAGGTTAATGCTGAAGCCCTTGTCGATCGCCTGACCGATCAGGAAGGCCGCAGCGATCAGCCCCAGGAGCAACGTCGGCCAGCGGCTGTTTTCCAGCCGGTCGGATGGGCTCATGTTGGCCTTGTCCAGGGCCTCCTCATCGTTACGCTCTTCGCTAGCACGCAATGTGACAATTTTCTCCGGCTGTTTTTGCAGCAAGAAGAAGATGATGAGCAAGACCAGCAGGGCCAGCGTCAGCGCAATATTCCACGATGAGTACAGGGTTTCCGTGACCGGCACGATGCCGATGCTGTCTTCCATGAAGTGCCCGGGTGTGGCAATCACCAGCGGGATGGACGACGACGGGCCGCGCACCAGCTCACCGCCGTAAGCGGCGGCTACGATCAGCGGAAAGTGCAGCCCCTTGATGCGGGCGCCCATCTCGCGGGCCAGGATAGCGCCGGTCACCATGCCGAAGCCCCAGTTCAGGTAGTAGCAGACAAAACTCACCACGATCGTCAGCACCATCGCCTGTTTTGGGGTGCTGGCGTGTTTGGTCATGCCGGTCAGCAGGGTCTGCACCATCGGCGTCAGCGCCAGCACGTAGCCGGTCAGCAGCACCAGGGTCATCTGCATCCCGAACTTGAACAGCTTCGAGAAGCCACCGCCCCAGTAGTTGGCCATCTCCATGGGGGAATGGTCGGTCAGGGTGACGCCGAGCAGGAAGACGATGGCGGTCAACAGGATCGCCAGCACGAAGGCGCTGGGGAGGTAGCGTTGCACGATACGGACGGAGAAGTTGGTAACGGCTTGCATGGTTGGTGATTTCTCGGTTCGGTTTGCTGTTTTTGGTTCGTCAGAGACGTCCCGCTCCCGCGTCAGGCTTGCCGGTACTTGGCAACGCCATCAGGGCGGAACCGGAACGCTGGAGGGGCTCTTGTCGGGAGTCCCGGACATCCATGTCTATCTCATGTGTTCGTATTACGAACAATAATTTAATATACGAACATGGTGGCCGAAGGTGACTGAGGCGTCAAGAATGAATCGGTTGCTAATTCGCCAGGGTCGCGTTGTGGATAGCCGTGCCGGGCGGTTGATCTGCTCGGGCAATGCCGGCGTTGACCAGCCAGGGGCAGTGAAAAAAGAGGCACCGAGGGGAGCTCTGGTGCCTAAACACACGTTGGTGTTGATGTCGCCGGATCAGCGATTGGATCCGGCGGGTGTCGTGATCTGGTTTGTGGCCGAAGCCGCAAAGCGGCCTGCGATGGCGCCGAGTACGACGGCGCTGAGCAGCCCGTTTCCGGACATATATCCGCTGTCGCCGGCGCCCGATACGCCTCTGGCAGCCCCGCCAGCGGCGTAGAGGTTGGGGAGTGGTTCTCCCTCTGTATCCAAGACCTGTCCTTCCGAAGAAACGTCCAGTCCCCCTTGGGTGTGGAAGAGGGCGCCGGTGACACGGACCACCGAATAAGGTGGTTCCAGACGATCTTCAGGATCAAATCGACGGCCGAATCGATCAGCGTCTCCGTTTTCCTGCAGTGTCTCGATTTCATTGAATGTGGCCAGCAACTGCTCTGTTGGGAGGGCCAGGCCATCCGCCAGCGCCTCCAGCGATGGGAAGGTTCGAATGGCTCCGGCGCTGAAGGCGTTGCGGTAATCCTCGAATTGCATGGCTTGTTCGTGGATTCGGTGATCGAACACATTAAAGGCGATACCTCCGGGCTGTGCGAGGACCTTGGCCGCCTGCTCGGAGTAACCGCCGTGCTCGTTAGAGAATCGTTGGCCGTGCTGATTCAGCTGGATACCGCCCTGCATCATGACGGCCCAGGAAATCAGCGTCTGATGGGGCCAGGCGAGAGAGCCGTGGCCCTGAAACGCGCCAAGGTCCTTCATGCTTGCGTTCAGCGCCTCGCCCCAGAGCAGTGCCTCTCCCTGGTTGCCTTCGTGACCGAAGTAGAGCGCCTCCTTCATGTGCGGAATGTACCGCTCAATGAGAGCCGGATTGCCGCCGTAGCCATTGCAAGCGAGTAACAGCGATGCGCAACCCAGTTGCTCGACCGCGCCGTCCGGGCGTTCGAAGGAGACGCCCTGAACGCGGCGCTGTTCGTCGATGTGAAGCGTTGTTACCCGGGCTTCGGTCAACACGCTGAGCTCTGCTTTTTCGGCGGCGGACAGCAGGCAGGCCATCAGCTCCTCGCCGGTGCGGCGGGGCGTGCAATGCATGCGCATCCGACTGTGGCCCGGATAGAGGAAACCCTCGACCAGCTCAAAGGGAATGCCATGCTCGTCAGCCAGCCACTCGATGACAGCGGCGGACGCTTCCGAGAGTCGCCGGGCGATCGCCGGATCGGCTTCATGATGGTTCTTGCGTTGGATATCGTCGGCCATGGTCGCCGGTGAGTCATCGACCCCTGCCGCTCGCTGGAACCGGGTGCCCGCGGCGGGAACGAATCCTGACGACATATAGGTGCTGCCTCGCGGCGTGGCGTCCCGTTCAAGAATGACCGCCTCAACACCCAGCGATTTTGCAGCCAGTCCAGCCACAAGACCACAGGCGCCGCCACCGATGATGACCAGGGGTAGCGTCATTTCGAAAGCGATATCGGCGCCATCATTTCTGACATCGGCCATACCTTAATCTCCTCCCTGCCCGTCCTGATTGTCGAAGGCGTCCAGGATTTCACTGGCTGTGGCTTGCCAGACGTCGTCGCGGTCGGCGACATAGTCCAGCACAGCTTCCAGGCAGCTGATGCGATGGGGCTGGCCAATGAGCCAGGGATGGACATTCAGTGCCAGCATGCGGCCACCTTCGTCTTCCGCTTCTTCCATCAGGAAATCGAAAGCGTCCTTGATCTGCTGGACCCAGGCGTCCTCGGAGTGCAGGTTCTGGCCGATGACAAACTGGTCTTCCAGTTCCGTCGACAAGGGCATCATGGCCAGCGGACCATTGGCCGTCCTGAAACGATACGGCATGTCGTCGTTGACCCAGTCGCAGCAGTAGTCAATTCCGTTAGCTGTCAGTAGGTCTGGCGTGTTCCAGCTCTGGTTCTTTGCCGGGCTCAGCCATCCTCGGATAGGGTGTCCGGTGAGTTCTCGCAGGGTTTCCACGGATCGTTGGACCAGCTCCGATTCCTCATCAATGTCCTGGCCACCATAGTGGAGGTGATCCATGTTCCAGCCGTGGCAGAGGATTTCACTGTCGAAGTCCAGCAACTGCTCAAGCAGGTAGGGAGTTTGCTGGGCCAACTGGCTGTTGATGGCAAATGTCGGTCGAATCCCGGAGCGTTCGAAGGCTTTCAGGCAGCGGTAGATACCCACCCGGTTTCCATAATCCCGGAGCGTGAAATGACGCAGGTCGGGATACGGCATGGTCATGCCATTGGGAACCTTGAAAGGCTCGCTCCGCTGGTTCAATGGATAGAACTCCAGCGACGTGTTGATCCAGACGGCCAGCCGCTTGCCCTGGGGCCAGGAGACCGGCTTGCGGTCCGCCAGCATGGACCAGTCGTATCGCTCGTGATCGTAGCCATGGGAGCGCCAGGGGTAGGTCAGGTAGTCATTGTCGAGGCTCATGTCACACTCCCCTCTTCCGTTCGATGTCTTCAAGTGCGGCATCGTAGTAATTCGCCATGTAGTAGTCGGCGATTTCCCGGCCCGTCGCGACCCATACATCGCTGTGGCCCGTGATGTACTCCAGCACTTCCTCGAATACCTTGATCCGGTGCGGGCAACTGACCTGATAGTTGTGTGTCGGGATACACATCACGGTTCCGGATTCCTCGCCCTCTTGGTACAGGCGGTCGAAGTGGCGCTTGAGGATGTCGCCGTAGTGGCGTGGTTCCACCTTGTTGACGGCATAGACGATGGTGTCGTTCATCTCCAGCGAGTAGGGGATGGAAATGAAGCGTTTGCCGCTGCGCACGGATACCGGGGTTGGCTGGTCATCGTGGAAGAGGTCGCAGGTATAGATGCCAGCTTCGTCCCCAAACAGTTCGGTACCGACCTCGGCGAACAGATCCAGCGTGCGTTCTGAATGAGACAGGGCGGGAGCCAGGTAGCCGGCGCATTTCTGACCGGTATGCCGGTAGATAGTCTCGATGGAATCGCGAATCATGTCGCGCTCCTGCTGCTCGCTCAACCCGTAGGTGTAACGGGTGTTATAGATGCCGTGGCTGAACAGCTCCCAGTCACGCTCCTGGCACATCTGGATGATTTCAGGGTGATGCTCGCAAAGCGCAACGGAAAGGGAGACGGAGCCCCGTATCCCATACTTGTCGAGCAAGGCCATCTGTCGGCGATGTCCAACCCGGTTGCCGTAGTCGCGAATACTGTAGCCCGGGATGGACGGATTCGGCCTTGGCCAGGCTTTGCGATAAGGATTCGCTGGCGGATCCAGTTCATAGTATTCCACATTGGGCGCCACCCAGAAGGCGACCTTGGCGCCGTTGGGCCAGCGAATTTTGGGGCGGTCCCTATAGGGCCAGTAGTCGTATACGCTGAGACTTTCTTTCATAACGTTCCGCCTTTGGTTGTATCAGGAACAGGCATGCGAGAGGCAGCGGCGCCTCCCACACTCCTAATGGTCCGCCAGGCCTGCTATACGTGTTCGCCGGCTTGGTTGTCCAGCCATTCCATGACGCCCTGAACCTTAACCACGTCCGCATATTTAAGGTGCAGGTCGGTCAGGTTGGCGTAGTGATAGCTCTCGTGTTTATCGGCCACGCATTCTTCGGGAACGATTGTCCGGTAACCGCGGGAAAGGCTTTCGACAGCGGTGGCTCGGATGCAGCCGGAGGTGGAGCCGCCGGTGATGATCACGGTGTCGACCTGGTGCCAGACCAGCAGGGACTGCAGCGGCGTTTCAAAGAACGCGGAGGGCATTCGCTTGGTGTAAACGACGTCCCGGCTGTAATCGATATCGACCCGCTCGTCAAAGGCGGCCCGATCGGAACCGTACTTGATGTTTTGCAGGGAATCGGGCGTATCGGTTCGGGTGCCCCATACGCCGGCATCCTCGGCGGAGCCCAGGAAGGCGACGTGGGTCCAGACAACCGGCCAGCCCAGGCGCCGGAAGCGTTTTGCCAGTTCGTTGACATATTCCAGTTGGCGAGGGTCGGTTTCGTACGCAGTCTTGTAGAGATCCGTCCGGGTATAGGCCTTTTGTGGATCGACATTAACCAGTACGGCCTTTTTCCCAAAGCCAAACGGAACCCGCTGCGGGTTGGCCATCACGTCGGAGAAAATCTCTTTGGCGGTTTTGTCAGTGGTTTGCATCGTGTTCCTCTTGAAATCTGGGTGTACAGGGTCTCAGCGCACTGGATCTTCATATTGCTGCCCCAGATCCAGCATGGTCTGGGTGCCGAGATAGTCGTTCAGTTGCTTGAAGTCGAACATGCGGTCACGGAAGTTGTCGGTGGTGCCGTCGGCTTTCAATGTATCGAAGAAGCGGGAAGCCATGAAGGTGAAAGCCCGGACGAGCGCGCCAGGGAAAATGACCATCGAGAAACCCAGGGACTGGAGTGTCGTTGCATCCTGGAGCGGGGTGTCGCCACCCTCAACCATATTGGCCATTATCGGCACTGTGCCCCTGAGCCGGTCCATCACCTGCCGAACTTGCTCAGATGAGCGGATTCCTTCCACAAAGATCATATCGGCGCCCGCCTCATAGTAAGCGTTGGCGCGCTCAAGCGCTCTCTCAATACCTTCCGAAGCGATGGCGTCGGTGCGGCCAATGATCAGTGTCTTGTCATCGTGGCGGGCATCGGTTGCCGCCTTGATCTTGCCTATCATCTCACCGGCGCTGACCAGTGTCTTGCCACGGAGATGACCGCAGCGCTTGGGATAGGTCTGGTCTTCCAGTTGGATCGCATTGGCGCCGGAGCGCTCAAGCAGGCGGACGCTACGCATGACGTTGAGGGCGTTACCGAACCCTGTGTCGCAGTCGACGACGATCGAGAGATCGCTGCGTTCGCGGATGTGAGCGAGGGAGTCGTTAACCTCGGTCAGGCTCATCAGGCCGATGTCGGGCCGGCCCAGCTTGGTGTAAGCGAGGCTGGCACCGGAAAGGTACACGGTATCGAAACCGGCCTGTTCCGCCAGTGACGCTCCCAGTGCATCGTATACACCCGGTGCGACAACAATGCCCGGACTCCACAAACGATCTTTCAGGGTCGCCGTTGGCAGGGCGTTCTGATGTGTTGGCATACTCTTTTCCATGTTGATTGGCTAGAGGTGGCCGCGCCGTGAAACACCGGCGTTGCCGATCATGAAAACGGGACGTCGCGCTACGCCGGTGGCTTCTTATTGGCCAGGTCGTTCCAGACGTCCTGTCGATGAATCAGGTCTTCCCGGAGCTCAAAGCGGTCGATGAACCGAACGCCGCTGAAGTTGCGGCCATCGGGCCACTGACCCGCCAGGGTGCCCTGAACCATCACGACAATGTGGTCAGTTTCATACGCCACATTGGTCGCCATCACCGTTTTCTCGATGTGGCGATAACGGTCCTTAGACCACTCGACCAGGGCGCCGAGCGATGTGAGTTCACCACTCCCGGGGAAGGTCATGGCGAAAGGGGCGGCCAGGTAGGTTTGGGCCGTCTCCAGGTTCCTTTCCTGCATTGCGTCCAGATAACCAAGGACCAGCATCACCGGGTCCGTTGTGCCGGAGCCCGGAAGCCGCGGGGAACCTCCCCGACTGTAATTCTCAGGATCAATCTCATGGATCCAGAGGGTGATGGCGTCTGGCTTCGCCCGGGTAATGCCGCCGATCACCGATGTGAGGGCGCGCGCGAGTCGATCTTTGAGTGCAGAGCTGTACCCCGTCAGTAGATTGACCTGTATCATCGGCATGATGGTTCCTTATTGGTGCGGCGCGCTTTGATGGAATACTTGATTACCTGATTGTTCTATTCATGATACATTTATATGTTCTATCTGGATGAGCTGTCAAGTCTGACGACCCTGGAAAATTAAGAGGCAAGCTAAATGGTCACATCCCATTCCACTAATGGACCTGGTGGTACCAAGTCGCATCAGTTATTTCTGCTGCTGAAGGACGCCATTGTTAGTGGGCGCATGGCGGCGGGAACCAAGATTCCCGGAGAACTAAAGCTGGCAGAAGAGCATCGTGTCTCGCGTGTGACGGTGCGCCGTGCGCTGGAGGCGTTGACCGAAGAGGGGTTGATTACACGCCGGCCGGGTGTGGGGACGCTGGTCTGCGAGCGCCCTGTGGGGGCTACTGTCATGACGGCCAGCGTCTCGAACCTTCTGCCCAACATGGTCAAGTTGAGCGAGAACTCGCACGTTCGTTTGCTCGAGTTTGGTTATGGCGTTCCTCCAGAAGGCGTTCGCGAGCGCTTGCGTCTGGCCCCGGAAGATCGGGCGCAGAGGTCGGTCCGAGTTCGCCTGGCGGAAGATAAGCCGTTCTCCTATCTCACCACCTACGTGCCGGAACGGATTGCGTTGAGCTACGACGAAGCCGATCTCGCAACGACGCCACTGTTTGCTCTTCTGGAGCGCAGTGGGGTGTATGTCGATCATGCCTCCCAGTCCATTTCGGCAACGCTGGCAACGAAGGACGTCGCCGAGGCGCTGGATGTGGCCGTTGGATCGCCCCTCATCTCATTGACCCGTGTCGTGTACGACAAGAGCGGGCAAGGCGTTGAGTATCTGCACGCGCTTTACCGCCCGGATCGTTATCGCATTGAGATTGATCTGAGCCGCGCAGGTGACGAGGACGATCGTTACTGGCAGCCCCTGGCGCCGGAACAGCGATAGTTCCGTTCGGCCCCATGCTCTCGTCCATTCATTCTGTTGACATCGGCAAAAAGACTGGTATACCTTTATCTGTATAACAAATAATACATTTGTTGTAGTGATAAAAATACATTTATCCGTGAGCTGATGCCGCAAGAAGCAAGCCACAGATCGAAATCGAGAGCAGAAGCATGGCGGGAGAGACGCTGTTTGACAAAATCTGGCGGGCACACGAAGTCTGCCAAAATGATGAAGGCCAAAGTCTGCTCTGGGTGGACCGGCATCTGGCTCATGAGGGTTCTTTTCATGCCTTCAACAAGCTGGCTGAGCGAGGCCTTCCGGTACGCCATCCGGAGCAGACGATCGGTATAGCGGACCATTATGTACCCACCCGCGGGCGCGACCTGATCGCCGTGCAGCCCAAGGTCCGCGATGTCATTGAGCAGCTCGTCGAAAACACCCGCCGCCATGGCGTAAGACTGATTGGCCTGGACGATCCGCGCCAGGGTATTGTCCATGTCGTAGGACCGGAACAGGGCATCACTCAGCCCGGATTGCTCATGGTCTGTGGTGACAGTCATACATCGACCCATGGCGCTCTTGGGGCTCTTGCATTCGGTATCGGAGCGTCTGAAGTCGCGCATGTGCTGGCCACCCAGACGCTATGGCAGACCAAGCCCAAACGGATGCGAGTCCGGATTGACGGGGCTTTGGCGCCCGGCGTCACCGCGAAAGATATCGCTCTTGCCTGGATCGCTCACCTGGGCGCAGACGGTGCCCGTGGGTATGCCATTGAATACGCCGGCGACGTGATCGACGGTCTCAGCGTCGAGGCTCGTTTAACCCTGTGCAACCTCTCCATAGAAGGGGGAGGCCGCTGCGGCATGATCGCGCCGGATGATAAAACCATCGAGTACGTGAAAGGTCGGCCGTTTGCGCCGGAAGGTGCGGCTCTTGAGCAGGCCGAACGGTACTGGCGATCGCTTTTCAGTGATGCCGATGCTGCGTTCGACCGCGACGTGCAGCTGGAAGGTCGCGATATCGCGCCGACGGTAACCTGGGGCGTCTCGCCCGAAGAAGCCCTCCCCATTCATTCCGTTGTGCCGGATCCGCTCCAGGCGGGCTCGGACGCCAAGGCCCGACAGATTCGAGACAGTCTGGACTATATGGGGCTGACCCCCGGCCAGAAACTCACTGACATCCAGGTCGACCGTGTTTTTATCGGCTCGTGCACCAATGCGCGTATCGAGGATCTGAGGTCGGCCGCCGATGTTCTTCGCGGCAAGAAGTGCAAGGTTGGCGGTCTGGTGTCGCCGGGTTCAACGCTTGTGAAGGTCCAGGCTGAGGCAGAAGGGCTGGATCAAGTGTTTGTCGAGGCGGGGCTGGAGTGGGTCGAGTCCGGCTGCTCCATGTGCGTCGGCATGAACGGCGACTTGGTTGGAAGCGGAGAACGCTGTGCCTCGACGACCAACCGTAATTTCAAGGGCCGGCAAGGGCCGGGTGCCCGAACCCACCTGATGTCGCCCGCCATGGTTGCCGCCGCAGCCCTGAATGGCCATCTGACCGACATTCGCGAACTCTGGGGGGGATCGTCATGGAACCATTAAAGGAAATCTCATCACTGGCGTGTCCTCTGGCGATGGAGAACGTGGATACGGATCAACTGATCCCTGCACGCTTCATGAAGGAGTCGCGGTCGAGCGGCTACGGTGGCTTCCTGCTGCATGACCTCCGCTTCAACGCCGACGGGACACCCCGTGATTTCATCCTCAATCATGAGCCGGCGCAGGACGCCCAAATCCTGGTGGCGCGTCGTAATTTCGGGGCGGGGTCATCGCGCGAAGCGGCGGTGTATGCCCTGGTCGACTACGGCTTTCGATGTGTTATTGCGCCGAGTTTCGGTGACATCTTCGCCTCCAATGCCGTTAACAATGGCCTGCTGCCTGCGCTGGTTTCCGAGCAGGATGCCGAAAAAGTGCTTGAGGCACTCGCCGGGAACCCCGGGCAGGTGACGGTTGACCTCACGGCTCAAACCATTGCCTTCCACGGCCACGAAGTGGGGTTCGAGGTAAACCCGACCTGGAAGCTGAAGCTGCTGAATGGTTGGGACGACATTGACCTGACCCGGGACAGGACCCCGGAGATCGAACGGTTCCGGCGTGACTACGTCAAGCACTACCCCTGGCTCAACTCGGGGAAAGAGTAATTTAAATAAAATCAATACTCTGCCAACAGCAATAAAAAACCAAATGAGGTTATCATGAATAAACCAATGCGTATGATTGCGGCGTGTCTTTCGAT
Source organism: Marinobacter sp. NFXS9 (assembly GCF_040148665.1). NCBI lineage: Bacteria > Pseudomonadati > Pseudomonadota > Gammaproteobacteria > Pseudomonadales > Marinobacteraceae > Marinobacter > Marinobacter sp. NFXS9. The sequence goes on along the minus strand of NZ_JAGDDW010000019.1, from coordinate 37,697 downwards.
GTTGTTTGCGCTGAATGCATCGGCCGAAGAGCAGGTGATCCGGGCGGTTCACGCGTTTCCCACATCGCTGATCTACACCCAGAGCTTTCTGGACTTTGTTGACGAAGTGAATAAGGCGGGTAAGGGGGTTGTGCAAATCCAGGTTCTGGGCGGACCGGAAGCTATTGGCCTCTCCCAGCAACCGTCAGCGGTTCGTAACGGCGTTGTCGACATGGCCTACACGGCGGCGAGCTTCTATGCCGATAAGTTGCCCGAGCGGGATGCCCTCATCTCTTCCAACACCAATGCGATCTATGCGCGTAAGTCCGGTGGTATTGATCTGCTTAACAAGATCCACCAGGAAAAGATGGGCGTTTACTACCTGGGGTGGTTCGATAGCGGGGTGAAATACAACCTCTATACCGTCAACAAGCCCAAGGTGGATGCGCAGGGCAATCTTGATATGTCCGGCATACGCCTGCGCAGCAACCCGGTATATAACGCGTTCTTTACCGACTACCTGAAAGCACAGCCGATCAGCCTGCCGACGACTGACGTTTATTCAGCCCTGGAGCGCAGCGTGGTGGATGCGACCGGTTGGACACAGATCGGGATGCACGATCTCAACTGGGACAAGTTCCTCAACTACCGTATCGATCCGGCTTTCTATTCAACGGACATGGGTGTGATCGTTAACCTGAAAAGCTGGAACAAGTTGAGTGACAAGGCCCAGGACATCCTGCAACGCGTAGCCATCAAGCATGAGAAGGACAGCGCTGAGGCCTTCAAGGCACTGTCCAGCAAGCAGCAGGCCGAATTGGAAGAGGGTGGCATGAAGCCCTTCACCCTGGGGGATGCTGCGGCCGAAACCTATCTCAAGGCCGCCAAGGACGCGTCGCTCCATCGGATGCGTGAGCATATGAAGGATCAGCCGGGTGGCCTGACGAATTACGACGAGCTTGTTAAGGACTTCAATAAGCCGGACGCGGAATAACCACCCCGTTGGCCCGGCTTTGCCGGGCCCTTTTTGATTCTGTAATGGGTGCGCCTATGTTCTCCTTCATTCGCCTCTACGACAGGCTGATCGATGCCATGGCCTTTATCGCCGCCACGATGCTGGTCTGGCTTATGGTCGCGGTGGTTCTCTCCGTTGTGATTCGAAACCTCGGATATCAGTCGCCGGCATGGCTATTCTCTTCGACGGAATATTTCATGTTCTACCTGACGTTGCTCGGTGCTCCGTGGCTCGTTCGCGAGAAAGGGCACGTTTATATCGAGGTGGCGATCAACCGGCTGCCACCCAGGGCGCTCAGTGTGTTGTCGAGACTGGTGATGGCGATCTGTGCGGCGATCAGCTTCGTGTTGGCCTGGCAGGGGCTGCAGCTCGTGATCTCCAACATTCAGGGCAGCGATTACGATGTCAGGACCTATTTCGTACCCATGTGGATCTTTACCGTGGCCTATCCAGTCAGCTTTTCGCTGATGGGGATCGAATTCAGTCGATTCATCGTTTCGAAAGACTCTTTCCACAGCAGCAAATCCGGGAACGTATAACATGGTTTGGCACGAGTCTCTTCTGTTCCTGTTATCCATCGTCCTGGTGCTGATGCTGATTGGCGCCCCTGTTGCTCTGGCTTTTATCGGCGCGAATCTGGTTGGCGCCTGGTATTTTATGGGCGGTAGCGCCGGTCTGACCCAGTTGCTCAATAATGGTTTCGGCGCCCTTTCCAGCTTTAGCCTGGTGCCCATTCCCCTTTTCTTGCTCATGGGGGAGTTGTTTTTCCGCACGGGGCTCGGGATGCGCATGTTCAACGCGATCGACCACCTGATGGGGCGGGTCCCCGGTCGACTGTCCTACGTAACCGTTGTCGGCGGAACGGCCTTTTCGACACTGAGTGGTTCGTCAATGGGCTCCACGGCGTTGCTCGGATCCCTGCTTGTTCCCGAAATGGAAAGGCGGGGCTACAAGAAATACATGTCGATCGGCCCCATTCTGGGGACGGGCGGGCTGGCCATCATTATTCCCCCTTCCGCGATTGGCGTGCTCCTGGCCACTCTGGCGAAGATTGACATCGGTGATGTCCTGATTGGCGGTATCGTGCCGGGCATTCTGCTAGCTGGGCTCTATATGCTGACAATCTGGCTAAAAACCAAACTCAATCCGTCGGCCGCACCGGCCTATGACGTAGAGTCTGTGCCCCTCGCCCAGAAGCTCATGATATTCATGCGCGATATCCTGCCCATGCTCAGCGTTATTGTGATTATCGTGGTGATGATGCTGACCGGGTTCGCGACGCCATCGGAGTCGGCGGCGTTTGGTGCCCTGGGTGTTATTGTGCTCGCCCTCGTGTTTGGAGAGCTTTCTGTCGAGTCCTTCAAGCTTTCCGTTGTCGGTGCACTGAAGGTGACGCTGATGGCCTACCTGATTGTCTTCGGGTCGGCGACATTCAGTCAGCTCCTGGCATTTTCCGGAGCGTCAAGCGGTCTTATCCACTGGGCGACCAGCTTCGATTTACCGCCGTTACTGATGCTGGCCTGCATGCTGCTGGTCCTGCTGGTTCTGGGGACATTTATGGAGGCGATCTCGATCATGATGATCACCGTTCCATTCTTCTTCCCGCTGGCCCAGTCAATGGGCTTTGATCTGGTCTGGTTCTCGGTGATCACCCTGATTGCCCTTGAGATCGGTTTCTCCACACCGCCTCTGGGCCTGAACCTGTTTGTCATGAAAGGCGTCGCGCCGCCCGGTACCACCATGCAGGAGATCTATCTGGCCGCCATTCCCTACATCGTGTGCTCGATCCTGTTGGTTCTTTTGTTGGTCGCTTTCCCGAGCCTGGTGACCTGGTTGCCGTCGCTGTCTTAGCCGTCTGGCTCAACCGGGCACGCCGGCCGATGTTTCAATGATCGGCCGGCACCTACCTCTATGCCGTCCAGAGTGGGGCCCGGCCGTATTTGAGTCTACTCTGTTACACCCTGCACCCGTTGCCCTCATCACGCGCGAATGCCCCTCTCCGGTCGCTTTTATCCAAACTCATTTGTATTTTTTTTAAGCCAAAATGTTAAATTTTTAAAATCACAATATTTGTATTAAAAAAACATTTTTAAATGTATTGAAAAAAATACATGCAGGTGTATTGTTTAACTCGAACCACCAAGAAAAATGACGACTGAGAGTCGTTAGGCAATCACCGGATGACAGGTCAATCCAAACGACCAACCCACTTCTTCAAGACATAAATCGATACCAAGAAGAGTCACTTGAGGGGGCTTTATGCACGCACTAACGAAAAAGAGAACGTCTATGCTGTCGCTGGCCGGGCTGACCATGCTCATGGCATCGTCTAGCCAGGCTGCAGATTTGACGATCGAAAACACGGACATTGACGTCTATGGTTATGCCAAGCTCGACATGATCTATGACGTCGATGCGGATTTGGGCAATACCATTATTCGCAGCAAAATCGGGCTGGATGGCGAGCCCGGTGTTGACGGCCATACCACCATGCATGCTTATCAGAGTCGGCTTGGCTTCCGTACTTCAACACCGGTTGGCGGCCACACGCTGAAAACCGTGATTGAGGGGGATTTTTACGGCAATAATGGTTTTGGTGGCGGGGGTGGCGAACTGCGCCTGCGCCATGCCTACGGGACCTGGAACGGCATCCTGGCCGGGCAGACATGGAGTAACTTCGGCAACATCCTGAGCCTGTTTCCGACCGTCGATTTCAACGGTCCGCTCGGTCAGGGTGGCGGTCGCCAGGCTCAGCTGCGTTATACGACGGGCGACTTCTCCTTCTCGCTCGAGGATCCCGAGGGCAGCGGCGCCGCCGGCGGGGATGTAATCGCCGAAGGTACGAACGTCTATCGTATTCCGGATCTGACCGTGCGTTATCAAAATACGTCCGGCCCGATCAATTATGCGGCGGCTGCCCTGGTGCGGTACCTGCAATACGACGCCGAAGGGCAAACCGTCTCGAATCCGGCCTGGACTGACGACACCGCGACAGGTTGGGGTGTCATGCTGGAAGCCAACACAAAGCTGACGGACAGCATTACCATCCGTGGCTCCATCACCCATGGCGACGGTATTGGCGGGTACCTGTACCTGAGCCCTGCCGCACCGGGTTATGTCAGCAGCACTGGCAACCTGGAGACGATCAAAGGCACAGGCGGTGGCGTTAGCGTGAGCTATGCGACCGGACCCGGCTCAGTGAATGTCGGATACGGAATCGTTGTCACCGATCTGGATGATGCCTACCGAAGCGGGGATCTGGCCGGAACCTCTGACGAGCGATACGCCAGCACCTTCGTGAACTACATCTGGTCTCCCTATGACCACATTACCTACGGTGTAGAAGCCGGCTACCACACGCGTAAGCAGGTAAATGGTGATAAAGGGGATGCGGTCCGCCTGCAGGGCACGATCAAGTTCGGGTTCTAAGTGGGTCATCGAATGGATGACATTTTCCTTGTGAGTTGCTGACTCTGATTGGCCCCGGTTCATCCGGGGCCCTTTTTTCCTGCCTTTGCCCCATCTTCCTTCGAATTCCTTTCTCCGCTGTCCTCCTCCTGGCAAGCGCTGGCGGATGCGCTCGATGCCCGTCTGAGCGCCGGCTGTGAGGGATCTGATGGCCGTCCCGCAAAGGGGGCACGGTTGCATTCTGTAATCGTACGGCGCCGGGGACCATCCGATGGTCATGACGTTGTCGAACCTGGGGGGGCTTTGGGATTGAGACGGCGACCGAAGCCGGTCGCCACAGGCGGCGTCTTGCCTGCGGCGATTACCGGTTCGGTATCCTGATGTCTTCCGGGAGGGGGCGGTTTGGGGCGCCTCAGGCCACAACCCCGGACCTGACGAGCGTTTCGATATCCGCTTCGGTCAGTGCTAGGTCTTTGGACAGCGTTGAACGCGTGTGGCTGCCAGGGCTGGGAGGCGCAGACCGGTAAGTAGCCGGCGTACCGCTGAACTTGGCGGGATAGGCCACCGTTGGAATCTCATAGCCGTCTGCCCGTGTCATGGGAACCATCATTTCCCGGGCAATGATGTGCTTGTCCGCAAACACTTCCGGCACGGTGTTTATCGGTCCGCAGGGGACGCCAGCCACTTCGAGCAGACTGATGATCCGCTCGCGAGATACCGTGGCCAGACGGCTTTCCAGAATGGTTTCCAGTTCGTCCCGGTTGGTGACCCGGCCCGCATTGCTGGCAAACCGGGCATCCCGTGCGATGGACTTGACATCAAGCACCGTGCACAAGGCCTGGAACTGGCGATCATTCCCGCACGCAATGATGACGTGTCCATCCTGGACCGGGTAGGCCCGATAAGGCACCAGGTTCGGATGATTGTTGCCCATCGGTTTGGGGGTACGCTTGCCGACCAGCCAGTTGGAGCCCTGGTTTGCGAGCATGGCGACCTGGCAGTCCAGCAACGAGCAGTCGATGTGCTGGCCTTCGCCGGTCTGGTCGCGGCTGGCGATGGCGGCGAGGATCGACGTGGCGGCGTACATGCCGGTGAATTCGTCGACAATAGCCACGCCGGTCTTCAGGGGTTGGGCCGGTTGGTCGCCGTTTTCCGGCAGGCCTGTCATGCTCATCAGACCGCCCATGCCCTGGATCAGGAAGTCGTAACCGGCGCGATTGGCGTAGGGGCCGGTCTGGCCGAAGCCGGTGATGGAGCAGTAGACCATACGTGGGTTGACGGCTCGAAGGCTGTCGTAATCGAGGCCGTACTTCTTCAGGCCGCCCACCTTGAAGTTCTCCACCAGAATGTCGGCGGACTGCGCCAGTTTGCGGACCAGTTCGGCACCTTCAGGCTTGGAAAAATCGACACACACCGATTCCTTGTTACGGTTACAGCAGGTGAAATAAGCCGCGTCGGATGATTCGGTCTGTCCGTCTTCCGTTTGTCGGGTCAAGAACGGGGGGCCCCAGCGCCGGGTGTCGTCACCGGCCGGACTTTCCACCTTGATCACCCGGGCGCCCAGGTCGGCCAGCATTTGGGTAGTCCATGGACCGGCCAGGATGCGGCTGAGGTCGAGTACGGTCAGATGGTCCAGGGGGCCCGGACGGTCATTGGTTTGTGCAGACATGAAATAACTCCTTCATCGGCACGTGAAGGGGAGGCTCGCACCGGAGTCGGTGCGAGTAGGGGGATCCGGTAAGCGGGCTATTAACCGGTGAAGGCCTGAATGCCGGTCTGGGCGCGGCCCAGGATCAGGGCGTGGACGTCGTGCGTGCCTTCGTAGGTGTTGACTGCTTCCAGGTTCACCATGTGGCGGATCACGCCGTACTCATCGGAAACCCCGTTGCCACCCAGCATGTCGCGGGCCGTGCGGGCGATGTCCAGCGCCTTGCCGCAGGAGTTGCGCTTCATCAGCGAGGTGATTTCCACGGCGGCGGTGTGATCGTCCTTCATGCGACCCAGGCGCAGGCAGCCTTGCAGGCCCAGGGTGATTTCAGTCTGCATGTCGGCCAGCTTCTTCTGGATCAGCTGGTTGGCGGCCAGCGGGCGACCGAACTGCTTGCGGTCCAGTACGTATTGACGCGCGGCGGTCCAGCAGAACTCGGCGGCACCCAGGGCGCCCCAGGCGATGCCGTAGCGGGCGGAGTTCAGGCAGGTGAACGGACCGCGCAGGCCGGTCACTTCCGGGAACATGTTTTCTTCCGGCACGAACACTTCATCCATCACGATCTCGCCGGTGATGGAAGCACGCAGGCTGACCTTGCCGTGGATGGCTGGCGCACTCAGGCCTTTCATGCCTTTTTCCAGGATGAAGCCGCGGATCTTGCCGTCTTCGGTCTTGCCCCAGACCACGAACACGTCGGCGATCGGGCTGTTGGTGATCCAGATCTTGCTGCCGCTCAGCTTGTAGCCGCCGTCGACTTTCTTGGCGCGGGTTTCCATGCTGCCGGGGTCGGAGCCGTGGTTTGGCTCGGTCAGGCCGAAGCAGCCGATCCATTCACCGCTGGCCAGTTTGGGCAGGTACTTCTGCTTCTGCTCCTCGGAGCCGAATTCGTTGATCGGCACCATGACCAGGGAGGACTGCACGCTCATCATGGAGCGGTAGCCGGAATCGACCCGCTCCACTTCCCGCGCGATCAGCCCGTAGGACACGTAGTTCAGGCCGGCACCGCCGTACTGTTCCGGAATGGTGGCACCCAGCAGGCCCAGTTCGCCCATTTCCCGGAAAATCGCCGGGTCGGTTTTCTCGTGGCGGAAGGCTTCCAGTACGCGCGGGGCCAGTTTGTCCTGCGCGTAGTTGTGGGCGGTGTCCCGCACCATACGTTCTTCTTCTTCAAGCTGGCTGTCCAGCAGGAGAGGGCTCAACCAGTCAAATTCAGCGTTGGGGCGGCTCATTGTTCGTTTACCTCACATGTCGTGTAGTTGGCGGTATCTCTTGTGATGCGGGAGCGCGCGATATTATTGATGTGTGGCCATACTAGTGAATCGACAACGTCGGGCTCAAACGATAATATTTCATTTCGTTGTGCATAAAACTCACTTCATAAGTTGCTGCCCTGACCCTATCCGGAGAGCGCCATGCGTCGCAAGGTCCCCAGTACCACCGTCCTGATGGGCTTCGAAGCCGCGGCGCGCCACGTCAGCTTTACCGAGGCGGCCGAGGAGCTGTCGCTGACCCAGAGTGCCATCTGCCGCCAGATCGCTTCGCTTGAGGAGTTCCTCGGCGTCAAGTTGTTCCGGCGCGGTCGTCAGGGTGTGAGGCTCACCGAGGCGGGCCACAACTACCATCGTCTGGTCGCCCAGCGCCTCAATGAGATCGAGCGCGATACGCTGTCCGTCATGGGGAATCATGGCACGGAAAACGCCCTGGAGCTGGCGGTGGTGCCCACCTTCGGGACCCGCTGGCTGATTCCCCGGCTGCGGCGGTTCAAGGCGCTGCACCCGAACATTACGGTCAACATGACCAACAAGACGCGGCCGTTCCTGTTCTCGGACACTCCGTTCGATGCGGCGATCTACTTTGGGGATGGCGAGTGGTCCGGTACGGAAACCACGGTGTTCATGCGGGAGCGGCCGGTGCCGGTGTGCAGTCCGGATCTGCTGGCGGGTCGCACATCGCTGACCTATGAAGAAATCCTGAACTACCCGTTATTGCAGCAGACCACGCGACCCTATGCCTGGCGGCACTGGTTCCGGTCACTGGACATGCGGGTGGAGCGGGACATGTCCGGGCAGCGCTACGAGCTGTTCACCATGCTGGCGGAAGCCGCCGCCCACGGCATGGGCATCGCCCTGATTCCGCCGTTCCTGATTGAACGGGAGCTGGAGGCCGGGCAACTGATAGTGCCGGTCTCGCACAGTTTCCAGAGCCAGGGCGGCTATCATTTTGTGCTGCCCGATCACCGGCGAGACAACGAAACCGTCCGTCTGTTCCGGGACTGGGTGCTGAGCGAGGGCGAGCCCGAGTAATCCCCGGGTCAGTCGTCGAACCGCCCATGCCGGCCGGCGCCTTTGGCAAACTGGTCGGCGCCCTTGATCGCTTCTTCGAAGACTACCGGATAGCCACCGGCCCCTTCCTGTTTCAGCGCTTCCTCTATTGTCAGATCCCATTGCGCGTAGGCGGACGCCCGATCCGCCTGCAGGCAGTGCTGCGGGAACTGGGCGATGTCGGCGGCCAGCTGTTCCGCCGCCTGGCGGCTCTCGCCGTCCGGCACGACGCGGTTGGCCAATCCCATCTGCAGCGCTTCGTCGGCGCCGACCGGGCGACCGGTCAGGATCATATCCAGCGCGCGGGACTGGCCGATCAGTCGCGGCAAACGTACCGTACCACCGTCGATCAGTGGCACGCCCCAGCGCCGGCAGAACACGCCGAAGACGGCGGATGCCTCGGCCACCCGCAGGTCGCACATCAACGCCAGCTCCAGTCCACCGGCCACCGCGTGCCCCGAGACCGCGGCGATCACCGGCTTGCTCAGCGCCATGCGCGTCGGGCCCATCGGGCCGGGTCCGGTGCCTTCCGGCTCGATCTCGTTGCGGGTGTCCGGATCGCCCATGGCCGACAGGTCGGCGCCAGCGCAGAAGGTGCCGCCATCGCCCCAGAGCACCGCGACCCGCAGCGCGTCGTTCGCTTCGAAATCGGTGAACGCCTGGCGCAGGGCGCTTGCGGTAGGCCGGTCGACCGCGTTCTTTTTTCCGGGGCGATTCAGGATGATGGTGCAGACCGGGCCGTTTTCTTCGATCGTGACGGCGGATGAGGGCATGGAGTGAGTGTCCCTTTTTATTATTGGCGGGCGAGTTCGGCGCCGTGAGCGCCAAGACCATTGCATGCTGAGTCTAGCGAAAAGTCACCGGGGAATCAGGGGTGTGAAAGACGGGCGGGGAGAAAAAAGGGCCCGTCGAGTTGTCGACGGGCCAGGGGCACAATCAGGAAGAAAGGTGTTGCTCGATCAATGGCAGCAGTTGCTGCGGGCTTTCGACGGACGGCACATGGCCGACCCGGTCGAGGATGTGCGGTGTCGGGCCGCCGACGGCGTCGGCCAGGGCTTCCAGCGCCGCGGGCGGAGTAGCCATGTCATCTCGGCCTCCGATGAGCGTGACCGGTACTTTGCGGTCGCCGAAGGCGCCGCGGAAATCCGCCAGGCCGAGCATCTCGCACAGCAGGGCGTAGCTGTTCGCGTCGCCGCGACCCATCAGGACCTTCCAGCCATCCAGCAGGGCCGGTTGTTCGGCGGCGGCCAGTGGGCCGAACCAGCGCGGCACGATGCCTTCGGCCATGGTTGGCAGGCCTTTGCTGCGCACATCCGCGGCCCGGGTTTTCCAGGCGTCGGGCGTGCCGATCACCGGGCCGGTGTTGGTCAGCGTGGCGGACAGCAGGATTTCGGGGTAGCGACTCAGCAACTGCTGGCCGATAACGCCGCCGATGGACGTTCCCACGAAATGAAACTGTTCCGCGTCGGCGGAGCCCACCAGGGCGAGCGTTTCCTGTGCCAGATCTTCAGGCGTGATGGCATCACAGGCCGGGCTCGCGGCAGCGCTGCCGCCATGGCCGGGCAGGTCCCAGGTCAGCACCCGGAAGCGAGGCAGCAGGCCGGGCAGCAGGTCATCCCAGACCGCCTGGGTCATGCCCAGCGGGTGGGCCAGCACCAGCAGCGGCTTGTCGGCTGACCCGAGCAGCCGGTAGTGAATCGTCCGTCCATCGTGTTCCAGAAAGGCCATGGTTCCTCCTGTCGATCAGACCCGTTCGATCAGCGTGGCGATGCCCTGGCCGACGCCGACGCACATGGTGCACAGCGCGTAGCGGCCGCCGCTGCGCTGCAGCTCGTGGGCGGCGGATTGCAGGATGCGCACGCCGGACATGCCCAGCGGATGACCCAATGCGATGGCGCCGCCGTTCGGGTTTACGCGGGCGTCGTTATCGGCAATCCCCAGCTCGCGCAGGACCGCCAGGCCCTGGGCGGCGAAGGCCTCGTTCAATTCGATCACGTCGAGCTGGTCGACGGTCATGCCCAGGCGCTTCAGCAGCTTCCGGGTGGCCGGGACCGGGCCGATGCCCATGACGCGCGGTTCCACACCGGCGGTGGCCATGCCGAGGATGCGGGCCATCGGCTTGAGGCCGTGGGCTTTCACGGCGGCTTCGCTGGCGACCAGCATGGCGGCGGCGCCGTCGTTCACGCCAGAGGCGTTACCGGCGGTCACGGAACCATTCTCGCGGAACGGTGTGGGCAGCTTGGCCAGCTTTTCCACGGTGGTGCCGGCGCGGGGATGCTCGTCCGTATCGAAAACCAGCGGCTCCTGCTTGCGGCGCGGGATGCTGACCGGGACGATTTCCTCGGCCAGGCGACCGGCCTCCCGGGCGGCTTCGGCCTTGTTCTGGGAGCGCACGGCGAACAGATCCTGATCCTCGCGGGACACCTTGTACTGTTCGGCCACGTTCTCGGCGGTTTCCGGCATGGAGTCGATGCCGTACTGCTGCTTCATCAGCGGGTTCACGAAACGCCAGCCGATGGTGGTGTCCTCGATGGTCTGACCGCGGGTGAAGGCACTGTCCGCCTTGCCCAGCACGTAAGGCGCGCGGGACATGGATTCCACACCGCCGGCCAGGACCAGGTCCATCTCGCCGGCGCGGATGGCGCGGAACGCGGTGCCGACGGCGTCCATGCCCGAGCCGCACAGGCGGTTCAGGGTGGTGCCGGGCACGGACGTGGGGAGGCCGGCCAGCAGGGCGGACATGCGGGCCACGTTGCGGTTGTCTTCACCGGCCTGGTTGGCGCAGCCCATCATCACTTCGTCGATGGCGGCCGGGTCCAGTTCCGGCGCTTCGGCCAGTACGGCCTTGAAAATGTGGGCCGCCAGGTCGTCGGGACGCACGCTGGCGAGGGTGCCACCGAAGCGGCCGACGGCCGAACGGCGGGGATGGCAGAGATAGACGTCAGTCATGATTCACCTCACTGTTGGCCGGCATGGTGGGCGTTGGTGCGGGCCTTGAGATCGCGCAGCACTTCCAGTTCCTTGGCTGACGGCTCGGGTGTGGTGTCCACCTTCTCGGCAAAACGAATCTCCCAGCCAGTCGCCTCGATCACCTGCTCGCGGGTGACGCCCGGGTGCAGGGAGGTGACCACCAGTTCCCTGGTGTCCGGGTCCGGTTTGAGGATGCACAGGTCCGTGATCACCACGGTCGGGCCACGACCGATGTTGGGCACATTGTCCCGCGCCTTGCCGTCCCGGCCAAAACCGACGGTGGTGATGAAGTCCACGTCCTTCACGAAGGTGCGTTTGGAATGCTTCACGGTGATGAAGACTTCGTGGGCGTTGGTGCCGATCTCCGGCGCGCCGCCACCGCCGGGCAGGCGGACTTTCGGTTCACGGTAGTCGCCGATCAGGGTGGTGTTGATGTTGGCGTACCGGTCGATCTGGGCGGTGCCCAGGAAGCCCACGCTGACCTTGCCACCCTGCAGCCAGTAGCGGAACATTTCCGGCACGGACACGGTAGTCAGCGCGGATTCGCACAGCTCGCCGTCACCGATGGACAGCGGCAATACGTCCGGCTTGGTCTGCAGGGTGCCGGATTCGTAAATCAGGGTGACGTCCGGCGCGTGGGTCAGGCGCGCCAGGTTGGCGGCCTCACTGGGCAGGCCGATGCCGACGAAGCAGGTCATGTCGTTGTTCAGCGCCCGCGCAGCGGTCACGCTCATCATTTCCGACGAAGTGAATTCCAGGCTCATCTCAGGCACCTCCGTTCTCGAAGACATTCTCGTTCAGCCACGCCTGGAAGGCGTCGCGGTCGCGGGCGATTCCGTCCCATTCCTTGTAGAAGGCGTTATCGCGGTCGTAGTAGCCCAGCGCGTAGGACGGCTTGGCGCCCTTCGGCGCTTCGGCAATGGCCGTGATCGCCCAGGACGGGAGTACGCAGGCGTTGACGGAGGCGCCCAGGTCGTCCACCACTTCCTCGACGGTGACAATGCTGCGCTTGGCGGCCAGCACGGCCTCCTTCTGGATGCCGATGATGCCTTCCACCAGGACGTTGCCTTTGCGGTCGGCGCGCTGGGCGTGAACCACGGAAACATCCGGGCGGACCGAGGGCACGGCGGCCAGTTTCTCGCCGGTGAACGGGCATTCGATGAACTTGATCTGCTCGTTCACTTTGGGCAGGTCGCTGCCGATGTAGCCGCGCAGCACGGCCAGCGGCAGGCCCGCAGCGCCGGCTTCATAGGCGCAGGCCATGGCGGCGTGGCTGTGTTCGAGGATTTCCAGCTGGTTGGGCCAGCCGCGTTCGACTGCGTCCCGCAGGCGGTGCAGGGAGCCGACGCCCGGGTTGCCGCCCCAGGAGAAAATCAACTTCTTTGCGCAGCCGGCGCCGATCATCTGGTCGTACACCAGGTCCGGCGTCATGCGGATCAGCGTCAGGTCGCGCTTCTCCTGGCGGATGATCTCGTGTCCCGCGGCAAAGGGAATCAGGTGGGTAAACCCTTCCATGGCGACGGTATCGCCATCGTTGATGTGGCGGCTGACCGCCTCTTTAAGAGAGAGAAATTCGGCCATGGCAATTCTCCTCTGGCACTTTGCGTTGTTTGTTCGTAATGCGAATATAAGTTTAATATGCGAACATAATGACGCGAAGGTTTTACCATCGTCAAGTGCAAAGTTTGATCGTTTGCTTTTGAGAACGAGTGTTCGCAGAACGAACAAGCTGCTACCATTCGGTCGCAGACCACCCTATGGCGGCACCCCAACAGGAGCAGGAATGGAAGACAAGACACTGAGGCCGGGCGATCGGGATTACGTCGGGGCCCTGGCCTCCGGGCTCACCGTGCTGCAGTCGTTCAACGCCGAGCACCAGCGCATGACCCTCAGTGAAGTCGCCGCCCGGGCGGACATGGATCGGGCCAAGGCGCGTCGGTTTCTGCTGACCCTGCACGCCCTCGGTTACGTGCGGCGCAACGGTCGCTACTTCGAGTTGACGCCGCGGGTGTTGCAGTTGGGTTACGCCTACCAGGCCTCGAACCGTTATCGCGCGGTGATCCAGCAATACCTGGAAGACATCACGGCCGATCTGGGCGAGTCGTCGTCACTGGCGGTGCTGGATGGGCAGGATGTGGTCTATGTGGTGCGCTCCGCCGCGCGTCACCGGTTGATGGCGATCAGTCTGTCTGTAGGGACCCGCCTGCCGGCCGCCTACACCTCCATGGGGCGAATCCTGCTGGCCCAGTTGCCGGATGACGAGCTGGAGCAGTTCCTGTCCCGGGTGGAGGTGCATCGCCACACGCCGTCTTCGGTCGATTCGGTGGCTGGTCTGAGAAAAGCCATTCTCCAAGGCCGGGAACAGGGCTATTGCATCGTCGATCAGGAGCTCGACCTGGGGCTGCGCTCGGCCGCCGTGCCCGTTTTCGCCGGCGACGGGGAACTGCTGGGCGCCATCAACATCAGCACCAATGCCGCCCGGGTGGATATGGACACATTGACCAACAGCTATCTGCCCCGCCTGCAGCAGGTGGCCGAACGGATCCGGGAAACCACCCGTTAACCGTCCACTCTACTGCACACACCTGCGGACGGCGCCCGATCAGCCGATCGTTGCCCAACTCGCCGAGAACCCCAGGCCGGCGCGGTAAGTCTTTAGATGTTTACTCTTTAGCGCGGATCGCCTCCGCCAGAAAGTCCAGCAGTCGCGGATGCTTCGCATGGGCAATATTGATGCGCAGTGCGGAAGCACCCTCGGCCTCAGAGAGAGTGAACAGGTGGCCAGGGGCCAGGAAAATTCCCTGTGCCGAGGCACGGTGGGCGAGTTCGCCGGCGTTGACGTGCCTGGGTAGCGGGCACCAGATGTAGTAACCGCCGTTCGGCGGATGGATGTCCTTGATGCCAATGCCCTGCAAAGCCGTTACGGCTTCGGCGCCGGCCTTTGCCACCCGGTCGCGCAGGCGAGTCATATGTCGTCTATAGCGGCCCCGAACGATCATTTCATGAATCATACGTTCGATGATGCTGGATCCGTTGACCACTGTAAGCATCTTGATGTCGGTCAGCGAGCGGATCAGCTTTTGACTGGCAGCGATATAGCCACAGCGCAGGCTGGCTGACAGTGTCTTGGAGAATGTGCCCACGTAGATGACCCGATTGAGCGCGTCTAGTGAGGCCAGGTGCGGGGTCGCACGGGGCAGGATGTCGCCAAACGGATCGTCCTCGATGATGGTCAGGTCGTGCTGCTCAGCGATGCGCAGCAGAGCGTGCATGTTCTGCAGCGACATCGAGGTGCCGGTGGGGTTGTGGGCCATTGGCTGGACGAAGAGCAGTCGCGGCCGGTGCTCCCGGATTTTCTGCTCCAGCATTACCAGGTCCAGTCCTTCGGGGCCGCGGGTGACACCGACGATGTTCGCTCGCTGGAGCCGCAGCTTGCCGAACATGGGGTAGTAGCCGGGGCTCTCCACCAATACGGCTTCGCCGGTGTCGACAAAGTGGCGGACGATCAGATCCAGTGCGTGATTGGCGCCGAAGGTCATCAGGATCTGGTCCGGGTGAGCGCTGATGGCCCGGTCCATCAGGGTCCGGGAAATGTCGTCACGCAATCCCGGCAAGCCCTGGGGGTTGCCGTACTCGAACTCATCCCGCTGTTCACCATCCTGGGTGATGCGCTTGAAGTGGCGGCGAATGTCGGTGTTTTCCATCCAGCTGGCCGGGAGGCGCCCGTCACCGGCCCTGACTTCGTAGTGCTGGTTGAGTTGTTCCCGCAGCAGCGATATCAGGTCGACGGCTTCCGTGAAATGTTCAGGCTTGATGTCCGGGTGAGCAGGCCGAGCGGCCTCAACGTAGAAGCCCGACCCACGCCTCGGGCTGACGTGGCCCGTTGCCACCAGTCGGTCGTAGGCATCGATCACCGTATTTTTCGAGACGCCAAACCGTGTGGCCGCGCTGCGGATCGAGGGCAGGCGGGTACCCGCGGGCAATTGCCCCTGCTCGATCTGCCGGACAAACGTGTTGGCGATTTCCTGCGCGCGCGATACCGAGTGTTCCATAGATGTCCAGATTGTGCCCGTTTTTTGGTTGGTACAGTGTTAGGCACAATTGACCGAATTGTACCTTGTTCACTTTGCTCTGCTGTCCTAAGTTTTGAATACGAATTGTCCAGCTGTCCAGTCCGGTATGAAAAAAGCATGAATCAAGGACGGGTGCTGGCAGGTTCCTCGCAAAGACAGGTATTCAAAACGGGGTTTCCCGTTGCTGTGTTGTTCCAACAAGAAACTGTGGCGCATTCGTCCGGCATCCGGATCTGAGCTGCGACCACGCACAATGGAGAACGATATGAAATTGCGGACCAACAACCATCGCCGTGGTTTTCTCAAAACACTCGCCGCCGCTATTCTGGTGACCGCTTCGGTTTCCCCGCTGGTGGCTGCGGCGGATGAGATGCCTTCCGTTAACTGGCGCATGCAGGCGCTTTGGGATGCCGGAACGACGCCCTACGACTATGAGAAAAAATTCGTCCAGCGTGTCGCGGACCTGACCAACGGCAAGTTCCAGATTCGGCTGTTTGCCGGTGGCCAGTTGGCCCCGTCGGCCCAGGCGTTCGAGGCTGTCCGTGCGGGCGCATTCCAGATGATGAAAACCTTCGACGGCTATGAGGCGGGCTCCATTCCCGCCTTCGCTTTTACCAGCACGGTGCCCTTCGGCTTTCCGGAGCCGGACCAGTATGAAGCCTGGTTCTACGAGAAAGGCGGTCTGGAAATGGCCCGCGAAGCCTATGCCAAGGCCGGCCTCTTCTACATCGCTCCAACCGTCTATGGACAGGAGCCCATCCACTCCAAGTTCCCCATTCATTCTCTTGACGATCTGAAAGGGAAGAAAGGCCGCTTCGTCGGACTGGCCAGTACCGTGATGGCGGAATTCGGTGTGGCCACAACCGGACTGCCTACGGCGGAGGTCTATCAGGCGCTGGAAAAAGGCGTGATCGATTTTGCCGACCGTGGTGACCTGACCGCCAACCTGGAAGCCGGTCTCGGCGAAGTGGCCAAGTACGTGGTGGTGCCGGGCTTCCACCAGCCAACGACCGCAACGAGCTATGTGGCCAATCAATCGGCTTACGACAAGTTGCCGGATTCCTACAAGGCGGCGCTCGAAGTGGCGGCCCGGGAAATTTCGTCATCGCTGCGTCAGCACATCCTCGCCCAGGATGCCGTTGCCCTGAAGAAATTCCAGGAGCAGGGCGCCGATGTGATCCACCTGGATCCGGACATTATTGCCCAGGGCCGTCCCACTGCCATGAAAGCCTGGCGTAAAGCCGCGGGCGATGACGAGTTGGCCAACAGGATTCTGGACAGCCAGATCGCCTTCATGAAAGAACTGGGCTTGATGGACTAAGCGTCCGGGCCTGATCGTACCGTAGCCCGGCGGCTAAGCCGGGCTGCCATTCCCCGAGGTTTTCCTATGACTGTTCTGCTCGGCTACTGCCGGCTCATCACGGCGATCAACCGCTGGGTGGCCGGGGCGGTCTCTGCACTCGTCTTCGTCATGGTGGCGGTCATCAGCTACGAGGTGGTTTCCCGCTACTTCTTCGATGCGCCCACCACCTGGGCGATGGAACTGTCGACGCTGTTGTTCGGGCCCTATTTTATGTTGGCCGGTCCTTACCTGTTGCACACCGCCGGTCACGTCAACGTCGATATCCTGTATGGCAAATTATCTCCCCGGTTGGCTGGGTTAGTGGATTGCCTGACCTATCCGTTGATCGTCATTGTTGCGGTCATTTTCATCGATCAAAGCCTGCCGGTGGCAATGAATGCCTATGACAGCGGCGAGACGTCCTTCACCGCCTGGAATCCGGCCATTTGGCCGGTGAAAGCGCTGATTCCGGTAGCTTTCCTGTTGCTGGTACTGCAGGCCGTGGCGGAGACCATCCTGGCGGCCCGGCGGGCCCTGGGCCGGGAGGTGGCGGTATGAGTTCCACCCTGGTCCTGTCCATGATGTTCGTGGGATTGCTGGTGTTGCTGCTGAGTGGGATGCCGCTGGCCTTTGTGTTGTCCTCTCTGGCGGTGCTGTTCACCATCTCACTTTGGGGCACGGATGCGCTGGTCCTCACGGTGCTCCAGACCTTTGACGCCATGACCTCCGACATCCTGTTGGCGATCCCGCTCTATGTGTTGATGGCCAGTGTCCTGCAGCGTTCCGGCATTATCGAAGCGTTGTATCGCGCCATGGAGCTTTGGTTCCGGCGCCTGCCGGGCGGACTGGCCGTGGGAACCGTGGCGATCTGTACGGTGATGGCCGCCATGACCGGTATCGTGGGCGCTGCGGTGGCGGCGATGGGCATTCTGGCGCTGCCATCCATGCTCCAGCGTGGCTACGATCAGCGGTTGGCGCTGGGCACCATCTGTGCCGGTGGTACGCTGGGTATCCTGATTCCGCCGTCGATCATCACCATTGTCTACGCCGCCACGGCGCAGATTTCGGTGGGCAAGATGTTTGCCGGGGGCATTGTGCCCGGTCTGGTGCTGGCGGGTCTGTATGTCCTCTATATCGTGATTCGCGCCACGCTCCAGCCGGAAAAGGCGCCACGTCAGCAGGGCGAGGCGGTCGATCTGCGGGAAATGTTCGGCTCCCTCAAGTCGCTGATCCTGCCGACCCTGATCGTCGTTGCGGTACTGGGCAGTATCTACGCCGGTATCGCCACACCGACGGAAGCGGCCGCGGTGGGTGTTGCCGGTGCGCTGGTGTCCGCCGCGCTGCAACGAACGCTGACGTTCGGTAATCTCCAGGGCGCTGCCATGGATACACTGCGGGTGACCACGATGATCATGTGGATCACCATCGGGGCGAAGATCTTTGTGTCGATCTTTACCGGAACCGGCGGCGCGGATTCGTTGCTGCAGTTTATCCAGGACCTGAACGTGAACCGCTGGCTGGTCCTGTTGGCGATGATGCTGGTGCTGGTCTTCCTCGGCCTGTTCCTGGACGAGATCGGCATCATCCTGCTTTGCGTACCGGTGTTCCTGCCGATCATCAATGCCTTCCACTTTGATCCGCTGTGGTTCGGCGTGCTGTTCCTGATTACCGCCCAGATGGCGTATATCACCCCACCCTTCGGTTACACGTTGTTCTACATCAAGGGCGTGCTGCCGGACGGCATCGGCATGGAAACCGTGTATCGGGCGATCGTGCCCTTCCTGGTCCTGCAGCTGATTGGTCTGCTGCTCTTCATCTTCTTCCCCGACATCGTGACCTGGCTGCCCGAGCAGATCGCACAGCCGGTTCACTGAATGAACACTGGAGATAACTCACGATGACAACCACAACTTCGCGTATTCCGGGGCTGCACAAATTGCCTCCCGCCGAGCGTCTGGAAAAAGTCGCCGAGGCGGCGGGCCTGGGGGCCGATGCCGTTGCCCATATGCGCAATACTGGCAACCTGGATCCGGCGACAGCCGATTCGATGATCGAGAATGTTATTGGCACCATGAACGTGCCTCTGGGCGTTGCCACCAATATGCTGATCGACGGAAGGGACGTCCTGGTGCCGATGGCAACTGAGGAATCCTCGGTCGTTGCCGCCGTCTGCAACGCCGCACGCCAGTGCCGCAGTACCGGCGGTTTCACCACCGCCATGTCCGGCGCGCAGATGATTGCCCAGGTGCAACTGGTCGGCGTGACCAATCCCGAGTTCGCGCGGCTGCAGATCCTCGAACACCTGTCCGATATCAAGGCCATCTGCGATGAGACCGATCCGGTCCTGCTCAAGCACGGCGGCGGCTTCCGGGATATCGAGGTGCGTATCCTGTCCGGACGGACCGGACCCATGGTCATTACCCACCTGATTGTCGATACCCGTGACGCCATGGGCGCCAATGCGGTGAACTCCATGGCCGAAGCGGTGGCGCCACGGATTGCCGAGTGGACCGGCGGACGGACCTATCTGCGCATTCTGTCCAACCTCGCGGATCGTCGTCTGGCCCGGGCCCGGGCCACCTGGTCGCTGGACGACATCGGCGGCGCCGATGTGCGTGACGGTATCCTGGCGGCGTTCGATTTTGCCGATATCGATCCCTACCGGGCGGCGACCCACAATAAGGGCGTCATGAACGGCGTCAGCGCGGTGGTACTGGCGACGGGCAACGACACCCGGGCCGTGGAAGCCGGTGCCCATGCCTATGCCGCTCGTTCGGGGCAGTATCGCTCGCTCACCCAGTGGGAAGTGGACGCAGACGGCAACCTCACCGGTACGATCGAAATGCCTCTGGCTGTGGGGCTGATCGGCGGCGCCACGCGCTCCCACCCGACCGCCCGTATCGCGCTCGATATCATGGGTGTGCAGACCGCGGAACGACTGGCCTGCACCATCGCCGCTGTCGGCCTGGCCCAGAACTTCGCCGCGCTCAAGGCGCTGGCAACCACCGGTATCCAGAAAGGCCACATGGCGCTGCATGCAAAGAACATTGCCGTCATGGTCGGGGCCGTGGGCGAGGAAATCGACAAGGTGGCGCAGGAACTGGTGGCCCTGGGCAAGGTGAGAGTGGATGTGGCCGAGGCGATTCTCCAGTCGCTCCGGCAACAATGATCGTGATTCCGGGTGATGACGAGGCGTCCTTATGGCGATACCTGAAGTCGTAAAAATCGTGGAGGTCGGCCCGCGGGACGGCCTTCAGAATGAATCCGGCGTCATTGGTGGAGACGTAAAAGCCGCCCTCATCGAGCAACTGGCCGATACCGGTTTGTCCGTGGTCGAGGCAGGAGCTTTCGTCTCCCCCAAATGGGTTCCGCAGATGGCCGGGAGTGGTGAAGTGTTCTCGGCTATCCGGCGCCGCTCCCGGGTATCCTATCCAGTGCTGGTACCTAACATGAAAGGGTTCGAGGCGGCTCGGGCGGTCGGCGTGGAAGAGGTGGCCGTGTTCGGCGCGGCGTCGGAAAGCTTCTCGCAGCGCAATATCAACTGCTCCATCCTGGAGAGTCTGGAGCGCTTCGCGCCGGTGGTGGAGGCGGCCCGCTCTTCGGGTATCCGGGTCCGGGGTTACGTGTCCTGCGTGCTGGGTTGTCCCTATGAAGGCGACATCAGCCCCATGGCCGTTGCCGAAGTGGCGGACCGGTTGTTCCGGATGGGTTGCTACGAGATTTCCCTTGGCGACACGATCGGCACCGGCACCCCATTGAAGGCTCGGCAAATGGTGGAAACGGTGGCGACCCGGGTACCTGTCGCTCATCTCGCTGCCCATTTCCATGACACCTACGGCCAGGCGTTGGCCAATTTGCTGGCCGTTATGGATATGGGAATCGCTACCGTCGACAGTTCGGTGGCCGGACTGGGTGGCTGCCCCTACGCCAAGGGCGCGTCCGGTAACGTCGCGACCGAGGACGTCGTGTACATGCTCAGTGGCATGGGAGTGACGACTGGTGTTGACCTTCACAGGCTGGTGGCGGTTGGAAAGTGGATCAGCCGTGAACTGGGGCGTGCGCCGGCTTCGAAAGTCGGTGTGGCCATGGGAGCTTAGTGGTGGTCTGAAGCTTGCCAAAGCCCATGGTCGCCCAATTACGTAGATACAAGACCGGTTCGGAATCCTAGAATGGTGTTCTTCAATTCGCGCGCTAATCGGTAGCCTTCTACCGACATTGGCGTGTCAGCACCCGGTTCAAGGATCCCTCGATCAATGACGACGGAAGACGCCCAAACTTCTGAAACGCCTGCCGAAAAAGACGCCCTGAGAAATCTGGTGGTGGTCAGCCTGTGCCTGACGGCGGCCATCCTCGCCAACACCATGTTGCTGCTGGCGGTGCCCTTCAAGGCGATCGAGCTGGGCGTGGGGCCGTCGCTGGTGGGTGTCATCATCTCGGCCCCCTATGTCCTGCCCATGCTCCTGGCGATTCCCATGGGTGGCCTGGTGGCCCGCGTCGGCTGCCAGAAAATGATCATCGCCGGCGCCCTTGGCATGTCGGTGGGGCCCTGGGTAACGCTGTTGCTGCCGTCGGTGGCGAGTCTGTTTGTCACCCAGGTGATTGTCGGTTTGGCGAATATGGTTCTGATCATCTCGGCCCAGACCGTGGTGTCCGGCCTCGCCAGTGGCAAGCGGCTGGAGCAGTACTTCGGCTGGTACACCACCTGCCTGTCGGGTGGGCAGCTGCTCGGGCCGATCACCTCCGGGTTCCTGATCGACCATTTCTCCGTCAATGTCTCCCTGGCGGCGATTGGTCTGATCCCATTGCTGTCTGCGATCGGTGCGCTGTTCTTTTCCCGGGATATCCGCAAGAGCGGCAAGGCGGTCCGGTCCGGTGGCGGCTACCGTGAACAGTGGCAGTTGCTGCGCCGCAATACCGGCATGCAGACGTCGATCATGCTCACCGTCACCGCGCTGTTCGTGCTGAGCATTCACTCCACCTTTATGCCGGTGTACCTGGAATCCCTCTCGCTGGAGGCCAGTTCCATCGGCCTGCTGCTGAGCATCCGCGCCATTTCTTCCATGGCGGTGCGGGTGGTGATGTCCCGCATCATTGACCTGTGCGGCGGCCGCAACCGGGCCATCCTGATCGCCATCGTCCTGATTACCGGCTCCCTCACCGTGACCGGCCTGGTCGGCGACCACTACGCACTGCTGGTGGTCCTGGCCGTCATCATCGGCATCGCCGGCGGCATCTCCCAGCCTCTGTCCATGGTCATCCTGTCCGAGAGCGTCCTTCCCGAACAACGCTCCGCCTCCATGGCCACCCGCCTGATGGGCAATCGCGGCGCCCAGGTGCTGGGGCCGATGCTGATTGGTTTTCTGGCGGACATGACCAACTTTACCGTGGCGTTTGCGGTGATGGGTGGGGTGTTGCTGGTGGTGTATATGACGTGGGTGGTTCGGTCCGGGGCGTTAAGCCAGGCGCGACTCAGGGCGGAGTGATCGGGCAGCCTGCCGCCGTATGTCGGACGGCAAACTGCCTCATGGCAGGTTGATGCCTACTCCATGACAATATTCGGCATGGCCGGTTCCCGGGCGTCGGTCGAGGTGGCGGACAGCGTGTCGAGCTTGTGGGCGATGGCCGTCGCGATGATGTTATAGGCGGTGGACAGGGGCCCGCGTGGATCGCTGACCATGACCGGAATGCCAGAGTCCGATCCGGTCCGGATGTGGATGTGCAGGGGCAGTTCGCCCAGCAATTCCGTATCGGCGTCCTCGGCCATCCTGCGGGCGCCGCCTTCCCCGAAGATATGCTCCTCGTGCCCGCATTCGCTGCAGAGGTGGGTGCTCATGTTCTCGATGATGCCCAGTACCGGCACGTTCACTTTCTCGAACATGGCCAGGCCTTTGCGGGCGTCCAGCAGCGCGATGTCCTGGGGCGTGGTGACGATGACGGCGCCGGAGACCGGCATGCGCTGGGCCATCGTCAAATGGATGTCGCCGGTTCCCGGTGGCATGTCTACCAGCAAGTAGTCCAGGTTGTCCCATTGGGTTTCATACGCCAGCCGGGTCAGTGCCTGGGTGACCATCGGTCCGCGCCAGATCACCGGGGATTCGTCATCCACCAGGAACCCAATGGACATGGTCTGCAGGCCATGTCCCTGCATGGGTTTGAGGCGCTGGCCACCGGCGCTTTCAGGCGTGCCCTCCAGCCCCAGCATGCGGGGCTGGCTGGGGCCATAAAGGTCGGCGTCCAGGATGCCGACCCGGGCGCCCTGGGCCTTCAGTGCCAGGGCAAGATTGGTCGTGGTGGTCGATTTGCCCACGCCGCCTTTGCCTGACGCGACGGCGATCAGGTGCTTCACACCCGGTATGGCGCGTTGTTCCAGATTGGCGGACCGGTTGGCAGAGGTTGGAATCTGGGAGATATGGGACGTCATGGCAGTTGCTCCGCTTACTGTTCGACAAAGGCGCGTTCGATGACATAGTCACCGGGCTCGCCCTGCTGGGGTGAGGCGACAAAGCCGTTGGCGTCCAGCATGGCCGTCAGATCCCGGAGCATGGCCGGGCTGCCGCAGAGCATGACCCGATCGGTGTCCGGACTGAGTTGTGGCAGGCCCAGGTCGTTGGCGATTTGGCCACTTTCGATGAGAGTGGTGATCCGGCCCTGGTTGCGGAACGGTTCGCGAGTGACGGTGGGGTAGTAGATCAGCTTGTCACCAATGATCTCGGACAGGAACTCGTGGTTGGGCAGCTCCTGCGTCAGGTAGTCGTGGTAGGCCAGTTCGCTGACCTCCCGTACGCAATGGACCAGGATCACCTTTTCAAAGCTGTCGTAGGTCTCCGGGTCGCGGATGATGCTCATGAACGGCGCCAGCCCGGTGCCGGTTCCGAACAGGTAGAGGTACTTGCCGGGATTCAGGTCGTGCATGACCAGGGTACCGACGGGTTTGCGGCTGACGTACACCGGGTCGCCGACCTTGAGGTGTTTCAGTCGTGAGGTAAGCGGCCCGTTGGGGACCTTGATGCTGAGGAATTCGAGGTGTTCCTCGTGGTTGGCGCTGACGATGCTGTAGGCGCGCAGCAGGGGCTTGCCCTCCACCGGCAGGCCGATCATGACAAAGTGCCCGTTCTCGAACCGCAGGCTTTGATCCCGGGTGGTTCTGAAGCTGAACAGCGTGTCGTTCCAGTGATGGACGCTGATGACGTTTTCGGTTCCCAGTGCAGCCATGGGGTGTTCCTCCTGGTGGCGTTAGTCGTGACATGAGTGGCGTGTGGACGGACTCAGAACAGCAATGGATTCAGGGTGAATAGGTGGCCATGGCCAGCATGGCGGTACTGACCAGCAACGCACTGAGCAGGGCGAGCAGGGCAAACGGTCGCCATCCCTGGGTCAGAAGCGCCGGCAGACTGGTCCGCATGCCCAGTGCCGCCATGGTGACCAGCAGGCAGGCCTGCGAGGTCGAAGTCAGGGCCTGGCGCAGTTCGGCCGACAGCCAGCCCAGGCTGTTGAGACTGAACAGGCCGACGAAGCCGAGTAGGAACCAGGGGTGTTCCGTTCGCTTGGTGCCCTGCCGGTTCAGCAGGGCGCCCAGTAACAAGACCAGCGGAGCGAGCAGGGCGACCCGCAGCAATTTGGTCAGCGTGGCTATGTCGCCGGCGGTGTCGGAGACGAGATAACCGGCGCCGGCGGCCTGGGCGACATCGTGGATGCTGGCACCCAGCAGGAGGCCGGTTTGTGGGTCGCTGTAGCCGAGCGATTCGAATAGAGGAGGCAGGGTCAGCATGGACAGCGTACCCAGGGCGGTGACGCCGACCACAACGCCGAGCAGCCGCCGGTCTTCCAGCTTGCCTTGCGGGATCACCGCCGCGACGGCCACCGCCGCCGACACTCCGCAGATCGCCACGGCAATTCCGGCAACCAGACTCTGCAACGGCGGCAGGCCCAGCCAACGGCCCAGTAACAGGGCGGCGCCGATGATCAGCGGGACGCAGGTCAGGACAACCTGTAGCGGCAGGCTGCCGACCGCCATCAACTGGTCGACGCCGATCCGGGCGCCCAACAGGGCAATGCCCACACGCAGGACCTGGCGGCTGCAAAAGGCAACGCCTTCCGCGAGCCGCGGATCCGAGGCATGACTGGCAAACCCGAAGCCCAGCAGCAGGACCAACATCAGGGCGGGTGCCTCGTAATGCTGGGCCAGGAAGCTGCCGGCCAGGGCCAGCACCACGCACATCGCGGTACCGGGGTAGCGCCGGCGGACCGGCGTCCACCAACTGGTGTCCAGGGCGCGCAGGGTCGGGGTCATGACGCCTGCTCATTCAGTTCGCACAATTCGCTCAACTCCCGCAGGTAGGCCCAGGGGTAGAGACCCCGGTAGTGGCCGTCACTGAAGAAAAACTGCAGGCCGCTGACGCCGGATAGTTCGATCCGCTCGACGCTGACCGTAACGTCGATCAGGCTCAGACGACCCTGACGCTCCGCCTGGGTGCAGTGCGAACAGGCGCAGGACTTGCGCAGTTGCAGGCACGTCAGCTGCACGGTCAGGCCGTCTGGCCAACTAAGCTCCACCGCGTTGCTCTTGCGCCTCAGGCGGACTTCCGTCGGGGGATCAACAATCTGCTGTCGGGTCATGAGGGGCTCCTCGTGTTATCCGCTGTTGCCCAGGCCAAAGCCCGTGCGGGGAGAATCAGATCCGGCGTTTCCGCTGGTGGTGTGTACCGGTCGGGAATGTCGATCGGGCGGGCGCTGCCCAGTACCGCGGCGGACAGCACCACCAGCGCCAGGGGGAACCGCCGGAATCCACTCGTTATGACAAGTTGGGGCATGGCTCAGCGCTCCAGGTACTGCAGCTTGTCGGGGCGGTCGATCCACTGTTCGGCTTCGCTCATGGGCGCCGAGGTGGCATCGATGACCGGCCAGACTTCGGCCAGTTCGGCATTCAGTTCAATAAAGTGACGCTGGTCCTCCGGCAGGTCCTTCTCGTCGTAGATGGCATCGGCCGGGCATTCCTGAACGCAGAGGCTGCAGTCGATGCAGGTCTGCGGATTGATCACTAGGAAGTTCGGCCCCTCGTGGAAACAGTCGGTCGGACAGACGTCGACACAGTCGGTGTATTTGCAGCGGATGCAGTTTTCGGTCACAACAAAGGTCATGACGGTCTCCTCAATGTTGAAAGGCAGCGACCGGCCCGGTGTCCGGGCCGGTTCCCGGGGCTAAGCCGCCGCGTCCAGTTTCGAGATCGCCCAGCGCGCCAGCTTGCGCACGTCCGGATCGGGATCGTCCAGGGCCGTCACCACGTATGGCCGGCCGTCGCTGTGGGCGATGGTGCCGAGGGCGCCGATAGCGGCCTTGCGCAGGTTGCTCATGGTGTCGGCGGCGCATTCGCCCAGTACGGGGATCGCTTCCACCGAGCCCAACTTGCCGAGAGCGTCGACGGCTTTTTCGCGGACCTGCCACAGGTCGTCGCTGGTGGCCGTGATCAGGGCCGGTACGGCGGCCTGGTAATCCAGCTTCGCGAGGCTGTTGGCGGCTTCGCAGCGCACCTGCCAGTGCGCGTCTGACAGCAGGCCGATCAGGGCCTGGCCGACCTGGCTCGGGTTGGCGTAAACCAGCGCGCCGGTGGCCGCCCGGCGGACTTCCGGTTCGGCATCGTGCTGGGCGGTTTCCACCAGTGCGGGCAGGTTCTCCGGTTGTTTCAGCCAGCCGATCACGCCAACGGCTTCACGCCGCACCTGCGCGTCGGCATCGGCCAGGCGCGTGAGGGCCGGCCGTTGGGCCTCCTGGGTTCGCAAGGGCTTGAGGGCCCGCAGAATGCCGGACACCACGAAGCTGTCGGTGCTGGTTTCCAGGGCCTGCAGTAACGGTTCGGCCGCTGCCGGATCCTTGAGGTCGGCCAGCGCGTGGGCGGCGGCGTTGCGGACGGTTTCGTCGGAGTCACTGAGGGCGGCAATCAGGGCGTCCGCCATGTCCTCGGCTTCGAACTCGTCCACCACTTTGGCTGCTTCCTGGCGTACGTGGGTGTCCGGGTCCTGGAGCGCGTGGATCACCAGTTCCACCGCATCGGGATCGCCGGTGTCCACCAGTTCCAGGACGGCCACCCGGCGAATACCGGGATCGTCGGACGACAGCTTGTTGGCGATGGCCTGCAGTTCGGGATCGTCGTAGGTCTTCATGGCTTACCTCAGCGCAGCAGATAGGGAATGTTGACGGTGACGGCATCCGTCGGGCAGTCGGCCTCGCAGGGCATGCAATACCAGCACTCGTCGTACTTCATGTGGGCTTTGCCGGTTTCCTCGTTGATCCAGAGGACGTCCAGCGGGCACACGTCGATGCACACGGTGCAGCCCTTGTCGGCGATGCATTTGTCTTCGTCCACGATCACCGGGACGCTGGAATGATGATTGGCAATGGGCATGTCGGTATTCCTCTCTCATCGCTTGATTCGGTGTTCACAGACCCTCGGGGAGCCTGTTGTTGTGGTCTCAGGCGTTGGCGGCTTTCTGGACCCGCATCTTGCGGTAGGCGTCTTTCTCATCGCCGAGCTTGACGAGGTAATCCGCCACCGGACGTTTGCCGCTGGCCATCTGCCCGTTCTCGTCCTTGAACAACCGGCTGTGGTAGAACCACTCGCTGTCGTCCTGCTCCGGGTAATCCACGCGGTAGTGATAGAGGCCCCAGCGGGACTCGGTGCGGTAGAGGGAAGCGCGCGCTGCCATTTCGGCGCAGTCGATGATGGACTGCACTTCCATGGCCCTGAGCAGCTCATGGGGGTCGCGGGCGCAGAGTTGGGGCAGGTCTTCGCGAACGGCGAGAATCCGCTCCAGGCCGATTTCCATTTTCCTGGTCACCTTGGGCGGCTGCAGGTAGTCATTCACCAGACGACGCACCTTGTATTCCATCTGCTCTGGCGGGAGGCCGTCGGCGCGCTTCATGGGGGCCTGGATGCGCTCGAGTTCGGTCTGGATGAAGGCCTCGTCCAGCACCGGCTCGTTTCGGGACTTCACGAATTCAACGGCGCTTTCGCCGCAGATCTGGCCGTAAACGAAGGCACCCAGCATGTAGTTGTGGGCCACGCTGGCCATGTCGCCGGCGCAGTAGAGGCCGGGTACGGTGGTGGCGCCTGTTTCATCGGTCCAGACGCCGGAGGCCGAGTGGCCCGAGCAGAATCCGACTTCCGAAATGTGCATTTCCACCATGCGCTGGCGGTAGTTCACATCCCGTCCTTCATGGAAGCGGCCCCGTGATGGGCGTTCGTTGGTGTGCAGAACGGTTTCGATTTCCTGGATGGTTTCCTCGGCCAGGTGATCCAGCTTGAGGAACACCGGTCCGGTTCCGGATTCCAGCTCCTTGAAGAACTCCAGCATCATCTGGCCGGACCAGTAGTCGCACTCGATGAACCGCTCACCAAACGCGTTGGAGGTGAAACCACCCAGCGGGCCGGTCACGTAGGCGCAGGCCGGGCCGTTGTAGTCCTTCAGCAGCGGGTTGATCTGGAAGCACTCGAGATTCGCCAGGTCAGCGCCGGCGTGGTAGGCCATGGCATGACCATCGCCGTTGTTGGCCGGGTTCTCGTAAGTGCCGAACAGGTATCCGGATGTGGGCAGCCCCAGGCGACCGGCCGCGCCCGTGGCCATGATGACCGCCTTGGCCCGGATGATGATGGGCTCCGCGGTGCGGGTGTTCACGCCGATCATCCCGGCAATGTTGCCGTCTGGATCTTTCAGCAGGCGCGTGGCGGTGTAGCGGTTTTCAATCTGCACCCGGTTGCGGCGCAGACGGCGATACAGAATCTTTTTGACGTTGTGGCCCTCCGGCATGGGCAGGACGTAGGTGCCCAGGTGGTGGACTTTCTTCATGTCGTAGTCGCCGGTTTCGTCTTTCTGGAAATGAACGCCCCAGGAATCCAGCTTTTCGATCATCGGGAACGACCGTGTGGCATAGGCCATCAGCGCAGGCTGATGCACGATGCCATCGTTGGCGATCGTGATTTCCTTGACGTACTGCTCCGGCGTGGCGTGCCCGGGCACGACGGCGTTGTTGAGGCCGTCCATACCCATGGAGATGGCGCCGGACCGTTTCACGTTGGCCTTTTCCAGCAGCATCACGTTCAGGTCGGGGTTCTGTTCCTTGGCCGTCACGGCGGCCATCGGGCCGGCCGTGCCACCGCCAATCACGAGGACGTCAGTGTCGATGACAGGGATGTTGTTGATTTCCATGCTGCACTCCTATTTCCGGTCAATCCGGAACTGGTATTTGAATGAATCACCGCGATAGCAGAGGTACTCAAAGTCGATGGGGCGCCCTTCCCGGTTGTGGGTCAGGCGCTCGACGCGAAGGATGGCTTCGCCGCTCTTGAGGTTGAGGTGTTGCTGGGCTTCGTCGTCGGCCAGGATGGCGTCCAGGCTGATATCGGCGCCGCCAAGCGGCACGCCGAACAGGTTCTCCAGCATCGGGAAGATGTCGCCGGACAGGTCGAGGCTGAACATGCGCCGGCCAATATCCATGGGGAAGTAGCTGTTCTCCACGCACACGGCCGAGCGGTTGAGATAGCGCACACGCTTGACCTCGACAGCGTCGTCCCCCGGTTCCAGATCGAGCGAGGCGGCCACGGCCTTGGGGGCCTTCAGTTGCTGGATACTCAGGACCCGGGCCGAGGCCTCGTAACCCTGCGCAGCCATGGCTTCGCCGAAACCCTCAAGGCGCTGCACGTTCTGTACGGCTTTCGGCTTGCTGACGAAGGTCCCCTTGCCCTGGGCGCTGAAGACCAGCCCTTCGTTGTGCAGATCCCGCAGGGCCTGGCGGATGGTGATCCGGCTGACCCGAAACGTCTTCATCATGGTGTTCTCGGAAGGCAGCCGTTCATGGACCTGAAAGGTGCCGTCGAGAATCTGTCGACGCAGGTTGTCACGGATCTGGACGTACAGCGGAAGGGGGGATTCTTCCACCATCATTTGGTTTGCGTCAGGCATAACGCACCCTCCCAATTGTCATGACAAGTTATGGCGAGTGGAGCCGTCGTCATTGATTGGATGTCCATGGCTCAGCCCGCCTTGTTCTGTTGCTGGAAGGCGTTGAGCGTCTCCTGCCGGATCAGGTCCAGGCACTGGCGCTTGAGCGCCATGAACTCGGTGCTGGTCAGCAGGGATTGCTCGCGCGGGCGCGGCAGCTTGACCGCGATGTCGGCGATGATGCGGCCGGGGCTGGCACTCATGACCACAATCCGGTCGGACAGGAACACCGCTTCGTCGATGTCGTGGGTGACGAAAACCACGGTGTTGTGGAACTCCTGCCAGATCTCCAGCAGGTTCTCCTGCATCATGATCCGGGTCTGGGCGTCCAGGGCGCCGAAGGGCTCGTCCATCAACAGCACGCTGGGGTAGTTGGCCAGCGCCCGGGCGATGCCCACCCGTTGCTGCATCCCGCCGGAGAGTGTGTTGGGGTAGGCCGTCTCGAAGGCGGCGAGCCCGACCAGAGACAGGAAGGTGCGGGCAATGCTGTCGGCCTCCCGGCGGCTGGCACCGGCCATGAGCGGGCCGAAGGCCACGTTCTCCTTGACCGTTTTCCACGGGAACAGCGAATGCTGCTGGAACACCATGCCCCGGGCCGGTCCGGGTTCGGTCACGACAGCACCATCGACGGCGATGTCGCCGCGGGTGGGCGTGACAAAACCCGCGATGGCGTTCATCAGCGTCGACTTGCCGCAGCCCGACGGGCCCAGCAGGCAGATGAATTCGCCCGGACGCACCGTCAGGTTGGCGCTCTGGACAGCGACGTGAGGGCCGGTGGCCGTGTCGAACACGACGTCGACATCACTCACAAGAATATGGCCGCGGTCGCCTTCTTCCGGGCCGGATTTGTCGCGCAGGCGACGGTGATCCAGTACGGCGAGACGGTTATCGTTTGCCGACAGGTGATTCATGATCGACCTCCCTTGGCCTGCCACTTCAGCAACGGTTTGCAGGCGCTGCGGACGAGCAGCGTGCACAGGGTGCCGAGGCCACCGATGGTGAGCATGCCGATGATGATTTGCGGGTACTGGATGAGCGTGTAGGAGTTCCAGGTGTAGTAGCCGATGCCGTACTGGCCGCTGATGATTTCGCCGGCCAGCAGCGAGAACCAGGCTACGCCCATGCCGATGGCCAGCCCGGCCACAATCGACGGCATGGCGCCGGGCAGGATGACGTGGCGCAGGATCGACGCGTTGCTGGCGCCGAGGCTGCGTGCGGCCCGGATCAGGACGTCGTTGGTCTGCTCGACCCCATGTGTGGTGTTGAGCACGATCGGGAACAGGGCGCCAAGGAAGGTGATGAAGATGATGCTCGCCTGCTCGGTGGGTAGCATCAGGATGGCTAGTGGAATCCAGGCCACGGCCGGTATCGGGCGCAGCAGTTCGATGTAGGGCAAAATGATGTCTTCCGCCCAGCGGGAACGGCCCATCGCAATACCCAGCAGTACGCCGATTACGACGGCCAGGCCGTAGGCGATTGCCACCCGCTCCATGCTGTACAGGATGTGCAGGTAGAATTCCTGGCCGGTCAGTTCACTGACCAGTGCGGCGCCGACCACAGACGGTGCCGGAATGTTTTCGAAGTTCACGTAAGCGTGCAGACCGTGGGTCGAGGCAAGCTGCCAGAACACCAGGGCGGAGATCAGGGCCAGGGTCCGGATGCCGTACCGGACGCCCGTGGTTTTCAGCCAGGTGCTGAACGGGACACGCGGTTCGACCGCCGGAGTGTGGTCCGGGATGGGTATGGCGGGATTGCGCCGGGCCGTTGACTCGGACTCGGGCTCGGAGTCCGCGACAGGCGGCTCGGACGCCTTGAGCGCCACGTTGCTTTTACTGTCCATTTTGTTGCTCCTCAGGCCGGGAACGCGCGGCCAGTCTCACCGACGGACCGCGCCGGTTCGCTTACTGGGCCATGGCAACGGCCTGGTCCCCGGTGACCGGAGTCCCGCCGTGCTCAGCGATGTAATTGTCGGAATCGACTTTCTTCAGGAAGGCGACCACCTCTCCATCGTTACCCTTCACCATGTAGGCGGCCTTGCCGAACAGCTTCAGGCCGGTGAGGTTGTCGTAGACATAGGTGGCGTTGATCCGGTCTTGGTTGCCCTGGGAGGCTTCCAGCATCTTGGCGATACTGCCGTAGGTGACGATGCCCTTGTCCTTGAACCAGATTTCCGCGGGTTTGAGGGCGGGGTTGTTTGGCTCCGCGGAGACGACAGAAGCGACCAGGGTGTCGTAGTCGAGATCCATGGCCTGGTAGGCGGCGCGCAGATAGCTGTCATCCACCCAGCGATTGAAATCCAGGTCGGGGACGCCGACTTCCCGTTTGAGCAGCGCAAGGTCGTACTTCATCGCATCGACCCACTGGGGCTTGATGCTGGCTTCCGCCGTCGTGATGCCGCCTTCGCTGAAGTAGAGGTAGAGCACTTCTTTCTCGACGCCGGTCCAGTCGGACACTTTGACCGCCGCTTCCATCGGGTTGTCCTTAATCCACTTCTGAGCGGCCAGGGTGGCTTCCAGAACGCCCTCAACGACTTCCGGGTATTTCTCGGCGTAGCTTTCCCGGACCACGATGCCGTGGAAGGTGGGGATCTCGGCTTCACTGCCATCGAAGATCTTCCGGCCGGTTTCGCGGTATTCCATGATTTCCGACCAGGGGCAGAAATCGGCGTGGGCGTCGATCCGGCCGGCCTGGATATTGGCCGCCCCGACCGCCGGACTCTGGTTGACGATGCGCACGTCATCGCTCAGTCCGGCCTCGCTCAGGGCTTTCAGCGTCATGCCCCAGGCGGCGCTGCCGACCGGAACGGAGAGGGTTTTTCCCTTCAGGTCCGCCAGGCTCTGCGCGGGGGAATCCACCGGGACGACAATGCCGTTGCCCGTGCCCAGCAGGTTGTAGCCGGTCACGCCGATAAAGCGCGTTTCCTGTTTGCCGGTTTCCTGGAACTTGGCGCCGTTCACAATCAGCGGGTAATCGCCCATGACGCCGAAGTCGAGTTTGTCGGCCAGCATCTGGTTGGTGATGGGGGGGCCGGAATCGTAGTCTCGGAAGATGATGTCGTAATCGACGTCTTTGTATTTGCCGGTATGAGGCAGGTACTTATCCAGCAGGTTCAGCTTCTCCAGCACAATGCCGCCGGACACCGTGTTGGTCACCATGCTCTGGTGGCCGATACCGACACGAATGGTCTCTGCTGATGATGCACTCGCGAACAGCGCGAGCGATCCGCATAGGGTGATGGTTGCAAGGGTTCTTGAGTCTCTCATCGTCTTATCCTTCCCGTTTGGTCACTTGTACTAACAGGTCATGATCCGTGGGGTAGGTGTTGCAGACGCTGTGCCATGAACGGGAAAGAGGTTGGAAGTGGATTGTTTTTCTTGAATTTTGAAAAAATGAAAAATGCGGAATGGCGAAAATAGATGTGAAACCGAAGCGTCCCTGTTTGGTGCGAAGGTGATTTTTTAGGGCCAGGACGGCGCAAGCGGTTTTGGGCGGGCTATGACAAGTAGTGCAAGTTTGGGTGGTGGGGCGGCTTGCCACAGTGAGTTGACAATTCGACAGTCGCGTTACGGGTGAAAACAGGCACGAACGTCTGGCTGTTGGTTAGCGTAGTGGCCGTTATACTGGTCGTTCTGTAAGAGAAGACAAGGATCTGTCATGACAGAACAGCAAGTGCGCATTTTTTCGGCAAGCGATGGCCAGGCCCGGCTGGAAGTGGCGCTGGAAGCGGAAACGGTTTGGTTGAGTCAGGCCCAGATGGGCCAGCTCTTTGATACCACTCCGGAGAACGTGCTGATGCACCTCCAGAACGTGTTCAAGGACGAAGAGTTGTCGGAGCCGGCAACTACTAAGGAATTCTTAGTAGTTCGCCAGGAAGGTAAGCGGCAGGTTCGACGCCGCATCAAACATTACAACCTGGACGCCATTATTTCCGTGGGCTACAGGGTCAGCTCCAAACGTGCGACGCAGTTCCGCCAATGGGCCACGCGAGTTCTGAAGGACCATTTGGTCGAGGGCTATACCCTCAACCAACGCCGCCTTGCTGAACGTGGCATTGAATTCGAGCAGGCCGTCGAACTATTGAGTCGAACACTAACCAATCAGGGGTTGGTATCCACTGACGGCGAAGCCGTTGCTCACGTCATCAGCGACTACGCCCGATCCTGGAGTCTGCTGCAAGGCTACGACGAGCAGGAACTGGCCGAAGTCGGCATCAAGCAGCCGGACATGCGCCCGCTTGAACTGGATGAGGCGCTGACCGCGATCGGGGAGTTGAAACAGACGCTGATGGCTAAGGGCGAAGCCACCGACCTATTCGGGCAACTTCGTGGAGAGGGATTGGCTTCGGCGCTGGCGACGATCGAGCAGGGCTTTGGCGATGAGCTGTTCTATCCTAACGTGGCTTCAAGGGCGGCTCATCTGCTTTACTTCGTGATCAAGAACCACCCGCTGGCGGATGGCAACAAACGCTGCGGATCGTTTCTGTTTCTGTGGTATCTACGCCGCAATGAGTCTCTGCTGGCGCGGCCCGTAGAGCAACTTATCAACGACAACACCTTGGTGGCCCTGGCCCTGTTGGTGGCTGAAAGCCTGCCGGATCAGAAATCCCTGATGATTCGGTTGATTGAGCACTTTATCCTCCTGAAAGAACCCGCCAAAGAGTAGGTCCTGAATGGCTCACTCAAACCGATCCCAATAAGGCGGCTCCCCAAAGAACCCATCAATAAAGTCGATAAAGCTGCGCACCTTGCTGGCCAGCAGCTGCCGGTGCGCATAGACCGCGTACAGTCCCAATGGCTCAGGCTCGTATTCCGGCAGGATCACCCTTAGCTTGCCTCCCTTGATAGCGGCACCGGCTATGAACGTCGGCTGCAGGACAATGCCCGCCCCCTCGATCGCGGTGGCGGTCAGCACGTCACCGTTGTTACTCGCGATGACCCGGTCGTCGTCGCTGATGCTCAACAAGGATTTCTGTATGGGCTGGATCGATTCCATATCCATGTAGCTGTAGTGCAGGTACTGGTGATGGATGAGGTCTTCCGGGCGCTCCGGGTGGCCGTGTTGTTCGAGGTAGTCCGGCGAGGCGCACAGCACCAGCCGGACCGGCGCGATGCGTTTGGCGATCAGCGATGAGCTTTTCAGGTGGCCGATCCGCAGGGCGACGTCGAACCCTTCCTCGACGATGTCCACCTTCCGGTCATTCAGCTGGAGGTCGATCTTGACCGCCGGGTGCGCCTTCTGGAAAGCACTCAGCAGCGGCGGCAGGTGATGCATGGCGAATGACACCGGCGCGCTGATGCGTAACACGCCCTGCGCCTCGGCATGCAGATCGCCGAGCTGGTTCTCCATGTCGTCGATGTCAGTGAGGACCTGTTGGGCGCCTTGGTAGTAGCGGTTTCCGGCTTCGGTCAGGTGAATGCGTCGGGTCGTTCGGTTAAGCAGGCGCAGGCCCAGGTGCTGCTCAAGCTGGGAGACGTACTTGCTGACCAGTTGCGGTGAGGTATCCAGCCGTTCCGCCGCGCGGGTGAAGGACCCTTCCTGGACGACATGAACAAACGCGCGCATGGCTTCGATGCGATCCATGGCCGGGCTCCCACGTGTGCTGTGTTGATAATCAACGTTTCATTGATAATAAAGCAATGAATGCCATCTTAGTCTCGCTAATTGGTGATAGTAAAGTGCTCACATCACCTGGGGCGAGGGCCTCGGGATTCATCGATCAACGAATCATTCGAGGTGTCTGTCATGAACAATTCATTCGTCAAAACGCTGCTCCAGTCCAACGCGGGTGTGGCCGCGCTGATCCTGCGGGTCCCGGTCGGTCTCACGCTGGCGGCCCACGGTTCCCAGAAACTGTTTGGCTGGTTTGGTGGCTATGGCCTTGAAGGCACGGGTCAGTGGATGGCGAGCATCGGCCTGGAGCCGGGCTACCTGATGGCCCTGATGTCCGGTAGTGCGGAATTCTTTGGCGGTCTGGCGCTGTTCCTGGGCTTGCTGACGCGTCCTGCAGCGTTCGTGACAGCCTTCACCATGCTGGTGGCGATCTTCTCCGTCCACATTGGCAACGGCCTGTTCATGTCGAACAACGGCTACGAATATGCCCTGGCGCTGCTCGCCGTCACGGTATCGCTGGTGATTCAGGGCGGTGGCCGTTTCGCCCTGGATAACCTGATCCATAAGGCGGCGTGACGCTTCGCTGGATTGGGTGGGGAGCCGGCACGGGTTGCTGTGTCGGCGCCGGTTGCAGATCTACAATGAGCCTGGAGGAATGTGACGATGAACACTCACACCGATGTGCTGTTTATTTCCCATGGAGGCGGTCCGATGCCATTGCTCGGCGACCCTGGCCATCGGGAGATGGTGGACACGCTGGCCGACATCGCAGGCAAGCTACGCCGGCCATCGGCGATCCTGGTGGTCAGCGCGCATTGGGAAGAATCCGTGCCGACGATTACGGCAGGCGCTTACCCAAAGCTCATATACGACTACTACGGTTTTCCGCCGGAATCCTACGAAATTCAGTACCCGTGTCCGGGGGAGCCTGAGCTGGCCCGGCAGGTCGCGATGGCACTGGAGCAGGCGGGGCTGCAGGCCCGGCTGGACTACAAGCGGGGTTTTGATCATGGCTTGTTCGTGCCGCTCAAGTTGATG
Organism: Marinobacter sp. NFXS9; assembly: GCF_040148665.1. Lineage (NCBI taxonomy): Bacteria > Pseudomonadati > Pseudomonadota > Gammaproteobacteria > Pseudomonadales > Marinobacteraceae > Marinobacter > Marinobacter sp. NFXS9. The sequence continues at coordinate 1,241 of NZ_JAGDDW010000019.1, read as the reverse complement.
TACCCGGAGGCGGACATTCCCTGCGTGCAGCTGTCCCTGGTGAACACGATGGACGCGGAAACGCACTTGGCGATCGGTCGAGCCTTGCAGGCGCTGGATTATGACAACCTGCTGGTGATCGGATCGGGGTTTTCGTTCCACAACATGCGAGCGTTCTACTCTGCGGTCTCTCCCGAGGACGGTGCCCGCAATCAAGCGTTCGAAGCGTGGCTGGAAGAGACGTGTGGTGACGCCTCCATGCCGGAATCGCAGCGTAATGAACGGCTGGTGCATTGGGATCAAGCACCGTATGCCCGGTTCTGTCATCCCCGGGAAGAACATCTGTTGCCGCTGCACGTGTGCTACGGGCTGGCCGGTAAGGCCAGTGATGCGCATATGTCGGCGCGGATTATTGGGAAGATGTCGGGGATGTATTACTGGCGGGTTGGGGTAGAAAGTGAATCATTGGCTGCGGGTAGATGAGCAGACAGAGCGTAACGAGGATGTGCCTGAGGAGATAGGATGGACTCGCAACGCGTCAGGCGCGTTGCTCGGGGCTTCGCCCCGTCGTCGCAGGGCTCCGACGCCCAAACGGCTGGCGCCGTTAGTATTCCGCCGCAAGCGGCCTCACCCCTTCGGGGCCGTCGTCACGATGTTCCGACGTTTTCTACGTCTGCGTTGCAGACTCCGAGTCGAACCGTAGGTTCTTCATCGGCCATCCCGCAAACCACCGTTCCACAAAGAAGCCCGCGCTAGGCGGGCTTCTTTGTGGAATATGGCCCGCCCGATAGGGTGAGCAACGACCGTTTGTCCAGTGGACAAACGCAGCGCTGCGAACGGCACCCGGCACAAAACAGGAGCGAAGCGACTAAAAACGGGTGACTGGAAATCCGAGGAAGGGACATTTTCTGAAGAGAAAATGGCCCGCCCGATAGGATTCGAACCTATGACCTTTGCCTCCGGAGGGTGGCCTCTCTCTCTGGTGGCAATCGGCCGTAATCGGCGAAAAGCTGTATGTTCAATTACTTAATTCAAAAATACGAAAACTAAAAAATGCCGATATATCAATATTATGACCGATTAACGACGACTTTGGGCACAAGGCTGATAAGGATTCGGTGTCCGGAAACCGGACTTTGTCGCCCCTGCAAAAGTAAAAACCTGAACAAAGGCAATGAGTTGGCCTGACTTCGGGGTATAATATCCATCATAAATCTCCCCGTTTCGTCCAAAAACCGGAAGAAAGCCCCATGATCCCACGG
>NZ_JAGDDW010000018.1:0-110578 GCF_040148665.1 Marinobacter sp. NFXS9 | reverse complement strand
ACATCTACAACGCAGGGTCTATGCCCTCAGGTTGGGCGCTATATACCCGGCTTCCAGGTGAACTCTGGTAGCTAGCCAAAGTTCATGGACAGATACAAGGTTGGGCTGACGCAGGAAGCCCAACAATGACCGGGCACCGGACATTCCCGTTATCGCAGGCCTGCTTGGCGCATGGGGGATTAAAAAACCGGCTTGGCACCCATTGGGTTGTAAGAGATTGGCCGAAAACCCGGATTATTGGGCTTCCTGCGTCAGCCCATCCTACGGGGCCCTCCGGCCAATTCGGGCGTTTATCGCCCTAGCCGCGCAACCGCTCCCTTTGCCAATCCGTCTCAGGCTCATTGAGCGGCAGGCGCAGGTCCATGACGTCTTCTTCCATGTTGTAGGTGATCTCGAAGCCGAGATGCCGTGCCAGTTTGAGCATGGGATGGTTGTCCGGCAAGACATTGCCGATCATTTCCACAGTGCCGCGGGCGCGGCAGTAGTCGATCATCTTGCGCATGAGGATATAGCCCAGGCCCTCGCCTTTCATATCATCGCGAACCATCACAGCGAACTCGCACTGGAGGTTGTCGGCGTCGGTCCAGACGCGCACGGTGCCCAGGGTTTCCTCGCCATTGCCATCCTCGCGTTCGGCGTTGGCGATAAACACCATTTCCCGGTCGTAATCGATCTGGACCATCTGGGCCACGTCTTCGTGAGAGAAATGCTTGCGGTACTGGAAAAACCGGTAGCGGATCGATTCCGGGGACTGGTGATGATGGAATTCCAGATGCGCGGGCTCATCCTCAGCCAGTACCGGCCGCACTATCACCTTACGCCCGGATTTTGGCAAAACCACCCACTCTTCCAGCTCCCGAGGATAGGGCTGGATAATCGGGCGCCCCGGCTCTTCGGCCAGGTCGATGGCCACGTCCACCGCCACGGCACCGTTGCGATCAAACAGCAACGGCAGGATTTCCAGCCCGCGGATGTGCGGGATATCGATCACGATCTGAGACAGGGTCACCAGGGTCTCGCAGATCGCCCGGATGTCCTCTTCCGGCTGCAGGCTGTATTCGCGCAGCAGGCGGTACATATAGGTTCGCCGTAGCAGCTCTTTGGCCAGCACCATATTCAGGGGCGGCAGTGCGATCTGGCGATCGGTCATCACGTTGACGCTGGCGCCGGCCGCACCACACACCACCAATGGGCCGAACACCGGATCCCGGGTAATGCCGACGCTGAAAGCGATACCGCCCAGGTGCTGATAGGTGCGCTGCACGGCAAATCCAAGGAAACCGCTGCGTGGGAAGTGGGCACGATACTCATCCATCAGAACCTGACAGGATTCGATGATCGCCGACTCACTATTGAGCCCCTGAATCGTCGACTTGTAGCGCCCGCGACCGGTCTGCTCTTCCATAAACGGGTGACAGCCGCGCTCGTGGATCAGGGTGACGTCAATGGGGCGGCGTTCGACCTGGAAACTCTCCACCACACCTTCCACATCATCGCAGTAGACCGTATCCACCGCGCGGATCCCGTAGTCGCGGATGACCGCCCTCGCCTCGCTGTTGGACAGGTGATTGCGCCCGGAACGGTGCGCTTTCATGACCAACTTGCGGGCAACGGAACTGTCGGCGAAGTGATCGGTGAAGGATTCCGGCGTTTCCCGCAGCAGCCGCTGGACGCGCTGATGATGAACGTGCTGCATGAAGGCGTTGACGGCTTTCTCAGGGGAAAAGAACGACGGAATGCCGGCCCGATAGAACTCGTCCCGCGCTTCCAGTACCGTACTCTGGCCCAGCCAGCAAGTGAAGATGTTCAAGCGGGTGCCCTTGCTGGCGTGAACAACCGCATCGGCAATCTGCAAACTGTCTTCCGTCAGACTCGGGGCGTACATCACCAGCACGTTGGTGACGTTGGGATCCTTGGCCAGGATCCGGATCGCCTCGGCGTAGAGTTCCGGCGACGCGTCGTAATTCAGGTCGATCGGGTTCTTGCGGGTCCAGTAGGTCGGCAGGTGTTTGGCCAGCGACTCGACGGTCTCGTTCGACAGGGTTGCCAAATCGCCATCGAGCCCTGCCAGCCGATCCACTGCCAACACGCCCGGCCCGACCCCGTTGGCCATGATCACCAGCTCCTCCCGGCGCACCGGGCGCATCCGGGTCAGGGTTTCCAGAGCGTCGAACATCTGGCTGAGACCGTCCACCCGCAACACACCGGCGCGGCGGAGGACGGCATCATAGATCGGGTCCGTTCGGGTCACACCCACCGGACGTTGCACCGGCATCCACTCGGATTCCGGCACCCGTCCGCTTTTAACAGCGATGACCGGCTTGGTACGGGAGGCGACCCGCACCGCCGAGATAAACCGTCGAGGGTTGGGAATGCTTTCAATGTGCAGGAGGATAGCGCGGCAGCGGGTGTCCTGCGCCAGGTAATCGATCAGGTCGTCGTGACCGATGTCCATGCCATCGCCCAGGGTCAGGAAGTGTGAGAAACCCACACCCCGGGCGAACGCCCAGTCGATGATGGAGCTGGCCACGGTGCCCGATTGCCCCACAAACGCGACCTTACCCGGGATCGCGCCCATATGGGCGTAGGTGGCGTTCAGGCTGCGGAACGGCACCATCAGACCGATCGTATTCGGCCCGAGCACCCGAATACCGGCCTCGCGCGCCGCATCGCGGACCGAGTACATCAGCGGCTGACCGGTCTTACTGTGGGCCCGGGACATCCCGCCGGTCATCACAATCGCCGTGCGGACACCGGCCTCTCCCAACTGGCGAATCATCTTGGGCACCGTGTCCGGCGGCGTACAGACGATCGCCAGATCCGGTTTCATGGGCATGCGCGACACTTTCGGCACACAGGGCACGCCGTGAACGTTCTGGTACTCGTTGCGGTTGATCACCAGCAACTGGCCCGGGAAACCGCCGGCCATCAGGTTCCGCAGCACCATCCCGCCCAGGTTTTCCGCCCGCTCCGATGCACCGGCAATCACAATCGATTCCGGATTGAACAGGCTTTCCAGATACCGTGTGCTCAAGTCGTCGCCCCCGCGTCAGCCGTACTCCAATCTGCCTCTCATGTTAGGCGGTCCGGGGTGGATTTAAAAACGAAACTCTTACCATTTGAAATGACTTGTTGTCGCACCTATCCGGCACCGCAAGGACGGTATAAAAACCCACCAAAGAAGCAAAGCGAGACCCCGCCATCCCTGATACCATGACAAAAAGAGATGCCACAGCGCACCGGTAATACGGGACCAATAATGACAACTGCGTTCTTCTACCACGACGACTTCCTGAAGCATGACATGGGGCCGGAGCACCCCGAGTCACCGGAACGGCTCAATGCCATCATCAGCTACCTGGCGGACACCGAGCTGGAGCAGCAACTGGACTGGGTGCGGCCCGAGGAAATCACCCGGGACCAGCTCCTGCAGGTCCATCCGGAAACCTACCTCAGTCAGCTGGACATGATGCAGCCCACCCGGGGCCGCGTGTTCACCGATCCCGATACGGCGATGATGCCCCACACGCTGCGCGCCGCTCGACTGGCCGCCGGCGCCAATGTGCAGGCCGTCGATATGGTGCTGTCCGGTCAGGCCACCAATGCCTTTGTCGCGGCGCGTCCGCCAGGTCACCACGCCGAGCGTGGCAAATCGATGGGGTTCTGCTTCTACAACAACATCGCCCTGGCCGCCCGGCACGCCCTCAATTTCCATGGCCTGGAGCGGGTCGCGATCATCGACTTCGACGTGCACCAGGGGAACGGAACGGTCGATATCGTCCAGGGCGATGAGCGGGTGCTCATGTGCTCCAGCTTCCAGCATCCCTTCTATCCTCACTCCCATGTCTACCGGTTGCCGGAAAACATCATCAATACGCCGATTGCCGCTGGCACGTCCGGCACAGACTATCGACGGACCGTCGAAGAAGCCTGGCTGCATCGCCTTGAAGAATTCGAGCCGCAATTGGTGCTGGTTTCCGCGGGATTCGATGCCCACAAGTCGGACCCGTTAGCCGAACTGCAACTGGAAGCCGCGGACTACCGCTGGCTGACCGACATGATTACGTCGATTGCCCGGGATTACTCGGATAACCGTGTCGTCTCGACGCTCGAAGGCGGGTATCACCTGAAAGCGCTCGCCGAGGGCGTCACGGCTCACCTGGAAGGCCTGGTGGCGATCGAAGACTGATCGTCAGTGTAATAACTGGAAGATATCGGCAAGGTCGCCGTCCTGCGTGAGCTGCTTCAGAGCTTCCTGAATAGGCTCTTGCAGTTGTGGATAGCGTGCTTTTTTCGACATGTACAGGATGCCCCGCTGCCCTTTGCGAAACACGGCCGTGCGAAACTGATTCCATGAGAGTTCGAGGGATCGCATGGTGTGGTAAAGGGCCTGATCACTGCACAGGATGGCGCTGACACGCCCCAGCTTCAGCATCTCAATGGCCTGAAAAATGTCCCGCACCGGAAACTTTTGGATTGTCTTCGCCTGCTCGAAGACCTCACCGTAATAGGTACCGTTAACGAACGCGACCGGTTTGCCCGCCAATCCATCAAGAGAAAGTTCAAAGTCGCTGTCCGCAAGCGCGGTCAGCATCACCTGCGTGGTCACAACCGTGCCGAGGTTGATCGCGGCTTCATCCAGGGCCGGGCTTTCAAACAGCACGACAAAGTCCGCCGTGCCTTCCAGCAATTCGCTCATGGCGCGACGATGGGGCCTCAATTCATAGGTGATCGGTAGGTTGGCGACAGCAACAAGGCGATGAGCAAAAGCCACCAACGTGCCGTCCGGCTGGCCATAACGACCTTCATAACCCCAGGGCCAGACTTCGGGAATGACAAAGATGGCAGGTTCCGGGTAATCGTCCGCCTTGTGGGGCTCTTTGGCGTGGGCCGCTTCGAGAGCCAGCACCAGAAAGGTCAGCAGAACTACGGCAACCGGATGCCGAAAAATAGGCTTCATGTGGCAGGACAACCGCTCAATCGAACCAGCTTGGCACCAGCTTACCGGCTATGACAATCAGCCCCTATTCGACCATTGGTGCCCCGCGGCTGTCAGCACAACATCGGCGATCGGTTAGCCGACGGCCTGCTGGTCAGACATGACCTCTTCGCGGATTCCGTCCCAACCTTCCTTGACCTGGCGCAGCAAGTCAGACACTTCATCCAGTTTGGCGACATCGTTTAGGCGATTGGCCTCAAACAGCGTGCGCTCGATGTAGTCGTACAGCCCTTCCAGATGACGCGCCAGCTCACCGCCTTTTTCAAAGTCCAGGAAGCTGCGCAGACCACCGACAATCTCGATGGCTTTACTGATCAGGCGACCTTTACCTTCATAATCCTTGGCCTGCATACGCGCCTTGGCCATATTGATCCGTTCCAGGGCACCGTTATACAACAGCTGAATCAATTTGTGTGGGTCGGCATCGGTGATGCTGGTCTGGGTATTGACCCGCTGATATGCCTGTAAACCGTTCATAATCAACCTCTTGTTTGCCTTCGTAACAACGGGTTAGTTGTTTTTATTGCTGTTTGGAGCCAGAGCCGCCAGCTGCTGGGTGACGTAGTCTTTAGTGCTGTTGAGCTGCGAAATCAGGGAGTCGGCGGCACTGAACTGCGACACCAGGCGCTCCCGGTACGCGTCGATGCGGGTCTGAAGACGCTCGCGATCATCTGCGATATCGTCCAGCGTGTCCTGCAGGCTATCGGTCCGCGCTTCAAGCGCACCATCGGCGCTGAGCATGTCCGTCACCATATTGACGGTCCGCTCCCCAAGCCCCTCAATGTAGGTAATGGTTCCACGATTGCCGGTAGCATCGCCGGTGATGCGCACCTGCATGCCCGCCGCCTGGGACGTTCCCTCGACGTAGAGAAGCTGCCCTTCACCGGTGGCTCTCTGACCATTGATCGTGCCGGCCACATCTTTTCCGGCCGTGCCGGTGGCAACGGACAACCCCAGGTCTGCGGCACTGTTGGTATCCACCGAGGTGATGCTGACGTTCGAATCGCTGCCATAAGCGCCGGATTTGAAGCTCAGCGCGCCACTGGTCGAATCGAACTCAACCTGGACTTTCTTGCCGGACGCACTCAGGCTGCCGCTGCTGTTGAGCTGGGACTGGATTTCAGCGGCCAGCTCGTCGCGGGTATAGGTACCTGCGGTCAGCTGGATGCTGACTGAGGTGGACCCGTCAATCTTGAACGACAGGTTGTCATTGTTGCCATCGATCGTGACGGAGCCCGTGCCGGCATTTGCGCCTGTCAACGCGCCTTGGGTTGCAGCCTGGGTCACGTTGATACTGTATTCGCCCGGCTCGGTGTTCAGATTGCTGCCGATGAACTCCACCTGGGAATCGGAGGCCCGCCCCTGTTCACCGAACAACGCCGCGACGTCATCCGGATACTTCTCAAGCTGCGTCTGGAACTTGCTGGCATCAAAGCTCAGCTGTCCGGTCTTGTAGTCTGTGGTGATGCCCACATCGGCAAGAGAGCGTACGCCGGCATCCTCAAGACCGGGCACCACGCCCGTCAGCATGTTGCGAAGCTGATTCTGGATATTGCGGACCGTGGCATCGCCCGACAGCAAACCGCCCTGCTGGGTTTCGGCATTATAGCCGGCCAACCCCTGGATGGTTTGCTGTAACGCGTTGAATTTGTCGACGAAAGACTGGACCCGATCCGCTACGGCACCCGTATCCTGGGTAACCTTGACCGTGGACGTCACACCTTCCGCCTTCACATCAAACGTCAGTCCATCGACCACGTTTTCAATGGTGTTGGAAGAGCGGGTGATCGTGATGCCGTTAACCTGGACGACGGCATCCTGTGCGGCAACGGTTTCGGTCAGGTTCTGGGTGGTGTCGTTGAAAACGAACTGGGACAGACCGGAGCCGTCAGTATTGTTGCCATCACTATCGTTGACGGAAATGCGGATCGCATTGTCGGTACCGGTTTCGTCGGACGACAACACAAGTCGATAGCCGTCACCGGTATCGATGACGCCCGCGCTGGCGCCGATATCCGCGTCGTTGATAGCGTCTGCGATGCCCTGCAGCGTGTTGTTGGAGCTGTCGATGTCAATGTTCTTGACCTCGCCCCCCACGCTGAGGCTGATCCGACCGGTGCCAATTCCGGTGCTGTCCCGATCCGCGAATGTACCGGAGGCCAACGATTGGGCCTGGGCCAGGCTATCCACCTGGATGGTGTAGTTGCCCCGGCTTGCGGTAGCGCTGTCGACGGAGACGGACACATCCTCGTTGGACGAGGTCGCGGAAAAGGCCTTCAGATTTTCGACCGAACTCAGCTGACGCATAGGCAACCGCAGTTCCGTGATGGCGCTGCGCAGTGTCCCGTATGCGGAAATAAGGGCCTCGGTTTCCTTTTCCTTGCTGTCCAACCGGTTCGCCGTCGGCTTCTGCTCGGCTTCTACCAGCTGGTCCACCAGGTCAGACGTCAGAACGCCGGAACCAATCCCCAATGAAGAAATATTTGCCATGTCGATCGCCTCCCCAGGAAGGCTGCCTTATCCATTTGTACGCTTATCGGCCAGAAGCGGCAAAACTTTGCCAGTTACGACCGCCAAATTGTAACAACATGTATCCGAGACCCGGCATCCAGAACCGTCGATAACCATGATAGACCGCCTGGCCCTCTAGCCGCACTCTCGGTCGGCTCTCGTGGTTCGCACTTGCCCCAACCTATTGACGCCACAGATTATTCACGATCTTCAGCGAAGCGCCCTTAACGCAGAACACCGCCGGCTTCTCGCGAAGGCGGCGGTGCTGAAATTCCGTTACTCGTGACCGGATTGAGAGGCGGCAAGCGCCTACACTTCGATGTTGAATAACGTCAGCGGTTCATCCTGCTGCAAATTTTCGGCCAACCTCAAAGCCACGTCATCCGGAATCTGCCGAATCACTTTTTCCGTTTGTTGGTCCACCACGCGCACGATCGTCTTGCCGGAATCATTATCGACCTCAAACTGCAGGTCTCGCTGAACGGTCTGGACAAAATCGTTGAGGCGGGAAACGGCTTGATCAAGAGATTCCTTCTGGGCTTCCTCCTGCTTTTCCATCCGCTGCACCTTTGTAGGCTGCTGCGACTGGTCGAGCGACACAACATTGGAGGCATCCTGAGCTCGAGCGGAAGGCTTGTTTCCTTCTGCCTGAGGTGACGCAGACGCCCGAGCCGGAGCTTGCTCACTGGAGCGAACCAGCTTCAAATCCGGGCTGTTCAGGTTTACGTCAGTCATAGCTCACCTCGCTATCCTCATACGGCGTAAAGCCGGCCCCCGAGGGGACCGGCCGTTACCGTGCTATCCCTGTTACTGCAGGAGGGACAGGACCTGCTGCGGGCGGGCGTTAGCCTGCGCCAGGACAGAGATACCAGCCTGCTGGAGGACCTGGGACTTGGACAGCTTCGCGGTTTCAGCGGCGAAGTCCGCGTCCAGGATCCGGCTTTGCGCAGCGGACAGGTTTTCAGAAGTGGTCGCAATCGCATCGATGGTCGATGTGAAGCGGTTCTGAATCGCACCCAGGTCAGCGCGCTGGCTGTTGATGGAGGTCAGTGCAGCGTCGATGGTGTCGATCGCAGCGTTCGCACCGTCAGCCGTGGTGATGTCGATCGCTGCGACACTCTGGAGCTGACCGCTTTCGGCACTGCTATCGACGATCTCTGCGTTGTCGCCAACAACGGTGAACGCGGATGACGAGCTGAAATCAACCTGACCTATAACGCGGGTGCTATCCGTACCGCCTGCTGTCAAGCTAGCCGAGCTACTTCCATCGCCAGCTGTAACAGTGACATCAGCGGATACGTTTGCAATCCCAATGTCATCCCCTGCATCACTAGTCAGCAATACGTTTCCGCTATCATCCAATGACGCAGTGATACCAGTTGTCGCAGAAGCATCATTAATAGCCGTTACGAGAGAGCTATTGTCATTTGACTCTACGGTCGCCGAAATCGTTACTGCTGAAGTATTCTCACCAGTCAAATCAAATGAAACTGTCCCAGCTGACAAGCCAGAAATTGTTGCTTCGGTATGGGCATCTGCCGAAACGCCAGTTTTCGATGTCAGCTCGTTAACAGCACTTGCTATATCACTAGCTGTTGCATTGTTGCTGTATGAAGCTGCTTCGGTTGCGCCATTACCGGAAATCGTAATATTTGCGCCTGTAACACCATTGCCCGTAGGAAGATCGTTCGAAGCAGCTGTCAAATTTCCAGCCAGGGAACCGTTGTCAGTATTAGCAGTGTAGTTACCAATATCGGTAGCGCGAGCACTACCAAGCGTTACATTAATTGTCTGATTAGCATTCGCGCCAACCTGAAACTGGGAATTTGTAAAATCACCGTTCAGTAGCGTACGACCATTGAAGTTGGTGGTATCCGCAACACGGTTCAGCTCGGCCTGCAGTTGGGTCACCTCGGCCTGCAGCGACTTACGGTCGGTGGAGGAATTGGTGTCGTTGGCAGACTGCACAGACAGCTCACGAATCCGCTGCAGCAGGTCGCCGGCCTGACCCAGGGCGCCCTCTGCGGTTTGCGCCAGGGAGATGCCGTCGTTGGCGTTGCGCTGGGCAACGTTCAGACCACGGATCTGAGAGTCGAAGCGAGAGGAAATGGCCAGGCCCGCGGCATCGTCCTTGGCGGAGTTGATGCGAAGACCAGAAGACAGACGCTCCAGAGCCTGATCCGACAGAGACTGGGATTTGTTCAGGTTGTTCTGAGCGGACAGTGAAGCGACGTTAGTGTTGATACCGAGAGCCATGATGCTTCTCCTATAAAACCTATGTTTCTCTTGGAAGAGGTCTGGCGCCCGTCCTCGTTTGTTTGGGTGCGCCGCCCTGCTGTAGTGCTTAACGGCGACCCTTACGGTTCCTTTAGAAAAAACTTCGGTTTTTATTGTTAAGGATTGTAAAAGCGGCAAAAGCCTGCCTTGCCGCCCCGCCAAAAGCTCGTCACCCACCCCACCCATCACGCAATTGATTAACTATTTTTTTATATTTATTAGTTGGTTATAAACAATAACCAAAAACTGGCATGGCCTTCGCTTTGTGCCGCTCAGGAATGAATTTTTCTGAATAACGGCCGGCAGGGCGTCCTTGTGATCGGGCACTGAGCTACCGGCTTCTCTGAATAAGGAGAGCGATATGCCTCAGATTATCAACACGAACATTGCCTCGCTGAATGCCCAGCGAAACCTGAACACATCACAACGGGATGCCGACACTGCCCTGCAACGCCTGTCTTCGGGCCTTCGCATCAACTCCGCCAAGGACGATGCGGCCGGTCTTGCGATTTCCGAGCGATTCACGTCGCAGATCAAAGGCCTCAACCAGGCTGTGCGCAACGCCAACGACGGCATCTCCCTGGCACAGACGGCCGAGGGCGCCCTCGACGAATCCGGCGAAATCCTGCAGCGGATCCGTGAGCTGTCTGTTCAATCTGCCAACTCCACCAACTCCGCTTCGGATCGCGCGGCCCTGCAGAGCGAAGTCAACCAGTTGAAGCAGGAGCTGCAGCGCGTGGCTGAGACCACCGAGTTCAACGGCCTGAAACTCCTCGACGGGTCTTTCCAGGCTCAGACCTTCCAGGTGGGTGCGAACGAAAATCAGAACATCTCGGTATCGGTCACAGGCGCGACCAACGATGATCTCGGCAACTATTCCGTGAAAAGTGTAAACAGCCAGGACAACCTGGGTTCTGGCTCACCTTCAACCGCAGCCGGCAACCTGACCACGGCAAACCACCCGGTCGCCTCACAGAACCTGACCGTCGCAAGTGCGCTGGACCAGATCGACATCCCCATTTCAGCGGGTGCTTCAGCGGCTGAGATTGCTGCACTGGTAAATAAAGAAGAAGAACGCACCGGCGTCACAGCCACCGCCCGTACAGAGACCACTTTAACGACCACCGCGGCGGGCACGGTCACATTCGACCTAAGTTCCGGCGATGAGGTTTCAACTATCTCAGCTTCCATTGACGACCCGAATGATTTGACCGAACTGGCGTCTGTGATTAATAAGGCCGCCGGCCAGACAGGCATCAACGCCAAAGTTGAAGACAACACCATCGTTCTGACACAGGATGCCGGCAAGGACATCCAGATTGAAAATTTTTCGCACAGCGGGCCGGGCAATCTTACAGTTGCCGGTATCACCGGCAGCGGCGCATCAACTAATCTAATTGGTGATGACGGTACCCAGGATTCAGTAGTCGTGACTGGCACGGTGGATTTTTCTTCTTCGGGCGCCTACGCAGTAACCTCCGACATAGATAACTCCAATGGCTCTCTATTTGACGTCACAGGTGGAACTCCTGTTGGCGCTCAGAGAGAAACGGTATCAAGTATCGACATCAGCACCGTCGAAGGTGCCAATGACGCCATATCCATTGTCGACGGCGCATTGTCGGTCGTGAACGGCATCCGGGCGGATCTGGGGGCGGTGCAATCCCGCTTCGAATCCACCATCGCCAACCTGAGTACCACCTCCGAGAACCTGTCGGCCGCCCGCTCTAGGATCCAGGACGCCGACTTTGCCGCCGAGACGGCAGAGCTGGCGCGGACCCAGGTCCTGCAACAGGCGGGCCTGTCCATTCTGGCCCAAGCGAACGCCCGGCCGCAGCAGGTATTGCAGCTGCTGCAGGGCTAAACTAGCCTTTGAGGGTGGCACAGGGGTGCTGCCCTTTTCCGTCCGCTGATTAAGGATCCGATGTGACTATCGCCTCGCTCGAGAAGAAGCTGTTTACCCGTGATGACGCGGGTTTCAAGAAAGACCTGTTCGACATTCTCGATGCGATGGAAAAAGGCCGTCCAGTTCTCGGTGGCGAGCGCATTGCGCCGGAGGGAAAACCGCACTACTCTCCCGGAATTTATCCACTGCATAAAGATGCCAGTTTTTTTGATAACCAGAATGCGACGCAAAGGCTCGCAACTTGTATTACCGGTTTTCTTTGTGCCCCCAAACTTGAGCTGGAAACGCTTGAAGTACGCAAACTGATTTTCTACAAAACGCATTTAACGGACATTTTCTACCTTTCGGATTTCGGCAACCTCGATCACATTATGGACTATCGAGAGCTCTGGTCGCCGAATGGCGGATTCCAGCTCAAGAGCGATGCTGATGTGCTCATGCTGATGATCTGTTGGACGATCAACAGTCAGATGGAGATGCCTTTTGCCACATTGATCGAGAAAATCCCGCAGGAAATTTTTCAGACCCTGACATCCGTTTTCTACCAACTGGAACAAATCCAAACCCTCACAGGTTACGAACAGTTCGACAAAGCACTTTATGCATTCCTTGAGCTACCAAATGGCTTGGATGTGTCCTTATGCTCGGTCATGCTCGTCAATATATGGATGGGCTGTTCCTATTGGGATTTGCCATCACGCCATCGAATCAAACAAAAAATTAACCGGCTCTTTCGGCACGCCTATCCCGATATTCCTGAGGTGAAAACACACTCCGTTGGCAGAAAGCCGAGAGTGGCCGTCCTTCTTGAAAAGTACCGATCTGACCATGCGATGTATCGCTGCTACCATGCACATCTGCTGAACCTTAAAACCGAATTTCACACCTGCCTTTTCGCCGACCAGCGGGATTTGGACGGAGTCAGCTGTCGGGACGGCGAGCAAACCATTACCTTCGACGCGGCCAAAGAGAGTCTCCAGTCGATTGCTAGAAAAGTGTCTGAGTTCAAACCTGACGTCGTGCTTTATCCTTCTCTAGGGATGAGTGTTTGGACCGTGATTCTATCTAATTTTCGCCTCGCTCCACTCCAGGTAATGAGCTATGGCCATCCGGCATCCGCCTTCAGCGAAGTCATCGACTACGGTTTATTGGTAGGTCTTGAACCAGGACCTGGCTATCAGGCCCTCTGTCAGGAGAAGGTTATTTCCTTCAATCTGGATTACGGACAGGACATTGAGTTGCATCCCAAGACTGACTTCACCCTCAGCTCGCCCGCTGTTCCTGCCGGTGACGAACCGGTGAGAATCGCGATCAACAGCTCGCTGATGAAGATCAGTGATCGCGTATTGCAGGCGTGCAAGCTGATACTGAAAAACTCCTCAAGACCAGTTGAATTCGATTTCTTCCCAAGTCACGAGAGAGCCTTCAAACTTCTGGCACTGGAGAAAAAAATCACGATGACCCTTGGCCATGGCCATCGAATTCACGGCCCCCAAGAGTACCGGATCTATCAACATCTCCTGGCCTCATGTCATTTCGCAATAGGGACTTTCCCGTTTGGCGGAACTAACACCAACATCGACTCCATTCTGTTGGGCCAGCCCAAGCTTTACCTGCAAGGGGGGGACGAGCTCGCCGAGAAAACCGATTATTCGACGTTCCTGAGGTTCGACGACAACGGCGGCTTTGCCTACAAGTCAGAACTGGAACTCGTCGCGGCGGCCATTATCTGGATTCATAATCCTCAAGAGCATGCCGCGGCTGTCGCAAACGTCCAGAGGATGCGCGAACGTCTGCTCCAGCGACTGTCGACCTCCAGCACATCTCCTGAACCAACGGAGCACTATTTCACCCGTGGTATCAGGAAAATAGTGGACGAACGCGGCCATAACCGAACCGAGCACTAACCGAAACACATTAAGGACGCAGAGGAGGCCCGGACAAATCACCGGGGCCGACCATTAAGACTTGCCGTCACCTCTCCGGCAGACCAAGAAGATGCTCGCACAGAGTTCCGGATAAACCTGGCCCAGCTTGTAGCAACCTTCCAGATACTCCTTGCTCACGATATCCGTGGCCAGAATGCGATCCCATTGAAAGTTTGCCAGCGCCTTGAAGAAAATACCGGAGCGATGGATAACCTCAAGTCCTGCCTGCGCGGCATCCCGTTCCAGAGTATCAAGGGTGTAAGTACAGCGATGCCCATGTTTCTGTTCTGAAGGCGTCACTGCGGTATTGTGAGAAATCAGTCCCATCTTGACTGCAATCTGACGTGATGGTGCGTCGGCATTCGGGCAAGCCAGGAAAAGCAGCCCATCATCCGAAAGCCATTCTTCGTTTACCCGCCGAAGGGTTGCTACCGGGTCGTCGAGGTGCTCAAGGACGTGAGTCAGAACAATGTTGTCGAATCGATCATTAAGCTGCACCTCTTCAAAGGACGCATTGACCAATTTTACGTGCGAAGGAACACGTTTTCTGGCTTCGTTAACGGCAACGGCCGATCCTTCCACGCAGGTGATATCCAGGAAACGCTCTGCAAGTCGCAGGGTGAAGTCGCCGCAGAAACTCCCCAACTCAAGCAGACTACCGGAACGAATAAAAGGCTCAAATGATCTGAGCATAAAAGGGTGCATGACATCAAAATCGAAGCCATACGCGTACTTGTGGTTAGAAGTATCTTTTATCTCTTCGTCAAACTCACGTTGACCTGACATATATTCAGCCCTCAAAGAATCCGTTGCAAGAGAAGGTTCGTTCCAGTTTCACTGACCACCGTAAACCCTTTCTGCAGATACAGTCGTCGCGCATCGACGTTCCGCCGATCCACCTCCAGCTCAACCTGACGCAGGCTCGTCTCCTGCGCATAGCCCACGCCGATATCGATAAGCTTCGATGCGATACCTTGCCCGCGGAGATGAATCGCTACGCTGACACTAGAAATAAACGCCTTTCCCAAGGTCTCATCGTTGCAATACATGGCAACCAATGCGGCCAACTCCCCCTCGTACCAAGCTTCAAACCGCTGTGCATGATTAACCAGTTTCAACGCATAGTCTTCAATGCGAACCCGTTCGCTCAAGGGTGGGACGAATTCTGCATCGCAATTTTTCAGGTGGATCTCCACCTCATTCACCGAGGCCAGGTTTCGCTGGTATGTCACCATCGTCAATCGTTTTCCAGAACAGCCAAGCCGAAACCATATCGCCCGAACTGGTTACCGTTATAGAGCAGGTAGACCTGTCCTTCGCACTCAAAGACATGAGGATAGCAAAGCATTTCCGAGTCCCAGCCGTCATCGCTTACATCGATTCCAGGATCGGCATCGTCCCGGTGCCAGTTCTTGAGGTCCGCTGACCAGGCATGCCCAATACGGTAAGCCCGTTCGGTATTAGTTCGAAAATCCAACGATTCTCGATAACAGAAAAACATGTGGTATCGGTCATCGATCCTGATAACCGACGGCAGAGCCTGGCTTTCCCGTTCCCCTAGGCGATCGCTGATGATCCGCCTCGCCTCTTCCTTTTCCCAGACAATGCCGTCGTCTGACGTCGCATGCCCGATCTTGTAAGTACGCTCCGGCGCGGCACCGGTGCCAGGCTCGATCCAGTCCGTTCCAAACATGTACCACATGTGAAATTGACCGTTATAATGCCGGACAAAGGCGTCTCCTACGAGGTATGGCTCATGCAGACTGCTCGTCATGACCGGACCGTCGCCATATCGCTGGAACGTCTCCCCCCCATCGGTACTGATCACCAGACCGACTGACGTCTCTACCGGCACAGACACACGGCGACTCCAGCCACAGGTATAGCCCAAAACGCGACCTCGGAAAGGCAGCACATTCAATGGAAAAATGCCATGTTCGTCGAAGGTACCCAGGCCGCCAAGAGGCAACACGGTTTCCTCCGAAACCCTCAGTAAACGTGAAAAATCCTTGGTATAATCGGCGTATGCTATATGGCTCAGATACTGCCCCGCCTCATTCCGCGGCGGCCTGCTGGCAAAGTAGATGCGAACAAACTCGTCAAATATCAAAGCCTGGGGCGATTGAGCGTATTCCACACAATCATTCGGAAGCGGATGCTCAATCGGATCGAAGATCTTGCCTAACTTCTTCCACTTCATGTGCGGTCCTACGTTAGTTGGCCCTGAAGCTGAGCCAGGCCGAAACCTTCCCGGCCCACGTCATTCCCCAGATACAGCATCCACGTGTTGCCATCGAGATGAAAGACATGGGGATAGGCAAGCATCTGTGAATCCCAGCCGCTGTCGGAAAGTGCTATGCCGGCCTTTTTATCGTCCCGATGCCAGTGAAGCAGGTCGGAGCTGGATGCGTATCCGATGCGATAGCCTTTTTCCTTGCCCCGGTAACCACTGCTGTAACGAAAGCAAAAAAACATGTGGTATCGGCCATTGGCATGGATAACATCCGGACTGGCCTGCGCTTCGTCCTCTTCTATACGACTTTCAATCAGATCCCTGTTTTCTCGTTTCCAGGCCAAACCATCTTCGGAGCTTGCCATGCGGATTTTATAGACCGGCTCGGGGCGACCATCGACAAGTTTCCATTTTCGCCCCGCGATGTACCACAGGTACCAAATCCCGTTAAAACGCCGGATTTTGGGTCCGCTCAAAACAAACGGTTCGTCAGGGCTGTAAGACAACACAGGCCCCGGCCCTGCACGGACAAAACTCTTGCCCTCGTCATCGCTGCTCGCCACACCGATCGCAACGTTGAACGGCACCGAGGCGCAGCGGGTCCAACCACCATAGTAAGCGACGATGCGGGATCCGTCCCGGATGGCCGAGAAAGGATACGTCCCGAATTCATCGAAAGCTCCCCTCTGGCCCAGCCTTAAAACGGGTTGCTCCGCGACCCGGATGACATTGAGAAGATTGTTCCTGTCCAGATCCACATAGGCCGAGTAGCTGACGTACTGACCCGAAGCTTCTATAGGAGGGCGGCACGAGAAATAGACCCTGACAAAATTATCAAACACCAGAGTCGCTGGCGCCTGGGCAAATTCGCTCAGCCATTGGCGACTGTCAATATCCTGTGGAGTAAAGACCTTTCCCAGTTTTTTCCAATGGAACATGCATCTATACCAAATCGTAGCCTGTGTAGACGTAGTGACTGACAGATTCCGGGGCGTTGTGCATCAGCACATCCACGATGGATAACCAAGGTACGAACTCGTTATCGCCCTGGACATATTCCTGGTATCTCGACTGAATAAATCGGAGAGAAATCCGGTGAGAGGCGAAATCCTGCTTGGAATACAAAGCCTGACCGCCGATGGGATTGATGTATTCACTCGCACCTCTGGCCTTACAAATCCCGATGACGCGGTCCTCTCCCCTCAACGCTTCGTCTAAGGGAATACTTGAAGACACCGTAATTGGCGTGTCGATCCCGATATAGTCCGCCACGAGGCGCACAGCGTTCAGGATGAATTCAAACAGGTTTCTATGTTCAAAACTCACGATTTTTTCCAGCATCGGAAACACATGCTCGAAATAAGGAGCCTTTCGATAGGCGCCAAGAAACTGATTAAGGAATTTATCGGCACTAAATTCGCCAGCCAATTTCCGCTCACCGATTGTGAGCTTATCCGAGTCCTTCGCAAGAGGAAGGGAAAACGTCATCGCCTTCCCAGAAACCAGAATCCGGTTGCGATTAATCCAACCTTTCTTCGTATACTTCACGTTGTCGTAGATAACGAACTCATCTACGGCAGCGAGGAGCTGAAAGTAACCCACGTAGGGGAGGAAATAGGGTTGCATGATGGCTAGCCTCATTAGCATGCTCTCCCCAGAGCAAGAGTGCCCTCCATATCATCATCCGCATCAGCCACTATCGTGACAGGATAAATTTCACTATTGATCTTGATCCCCCTTTCCCCATCTGCATCAATAAAGCTCTTTCTATTATCGAAGGGAAATTCAGAAAGCTCTTTCCTCGGGCATCAGCTGATACTTCATAGCCCACTTGAACGCCATAATGCTGATGACGCTCCAACCTTCGGAAACCGATCACCATTTTTTCAAACACCATGTCGTGACAGTACTTCCAGTCGTCCATCCCGCATTGAACACCGATATATCTTTAGGATTCGACTTACTGGTATCCGAACAAGCGCATAAAGTCGCTACACTCCGATTCCGCTTGACGAATCTCGTCCGCCGTCAACACGGAGGTATACCTGGCAACCGAGCTATCATTGACATTGCGAGAGAATTGCTCAGTACTCCATGCCTCATATTTCGCTCGCTGGTCCACCTCCCTGGCAATAGAGTTGACCAGATCAAGTCCAAAGCTCTCTTTAGCCTTTAATATAAAGGCATCAACGTCCGCGACCAGGTCCTCGTACTTCACCGTCATCAGAGACTGGCGGAACACCTGATCACCAGAATTCATGCTGGGCGCATAAAACGACTTCAGATGATTGCTCATCTGCTTGATATTGCGGTCCTGAAAGAAATGTTTCAGCCCCTGTGTTTGGAGCTTTTCACCGACTTCAACCATGGACGCAATAATGTCTCGTGGATCCCGGGCGATGAGAACAAAAGCAGCTTCGGGTAGCAACTGATGCAGTTCGGGGAAATACATTGTGAGGTGGGGTTCTTTGGTCACGAGGGTATCGATCGGCTGAGATCGATTGGGGTTTTGCAAATCCGCAACATTGAGAAGCACCGATTCAACCAGGGTTCGGTTGAATCGCTGGAAAAAAGCCAGGTCGCCAAAATAATCACGGGTATCGTTCTCGAAATCGTCACGACCGAATTTGTAGGCCGCCATTAACGTACGCAGATAACTGGCTTCCCTGACCACGTCATTAGCGGTCGGATGAGAGCACAGAAGCCGTAGCAGCATCGATGTGCCCGAACGCTGACTACCGCCCACAAATAAATAACGCACGTTATGAAACCTCCCTCATTGATTTGACAACAATATCCGCAATACGGCGAACATCCGGATCAGACAAATCCGAATAAATCGGCAGGCAAAGAATTCGATCCGATGCCTCTTGAGCCAGACAGGATGCTTGTTCAGTGTAGAGTGATGTGGAATCCAGTGATGGAGAAAAATAGGCTCTGCCTTCGATCGATTCCCGCTTCAGGCATCCGAGCACATGATCCCTCACCTCACGATTGGTAAGAAGGATCGGCAAATATGCGCCGTTTTCGGAGGTCTGAGGCCGGCGCATGGGCATCTCTACATACCCCTCCAGTTTGTGTCGATAAAGTGCCAGAATATCGACTCGGCGGGCAATCACACTGCCAACATCATCCAGGACCGCCAGCCCCATCGCCGCGTGCAGCTCACTCATTTTGGCATTGATTCCGACACAAGAGGGAACGCCATCCACCAATCCAAAATTGATTAGCTTCCGAGCATATTCAAGATCGGATTCACGCCTGAATACGATTGCGCCACCCTCGCCCGTGTAGAATAGCTTCGTCGCGTGAAAGCTGAGCGTCGTGGCATCCCCCCATTCAAGCAGGCTTCGCTCTTTATACGTCACACCGAAAGCATGGGAGCCGTCATAGACGACCTTGAGCCCCCTATCTTCCGCCAGAACCTGGAATGCCTCGACGTCACAGGGATTGCCATAGGTATGGACCGGCACCAATGCAGACACCGAGGAGTCAATGCATCGCGCTGCCGCCGTCGGATCCAGGTTCAGTGTCCGGGGATTTATCCCGGCGTAAACAGGCTGCACACCTTGCCAGGCAAGAGACGAGCTGGTAGCCGGAAAAGTAAAGGGCGTGGTAATAGCGGCTCCCCGAACACCAAGTGCAGCATAAGCGACCTGCAACGCCAGAGTGCCGTTCGCAACCAGCAAAAGATGGCTCACCCCAAGATATCGCTTCAGCCTTTCGGTGAGTTCCTGAACAAGCGGACCATTATTCGTGAGCAAGCCTGAAGTATAAATGCGATCAATATAGGCATCGACGCACTCTCGCGGTGGCAAATGAGGTTTAGTGACAGGAATCATATTCATCCACCAGATTTAGAACGTATTCCCCGTAGCCATTGTTGGCCTGAAATGAGGGCAACTCGCGAATATCCGTAGCCGACAACCAACCTTCGTCCAGTGCAATCTCTTCAAGACAGGCAATCTTGAAGCCCTGCCGCTTCTCGATCGTCTCCACGAATTGGGCGGCTTCCAGCAAACTTTCGTGCGTTCCCGTATCGAGCCAGGCAAAACCGCGTGTCAGCTTCTCGACAGCGAGTTTTCCACGCTCCAGGTAAACTTGGTTCACTGATGTTATTTCCAGCTCTCCCCGGCCGGAAGGCTTGATTGATCGGGCAATATCGATGACGTCGTTATCGTAGAAATACAGCCCGGTCACCGCGTAGTTGGATTTTGGCCGACATGGCTTCTCTTCCAGAGAGATCGCACGACGATCCCGGTCAAACTCAACCACACCAAATCGCTCCGGATCCCGAACCTGGTAGCCGAAGATTCGAGCGCCTTCTTCTAGCCCCGCCGCTTCCCTCAACTTTGGTGAGAAGCCCTGCCCGTAGAAAATGTTGTCCCCCAGAACCAGGCAAACAGAGTCCTGCCCAATGAATTCTTCGCCAATCAGGAAGGCCTGGGCCAACCCTTCCGGTGCCTGTTGGACGGCGTAGGACAAACGGATCCCAAAGCAGGCACCGTCGCCCAGAATGCGCTCGAAGCTGTCGCTGTCCTCGGGTGTGGTAATAATGAGAATGTCGCGAATGCCCGCCAACATCAGCACTGAGAGCGGGTAATAAATCATAAGCTTGTCGTACACCGGCAGGAGCTGTTTGGATACACCCATGGTGATGGGATAGAGCCGCGTGCCTGAGCCTCCGGCCAGTATGATGCCTTTCATATTATCCCGTACTCCCTGAACCCAACCGGCGCCCATCTGCCCCACTTCCAAACAGCCACGACTGATGGTCGACATACCAGGAGACCGTCTGCTCAATCCCCGTTGCGAAGGGATGCTTCAGGTATTCCCTCGCTGCTTCAAGAAGAACGAACGTTCCAACCACATTGGTTTGCAGGCAGGCTTCCGGGCCATCGATCGAACGATCGACATGGGATTCCGCAGCCAGGTGCATGACGGCATCCGGACGATGCCGTTCGAAGACGCTCGTCACTGCCTCACGGTCGCAGATATCCACCTGTTCGAAATGGTAGCGCGTGTTTGCCCTCACGGCGTCCAGCGCTTCCGGACTGGCTGCGTAGGTCAGCTTGTCCAGATTGATCACTGAAACGTCGGTTTCCTGAATTAAAAACCGGATCAACGCGGAGCCAATAAAGCCCGCCCCTCCGGAAACCAGTACCTTCATATTGTTCTTCAACTCGTTGCGGCAATCCTGAGCATAGTGGAGCAACATCCATACCGAAACTGATCTGGCCGTTTTATTTGTTACAAAGTCTTTTAAAACAGCAGATTGTAGAAATTATCGACAGGTTGGCACAGCTTTCGCTCCAAACACCTCAACATCGATTCATCGCCATAAAAGCTGCAGATTCTTGCCGCCTCTCCTCAAAAAGCGGCCAGAACGATCACGAGGTGAAACATGCAGGCACAACACCAACCCCAAGTCGCTTCGCGCAACCAGGCGACCATTGCGCGTCTGTTGCTGGCCGCCAACAGCGCCTACGGCGAGTCCAACCGACCGGACAACAGCTACACCCAGCGCGTGGAAGCCCGGGCTGAGAGTCGGCAATTGCTGGCCCAGGTGATGGAGCTCAGCCGCGAGAACGCGGCGGCGTGGGGCCTATTGGGGCGACTGGAAATGGACGACGGCAACCTGGATACCGCCAGGGCCCTGTTCGAACGCAGCCTCGACATCAATCCGGATCAACCCCAGCAATATACCAACCTCGGTTACTGGGCCCTGGCCTGCGAACGTCCTGCCCTCGCTGAACAGTATTTCCAGGAAGCCCTGCAACGGGACCGGCAGTCTGCCGCCGCTTTCTGTGGGATCGCCCACGCGAAACGGCGACTGGGTCAGTTCGATGTGGCTTACCTGCATTACCGCAAACTGCTGCAGCTCGACCTGAACTGGCCGTCAGTCTGCGCGGGCATGGTGGCTTGTGCCGGTCATTTGCAGGTCGACCGTGCGGATCAGGAGCTGGCTTACGACGCCATCACGTTGCTCAGCCGGGATGATGTTGCGCACCAGGAGTTGGGTCGTTTCGCAGCAGGTATCCTGTGCCAGCAGTACGATCTGGATAACCCCAATGCGGCGGTCCTGCTCGAAGCCGCCGCCGAAGACGAATTGCTCCTGCTGGCGCTGGAAAAGACCCTGATGCCGGATGCCCGGATTGAAAATCTGGTCACCCTGCTGCGCCATGCGATTCTGGCGGAAGTTGCACAAACCGCGACGCTCCGCGACGGCGTGCACCGGCTTGCGGCCGCCATCGCCCTCTATGCCGACCGGACCGGTTACGCACTGCTGGTCAGCGATGCTGAAGAACGGCTGATCGACGCCATCAACAACAGCATCCGCGCCCAGTTCGCCATGGGCGAGCGTCTGGAAGACATCGCCGGCTCGCTAATGATCAGTGCCCTGTACGGCGCCTTGTTCCATCAATCCTTCGCTGTCGATATCGGCCGCTGGAATTTGACGGAGTGGCCCGTCGGCCTGCAACCCCTGATGGCGGCCAGCTACTACAACCGCGCGATGGAAGAAGCCATCAAACAGCCTTTTGAAGAGAAAGCTGCGGAGCTGACACTTGAGCGAGCCGATGTGCCGCAAGCCTGGCCCACGTGGCAGACACTGTCCCACCACAGCGAAAGCAGCCTGAAAGCAGTGATGAAAGCGAAGCTGGGCCTGAACACCGACTCGATGCCGGATACCCTGCGCATCATGGTGTGTGGCGCCGAGTCCGGGCAGCGGGCCCTTGAGCTCGCCGCCTCCCTGAGCGACGTCGAAATCGTGGCGGTGGACGAGTCTCTCCCGAACATCGCTCGTGCCAGCCGGACCGCCCAGGAAATGGGACTGAACCACATTGTGTTCTGGCCCTGGTCGCTGGCCAGCCAGTTCATTGCGGATGGCAACCAGGTGCACTGGCTTGAAATCGGTCGTCTCCCTTCGGAACAGATGAGCCCGCTGTCACTGGCCCAACTGGTCGATCAGGCCAGCGGCCAGGGCGCTGTTGTCCACTTGCACACGCGAATTGAAGGCGACTCGGAAGCCGACAGCCATATCCGTCAGCTTATCCGCCAACATGAGCTGCCGGAAACCCGCGCGTCACTGCGTCGACTCCGGCGCATGATCATCAATAACGCTCAGGATCCGGAACTTGGGGCGTTGCTTCGCGAAGATGATTTCTATGGTGCGGGGGGCTGCCACAATCGGTGGTTCCGTCCCCAGGACAAAACCCAGCTGGCGGGTCTGATCAACCTGCTGAGCAATGAAGTGAACTGGAAGCTCGTCCGGGCCCAGGACAGCGACGGTCACAGCCTCGCCCTGGCGCCGGTGCAGAAGCAGCTTCAGGCGGAAGCAACAGGCAGCAACGTGCAAAGCGTTCAGGGCCAGCCGCTGACGCTGTACTTCATGAAGCGGCGTTAGTCCTCATTAAGCCACCCGCGTCGGGCCAGCCGATCGCGGGTGGCTGATAACCTTCCCGATCAACTACCCCGACTCTCGAGAAAACGCTGCCAGTCCGCCACATCATCCACATCCCACCGATGGGCCAGCTGCCGGACCACAAAGTCCGCTTCAGTCAACGCCTGGACGGTTTGCTCGAGTGCTCTCGAAGTGCCCCACTCGATACCGGTCAACGCATCCCCAAGATCACAGCGGGTACCGATCAAGACAAAACCGCCATCGTCGGACGGTCCCAGAACTACATCCGCCTCGGCCAGCGCGCCAAACGCCTGATTGACATAGTCCGGGTCAACCGACGGGCAATCACTGCCGACAATCACCGCCTTCGGCGAGTTTTCCAGAGCGGTGCCCAGCGCATGGGCCATGCGCGCGCCGAGATCCGCGCCTTTCTGGCTGAACTGGGGAATCGCCAAATGGCTCAGCTGAGTCAGAAGCTTATCGGCGTGGACCTGCACTCCAGGTGGCCGGGGCCTGTCCCACCAGAATGAGAGCGGGTAAGCCGTTGCCGAAAGTGAATGGAGTACCGCAGTCGTCAGAACCAAGTGCGCTTCAAGGGCTTTCTCGTCGCCAATGCCGGCCGCCAGCCGGGTCTTGACCTGCCCCGGCTCTGGCCACTTGGCAAACTGGATCAGCACGCCATCGGACAACTCACTCGGATTTGGTGCGTGCATCGGGGTAATAGACCTGAGCCAGCTTGAGCGGGTCTTCGCCCCGCCAGTAGCGCCAGCGTAATTGCCACATCAGCAGGATGGTTTTGAGGACGCCCTGTCGCTCCCACCGACGGCTGTCGGTGGTTACCCGGGAATGGATGCAGTAAGGACGGGAAAGCGCCAACAAGCGTCGGCTGAGGGCGATGTCTTCCATCAACGGCAGCGCTTCAAAACCGCCCACCTCCTGGAAAATCACACGCCGCGCGAACATGGCCTGATCGCCGGTAGCAATGCCGGTGATGCGTGAGCGCTGATTCATGAACCAGCCAATCACCCGGAAGATCAAGCTCTCCCCGGACAAACGCACGTCGAACCGCCCCCAGGCCGCGGGGCTATCAACAAACTGTTGCAACTGCGGCAGGGCATCCAGGGGCAGTCTGGAATCCGCATGCAGGAAGACCAGCACCTCGCCGCCCGCCAGGGCAGCGCCCGTATTCATCTGGTTGGCTCGCCCACGCGGTGCCGAGACCAGCTGATCGCAAAGCGGCTCCGCGAGATCTCGCGTGGCATCACTGCTGCCGCCATCCACCACGATCACCTCATGGCCCTGATCGCGCCAGCCCTGCAACTCATTCAACGCCACGACAATGCCCTCGGCCTCGTTCAGGACAGGCAGGACAAAGGAAACATGCAGGGGTACCGTACCCAAGGAAAACTCCGTGACATTGCACAGGAAATGACGCTATTAAATTAACAGGTCCAGTCCCCTGCAGCCAAGCGTGAAAGACGACGTCGGCAACCCGGTAGAGGCCTCTTATGCTCGCAGGTTGAGCCCGGCGCACCCCATGGGTATGATACCGGACCCGCGCGCCCCCGTAGCTCATCTGGATAGAGCGGTCCCCTCCTAAGGGACAGGTAGCAGGTTCGAGTCCTGCCGGGGGCACCATTGAAAAATACCATGACGTTTCCCACCGTTTCAAAACCCCTTTAAATACAGAGCGTTCCGGATATTCGGTTGTATTGGAGCGTCTAGGAACAACCTGAAACCATATTGAAGAACCCGCACCTTGCGGGTACTTTTGCGGGTACCAACTGATTTTTCAGGAAACCGGTACCCACAATGGCGCGACAACTGAACAAGCTCACAGACAGGGCAATTCGATCTGCTACGGCTGACGGTCAGCAACGCCGAAAGCTGGCGGATGGAGGCGGCCTGACTCTGGTCGTCAAACCCACCTCTAAGGTCTGGTGGCTCCGGTACCGCCTGGCCGGCAAAGAAAAGACCCTGAGCCTGGGCAGCTACCCGGAAGTCAGCCTGAAGCAGGCAAGGGCCGCCCGCGATGATGCCCGCGCCCTGCTCGAGGAAGGGAAGGATCCTGTCACCTACCGTAAGGTGGAAAACACGAAGCGCCAGGTAGCCGCCGAGAACACGTTCAAGGCGGTCGCTGAAGACTGGCTGGAGCTCCAGGACAACCAACTGTCCGCCAGCACCATTGAAGTCACCCGCCGCCGCCTGAACGCCTGGATTCACCCTCACATCGGCCACCTGCCCATCACCGACATTGAGCCGCCGCTGGTCCTGGAAGTGCTCCGGAAGATCGAAGCGAAGGGCAAGCACGAAACCGCCCACCGACTCCGCCAGCGAATCAGTCAAATTTACCGCTACGCGATCGGAGAGGGCCGAGCCGCCCGGGATCCTGCCGGAGACCTCCGGGGGCTGCTGAAGTCGGTACCCACAACGAACCGCGCCGCCATCGTGAAGCCGGACGAACTCGGCGCCCTGCTGAACGCCATCGAGGGGTACCCCGGGCAGCCGACCACCTGCGCCGCCCTGGCGCTCGCCCCTATGTTGTTCCTACGACCCGGGGAGCTCCGACACGCCGAATGGTCAGAGATCGACCTGAAGGCCAAAGTCTGGACCATCCCCGGCCGCCGCATGAAGGGCACCATGGCAGCCAAGCGGGCGGGCCAGGTACCAGACCACATTGTTCCCCTACCCTGGCAGGCGGTGGACATTCTGAAACCGCTGCAGGCCGTCACAGGCCACCGTCCCTACGTGTTCGAAAGCCTGCGCCCCGGCCGTCCTCTGTCCGAGAACACGGTAAACAACGCACTCAGAGGATTGGGATTCGGCAAGGACCAGATTTGCGGTCATGGCTTTCGGGCAACGGCCAGTACCTTGTTGCATGAATTTGGGTGGCCTCCCGAGGTAATCGAGTTGCAGCTGGCCCACCGCCAGCGCAACCAGGTGGCCGCTGCCTACAACCGGTCCGCCCGGCTCGATGAGCGAAAGCGCATGCTGCAGGCCTGGGCCGATTACCTGGATAGCCTGAAGAACGGAAAAACCAACGTCGTACCGATTCAACACGCCAACTGAGCAAAGAAAGGAGCAATCCAATGCCCGAGCATCAGAATGCAACCGCAGACCGTCCAATTCATCAGATTGATGTCATTGACAGAGCCACCACCCAGCTTTACGCGCTGACTGACATGCTATCTCTATATCTTGACAATCAAAAACCTGGCGACGATTCACTTTCATGTGAGTCACTCAGCAATTACGTCTGGCAGATGCAAGAAAATATCGAAAACATAGATGCGGCTGCCAAGCAGTTGTGAATACGGCAATTCCGAAAAATGACCAAGCACTGCACACACGGGAGAACCTGAAATGAGCGGTAACGCAGCAACTGAAATCACCAACAAACTGGACGCAGTTGATGTCATCACGAGAGCTTCGAGGCAGCTACAGGCCATGATGGTCATGCTCCAGGCGTATTTTGATAACCAAAACGCCAGCAATCATGAAATCGCACCAGGATTTCTAAGCAACTACGTCTGGCAGATGCAAGAAAATATCGAAAACATAGATGCCGCAACCAAGCACCTATAGCGGTTCATCCAGTTTGGCCATGCCTATCCCGGCCAGGAGAAAAGCGGGCACCCTTCCCGCCTGGCATGGCCTCAAATTAAGGGGCGCTTTAGGGGGCGCGTATGGTGTTACCAGAACAGCAATACTTCACTTTGGCTGAATTGATCGAGCGTTGGAGTACAACAGAGCGCCGAGTTCTTGAGCTGATTCTGAATAGAGAACTTGATGCCGTGGCCTTGGTATCAACGGTGGCCACTTCTACCCGGCAAAGCGAAAACGGCAACACTTCCGAGATTACGACAACCCATCAACTGGAGGTTCGCACCTGGTTCGATCCTGAGCTGCTCTTTTGCTTGTTCAAGGATGGTATCGGAATGCTTTCCGAGTACGTTGAAGATGGAGAATGGATAAGGTTTGCGTCACCGGTAACAATTACCAAAGGTGAGCTACTGGTAACCCGTGAAGAGCTCCAAAGATTCGAGCGGGCTCATTCCGCAAATCAGGAACAACACCCCACCAATGCTGAATCTGAAGATGCCACAACCGCCCCCACTGACTCAGAACTGAAACGCACTCAGCGGACCCTCGCCGCCCTTGTGCTTGGCCTCGCGGAAAAGTACCCAGGGTACCGGGCAGGAGAAAAACCAAACGCCTCACAAATAGCACGCCTTGCAACTGAGCATCTTCGGGATGCCGATAGCGACCGCACCCCTCACGGCTTCAGCGAAACAACAGTCCGGCAAACCATTGCCGCCGCCATCAAAGCCTGCCCCGAACTATCCGAGTGATTTTGACAGCTGTCATTTGGTTTTGACGGCTGTCACCTATCACTCATCCCAAATAGTTTCATTGCTCCTGCAACAACGCGAAACGCAGGAGTTAAAAGTGAATATATCTCAACACATCGAAAGCTCCGACAGCTTGATGACGCTCAGGGAAGTTTCGGGCATCGTGAAGCTATCTCGGACAAGCATCTACCGGAAAGAAAAAACAGGAGACTTCCCCAGGGCTATAAGGCTCGGTGCCCGTGCACTCCGGTGGCGGAAAAGCGATATCCAAGGATGGATTGAAAAGCACGCAGAAGGGGGGTGTTGAAATGGAAAAGACGCCCGCCGCCACAGCAAAGCGCCTTCAGTCACCTCGCCACTATAGAGCACTGATCCGCCTCATGAAAGGCCCGGCCACCGTCCGCCAGCTGATGGACGCCGCCGGCTGCAATGGCGTGCCCCAGATCGTGGCCTGTCTTCGGAGAAAGGGCCTGCTCATCGACGTCCGGGATTGCTCCGGGTTCGATCGAGACGGGCTCACCGTCAGGTACGGCAAGTATGAGCTGAACCCCCAATCCATAGAGCTGGCGGAAGACCTGATTAACAGCTTTTCGCCTGAGGGGGCGTAATGGCCGCGCTCCCCTACATGCAATTCTATGTCGCCGACTACCTGGCCGACACCATGCACCTCACCCTGGAGCAACACGGCGCCTACATGCTGCTGATGATGAACTATTGGCAGACAGGGAAGCCGTTACCAGACGATGACCAGCGCCTGCAGTGCATTTGCAAAGCGAACGCACAGCAGTGGGAGATGCTGCGCCCAGCACTGCTGGAATTCTTCGATGCTCATGACGGCTACTGGCATCACCGCCGGATCGATAGAGACCTGGAAAAGGTGCTCGCCAAGTCGGAATCGGCCCGGAAGGCCGCCCAAAAACGCCATGGGTCACCGAATGATCAGCGGAAGCTGTGCGGACGCAATGCGAACGCACAACGAGCGCAGGTGCGAACAGGTTCCCATACAGATACAGATACAGATACAGATACAGATACAGATACAGAACAGAGAAAGAGTAATGGCACATCGGCGAGCGATGCGCCCACACAATCCGATTCGGATGCTGAGTCGACGGGACAGGCAGGGAAATCCGGTTACCCAGAGGCGTTCGAGCTGGTCTGGAAGAAATACCCCAAGCGACCGGGCAGCAATCCGAAGAACAAGGCCTTCCACGCATGGCGAGCCCGGGTCAAGGAAGGGGCGGACCCGGCGAACATCCTGGCCGGCACCGTCCGCTACGCGAATTACATCCGCGACACCGGCCGGCAGAACACCGAATTCATCATGCAGGCGGTGCGGTTCTTCGGTACGTCGTGCGAATACGAGAACGAGTGGACCCCGCCGGAAGACCCGGCCCCTGGATCAGGGTCACCGCACAACGGATTCGGGAAGATCGATTACAACGACGGCGTGAAGCAGGGGGTGCCAGATGGCCAGACCAACTTCTGAATCCTACTGGGCGCCGCTGGCGGCCTTCACCGGCAACCACCGACCGTGCATCGACCCGGACACTGATTGCCTACTGCGCGCCCTGCTGGCGGACCTTCAGAGCACCCGGGACCACTTCGACCGCTTGGAGCGCCACCAGGTCATCGACACCCTACAGGATGCCGCCGGGCAGGTAGTTCGGATCCTCGAGCGCACGGAGGATCACGGCCATGGGTGATAAATCGAAATACGAAGAGGAGTACCGCGCCCGGGTGAACGAGGCCGTAGAGTTATTTTCGGCCACCTGTAAGGCAGAGGGTTACTTCCAGACCAGCGACCTTCGGGTCAGTGAGCCGACGGCGGCTGCACTCTTGGGGTATGCAGAAGGATCCTTGAGAAATCTACGGACAATGGGCGCCTCACCGCCATTCTACAAGCGGGCGGCCGGCGACAGCTCAAGGATAAGCTACCGCCTACGGGATCTGGCTGAATGGATCGAAATTCGGCGTGATGACGCTGTCTTTTCACGTAAGTCCACATAACGGGATGGTTCGCGTCGGCGCCTTTGCCGACCATGGAATCACATTATTCAGTGAGGAAATATCATGAGACTTACACCCGTCTTCATGCTGGCGGTAATCGCTATCGCGGCAGCTATCCCGGCTGCGCTGGGAATCTCTATCAACTCGGTCGCGCTGTCTGCTGCCGTTGTTGTGGGATTTGCGCTCCTGATTGAGCGCGGCGTACCTGCAGGCTATTCAGCCTTCGGTCAAGCCGGTCAAGTCGGTGACCGTTCGGTCAACGTTGAGCAGGAATACAAGCGTGTCCAAAACGACCTACATGAAGTGGGCGCCGATCTGAAGGCTTACGCCAAAGACACGAAAGAGGGAATGAGTGACCTGTCAGCACGCGTTTTGGCCGTTGAACAGGAATTGGTCGGCGGTAAACATGGAAACAAGTTTGCAGGTCTGGCCGGCCCCATGCAGACCGTTGGCTCTATGGCAACCCAAAACCTGGAAGATAACCAAGCCTTCACTTCTCTGAAGGAATGGAACATCGGAACCTGCCGAATCAAACTCCAGGCACCTATCAAAGCCGCACTGACAAATGACCAAGGCGAATCCGGCAACTACATGCCCAGCGATCCGGAACGCGGCGCCATCGTCACGGAAGCTAAACGCCCTCTTCGTCTGCTGGATGTAATGCCGAGCCGCCCAACCACCAGCGACTCCGTTGAATTCGTCCAGATGAACAGCGATGGCGAAGCAGGCGAGCAGGTATTGGAAGGCGACGAAAAGGCCTCCATCGAATTGGACGGTGAGCTCAAGAAATCAGAGATCGTAACCATCGCCGCACACACAACCGCTTCTCGCCAGGTGCTGAGCGACCACTCTGCACTGCAGGCGGCCATCGACCGAATGATTCGGTACAAGCTGCTCTCAAAGCTGGAACAGCGGATCATCAACGGCACTGGCGGACAGGGCCACATTGACGGCCTCATCAACCAGGGGGCACAGTTCATTCCCACCATCGGCCAAACTCGCGCCGACATTATCGGTGAAGCGCTGGTCCGGCAGGCGGACAACGGCTATATGCCGAATCTGATTCTGATGAACAGCCTGGACTGGTTCAAAATTCAGATCACAAAATCCACTACAGACGAAGAATACATGTTTGGCTCACCGACTATGCCGGTCCCGCCCTCCCTGTGGAATGCCTCCGTAGTGGCTTCTCCCAGTGTTCCTGAAGGAACCGCACTCACCATCGACACATCATTTACTACGGTTCTGGACCGTGAAGCACCGAGCGTCATGCTCAGCAACAGTCACAAGGACTACTTCACCCGCAACCTGGTTGCCATCCTTGGTGAGCTGCGCGCCGGCCTGGAAATTTTGGACGCCTTCGCGGTTTACAAAATGGACCTATCACCGTCGTCAGGCGCGTAAATGAAGCAGAAAGCAAAGAAGCGCATGAGGATCCTGCGCCAGATCAATCAAGCGGCAGAGCGCCGCGAGAACGATCGGCAGCAGGCCCACGAAAAGATTGGGCAGAGGCGACATATCAAGTTGCAGGAACATTGATTCCTGTGCGCAGTGGTTCGCCTCTGTCTGGAGTTAGTTTGCCACTGCGCCGGGTTAGTCAGAGAGTGCCGGACCCCAAAACCCTGACAGCTGGCGGAGCATCCCTCATAGTCCCTCGCGGACTGCTCGCGGCCAGCATTATTCCAACCGCCCTCACCCATTCATACGGAGGCCAGAATGGCCGGCAAAAGCCTCGGAACGCTGACCCTCGACCTGGTAGCCAAAGTCGGCGGCTTTGAAGCCGGCATGGACAAGGCGGGCCGCAAGACGAAGAGCACATCCCGGGAGATCGAGAAGCACATCAAGAGCATCTCGAAAACCATCGCAGGCCTCGGGGTCGCCGCGGCTGGCGGCCTGGTGGCGATGACAACACATCTGGCTGAATCCGCCCGGGAGATCGAGAACTTATCGAAGCTGGCGGACGCCACACCGCAAACCTTCCAACGGATCACCTACGCTGCTCAGCGCTACGGCATTGAGCAGGAAAAGGTGGCCGACATCCTCAAAGACACCAACGACAAGATCGGTGACTTCATCCAGACCGGTGGCGGCCCGCTGGCGGACTTCTTCGAAAACATCGCTCCAATGGTTGGTGTTACTGCTGATGAGTTCGCGCGCCTCTCAGGCCCTGATGCTCTCCAGCTTTATGTGAGCAGCCTGGAAAAGGCCGGAGTTTCCCAGAAGGACATGACGTTCTACATGGAGGCCCTGGCCAGCGACTCCACCAAGTTGCTACCCCTGCTTCGCGACAACGGCAAGGAAATGAAGGCGCTCGGCATCGAGGCCGAGAACACCGGCAACGTCTTCTCGGATCTGGAGTTCGAACAGCTGGCGGAAGTCACCAAGAGCATGGACCAGCTCAAGGCGTCGTTCTCCGGGATGTCGAACGAGGTGGTAATGGCCGCCTTGCCGGCAATCAATGACTTGATCGATTTTCTGTCTGACCCGGAAACCATAGACGCAGCAAAGAGCTTGGGCGGCGCCATCGTTACATCCGTGACCGTAGCCGTGAAGGCCATCCGCGGCGCAGTGGAAATGACCCAACACCTTGCCGAAGAACTGGCCGTTTTTGTGAACGGCATATCCCTGGACGATATCCCGCGCCTGAAAGAGGCCTTGGATGAGCAGGCCGAGCTGGTCGATAAACTGGAAAAGCAGTCGAAGAGGGACACCGGGGATTCGCGATTCTTCGTCCCGAAGAAGCAACTGGAAGAAGAGCGCAAAGAGCTGGAGCGACTGCAGGAGCAATATCAACGAGCCGTAGAACTGAAGAAGCAGAGCGAGAACATCCCGGAAATCCCCTCGACGAACATTCCTGAGATCACCGGGAGCACCGGTGGAGATGGGAACAACGGCGGAAACTCTGGCAGCCTCAAAGGCACTTCCGATGATGCTGATGATGCCGCGGAATCCATGCGTGAACTGGAGAAGGCCCTGGCCGACATGCGGGCAGAGCTGGATCCCGCCATGGCGTCATTCGATCAGTATGCCGACCAAATAGAGCTCATCGACGAATTCAACATTAGCGCTGCGGAGAAGGAGCAACTGCGGCTCAAAGCCTATCAGGACTACCAGGACCGCATGACCGAGATTGCCAAGGAAGGTGAAGAACAACGCGGGGAGATCACAAACGAAGTCAGCCAGAGTTACTGGGATCAATACCTAGAGGCGGTAGAGGTAAACGCCAAAGACTTCGACGACTTGACTTCGAACATGCTGGAAAACCTGACCTCCGGTGTGGGCGATGCCTTTGAGTCGATGATATTCGAAGCCGAATCGTTTGGTGATGCCGTGTACGCAGTGGCGGACGGTATCTCCCGGTCGTTGGTCAACGCGCTTGGTCAGGTTGCGGCACAACTACTCGTGAATGAAGCGATTCAGGCGACCATCGGTGAACAGGGATCCGCCGCCGCAGTCGTTCAAGCTGAAACGACGGGCTCTGCCATCGCATCCGCCTATGCGCCAGCAGCTGCAGCTGCCTCCCTGGCCAGTTTCGGTTCCAATGCGACGGCAGCCATTGCCGGTATTGCTGCCACTACTGCGGCGGCCTATGGCCTGACAGGCATGGCCCATGAAGGCCTCGACTCGGTACCGCAGACCGGCACCTGGCTATTGGAGAAAGGCGAGCGGGTGACCACAGCTCAGACCAGCGCGAAATTGGACAACACCCTGAATCGTGTTCAACAGAACATGAGCTCTGGTGGTTCGGGATCGTCAATCGAAGACAGAATCCGCATAGTGAATATTGAGAGCAACGATGGTGTTGAGAATTTCTGGGGCTCTACGCGGGGCGAGAAACTTTTTGTAAACCATCTGGCTCGAAATAAGCGCACGCTAAAAGCACTGGTCAACCAATGAGGGGTGTATGGATAAAATCACATATCTCGACCAATTCAAACTTCACCAGAAACCATGGTATGAAACCGTTTTTGGTGCTTGGGATAAAGCCGGACTGACCGCAGAAGAGATCAAAATAGCGGAGAAGAAACTCCAAGAGTGCACCGCAGGGTTTGCTCCAGGAATCGAATACGAGACCGAACTGGCCATCCCCGACGGCATCAGCGAATCAGATCGCACCGCGCTTATCGAGAGCCACAAGAAAAGCATCAACAAGGCTTTAGGAAAATGCACTGGCGAGGCTACTCTTGCGATCGCTGGGCTGATAGGAGCAATTATGCTCAACAGCCGCAGATGGTAGCCGCAGACAATCCAGGCGCCGGCGGGCGGGGGGGTGGGTCGAAACCTTAGAGCCCTTTGCTCTGACACCGCCCCCCCATCTTTTTTTTTGCGCGGTCAAAATTGAGATTTGAAAATTTCGAGTCGTGGTTTCGCCCGGGCGGAGGGTTTGCTCCGGGTTTTTATTGTGATCCTGAGTCACTTTTAAAAACCAAGCGCGGCTGGATCAAATACCAGAAACAAGGGTAATTTAAGCGATTGAAAATGCGGGTACTTTTGCGGGTACCCGCGAGCATACCACCAATCGAACAGTCTATTTTTCAGGTACTTGATAGCTCTTTTCGATGCCTGCCGGGGGCACCATTGCCTTTCCCGCTGCTTACAGCACCGTGTCACTCGACCTTGGGTGTCGGACGCACCAGGATTTCGTTCACATCGACATGGGCCGGTTGTGACACGGCGTAGATCACCGCGCGGGCAATGTCGTCGTCGACCAGTGCATGCTCGGGCTTCTGATCGAAAAACGGCGTGTCGACCATGCCGGGCTCAATCAGCGTGACGCGAATGCCCGACCCTCGCAGCTCTTCCCGCAGACCATAACCGATCGCCGACACGGCCCATTTGGTCGCGCTGTACATGGATCCGGGAATGGTCGCCCGTCCGGCGGCGGAACCGGTCAGCAGCACCTGACCTTTCGATTCCCGTAATGCCGGTAAAGCCGCCTGCAAAGTCAAGCCGACCCCGTAGACGTTGGTGAGGATCATATCCCGCCAGGCTTCATGATCGGCACCGCTGAATCCACCCGGCGAACCGCCGCGTCCGGCGTTGGCAAAGACCACGTCCAGACGCCCGAAATGATCCAGCGTCTTGCTGACCACCGCTTTCTGCTGGTCGAAATCCTGGACGTCGCAGGACAGCGCCAGCGCCTTGGACTCGCCGCCCAGCTCCTCCTGTAGCGATCGCAACTTGTCGACGGAACGCGCCGCCAGCGCCAGTCGATAACCTTCTTTGGCCGCAGCCCGGGCTGTCGCGGCACCAATGCCTGAAGAGGCTCCCGTAATCAACATGACCTTGTCTGTCATCATCCGTCCTCCTGTTCGTCGGTTGATTCTGTCGAAGGTCTACGCCCGACAGTAACACGTGGACTTCCGTTACCGGGCCTCGAGATGGTCAGGGCAAAGACACGCTCACGTTCACGCCCAATTGGCCCACATTATGCAATCCGATACCGGTAAGCGTTGAAACCTTGACTTTCGGGGATCGAAAACCATGTCTCTGCTGACATCACTGATGCGGGCCGGCACCAGTTTCCAACAGGCCACAGAAAACCGGGCAGCCCAGAAGGCGGCCACACAAGCCAATGCTGGCGCGGATGTTGAGAAATCGGCCTCCGCCGACAGTGACAGCGTTACCATCAATGGCGGAGAAACCCACAAGGCATCCAGCAAGCTGTCGGTGAATTCGTTCAAGCAGAACGTGGGGCAGGATCATGCCTTTGTGAAGGATACGCTGCGGCACAAACTTGCCGAGTACGGGCTGAACCCGGCGACACGCATTGCCGTCTCCAGGAAAGAGTCCGGCGATTTCTCCATCAACGCGTTGATGCCGGAATCGACCCGCCAGCAGATCGAGAAGGACCTGGATAACAACAAGGCGTTTCGACAGGCGTTTGGCCGACTCAGCGTGAACGAGCCGACCGTCTCCTTTGTGGACACCGCCCTGCGCCTGAACCAGGCCTACGGTGTCAGCAACAGCGTACTGGACCAGATGGTCAGCGAAAACCAGCAGTTCAATGGACTGCAGGACCTGGCCCACCGCTACGACAGCCTGCGCAAAAACGCCGGCGCCACCGCCCTGGAAGCGGCCGGCCAGAATCGCCAGTACGCCTTCAGCCTGAATACCCGGGTCTGATCCGGTCGTCAGGCCTTACTGGAACGGGCCGGGATCCCCCTTGCCAACCCGGGTCACTTCCGGGACTTCCCCGCAGAAGTTCACAACCGTCGTTGCCTCGAAGCCACAGAACCCGCCGTCAATAATCAGGTCCAGTTCATGCTCAAGGGTCTCACGAATCTCGTACGGGTCGGTCATCGGTTCGGTCTCACCGGGCAGGATCAGGGTGCTGCTCATGATCGGCTCTCCCAGTTCCGCCAACAGGGCCTGGACAATGGGGTTGTCCGGCACTCGCAGACCGATGGTGCGGCGCTTGGGATGCAATAACCGACGCGGCACTTCGCTGGTGGCATCGAGGATGAACGTGTAAGGACCGGGCGTGAAATTCTTGAGCAGGCGGTATTGGGTGTTGTCCACCTTGGCGTACTGCCCGATATCGGACAGGTCGCGACACACCAGCGTGAAATTGTGCTTGTCGTCAAGGCGGCGAATGCGCTTGATGCGGTCTGTCGCCTGCTTGTCTTCGAGCTGACAGCCGATGGCATAGGCCGAATCCGTGGGGTAGACCACGACACCGCCCTTGCGCAGGATGTCGACAGCCTGGTTGATCAGGCGCAGCTGTGGCGTCTCCGGATGAATCTGGAAAAACTGGCTCATGGGGCATCCTTTTTGATTGAGCGAAATAGGTCATCCGGTCGGGACCGGTGCAATCATGTTCCTGGCGAACGTGAGCTTACGCCTTGTCGTGCCGGGACCCGCCAAGACACTGGGGCGATGCTGGCGATACCCCGTTGCGGGCCTGCCATTCCTCTGGCGTATACAGATGCAGGGCGAGAGCGTGGACGCCGGCCTGCAACTCCGCTCCGAGCGCACCGTAGATCGCCTGGTGCCGTTTGACGCGGTTCTTGCCGGCAAAGTCGTTGCTGACCAGCGTCACCTTGAAATGCGTCTCCGAATTCGGGGGCACACTGTGCATGTGACTTTCGTTTTCGACCGCCAGATGCGTCGCCTGGAACCCCTGGTTCAGCTTCTGTTCAATGGCAGTCTGGATGGGTGCCGTTTCGGCCATAAAGAACCTCCCTTAACAATACTCTCTATTGTAACGTAATCCCGACCCCGCCTGCTTGAGAAGACGCGGTCCACCCTTGACACTATCCGGCGGGTTCGCCATCTTCCATCGCCTGTTTCCGACCCGGTATCACCATGCGCCTGTTCATCGCCGAAAAACCCAGCCTCGCCCGCGCGATCGCGACGGCCCTGCCCGGTCATATTGAAAAAGGGCAAGGCTACCTGCGCTGCGGTGACGGCGACGTGGTGACCTGGTGCATCGGCCACCTGCTGGAACCGGCGGAACCGGCCCACTACGACCCACGCTGGAAGTCCTGGCGCCTGCATGAGTTGCCGATTTTCCCGGAACAGTGGGCCGTGCTGCCCAAAAACAACGTGCGCAACCAGCTCAAGATCCTGGAGACGCTGGTTGGCCAGGCGACAACGATTGTCCATGCCGGCGACCCGGATCGCGAGGGCCAGCTGTTGGTCGACGAAGTCCTGCGCTATTGTCGCGTGCGCATGCCGGTCGAGCGGCTGCTGATCCAGGATCTGACCCCCACCGCGGTGGTGCGGTCACTCTCGCAATTGCGCGACAACCGCGAGTTCCGGCATCTGTCCCACTCTGCCCTCGCGCGCCAGCGGGCGGACTGGCTCTACGGCATCAACCTGACCCGGGCCTACACCCTGCGCTACCAACAACAGGGCCAGCAAGGCGTCTATTCCGTTGGCCGGGTCCAGACTCCGGTTCTGGGATTGGTGGTGGAGCGGGACCTGACCATTGCCAACTTCGAGCCCAAGCCGTTCTACACGCTCACCGTCACCGGAGCGAGCCGTTCGGAACCGCCGGAAACGTTCACGGCCCGCTGGCGACCGGGGGAAGCGTTCCGACAGGCCATGGACGAAGAGGATCGCGTCCTCGACCGAAGCTTGGTGGAAAAGGTCGCCGCCGACGTGGACGGCCAGACGGGCACGATTACCCAGGCCCGCTTCCGCGAACGCAACGAAGCACCGCCGTTGCCGCTGTCCCTGTCGGCCCTGCAAATCGAGGCCGGTCGCTTGTACGGCCTGGGCGCGAAAGCCGTGCTGGATGCGGCTCAGTCCCTGTATGAAAAGCACCAGCTGATCACCTATCCCCGATCGGATTGCCGATACCTGCCGGAGGAACACTTCGGGCAACGCCACGCCGTGGTCGAGGCACTGCAATTTATCGCGCCGGGCCTCTCCAGACTGGCACAGCAAGCCGAACTCAAACGCCACTCCCGCGCGTGGGACGACAAGAAGGTGGATGCCCACCACGCGATTATTCCGACGACCCGGAAGCGGCCCGCGGGCAACCTCAGCCGATCGGAAATGCGCATCTACGAACTGATCAGTCGCTATTACCTGATGCAGTTCTTCCCCGATGCCGTTCACCGCGAGGGTCGCCTGGATCTGACCGTGGCCGACTATGACTTCCGCGCCACTGAAACCGGCGTCCTGGACGCTGGGTGGAAAGTGCTGGAAATCCGCCTCAAAGAGCAGAATGAAAAGCCGGCACGGCCTCTGCCCCGACTGGACGTTGGCGATCCGGTCGATTGCGCATCGCCTCAGATCAAGGATCGGATGACGCAGCCACCCAGCCATTTCACCGACGCCACGCTGCTGTCGGCCATGACAAACATCGCCCGTTTCGTGTCGGACGCCGAATTGCGCAAAACGCTGCGCGACACGGACGGCCTGGGCACCGAGGCTACCCGGGCCGGCATTATCGAAACCCTGTTCAAGCGGGACTACCTGATCCGTGACGGTCGCGCCATCAAGTCGACGGAGAAGGGCCAGGATTTGATTGGCGCACTCCCCGATGCGGTGGCACGGCCGGACATGACCGCGGTCTGGGAAGCCACGCTGGAGCGGATTCGCCAGGGCGAAGGCGACCCGAGGGCGTTCCTGGCGTCGATTGAAAAGCAGATCGGCACGCTGCTCGACCCGATCCGCTCCGCACCAGCCGCAAGCGGCTTCTCGAACGAACCGGTGGAGCAAACCGGCGTCCACTGCCCGGCCTGCCGCGCCCCGATGCGGGAGCGGACCGGCAAATTCGGCCGATTCTGGGCCTGCACGCGCTTCCCCCAATGCAAAGGTACGCGTCCATTCGAAGACGACAGTGATCACAACGACGGCACCGACCAGGCACCCGTGCCCTGCCCGGCCTGCTTTTCGCCCCTGGTGCGTCGTCACGGTAAAAAAGGCTGGTTCTGGGGCTGCAGTAATTTCCCCGCCTGCCGACAAACAGTAGGGGATGTCGACGGAAGGCCGGGTCGCCCGCAGTAGACGTCTCGCCCCCGCCTGAAAATCACGCTATCCGTCGCTGTTTATTACAGACCTATGGAACATTCGGGCGATCTGGTTAACAGTACGCTACACATTGACACTGACCCCTCGCTGGCAATTTGCAACAATATTCAACGCGATGGCGGTAATGGCGCACGACAATACGCAGGAGACTTTCAATGCGAATCGCATTACTGGAAGACGAGCTGGCTCAGGCAAGAAACATCGAAACCCTGCTGGCCGACAATCAACACCAATGTGACAGCTTCCAGACCGGCCAGTCTTTCCTGAGCGCCGTCACGCACCGCAGTTACGACCTGCTGATCCTCGACTGGCAGATTCCGGACATGACCGGGATTGACGTTCTGAAAAGCGTCCGCGCTCAGCTCAACTGGCCCATTCCCGTGGTTTTCCTGACCCAGCGCGACAGTGAGCAGGACATTGTTCAGGCGCTGGACGCCGGTGCCGACGATTACCTGTCAAAGCCGGCCCGTCCGGGCGAGCTGCTGGCGCGCATCCACGCGCTGGCCCGACGCAGCAATCCAGAGGTCGATCGCCCAGTACTGGAGTTCGGACCGTTCACCATCGACACCAAGGCACGCACGATTGTGCTGCACGGTGAACAAGTGACGCTGACCGACAAGGATTTTGACCTGACCCTGTTCCTGTTCCAGAACAAGGGCCGCCTGCTCACCCGTGAAATGTTACTGGAGCGGGTCTGGGGCGTGACCCGGGACATCAACACCCGGACCGTAGACACCCACATGAGCCGGCTGCGCCGGCGCCTGGGCATCAAGCCCGAGAACGGCTTCCGCATCAAGACCATCTACCAGCGCGGCTACCGCCTGGAATCGATGGACGAGATCGCCCTGGATGCGGACGACGACTCGCTACCGATCGGTGACTCGCCGTCCATCCAATGACGTATCCGACGGGCTAGACGATTCATGCCGATGCTTTCCAATGTCACCCGTGCCGCCCGATTCCTGGGCGGCCTCACGTTATTGACCCTGGCCTCGCACACCCAGGCGGACCTGTCCGTCACCCATGGTTCACAGCAGGGCAACCTGCAGGTGGCCCAGGCCCATGGCGTGGATGACTGGCGCTACACCCTGCGCCCGGGCGAGACCGTGGAACAGGTGGGCAAACGCCTGCTGGCATCCACCCACGACCTGAATCAGCTCCTGCAGCACAACGGGGTATCCAGCCCCGGTGACATCGTGCCCGGTCAGAGCATCCGCATCCCGGTCAACTGGCTTGAGAAAAGCCCCGAACCCGCCGTGGCCCTGGCCGTTTCCGGACCGGTTCAGCACGTCGACGGTGTGACCGGGCGGCGCCAGGCACTGACGGCACAGTCCCGCATCCGGGCCGGTGACGAAATCGCAACGGGTAGCGGTTTTGCCGTGGTTCAGCTGGCAGACGGTTCCCTCCTGCGCCTCGGGCGCAACACGGACCTGATGTTCAACCGGCTAACCCGCTTTGGCAAGACCGGCATGGTGGACACTCGCATGCGCCTTGACCGGGGCGAACTCGATGCGGAAGTGGAAAAACTGATCGACAAGGGCTCGCGCTTCGAGGTTGATACGCCCTCTGCTGTGGCCGCTGTGCGGGGAACCAAATTCAGCCTGCAAGCCACCTCATCGAAAACCCAACTGCAGGTGACCGAGGGCAAGGTTGAATTCGGACCACACGGTCGCACGGTTGGTATACCGGCCGGCTACAGCGGGACGGCGGGCCTGGGCACCCAAAACCCGGTGGACATCCGGCATTTACCGCCGGCGCCCGAACCCGGCGCGATCCCCGGCACCACCAACAAGATGCCGCTGGACATCGCCTGGCAGGCTATCCAGGGCGCCCAGGCCTATCAGATGGACATTTTCAACGCCGACACGGGCAATTGGGTGGCGCGTAAAACGTCGTCATCGCCAGAAATACGCCTGGATGATCTCGCCAATGGCCATTACCAGGTGCGGCTGGCGGCCATCGACCGCCATGGCAATCCCGGCATGCCCGACAAGCAGTCTATTACCGTGGACCAGAAAGCCCGCGCCGCCGAGCTGCAAACCCCCGAAGCCGACGCCAAAATTGATGACAAGATGCCGTCGTTTGCTTGGACCTATGAAGGTGATAACGAGGTAGGCCGGGTGGAAATTGCCAGCTCATCTGACTTTTCGGAACTGGTGGCCACCAGCGAGTGGGCGCCGGACAGCAATGCAATTCCATCCCGCGCCCTGACACCCGGGGAATATTACTGGCGGGTGGTGACCCGGACCGGGGGCAATTCCAACGCCACCAGTCAGCCGCGTAAGCTGGTCGTCAATGGCACCCTGCCACCGGCACGGATCATCAACATCAACTACGTCGACAGTCAGGTACGGATCTTCTGGCAACAGGTCGCAAGCGCCGACAAGTACCAGCTGCAGCTGTCTGAAGACCCGTCTTTCAAGCACATCATCAAGGAGGCCAACGTAGCCGACACCACGGCGGCCTTGCGCCTGATTCCCGGAAGACGGTATTTTGTGCGGCTGAAAGCGCTTTCTGATGGACCGATCAACGGCCGATGGGGACCGGGCAGGGAGCTATTTGTCAATTAAACCGTAACGGATGGAGTCCGTGTAAAAGCGTCGCAAACACCACGTTTTTTCACACCTCCAGGAAACGGGCTTCAATAAGCGAGACGCATGCACAGGGATTGGTTCCGACTGACACGCACTGCCTGGAAGCTGGCCCTCCCCCTTATTCTCATTGCGTTTGCACTGAAATTTGCCGGCCTGCCTCAGCGCCTCGACCTCTGGCTCTACGACACCCTTGCCCTGAGCACGCCTCTCGCACCGGCTTCTGACCTGGAGCTGGTAGCTATCGACGAGAAAAGTCTGCGTGAGCTCGGCCGCTGGCCGTGGCCCCGTCAGCGCCATGCAGAGCTCATCGAGCGCCTGACGGAGGCCGGCGCCAAAGTCATCGTCTTCGATGTGCTGTTCAGCGAAGCCGGTCCCGGTGATGATGCCCTGGCGGCCGCCATGAAGGCGCATGGCAAGGTCGTCCTGCCGGTTCACTTATACCCGTCCACCGCCGACGCCCCGCTCACCGAACAGCTACCGACACCGCAATTGACCCAGGTTGCCGGTGCGCTCGGCCATGTCCATGTTGAGTTGGATGAAGACGGTATCGCCCGCGGCCTCTACCTCTACAGCGGTCTGGGCGACGCCACCTGGCCGGCGTTATCCGTGGCCGCCGCACAACTCGGCGGCAGCGATGTCCCGGCCCGCAACTCCGGTGCGAATCAGGCGTCCCCTTACGTGAATGTCCGCAGCCAGTATGCCTACATTCCGCTTTCGGGACGCGTCGGGACGATATCCACCACGTCCTACAGCGATGTATTGCAGGGGCGGGTATCCATGGACCGCTTCGCCGGCAAAACGGTCTTTGTCGGTGCGACAGCCCCGGGCTTTGGTGATGTACTGCCAACGCCGCTGTCCGGCCTGGCAGCACCCATGTCCGGCGTCGAATTCCATGCCAATGCGTTTTCGGCCCTGGTCCAGCACAAGCTGATGATCACCATGCCACCCTACCAGCAATGGCTGCTACTCATCGCGATCATCCTGTTCATCAGCCTGGCCCTGCCCCAGCTCAAACCGTCCCACACCCTGTGGGTCTGCCTGATGACCAGCGCATTGCTGTTGCTCGCGACCACTTTGCTGTACCGGCATGCCAATTTCTGGATTCCGGTTTCCCAATCGCTGCTGATCCCCCTGATCGCCTACCCACTATGGAGCACCCGCCGCCTGACGCTGCTCAATACGTTTCTCAACCGTCAGCTCGATCTCCTCAGCCGCGATCCCGGCCTTGGCCTCAAGGAACCCAACGATCATCAGCCGC
The DNA here is from genome assembly GCF_040148665.1 of Marinobacter sp. NFXS9. Taxonomy (NCBI): domain Bacteria; kingdom Pseudomonadati; phylum Pseudomonadota; class Gammaproteobacteria; order Pseudomonadales; family Marinobacteraceae; genus Marinobacter; species Marinobacter sp. NFXS9. The sequence continues at coordinate 67,622 of NZ_JAGDDW010000018.1, read as the reverse complement.
TGCGCGTCCTGGAAGACCTCTCCCAGCTCTTGCAGGCCCGAGGCTGGTGGCTATCCCAGGATGACGACGTGTTGGCCTGTCACAGCCTCTCAGAGGTGGACAGGCCGGATCGGCTGACGATTGGCCTGTGGATGCATAAAGGCGACCAGAGCTGGTTGCGCTTCAAACGCGGTGAACGGCAGTTCGATATGGGGCTGGCGCTGCCGCCCAGCCTGACCCGGGAAGCCAGCCGCCGCTACCTGCAACGGCTGCGACTGGACCATCCCGGCCATGGCGGCGGCGCGGAAAAGGACTATCCGGCGGAGAATATCGGCGCGCGCATTGAGCGGGTCCGGGGCGCCATCGAATCACTGACCGGGATGCGGGAATTCATCGGCCGCGGGTTCGAGCGCATGCCTGACGGCGTGATCGTGACCGATGCCCTGGCGACCATCCAGTTCGTCAACGGTCACATCGAGGAATGGTTCGGCGAGCCACGGCCAAGCCTCATTGGCATGCCACTGCCCGGCCTGCTCAACGCCCATGACCCCAGAGACGGCACACCCTGGCAGGAAACCATTGCCGACACGCTAACACTCGGCCAGACCCGTACCGTCGATTTACGCGTACGCGGCATGGATCTGCTGATCCACCTGGCGCCGTTCAGCATGTCCGATCACGAGCAACACGGCATCATCGCCAACATCTCCAATATTTCCGAGCTGCGGGAGCAGCAGCGACAGCATCGGGAAGCCATCGACTTCATCTCGCACGACGTGCGCTCGCCCCTGGTCTCCCAGCTGGCCCTGATCGCCCAGCTCAAGCGGCGCCCGGAGTCCATTGGCCCGGAGCAGCTCGAGCAGTTGGGCAACCTGGCTCGGCGCAGCTACCAACTGGCCGAGGAATTCGTGCAGCTCGCCCGGGCCGAGCAGTTGACCGAGACCCGCTTCTACGACTGTGAATTCCTGTCCGTGGTCGAGAACGCCCGGGACAGCGTCAGCGAACAGGCCCAGAGCAAAGGCATCGAACTCGCCCTGCACGGTCTGGACGACATCTGGCTGCGGGGCAACGCCGAGTTGCTGGAGCGAGCGGTCATCAACCTGCTGACCAACGCCGTGCAATACAGCCCACCGGGGTCCACCGTCACCATCCAGGTGTTCCGGGCCGGCCATCAGGTTTGCCTGACGATCTCCGACGAAGGCATGGGCATCGCGGCTCACGAACTGCCTCATTTGTTCGACCGTTACCGGCGCCAGAAGAGCACGGAATTATCCGGCAACCGGGGCGCCGGCCTGGGCCTGTCGTTCGTCAAAGTCGTGGTGGACAAGCACAAGGGGGAAATCAGCGTGGAGTCGAAGGAAGGCCAGGGGTCGTCGTTTACCCTGCGTCTGCCGGTGGCCGATCCGCTGGCCACCATCGCAGCTGAGACCTCAGACTCAGATTGACTTGCTCAATACCTGGGACAGGGGGCTTGTCAGCCCTTCGGTATCGATCGCCCGAACAGCAAAGTACCAGTCTCCCGAATCCAGGTTTTCAATGGTATGGGTCGTGGTGCTGGCGCTTGAAATCGTAATGGTGTTGTCGAGACGATCGGCGCTGTGCCCGTAGACGATCTCGTATCCCTGCAGCTCACCCATGGCGATGCTGTCGCCATTCATGCGGGTGAGCGGCGCATCCCAGGTCAGCGTTGCCGTATGGTCAACAATGACGCCGCCGCTGTTATCGCTGGGCGTATCGGCCTCGCTCCCGTTACCGGCGACGACCGCATAGTAGGCCTGGGTGCGGGTGGAGACCTCATCCAGTGTCGCCACGATCGAGGCATTGTTCACCTCGGATTTCAGCCCTTCTGACAAAACGGCAGCTTCGAGCATGACCGATTCCACAGACAGGTCATTGCCGCCGTTGGACGCCGAAGAAAAGCTTCCCTCGTCACGAATCAGTGACTCGCTGTCCGTCAGTACTTCTTCAATGGATTGCCAGTGGTCGCCATCGACCAGTGACAAAAACGCGGCGTTGATAACGGCCAGCTGCACCGCGTCAGTACTACCGGAAAAGCCGTTGAGTCGCACCAGATCCGGCGGCGGCAACTGCAGGGTGCCGGCCTGGAGACCAAAGGCCGATTCCATCTCCGCGTAGGCCCGGGTGAGACTGGTCGCGGAGAACCCCACGTCGGAGGCCTCAGCGAGAGCAACGGCCAGACTTGAAAGAGGAGTCAGATAAACCTCGCGAGTGTCCGACAGATTGACCGCACCGCGCAGCCGGAAATCGTCATTCAGCGGGAAGGTCTCGCCAAAGGCTACTGCACTGGACGTCCCGGTAAAACAGGACGGTACGACGTCACAGGTCATCCGGGTAGCGCCATTGGCACGCAGTTCAACCAGGATCCAGCCAGAGGCCTTGCGCTTGATCGGCAACTGGAAACGCCCCTGCTTGTCGGTCGTCACGGAGTCACCCAGAGCGCTGCCGATTTCGAAACGCCCGGTGTCCGCGTTCTTTTCGAGCGTCCAGGCGGTAACGTCACCATCACTGATAATGCCCTTGATCGCGCCACCGTTCAGCACGATAGACTCGGGCATGGCACTGGACGACGTGGAGACGTCATCTGACGATCCACCGCCACCGCAGCCAACAAGCAGAAGGGATAATGTCAGACTGGCAATCCCTGCCCATGACCGATTAATGACGGTAAAAAACATGTTTTTGCACCACTAATTTGACGATACAGCGTCACTGTATCCAAGCGGCGTAAAAACTAATGTGTTTTACGTCATTTTATGGTTTATTTTTTAGCCAATATTTTGACACTTATTGGGACGAAGCCATGGCCCAACGCACCACCCACTTCGCCATCCGACGATTCCGACCGGAATTCGACTGCGCTGCCATCGGCGCCCTGTACAGCCAGTCGATCATCGAGCTGGGCGCGACATGCTACGAGCCTGAGGTGATCGAGGTCTGGCGCCAATGGGGCGAGAGCACCCAGGCCATCGCCCTGACCCTGAGCCAGGGGCAAACCCTCATCGCCCAGCACAGCGGCCGGATCGCAGGCTTCGCCCAGCGACAGCCGCACGACCACATCAACATGCTGTACACCCACCCGGACTTCGCGCGCCGCGGCATCGCCTCGGCGTTACTTGAAGAGCTGCTGATATCCGCCCGCCGCGAGGGCGTACGCGAGCTTTCCGTGGATGCCAGCCGGGTATCCCGCCCCCTGTTCGAGAAACACGGATTTAAAGCGGGTGAAGCGGAATGGATCGAGAGGGAGAATTTGAGGATTGAGCGCTTTCCAATGACGCACTTGCTGGATGACGACTAACGCATCCAGTTGGAGTGGACCTTGAGCCTTAACAGGGACCGACGGTAGGTTGGGCTGACAAAGGAAGCCCAACACAAGCGCATACCGGACGCTCCTGTTATCGCGAAAATGCGTGGAGCATGGGCGCTTGGCGACCATCAGGCTGAATGAGAGCGGCGGCAAACCCCGATTATTGGGTTTCCTGCGTCAGCCCAACCTACGATACTGAAGCGTCTGCTACATTTTAAAGCCCGGGCACAAACAAAAAAGACCAGTCCTCAGACTGGCCTCTCTCATATTGGTAGCGGGGAGCAAGTGCGATGAAGCACTTGCGGCAGCGACAATTCCGCGCAAAGCGCCAAAAGAGGGCTGACTCACAAAGCCCCCTCCAGGAACGAAAATGGCCAGTCCTCAGACTGGCCATTCTCAAATTGGTAGCGGGGGCTGGATTCGAACCAACGACCTTCGGGTTATGAGCCCGACGAGCTACCAGACTGCTCCACCCCGCATCAAAACGGCTTTTAACTTTAGACCGAGAACTCTGGAAGCGTTCCCGGAAACACCCAACTTTGGGTAAACGTGGTAGCGGGGGCTGGATTCGAACCAACGACCTTCGGGTTATGAGCCCGACGAGCTACCAGACTGCTCCACCCCGCATCAAAACTTTCTCTAGCCCGGCAACTTCAGTTACCTGCGATCCGGGCTCACAACCCAAAGGTCGAAATACTCCCTTCGGCTGTTTTGGAATGGGGAGCCCGACGAACCACCAGACTGCTCCACCCCGCATCAAACTTTTAGAAATCAAGCACTTCGTGAATGCGCCCTTGATCTCAGTGGCGCGAATAATACGGCCTTGCGGGGTGGGTGTCAAACGTTTCTCGTAGCGGATTTCACACATTGTAAAACCACGCATCAGTTCCGGCGCCGGGCTTGCCAATTGACGCATTACAGGTTATTCAGAAAGATCACAAAAGTACGATACGCTCAGCTGCTTGCGCCTTGAGTCTTTCATCCGGACCTGTCATGCCGTCATCCGATCACAAACATGCGACCCATCGCCTGGAGGCCCTGATTCAGCAGGCTCGCCGCAATGAGGCGATCGCAGCAAAGCTGTTCGACATCGAGCTGGATATGCTGCGAGCAGCCGAGCTGAGCCAGTTCGCCGATGGCCTGACCGAGCAGGTCCGGGATCGGTTTGAACTGGATGAGGTCTGGTTTGCGCTGACGGATATCGAAGACAACCGCCGCATCCTCGCGCTGCTGGGCGAACAGGGTGGCCTTTCCGAACGCCTGCTGGTGAGTGCGGTCGACTTTCTCCGCCTGACGGAGAACAGTGATACGCCGGTGCTCCGCGACAACATCCGCCCCCTGCAGCCGCTCGTTCCACGCCACCTGCGAAGCCGTATCCGCTCACTGGCCATTCTGCCCCTGCAAATGGAGGGACGACTGATCGGCGCTCTGATCCTGGGCTCCGGCGACGTCACGCGCTATCAGCCGGAGATGGAATCCTTCTTTCTGCACCAACTGGCGATCAAGGCCTCTGCCGGCCTGACCAGCATATGGGCGCGGGAGCAACTTCGCCTGCTCGCCACACGCGACCCGTTAACCGGCCTGCGCAATCGACGGGATATGGAAGCGGTGCTGGGACAGGAACTGGGCCGATCACAGCGTCACGAGCAGCCACTCGCCCTGCTCTTTCTCGACCTGGACGACTTCAAGACGGTCAACGACACCTGGGGGCACGAAGCCGGCGATGCCTGCCTGGTTCACGTGGCCCGCCGAATGCAATCGCTGATGCGCCGGGATGACAGTCTGTTCCGCTTCGCTGGCGATGAATTTATCGCCTTACTCCCCGGACAGACGGAAGAACGGACGGAACAGATCGCCAGCCGGATGCAGGACGATCTCAAATCAAATCCGGTGACGATCCGTGGCGAGGCGGTTTCGGTCAGCTTCAGCTACGGCATCGCCTGTATTCGCCCGGAAACCAACACGACGACGGAAGAACTGCTGCGACTGGCCGACCAGCGACTGTATGAGATGAAGCGACGCGCACCGGCCTGATTCGGACACGAAACAGCCCCACCTCAGACGTCAAACAGATCCGTGGGAAAGACCGGGACCGAGGCCGTTGCCGCACCGATGCTCTCCAGCGCCTCCCTGACAGGACGAAACGAGCGACGATGGACAGGCGTCACGCCCAGACGCGCCAGGGCTTCAAGGTGAACCGGGGTGGGATATCCCTTGTGGGCACCGAGGCCATAGCCGGGGTAATGATCTTCCAACGCCAGCATCTCCTGATCGCGCGCTACCTTGGCCAGGATCGACGCGGCGCTGATGGCAGCGACGCGGCTGTCGCCCTTGACCACCGGCTCACTGGGCCAGCGCCACTTTGGACAGCGGTTACCATCGACCAGCACATGCTCTGGCGCCGGTTGCAAGCCACCCACTGCTCGCTCCATGGCCAGCATGGTCGCCTGATAGATGTTCAGTTCGTCGATCTCATGCACTTCGCAGCGCCCCAGACACCAGGCCAACGCCTTTTCCCGGATCTCGCCAGCCAGCGCCTCCCGGCGCCGCTCTGTCAGCTTCTTGGAGTCGGTCAGGCCTTCGATCGGCCGGGCCGGGTCAAGAATAACCGCGGCAGTGACGACAGGCCCCGCCAGCGGCCCCCGACCCACTTCATCGACACCGGCCAGTAAATCGCCCTGATACGCCGCCACAAACGGCTGTCCGACCAAACTAGCGGCGGCCATCGACGCCCCCTTCGATCAACGGCACCAAGGCCTCGGCCGCGCGTTCATTGGCATTGCGACGCAACATATCGTGCAATTCAGAGAAAGCCTCTTTAAGCGCGTCAATGTCCGGCCCCGGCGTCAGCCGGTCCAGTACCGCCTGACCAAGCGCTTCAGGTGTCGCCTTATCCTGTAGCAGCTCGGGCACCAGCTCCCGACGGGCGAGCAGGTTGGGCAGCGCGACGTGCGGCACCTTAACAAGGTGAGAGGCAAGAAAGTAGGTAAAGCTGTTCAGACGATAGCCCACCACCATGGGTTTCTTGAGCAGCATCGCTTCCAGCGTGGCCGTTCCGGAAGCCAGCAACACCACATCAGCTGCAGCCATGACATCCCTTGAACGCCCCAAAACCAGACGCACCGGCAGCTTGACGTCCATCGCGTCGAGCAGTGCTTCCAGCTGCATTTGCCTTGCACGATTCACACAGGGGATGACCAGCTGAAGATCCGGCTTACGGAACTGCAGCCACCGGGCCGCCGCGAGGAAAAGCTCGCCGAGACGCTCCACTTCACCGGCACGACTCCCAGGCAGAATGGCCAGTACCGGCGCGGACGCGTCAAGTTCCAGCGATTGCCGAAACGCCTGGGTATTGGGCTCCATCGGGATCGCATCGGCCAACGGATGACCGACACAAGCCACCGGCACATCGTGCTCTTCGTAGAACCGGGCCTCGAAGGGAAACAGGGTGAGCATCTTGTCCACCGCCCGCGCGATCTTGTGGATGCGCTTACGGCGCCAGGCCCAGACAGAAGGGCTAACGTAGTGGGCGGTGCGGATCCCGGCCTCGCGCAACTGCAACTCCAGGCCGATGGTGAAGTCCGGGGAATCAATGCCGATGACGATGGCCGGCGGCGTGGCCAGGAAGTAGTCGCGCACACGCCTGCGAATGGAAACCAGCTCTCGCAGACGCTCAAGCACCTCCACCAACCCCATGACGGACAACCGATCCATGGGCACCAGGGAGTGAAAACCCTCGGCCTGCATCTCTTCACCGCCGATACCAGCAAAACGGGCATTCGGGTAGCGCCGGCGCAACGACTGGATGAGCCCGGCGCCCAAAATATCGCCGGACGCCTCGCCCGCCACGATACCGATGGTGAACGCACGCTCGCTGATCATGGAGGCTTTCGGGGACGCGGCCTCGTGCTTGACTGAGACCGCAGGGAAAGGCGGGGATTCCGTCACGGTCACCCCGTTATCGAACGATACCGCGATGCGCTATGCGCAGGGATTCGATCAGTGCATCGAGCTCAGGCTGACCAGAGAAATCCCGCTCCAATACTTCAAGGGCCTGCGCCAGGGTGTGCCCCTGCCGGTAGATCACCTTGTAGGCCCGACGCAACTCGGTGATCACCTCGCGGCTGAAGCCACGTCGCTTGAGGCCCTCGGCGTTCAGACCATGGGCGGACGCCGACTGGCCACTGGCCATGATGTAGGCCGGAATGTCCTTCAGCACGATGCTGCCGCCGGCGCTCATGCTGTGGGCGCCAATATGGCAGAACTGGTGCACCATGGTGCCCCCGCCCAGAATCGCCCAGTCACCCACCGACACGTGGCCGGCCAGGGTCGCGCAGTTGGCCAGGATGGTGTTATCACCCACAACGCAATCGTGCGCCACATGCACATAGGCCATCAGCAGGTTGTTGCTGCCAATCACCGTTTCACCCCGATCCTGGACCGTGCCACGGTGGATGGTGCAGTTTTCACGAATCTCGTTGTTGTCACCGATAATCAGCCGCGTCGGCTCACCGGCGTACTTCTTGTCCTGGCACTCTTCGCCCACACTGCAAAACTGGAAAATGCGGTTATTGCGGCCGATGACGGTCGGCCCCTTGATCACCACATGGGACAGAACTTCCGTACCGTCGCCAATTTCCACATCGGGTCCCACATAACTGAAGGGACCCACGGTCACGTCCTTCCCCAACTTCGCTCCGGGATCAACGATCGCCTGAGGATGGACTCCCGACCAGACCTGTGTCGCCATCAAACTTCTCTCTCAGCGGTCATGATTTCCGCGACGCAGGCAACCTTGTCATCCACCAGCGCGCGGCAGTCAAACTTCCAGATGCCGTGCTTGTCCGAAATGAAACGGGACTCAAGACGCAACTGGTCTCCCGGTACCACCGGCCGCTTGAAGCGAGCCTTACTGGAACCGGCGAGGTAGTGTATCACGCCATCGGACGGTTTCCGGTCGACAGTCACAAACCCGAGAATCCCTGACAACTGCGCCATGGCCTCAATAATGAGCACACCCGGCATGATCGGCTTGCCCGGGAAGTGTCCGTTGAAGAACGGCTCGTTAATCGAAATGTTCTTGTAGCCGACAATGGACTGCCCTTTCTCGACTTCCGTGACGCGATCCACCAGCAGGAACGGATAGCGGTGGGGCAGGAATTCCATAATTTCTTCAATATGCATCATCAGGTACGGCCTCAGGCTCGTTTAAGCAGTTTCTTCTCTAACTCGCGCAATTTCCGCGCCAGATCATCCAGCTGACGGAAGCGCACGACGCTCTTTTGCCACTTGCGGTTTGTATCCACGCCGGTACCTGACGAGTAAACACCCGGTTCCTTCAGACTGCGTGTCACCATCGTCATGCCGGTCAGGTGCACGTTGTCGGCAATCTCGAGATGTCCACCCACCCCGGATGCGCCACCAAAGACGCAGTGCCGTCCCACCCGTGTACTGCCGGCTATACCGGTCAGTGCCGCCATAGCCGTGTGATCACCGATGCTCACGTTATGGGCGATCTGGATGAGATTATCCAGTTTGACGCCATCGCCGATGACGGTGTCGTCCAGCGCGCCGCGATCAATTGTCGTATTGGCGCCGATCTCCACATCATCGCCGATGACCACGCGTCCAACCTGGGCGATGCGATGCCAGACGCCTTTTTCATTGGCGAATCCAAACCCCTGGGAACCGATCACGGCACCGCTCAGGATCAGACAACGCTTGCCGACGACGACGTCGTGATAGAGCGTCACCCGCGGGTTGAGTCGGGACCCTTCCCCGACCCGGCAGCGCTGACCGACCACACAACCCGCGCCAATCACCGCACGATCGGCGACCGACGCGTCTGCCTCGATGACCGCCTGGGGACCGATCCAGGCTGTTTCGGCAATCGTTGCCGACGGATCAACTACCGCCGAGGGATGAATGCCGGCCTCAGGATTGGGCTCGGGATCAAACCAGTGGCTCAACCGAGCATAACCGAGGTAGGGATTGTCCAGTAACAGGACATTGGTCGGACACTCGTCAGCCATGTCCGGCGAGACGATCACGGCCGTAGCTCGCGTCTCCTTGAGATAGCGGCCGTAGGACGGGTTGGCCAGGAAAGAGATCTGGCCCTCTCCCGCAGACTGCAGCGTCGCAATGCCGCTGATCTGGACCGATTCATCCCCGATTACGCGACCGCCCAGTGCCTGTGCAATGTCGCCCAGCGTATGGACTTTGTTCGTCATGATTCACTCCACCCTGTCTTGGGATACTGCTTCGGGCTCACCGTCGCAAATACACAGGACGCGGACAGCCTCCCTTGTGCCAGCCACCAGACCTGAAAAGCCCCTGAAAAGGTGACGGGTCGCCTCGCCTCCCTATTGAGGGCGAAATACAACCCGCCCCTGGACAGGGGCTCTTCGCCAAAACGAGTCGCCCGAAAAATACCGCCGAATCCTGCCAGAGGCCCCGCAGCGGGACAATGGCTGGAACCCCCTGATTCGGGGGCGCTCAAGTCGTTTTCAGGCAGCGACCCATCGACTTATTTGTTGAGTTTCTTGATCAACTCTTTGGTCAGGTCCATATCCGGCTTGGCATAGACAACGGCTTCGCTCGGCAGCACCAGATCCAGGTCATGCTCTTCAAGCAGTGCCTTCACGGCCGCATCCACCTGCGGGCGGGCGTCTTCGAGGAACTTCTGCTTGCGGCTGTTGACGGTTGAGTCCAGACGATTCTTGAGATACTGGAATTCCTGGACCTTGTCCTTGAATTTGCCCGACAGCTCATTGCGCTCGGACTCGTTCATCATAGCACCGTCTTTTTCCAGACGTTCCTTGAGCTTGCGAGCTTCTTCCTGGGCATCCCGGACTTTCTGTTCGTCGTCACTGAACTCGGATTGAAGCTGTTTGCTGAATGCCTGCGCGTCATCCGAAGAAAAAAGAGCGCGGCGCAAGTCCACGACACCAATCTTGGTGTCGGCCAGCGCCGGCACCGCCAGCATCAAGGCCAGGGCTGCGACCATCATCTTCTTCATCATGCTGAAAACTCCTGTTCATTCGTCTTGTTCTGCGCATTGTACCGATTGCGCTGCGCGATTTGAGCCCGGCGATTAATAAGTTTGCCCCAGTGAGAACTGGAACACCTGCGTATTGTCCCCGGATTTATCGTTCAGCGGCTTGGCCAGACTGAAGGCCAGAGGACCAATCGCGGTAATCCACTGGAAGCTGATGCCCGCCGCTGTCCGGACTTCGCCCAGCTTGGGATCGTAACCGCGACTGGTATCGAAGACCTGACCGGCATCCAGGAAGAAGGCCGTCCGCATGGACCGGGTATCGCCGGCAAACGGTGTCGGGAAGATGAGCTCCATGCTGCCTTCGGTCAGCAGGTTACCGCCGAACGGATCCGGATCGGAGTTGTCGCCAACGGCGTTGGTGGCAAGCGGCCCAAGAGAGTTGGCCTCATAACCCCGAACCGAACCATAGCCACCAGCGAAGTAGTTCTCATAGAACGGCAGCTCACTGTTGTTGCCAAAGCCATCGCCATAGCCAATGTCCGTGCGCGTATGGAAGACCCAGGTCTGGTTATCGTTCAGCGGCTGATAGAAGTTGGTCCGGTGAGACGCCTTGTAATACGTCAAGTCACTGCCCGGCACCGCCACATCCAGCGAAATCGACTGGCTGAAACCGGCGGTCGGCAATACGCCGCGGTTCAGCGAGTTGCGAGTCCAACTGCCAGTCAGGTGGAAGGTATCCGAGGTGTCGCCATATTCATCGATAAAGTCGGAGACTTCCTGGGCCGGATAATCATCCAGCTTGATCTTGGTCCGCGTGTAACCGGTACCAAAATTCAGACGGGTGATGCTGTCAATCGGATAGCCAAAATCGATACTGCCGCCATACTCGTCCAGCAGGTAAGAGGTAATATCCTGCTCATCGTAATCGGTCTGGCGCCCGTACAGACTGAAGCCACGACTGACGCCATCAACGGTATAGTAAGGATTGGTGTAGGAGAACTTGGCACTCTGCACCGAATCACTGTGAGTGGCGCCGATCGTGACCTGCTTACCAGTGCCGAAGAAGTTCTTCTCGGAAACGCTGGCCCCCAGGATCACACCGGAACTCTGAGAGAAGCCCAGTGAGGCGGAGAGACTGCCGGTCGGCTGCTCTTCGACGGTGTAATTGACGTCGACCTGGTCGTCATGGCCCGGCACCCGGACGGTTTCCACGTCCACGGTTTTGAAGAAACCCAGTCGTTCCAGTTTCGTCTTGGAGTATTCGATCAGATCGGTCGACGCCACGCCACCTTCCATCTGCACCATTTCCTGGCGCAGAACCTCGTCACGGGTGCTGACGTTCCCCTTGAAGTTGACCCGGCGAACGTAGGCACGCTTACCTGGCTCAACATAGAACGTCACCGATGCGGTGTGATCATCGTGGGTTTCCGGCACCGCGTTGACGTTGGCGAAGGTGTAGCCTTCCTTGCCCAGACGACGAGAAAGACGTTCGGACGTATTGGTCAGCGCCTGCTGTGAGTAGGTATCGCCGGACTTCAGCTTGATCAGATCACGCAGTTCACTTTCTTTCAGGATCAGGTCACCACGCAGTTTGATGTCCGAGATCGTGTACTTCGGCCCCTCATTAATCGCGATGGTGATGAAGACGTCTTTCTTGTCCGGAGAGATGGAGACCTGACTGGACTCCACATTGAAATCGATATACCCGCGATCCAGATACCAAGAGCGCAGCGTTTCCAGATCGCCGCTCAAACGTTCGCGAGCGTACTTGTCGGAGTTGGTGATCGAGGCCCACCAGTTGGATGTTTCCAGTTCGAACTGGTCGAGAAGCTGTTCGTCGGAGAAGGATTCGTTGCCAATGATATTGATATGGCGGATCGAGGCGACTTCGCCCTCGTTGATATCCAGCTTGATCGCCACCCGGTTACGGGGCAACTCTTCCGCCGTCGCCTTGACCCGGGCGCTGTAGCGACCCTGGGCCACATAGGAGCGCTGGATTTCCAGCTCGAGTCGCTCCAGGGTGGCGCGCTTGAACACCTGCCCTTCCTTCAGGCCGGCACTGTCCAGGGCCTGCTTGAGCGCATCGGTCTCGATCGCCTTGTTCCCTTCAATATCGATGGAACTGATGGCTGGCCGCTCCTTGACGGTCAGGACCAGGACGTCATCGTCCCGGCTGGCGCTCAGATCCGTAAACAGCCCGGTACCGAACAGGTTCTTGATCGCATCCGCCAGTGACACTTCGTCGACCGGCTCACCGATATCAACGGGGAAAGCACCAAATACGGTCCCGGCGGACACCCGCTGCAACCCTTCGACTTCTATATCGGATACGACAAACTGGTCAGCCAGAGCCGATGGCAGGACCCCTACTGTGGAAATGAGGCCTACTGCCACACTCAGAAGAGAACGTCTCATTCAGATAATTCGCCTGTTTATGCGCGTACGGAAGGTCGTGATTCTCACAACCGCATCAGGTCGTTGTAAAGAGCAAAGACCATCAATGTCAGGATCATGGCCATCCCTATTCTCACTCCGGCGGCCTGCACCTGCTCGGAGAGCGGTTTGCGCCGAATGGCCTCCAGGCTGTAGAAGAGAATATGGCCGCCGTCCAGAACGGGAACCGGCAACAGGTTCAGCACGCCAAGGCTCACGCTCAGGTACGCCAGGAACTGGATGAAATCCTCGAACCCGGAACTCACGCTTTGCTCGGCAACGCGGGCAATGGTAATGGGGCCGCTGAGATTATTCAAAGACAGCAACCCGGTCACCATCTTCTTGATGGCAATCAGAGTCAGGCGGGTGTCCCCCCAGGTTTCACCCACCGCATGCGGAATAGCTGCCAGGACACCGTATCGGGTATTCCGCATCATCTCGTCCGGCCAGTCGACCGGTTTGACCCCGGCACCGACCAGTCCGATCACCTGACCGTCATCGGTTTCGTGTCGTGCAGGCGTGACGTCCATCTGCCGCTCCTGCCCATCACGCGTCAGCGTCAATGTCAGTGTTTTCTCGGGCGACGCCTGGATCTTCTTGACCAGGGCGAACCAATCCTCCACAGGTGTACCGTTAACCGCTTCGATATGATCGCCGGCCTTCAGGCCCGCCGCTTGTGCACGGCCACCCTCCATAACCTGGCCCAGCACCGCTGGCACATCCGGGCGGTATGGCGCGATACCAAACAGGTCAATCGGATTGGGTTCGTCCTGATCCAACCGCCAGCCCTGGAGATCGGCCGAATGCTCGCTGGTCTGGCCATCTTCCCGGACCGTCATGCGAACCTGGCCATATTCACCGGCACGTTCCAGTAACGAGGCGCCGATGTCGCGCCAGTTGGCTGCCGGCTCGCCGTCGACGCTGATGATTTCCATGCCGGGCGACAACCCCATGCGTTCAGCCACACTGCCCGGCTTGACGTCCCCAACGACCGGCGCGACTGTGGTAACACCCACGACGCTCAACAACCAGTAAGCGAAGATGGCAAACAGGAAATTGGCTGCGGGACCGGCGGCTGCAATGGCGATGCGCTTGCCGGGGGATTTCCGGGTGAAGGCCTGGTCGAGCTGATCGTCGGGCACCGGCCCTTCCCGCTCATCCAGCATCTTGACATAGCCGCCCAGCGGAATCGCGGCCACCGCAAACTCGGTGCCGTGCCGGTCATACCGGGAAAACATGGGCTTGCCGAAGCCGACAGAAAACCGCAAAACCTTCACGCCACACCGGCGGGCCACCCAGAAGTGCCCGTATTCGTGGATGGTGACCAGGATGCCCAGGGTCACGATGAGCGCAAGCGCTGATTCAATAAACTGCATGTTGCTCCGGATTCAAACCAGGTTATGGCCGACCTGCGTGGGGCAGGCTCCGACCGTGACGACGCCCGCCGTCACACGCCTCTTTTTATACCGGCCGACCGCCTCGGGAAAGACACCCGTCAGGAGACCGACCTTACTTGAGGCCAGACACTGAGACCGCGCGTCTGCGAATCTGTTCCGCAGCGAAGGCCCGGGATTCATGATCTTTTTCGAAGATAACGGAAAAACTGTCCGCGGCAACCGCCGGCAACGACGACAGAACCGATTCAATCACGGCCGGAATATCGGTAAAACGGATCTCACGACGCAGGAAGGCGGCAACCGCCTCTTCGTTGGCCGCATTCAGAACGGCTGGCGCGGTACCGCCGCATTCAAACGCCTCTGCTGCAAGCCGCAGGCAGGGGAAACGCTGCAAGTCCGGCCGCTCGAAATGAAAGCGTCCGAGGGCAAACAGATCCAGAGGCGCGACACCGGCATCAATCCGCTCCGGCCATCCCAGCCCATTGGCGATCGGTGTGCGCATATCGGGGCTTCCCAACTGGGCCAGCACCGAGCCATCCACATACTCCACCATGGAGTGGATGATGCTTTCCGGATGCACATGCACCTCAATTTGCGACGGCCGGGTATTGAACAGCCAGCAGGCTTCGATCAGCTCCAGCCCCTTGTTCATCAGACTGGCCGAATCCACCGAAATCTTCTGCCCCATGCTCCAGTTGGGATGGGCGCAGGCCTGCTCGGGAGACACGTCGACCAGCGCGTCCGCCGGCGTTTCGCGGAACGGGCCTCCGGAGGCGGTCAGCAATACCCGCCGGACGCCGGCTCCAGGGAAATTTCGCACCTGGTGCGGCGGCAGGCACTGAAAAATCGCGTTGTGTTCGCTGTCGATCGGTAGCAACTCCGCCCCGCTCTCGGCCACGGCATCCATAAACAGGGCGCCGGACATGACCAGCGCTTCCTTATTGGCGAGCAGCACCCGCTTGCCGGTGCGCACCGCCGCCAGAGTCGACTCGAGACCGGCTGCGCCGACGATGGCGGCCATGACAGTATCGCATTCATCGGCTTCGGCGACGGCAACCAGACCTTCCGGTCCGGATAGCACCTCCACCTGCCACGCCGCCGGCACCTTTTGGTTCAGCTGCGCAGCCGCCTCAGGGTCGGCCATGACGGCATAGCGTGGCCGATGCCGCCGGCACAGCTCAAGCATGCTGTCGACCTGACGACAGGCCGTCAGCGCGAAGACACGGAAACGATCCGGATGACGGGCAATGACATCGAGCGTGCTCAGGCCGATTGAGCCCGTCGCGCCCAGGACGGTTACGTGACGCATGGCGCCCCCAGCAGGTTCATGCAATCGGACTGACCTGAAGCCAGCCCAGCAGGGTAATACACAGGGCAAAGACGGGGATGGCCGCAGTCAGGCTATCAATGCGATCCATGATACCACCGTGACCGGGCAGCAACTGACTGCTGTCCTTGATGCCCCGAAAGCGCTTGAGCATGCTTTCAAGCAAATCCCCAAGCACCGACACCGCCCCCGTAATGAGACTGACGACCAGCAGCAGCCCTGTTTCGGTGGCGCTGCAACCAATCACGAGGCTCACAATCAAAGACAGTGCCGCCACAGCGACCAGCCCGCCCCAGACGCCGGCCCAGGACTTCCCGGGACTGACCCGGGGGGCAAGCTTGGCTTTGCCGAAAGCGCGACCCGCAAAATAGGCGCCGATATCTGCCACCCAAACCACACAAAAGACGTAGAGCAACAGCAGCAGATTATTATCCGCATTGGCCAGGTGAAAATCACCGGAGCGCAACTGGTTCAGACCGACCCATGCGGGGACGAGTACCAGCCCGCCCATGAGCGCCCTGACCGGGACCGGTTGCCACCGTTGACTGCCGCCCGGATAGGCCCGTACCAGCAACAGGGCGACGATCCACCAGATCACCGCCAGCACCAGAACGGTCAGTGCCGTGCTCTGCAACAGCAGGAATAGCACCAGTGCGGTGGCGAGGGCATAGCCAATGCGCGCGGGACCGGCGGTCATGCCGGCCATATTGGCCCACTCCCAGGCGCCGATGGAAATGATGATCCCGGTAAACAGGGCAAAGCCCAGTGGTGGCAGGAAAAAAATACATCCAATGGCGATCGGAGCCAGGATGAGGGCTGTGATGACACGTGTCTTGAGCACAACAGGGCTCGCTCTTGTTATTTATTTGGATTCGGAGCCAGTCGCGGCGGCCTTCTCCAGTTGATCGTCTGTCTGGCCAAAACGACGCTTGCGGCCGGCGTAGGCCTCCAGTGCCGCGAGCATCTCCCGCTCGTCAAAATCCGGCCAGAACACATTGGAAAAGTGGAATTCGGTGTACGCAAGGTGCCACAACAGGAAATTGCTGATGCGCTGCTCTCCGGCGGTACGTATCAGCAGGTCCGGCATGGGCAGATCACCAATGCACAGCCGCTTTTGCAGATGCTCGTCGGTGATGTCGCCCGGTTGCAGGAGGCCATTCTGGACGTCCCGCGCCAGCGACTGTGCCGCCTGTGTAATGTCCCAGTGCCCGCCATAGTTGGCGGCGATCACCAGCGTCATACGCGTGTTCCCGGCCGTCAACTCTTCTGCCCGGGCCATGTGCTCCTGAAGTTTGTCGTTGAACGCGGAGCGATCGCCGATAATGCGCAAGCGGATGTTGTTGCGATGCAGCTTGCGGACTTCGCGCTCCAGAGCCATCAGAAACAGACGCATCAGCGCCGACACTTCATCCTTGGGCCGCCGCCAGTTCTCACTGCTGAATGCAAACAGCGTCAGTACCTCGACGCCATTCCGGGCGCAGGTCTCGACCGTCGAGCGCACTGCGTTGACGCCGGCCTTGTGACCCGCGACTCCCGCCAGCCGGCGCAGCTTCGCCCAGCGATTGTTGCCATCCATGATGATGGCCACATGCCGCGGCGTTGAGGCCGCCGTCACCGGTATGTTGGCGGATAGACTTTCCGTCATGCCTTCCCCTGATACGTCACGGGGGCGCCGGGATCATTGTCCCCGGCCGCCCCCGGTAAGTTCCAGAACAGGAATCAGACCTCCATGAGATCGTCTTCCTTGCTCTTGAGCATCTTTTCGACTTCAGCGATGTAGCGGTCGGTCAGCTTCTGGATCTCTTCCTCGCCCTTACGCTCTTCGTCTTCGGTGATGTCCTTTTCCTTGAGCAGTTCTTTCAGATCGTTGTTCGCGTCACGCCGTGCGTTACGGATGGAGACGCGACCGTGCTCGGCGTCCGCCTTGGCCTGCTTGACCAGCTCGCGACGGCTTTCCTCGGTCAGCATCGGCATGGGCACGCGGATAATATCGCCATTGCTGGCCGGGTTCAGGCCCAGGTCAGACGTCATGATGGCCTTTTCGATGGCCGGGACCATGTTCTTCTCCCACGGGGCAACCGCCAGCGTACGGGAATCTTCAACGTTGACCGCAGCCACCTGTTTCAGCGGAGTTTCCTGGCCGTAGTAGTTGACCGTGACACTGTCCAGGATGGCCGGATGCGCGCGGCCGGTGCGGATCTTGTTGAAGGCCGAGTGCAGCGCGTCCAGACTCTTCTTCATGCGCTTTTCGGCGTCTGACTTGATTTCGTTGATCACTTTGAATTCCTCAATTCAGTCCGTTGCCCGGAAAATGCGTGTTCAGGCTCGGTCGAGCCTTATTCAATCAGTGTACCTTCTGCCTCGCCCACCACGATACGGGTCAGCGCGCCGGACTTGTTCATGTTGAACACGCGAACCGGCATGCCCTGGTCGCGGCACAGGCAAATGGCAGTGAGATCCATGACGCCGAGCTTTTTGTCGAGCACTTCATCATAGGTCAGGCTTTCGTATTTCTCAGCCGAGGGATCCTTGACCGGATCGGCGGAGTAAACGCCGTCGACCTTGGTCGCCTTGAGAACGACGTCGGCATCGATCTCGATGCCCCGCAGACACGCCGCCGAATCCGTCGTGAAGAAGGGGTTCCCGGTACCGGCACAGAAAATCACCACGTCGCCGTCTTTCAGGTCGCGCACGGCCCGGCGACGGTCGTAATGCTCGACAATACCACTCATCGGAATGGCGGACATAACGCGCGTGCGGATGTTGGAGCGTTCCAACGCATCCCGCATTGCCAGTCCGTTCATCATGGTTGCCAGCATGCCCATATGGTCGCCGGTCACCCGATCCATACCCGCTGCGTTGAGCGCGGCACCCCGGAAAAGATTACCCCCGCCGATGACCAGCCCCACCTGGACACCAATACCGATCAATGCGCCGATCTCCAGCGCCATGCGATCAAGGACCTTGGGGTCAATGCCGAAATCCTGCTCACCCATCAGGGCTTCGCCGCTGAGCTTGAGAAGGACGCGTTTGTATTTGGGCTGGGACTGCGAGTGTTTCGGCATGGCGAGGGTTCCCCTAATGGCGTGAACGATGACTTGACGGCCGACAACGCCCGTCGCCGCCGAAGCTCGCCGTCGCAGACGTTATCAGGGTCAGGGCTGCATCCGGAACGGCCCGACGTCAGACCGTTTCGGATGCAACCCGCGGCGGCGCCGCCGGAACGGCGCGCGACGCGGCTTGCAGAAGCGGGATCAGGCCTTGCCGGTACCTGCCGCCGCAGCCACTTCTGCAGCGAAATCCACTTCTTCTTTCTCGATGCCTTCACCGACTTCCAGACGGATGAAACCGGCCAGTTCGGCACCCTGCTCTTTCAGCAGCGCCTTGACGGTCTGATCCGGGTTCTTCACGAAAGGCTGTTCCACGAGGCTATTTTCCTTCAGGAACTTGTTGATCCGGCCGGTCATCATCTTCTCGACGATTTCCTCCGGCTTGCCTTCCATGTCCGGCTGCGCGCGGATGATGTCCTTCTCTTTCTCGACTTCGTCCTGCGGCATTTCGTCCGGCTTGCCAACCCGCGGGTTAACGGCCGCGACGTGCATGGCGATGTCACGGGCGGTTTCGGCGTTGCCACCGGTCAGGGCCACAACAGAAGCAATCTTGCTGTTGCTGTGAACGTAGCCGTCAACCACGTCGCCTTCGATCTTCAGGATGCGACGAACAGTGATGTTCTCACCGATCTTCTGGACCAGCGCTTCACGCTTGCCTTCCAGATCGCCTTCCATCAACTTGGCCACGTCAGTCTCACCGGTCTTGACCGCAACTTCCAGAACTTCGTTGGCAAAAGTCATGAAGTTATCGTCACGTGCGACGAAGTCAGTCTCGGAGTTCACTTCCAGCAGCGTGGCGCTCTTGTTGTCGTCGGCAACGCTCAGCACGGCAACACCTTCAGCCGCAGTACGGCCGGCCTTCTTGGCCGCTTTCAGGCCGGAAGACTTGCGCAGCTCTTCAATCGCGTTTTCAACACTGCCCTCGGCTTCAACCAGTGCTTTCTTGCACTCCATCATGCCCAGACCCGTGCGATCACGCAGCTCTTTGACCATTGCAGCGGTAATAGCAGCCATGTTCAATCCTCTCGTTTTCAATATCCAGTCAATGACGCCCGTGGTTGGGCGCCACCTCTTTAATTCGCGGGGCCGACCGGGTATGCATGCGGTCGACCCTGTGTCACTGCGAGCACCTGCAACCCTTACAAAAAAGGGGGACTCAGCCCCCCTTTTTCGTCGCTGAATCTGAATCAGCCGGTTGCACCGCCTTATTCAGCAGCCGGTGCGTCTTCTTCGCTGACTTCAACGAACTCATCAGCACCGGTGCCACCCTGGCTCGCTTCGAGGCAGGTATCGGCAACGGCTTTCACGTAGATCTGGATCGCACGGATCGCATCGTCGTTACCCGGGATCACGTAATCGACGCCGTCCGGATCGCTGTTGGTATCGACAACGCCGATAACCGGGATGCCCAACTTGTTGGCTTCCTTGATGGCGATGCGCTCGTGGTCCACGTCAATCACGAACAGTGCGTCCGGCAGGCCGCCCATGTCCTTGATACCGCCGATGCTGCGCTCGAGCTTGTCCATCTCACGGGTGCGCTCCAGCGCTTCCTTCTTGGTCAGCTTGTCGAAGGTACCGTCCTGGCTCTGGGTTTCCAGATCACGGTAGCGACGAATGGACTGACGGATCGTCTTGTAGTTGGTCAGCATACCGCCCAACCAGCGATGGTTGACGTACGGCTGGTTGGCGCGCTGAGCCTCTTCCTTGATGATCTTGGCCGCGGCGCGCTTGGTGCCAACGAACAGGATCTTGTTCTTGTTCTCGGCCAGCTGACGGATGAAGTTCAGCGCTTCGTCCATGGCCGGAACAGTCTGTTCCAGGTTGATGATATGAATCTTGTTGCGGGCGCCGAAGATGAACTTCGACATTTTCGGGTTCCAGTAACGAGTCTGGTGACCGAAGTGAGCGCCTGCCTTGAGCAGGTCACGCATGTTGACTTGTGCCATGATCAATACCTTTCAAACTTTGGGTTAGTCCTCCACGTGTCCAATTGCCCAACCTGCAGGATCCAATCCTGACAAGCACCCTGGGTCAACGTGTCGACACATGTGTGTTTTTTGCTGATCACTACCTGAACAAGCGTCCGGACAATGGCTTCAGCGGGCGCGTTTATACCATATGAGCGCCCAAATACGCCACTTGTTTTTCATTAACGCACTACGCATTTGCCGAAGATCAAGGCCTTATAATGATGCCTATATAGAGCGGGCATATGGTCCAATTAGAAAGCGTTGCCTTGTACCATCCGTGGCACCTCCCTAAAATGGGCGCTTAATCCGTGTGAAGGAAAGCCTTACTGATGCAGGTATCGATCAAGACCCCTGAGGAAATTGAAAAGATGCGTGTGGCCGGCCGCCTGGCCGCCGATGTGCTGGAGATGATCGGTGAACACGTCAAGCCCGGCGTAACCACTGAAGAGCTGGACCGCATTTGCCATGACTATATTGTCAACGTCCAGAAGGCTATCCCGGCGCCCCTGAACTACAAGGGCTTTCCGAAATCGATCTGCACGTCCGTCAACCATGTCGTCTGCCACGGCATTCCGAGCGAGAAGAAAGTGCTCAAGAACGGCGACACGCTGAATATCGATGTCACGGTGATCAAAGACGAGTTCCACGGCGACACCAGCAAGATGTTCTTTGTAGGCGAACCCAAGATTGCGGCGGAACGACTCGTGCGCATTACCCAGGAATGCCTCTATAAAGGGATCGAGCTTGTCCGCCCAGGCACCCGTCTTGGCGATATCGGCCATGTCATCCAGCAGCATGCGGAGAAGAGCCGCTATTCGGTCGTTCGCGACTATTGCGGGCACGGCATCGGGCGCGTCTTCCACGAGGAGCCTCAGGTTATGCATTATGGCCGTCCGGGCACCGGTTTCGAGCTGCAGGAAGGCATGACCTTTACCATCGAGCCAATGATCAACCAGGGCAAGTACCACTGCAAACTGCTACCGGATGGCTGGACCGTGGTCACCAAGGATCACAAGCTGTCAGCCCAGTGGGAGCACACCATCCTGGTGACGGCCGATGGCCACGAAGTGCTGACGAAGCGCTCGGACGAGACGTTTTAAGCCAGCAGAGCAACCCGATCCTGCCCTATAGTGTCTCAGGCCGGGTTGCCCGGCCTGCCATCAGCCGCCGAGGCCACGACTACCATGGCGACAGCCGACGTCCTTGATACAGCCAGTCTGGAAGCCCAGATCGCCGAAGCGCCTTCACCGATCGGGCCGGCCAGGCAAGCCCTGAAGGCCACTTTCGAGACCCACGCCCAGGCGTTTCGTAACGGCGCTGATGTCCGTGAACTGGTCATGGCCCGGGCGCTTTCGGTCGATCGCATCCTGGCCCTGCTCTGGAGTCGTTACGAGTTTGCCGCATCGGACGATATTGCCCTGATTGCCGTCGGGGGATATGGCCGCGGGGAGCTCCACCCCCACTCGGATATCGACCTTCTGATACTCACGCGCGATCAGGTCCATGAAGCGTGGCAGGAGGACCTGACCAGCTTTATCACCCTGCTTTGGGATCTGCGCCTGGATATCGGCCACAGCGTCCGCAGCATCGAGGAAAGCAAGGCCGCAGCGCGGGACGACGTCACCATCCTCACCAACTTGCTGGAAACCCGCACCATCGCCGGCCCGGACAGCCTGCGTGCGACCCTTTCGGAACAGGTCTACTCAGACGACGTCAGTGCCGATCGAGCCTATTTCATCGCCAAGCGGGAAGAACAGCGCCGTCGCCACGAAAAATACGGCGACACCGAGTACAACCTGGAACCCAACATCAAGGGCTCGCCCGGCGGCTTGAGGGACATCCAGACCATCGGCTGGATCACCAAGCGCCACTTTGGCCTGGAGTCCATCGCCGACCTGACCCGGTTCAGCATTCTCACCGAGGAGGAATACCAGATCATCCTCAACGGCGAGAACTTCCTATGGCGCCTTCGCTACGGATTGCAGCTGATCGCCGACCGCAACGAAAACCGCCTGCTGTTCGACCACCAGCGCGCCCTGGCCGAGATGCTCGGATACCACGACAAAGGCAAACGCCTGGGCGTGGAAATCATGATGCAGGAGTATTACCGCACGGTCCTGGCCCTGGCGGAGCTGACGGACGTGATCCTGCAGTACTACGACGAGGCGATTCTGGGCTCCGACGGCAACGACGACATCCGCCCCATCAACAAGCGCTTCCAGATCCGCAACGGTTACATCGAGGCCACCAACAACCAGGTGTTTGCCTACGCGCCCTATGCGCTGATGGAAATCTTCGTGTTGATGGCCCAGAACCCGACCATCCGCGGCATCCGGGCAACCACCATCCGATCACTACGGGCCCACCGTCATTTGATCGACGACGCGTTCCGCTCCGACCTCGCGGTCACCACCTTGTTCATGGAGCTGCTGCGCACGCCGCACGCCCTCGACCAGACCCTGTCCTTCATGAAGAAGTACAATGTGCTGGGCCGCTACCTGCCCGAATTCGGGGCCATTATCGGGCAGATGCAGTACGACCTGTTCCATATATTCACGGTCGACGCCCATACCCTGCGGGTGATCCGCAACATGGTGCAGATGAGTGGCGACGAGGCACTCTCCAACTTCCCGCTCGCCTCACGCCTGGTGCATCGCCTGCCCAAGCTGGAAAACCTCTATATTGCCGGCCTGTACCACGACATCGCCAAGGGCCGCGGCGGCGACCACTCGGAACTGGGCGCCGAGGAAGCCATCGACTTTTGCGACCGCCATCACCTGAGCCAACGGGACACCCACCTGATTGCCTGGCTCGTGGAAAACCACCTCCTGATGTCGATGACCGCCCAGCGCAAGGACATCTCCGACCCGGACATCATCCACGCCTTCGCCCGGGCCGTGCCCAGTCAGGTGCACCTGGACTACCTGTACGTGCTGACGGTTTGCGACATCAGCGCGACCAATCCGAAACTCTGGAATACCTGGCGCGCCTCCCTGCTGCGCCAGCTCTACATCGAGGCCAAGCGAGCCCTGCGCCGGGGGTCAGAGACACCGGTGGACCGCAACGAGTGGATCAAGGCCACCCAATCCGAGGCCCGGGAAATCCTGCTGGCCCAGAACATTACCGACGAGCAGATCGATGCCATCTGGGATGTGATGGACGAGGACTACTTCCTGCAGGATTCCACCGTCGACATCGCCTGGCAGACCGCCGCCATTATCCGTCACGGCAACGATCCCGATCCGCTGGTCATGATCCGCGATACCCGCGGCGGGCCAACCGATGGCTTTTCGCAGATCGTGATCTACATGAAAGACCGGGCGGCTCTCTTCGCGGCCACAACCGCCGTGCTCGAACAACTTAACCTCAACATCGTTGACGCCCGCATCAGCAGCAGCGACGGCCCTTATTCCATCAGCGCCTACGTGGTGCTGGATGAACAGGGCCAGCCGCTGGGCAAGGACCAGGCGCGCAAGGAACGGGTTCGCCAGCGCCTGATTGAGGAGCTGGACGATCCCGAGGATTACCCGGACATCATCCATCGCCGCACACCGCGACAGCTCAAGCACTTCTCGTTCCCGACCCAGGTCACCTTTTCCAATGACACGGTGAACCAGCGGACCGTTATGGAAGTCATCACACCGGACCGCCCCGGCCTGCTGGCGCGTATCGGCAGCATCCTGCTGGAAAACAACGTTCGGCTGACCAACGCCAAGATCGCCACGCTGGGCGAGCGAGTCGAAGACGTATTCTTCGTCACCGACGAGGAAGGTGCACCGCTCAGTGACCCTGTCGTCTGCCAGGCCTTACAGGACGACCTGTGCCGCCAGCTGGACGAGAGCGTGGGCGTCTAAATTTTCTCAGAGAACCAAGCATGAATCCGAATCTCGACCGTCTTCATCCCTACCCGTTTGAGAAACTGGCGCAACTCAAGGCCGGCATCACGCCGCCCGCGTCGCTCGCACCGATCGCCCTGGGCATTGGTGAGCCCAAGCACGCCGCACCCTCTTTCGTAAAGGACGTGGTGCGTGACAACCTGGACCGTCTGGCCAACTACCCGACGACCAAAGGGATGGAAGAGCTGCGCCAGACCATCGCCGACTGGGCCACGGCGCGTTTTGAGCTGACCCCGGGCACATTAACGGCAGCCGATCACATCATTCCTGTGAACGGCACGCGGGAAGCCATCTTCTCCCTCGCCCAGGCTGTCGTGAACCCGATTCCGGGCGCGAAAGTGGTCATGCCCAACCCGTTCTACCAGATCTATGAGGGGGCCGCGTTCCTGGCCGGCGCCGAGCCGCACTTCCTGCCCTGCGAGGCGGACAGCCATTTCATCCCGGATTTCGAAGCGGTGACCAGCGAGGTCTGGGATCGCTGCCAGATCCTTTACCTGTGCTCGCCGGGTAACCCGAGCGGCAGCGTCATTCCCCGGGATACGCTCAAGCGGCTGATCGAGCTGGCTGACCGGCACGATTTCCTGATTGCGTCGGATGAGTGTTATTCCGAACTCTATCCGGACGAGAACAATCCGCCGGAAGGCCTGTTGCAGACCTGCGCCGCCATCGGTCGCGATGACTATGCGCGCTGCATTGTCTTCCACAGTCTGTCGAAACGCAGCAACCTGCCGGGCCTGCGTTCGGGCTTCGTGGCTGGCGACGCCCAAGTGCTCAAGGAATACCTGCGCTACCGCACCTATCACGGCTCGTCCATGCCAATCCAGCACCAGCTGGCCAGCATCGCCGCCTGGCAGGATGAAGATCACGTGCGGGAAAATCGCGCCGCCTATCGCGAGAAATTCGATGCGGTGGTGCCCATCCTGTCCGAGGTGATGCGCGTATCGGCCCCGGATGCCGGCTTCTACCTGTGGCCGGAGACACCCTTCGCCGATGACATCTTCGCCCGTGACCTGGCGGCCCGGCAGAACGTTCATGTACTGCCGGGACGCTATCTGTCCCGCGACGTCAGCGGACGAAACCCAGGGGAAAACCGAATCCGTATGGCGCTGGTTGCACCGCTGGCCGAATGCATCGAGGCCGCCGAACGCATCCGCACCTTCATTCAGGAGCAGTAAGGCCCATGGACATCTACGGCATCAAAAACTGCGATACCGTCAAGAAAGCCCTCAAGTTTCTGGACAACGCTGACCAGAGCTACACCTTCCACGATTTCAAGAAGGAAGGCGTTGACGAGGATCGGCTGGCCAGTTGGGAAAAACAGGTCGGCTGGGAAATCCTGCTGAACCGCCGCGGCACCACCTGGCGCAAGCTGCCGGATGACGTTCGTGATAACATAGACCGCGATTCCGCGCTGGCTGTCATGATGGAGAATCCGTCCGTCATCAAGCGGCCTGTCGTTGAGCTGGAAGGCCAGGTCCATGTCGGCTTCAATGCCGACGACTGGGCCCGCTTAATCAGCTGAAACCTATTTTCAGATCCCGTTTCAGGATAATCCGGGCGCCTCGCGGCGCCCGAAGCAACCGTTTACTGATCAAGGAGCATTAACCCCATGAGTTTCGCATTCGGCATCGGCATCGGCACCCAGAACAGCAAGGGCGAGTGGCTGGAAACGTTTTACCAGAAGCCCCTGTACATGCCGGAGGCGACCATTCGGGAAATCGCATCCAACACGCTGGGATATCAAGGCGGCAACCAGGCTATTGAAGCCGATGCAGTACAGCTGACCCAATTTGCAGAGACCCTGCGCAGTGCCGGACAGGACGACCAGGCCCGTCTGGCCGAGAAAGCCGCCGGCAGCAAACGCCCGGCCGTCGTCACACTGCTGGATACCGACGACACCGCCTCCAGCACCCCGGAGGTCTACCTCAAGCTGCACCTGATCTCCCATCGCTTGGTTAAGCCTCATGGACTCAAGCTGGACGGCATCTTCGGCCTGCTGCCGAATGTGGCCTGGACCAACGAGGGTGCCATCGACCTGAACGAGCTGGCTGACCGCCAGATGGATGCCCGGACGGAGGACCGCCTGCTGGAAGTTAAATCCGTCGACAAATTCCCGCAGATGACCGACTACGTGGTGCCGCGCGGCGTGCGTATTGCGGATACGGCCCGGGTTCGCCTGGGCGCTTACGTGGGCGAAGGCACCACCGTCATGCACGAAGGTTTTATCAACTTCAACGCCGGTACCGAAGGCACCAGCATGATCGAAGGCCGGATCTCCGCCGGCGTCATGGTTGGAAAAGGATCCGACCTGGGCGGTGGCTGCTCCACCATGGGCACCCTGTCCGGTGGCGGCAACATCATCATCGCCGTCGGCGAGAACTGCCTGATCGGCGCGAATGCCGGCATCGGCATCCCGCTGGGCGACCGCACCACCGTTGAAGCCGGCCTGTACATCACCGCCGGTACCAAGGTTGCCGTGCTGGATGACAAGAACGAGGTGGTTCAGACGGTCAAGGCACGGGACCTGGCCGGCAAGCCGGACCTGTTGTTCCGCCGCAACTCCCAGAACGGCGCGGTGGAGTGCAAGACCAACAAGACCGCGATCGAACTGAACGAGGCGTTGCACGCGAATAACTGATTGTTTGCCGGAGGGGCGCTAAATCACCGTAGGTTGGGCTGACGAAGGAAGCCCGACGGGGTGAGCGCCCTAAAGTACTGAACGCATCCAGTTTCCGCTATGAACGCGGATGGGATCCAACCGGCTGCAAGTCGAGAATTGTTGGGCTTCCTTCGTCAGCCCAACCTACCGGCCTCTCGTAAGAAGCCACGGCCCGTGCTAAACATTCGGTTAATCCAATAACCCGCAGATCCAACCAACCCAAGAGACCCGCATGTCCCTATCCCCCACCCTCGAACTCGCCATCGAACTGATTCGCCGCCGATCCGTCACGCCCGATGACGCGGATTGCCAGACGCTGATGATGCAACACCTTTCACCGCTGGGCTTTGAGGGTGAAGCCATGAACTTTGGCGAGGTCCAGAACCTCTGGGCACGTCGTGGAAAAGAAGGGCCCTTGCTGGCGTTCGCCGGTCATACCGATGTGGTCCCGACCGGTCCGGAAAAGAACTGGTCACAGGCGCCGTTCGAGCCGGCTATCCGGGACGGCTATTTGTATGGGCGGGGGGCCGCCGACATGAAAGGCAGCCTGGCGGCCTTTGTGACGGCCTGCGAACGCTTTGTCGCCCAGCATCCGGATCACAAGGGGTCGATTGCGCTGCTGATTACCAGCGATGAGGAAGGTCCGGCCCATGATGGCACCGTCAAAGTGGTCGAAGCCCTGGAAGCCCGCAACGAGAAGATGGACTGGTGCCTGATCGGCGAGCCATCCAGCACGCATCGAGTTGGCGACATCATCAAGAACGGTCGGCGAGGCTCACTGCACGGCTACTTGACCGTACACGGCATCCAGGGTCATGTCGCCTACCCTCACCTGGCTGAGAACCCGGTTCACACGGCAGCCCCGGCACTGGACGCGCTGGCCCGGACGCAGTGGGACGAAGGCAATGAATTCTTCCCTGCAACCACGTTCCAGATCACCAAGGTCGAAGCCGGCACCGGCAGCAACGTCATTCCAGGCGAACTGACAGTTCACTTCAACTTCCGCTACTGCACCGAGAACACCGCGGATAGCCTGCAGCAGCGAGTGATCGAGATCCTGGACAGCCACGGCCTGAAGTACGATCTGCAATGGCACCTGAGTGGCCAGCCGTTCCTGACCGACCGGGGCTCTCTGGTTGATGCGGCCAGCGAAGCGATCCAGGCCATCACCGGCGAGCCGACGGAGCTTTCAACGTCCGGCGGCACCTCTGACGGTCGCTTTATCGCGCCAACGGGCGCCCAGGTCGTCGAACTGGGGCCAGTCAATGCAACAATCCATAAGATCGATGAGTGCGTGAAGGCCGACGATCTGGATACGTTGTCGGCGATCTATGAAGAGATTCTGGTGCGGTTGTTGGCGAAATAAACGCCGGCGATCACGGCCGCGATCCGGTAGATTGGGCTGACGCAGGAAGCCCAGCAAGAAGCGGGCACCGGATGTTCCCGTTATCGCGGACATGCCTGGAGCTTGGGGTTCAAAAACCGGCTTGGCCGGTATTGAATGAGATTGGTCGTGAACCCGGTTTGCTGGGCTTCCTGCGTCAGCCCAACCTACCCGCCCACCTTTTAGTCGTTATCCCGTGTATGTAGCAGAGGCTTCTGAGGCACCGCAAGGTGGGTGCCCGCAAAATCCTGCCTACCCTCAATAATGCGGTGGCGGCGCCTCTTCCTCTTCCCGCTTGATGTTGGAGGGCGACACCGCTTCCAACTGTTTCTTGAGCAGTCTCTTGGCCTCCCAAAGCTCCCGCATATCGATCTCCTGGCGTGACAATTGGTCGCTCAGGGTGGCTATCACGTCGTCCTGGAAGGCCACACGGGTTTCCAGTTCCACCATTCGTGCTTCCAGTTCTTCCCAATTCATGTGACGGAACTCCTGCTCTGGGGTGGGTCGTCCACAGACTGATCTGTTATGATGCTGCGCTTGCAGATGGGCTACCCGGCCAATCCGGCTACTGTGGTCGCCTGGAACCTCTGCAATTTTGTTACGCCTGAGCCCCTATTTTACGTGATTCAGGCGCCCTTATGTTTTTGTTTGATCGATTGATGGGAGAATAAGTCGTCCAATGCGTAATCCACAGAAAGCGATTCTGGTAGCCCTGCTGATCGCTATTCCGGCCCCGTTCGTCCTGGCCTTTTTCCTGGTCACCTTTACACCGGAACTTTTCCAGATCCTGTCGCAATCGGGCACCAATGATGTCGCCGACAACCCCACCTTTGTGCTCGGCAGTGCCCAAGGTATCGCCGCCTACGTGATCGCCGTAATCCTGTTTGGCATTGCCGGCTTCCTGGCCGTGGCACTGACCCAAAGCAAATCCACCAGCGGCAGCCAGAATGACCGTCCCGCCAGCGATGGCATGGAGGATGATTTCGGGCCGGAAGGCAATGAGGAAGGAACCGTTAAGTGGTTCAACGTGAAGAAAGGCTTTGGCTTTATTGTCCGCGAAAGCGGTGATGAGGTCTTCGTCCACTTCCGCGCCATTCGCGGCCGTGGTCGTCGGGTGCTGCGCCAGGGTCAACTGGTGCGCTTCAATGTCGTTCAGGCCGATAAAGGTCTGCAGGCGGACAACGTCAGCATCCTGGAAGACTGACGGCAACCGCCGCAAGTCCATGGGAATCCCGGCATGGCTCGGGATTCCCATTTACCTCAGACCATTCAGTTCCAGTTCACCATCTGCTCACCCCGGTCATCCAACCGCCACCATTTTTCATCCTGCACGGGATCCCCTTCCTGCCAGTCACCCGGGCTGCAACGCACTTCAACGTCAAGACGACGCCAGGCATTGCGGGCACAGTCCAGATCCGAACGCCATGGCAGTTCGTCGCCTTCCAGTACGACGCTGGTGAAATGTTTGGAAAAGGCGCCGGGGTATAACGAAACGCGTACCGGCACGCCCTGATAATAGCCCTTACCTTTAGCAACACCGACACTGCCGACAGAGGCCATCGCCAGGCCATCCAGGGATTCGGCCAGCCAGGCTTCCAACCGGGCTGTATCCAGTTCACGCACGTAAATTTCCAGATCGTTCATAGCAGGACATCAAACCTTCCAATAACGACGCTCAATGCAACGGCACGAGAACGACCGCTCTCGCAGCATCGAGATACGCCAAATCCGGCCATAATGCCGCAGCTAGCTGTCTTCGGCAATTGGTGCGGGACAACACCGGGATTGCCGGCACAGCACATCCGGAACGCCGCCATTGAACATTGCCCCACGTGCCGCAGCAATCTCCCGCTCCACATCGACAGCCCGCACCGTCCGCAAATCACCGCGGCGCGCCTTTTCATGCCAGTCGACGCTGTACGCCGCCCGCTCGATCTCCGCCTGACGGATATCGCACTCCAACGAGTCAACGTCGCCACCGCGGGCCTGAGCCAATAACAAGGCACGGCTAAGATCATCGATACGCGCTTCAGCACTGCGCAATGCCGGATCGCCCTGCTCCGCCTCCAACGCCACACGCGCAGCAGCAGCCATCAACCAGCGCAACGAACCACCCGGCGTCTCCGGCCATTCGGGCGAAACACCACGGGCCGCTCGATGCAAGGCATCAGGGTCGATATCGACACGCCATTCGCGCTCAATCGCAGGCTGTTTGCCTCTTAAAATGCTCAACCGGTGGTCGATTCCAGAGGGCGGCATGTCCATGGGTTCGACCGAACGGCCGGAGTGGGCCATCAGTGACTGGGCATCCTCTCGCCCCGAAGCCCGACTGGCCAGCAGCACAGGACCCGGGTGAGACAGCAACAACTCGCTCGCCGGATGCAGAGGATCTTTCATCAGGTAAAGCAGATCGTTTGGCGACATATCATCGAGGATCAACAGCGTCCGGGCCGAACTCATCTCATCGCCCGATGGCACCGCCGGCTCGAGACTGGCCATCACCTCACACTCTCTCCGCAAGTCCATCCACACCGAGGGAAATGGCCAATGCGGAATGTGAGCCCGCAACAATTCGGTCTTGCCCGAGCCGGCTTCGCCCCTTAACCAGACGATTCCTCTCGACGAGCGCATCAGAGCGACGGCCAACGAGTCTGCAAAGGCATGCCAACCTGGTGAGACAGAGGCCAGCGTGAGATGGGAAGCGCGACCGGAGGCGCCGGAAGAAGACGAACGAGGGGCTTGCGGCCGGTTCCCTGGCCATTGTGACATAAGGTCCTCCTTTGACCTGTTTGACTTGATAGTGGACCTCGTAGCCGGTTAACTCCTGTACCCCGGCTACGAACGCGGGTCAGACCCGGTTGTAGGTATCGGCGAACCGTACAATATCGTCCTCGCCGAGATAACTCCCGGTCTGGACCTCGATCAATTCCAGCGGGATGACGCCCGGATTGGTCAAGCGGTGACGGTGGCCAACGGGAATATAAGTGGACTGATCTTCGGTCAGCAAAATCTCCTCGTCACCACGAACCACATTGGCGGTCCCACTGACCACGACCCAATGCTCGGCCCTGTGGTGGTGTTTCTGCAGAGAGAGGGATGCGCCTGGATTGACGGTGATGCGCTTGACCTGGAAGCGCTCGCCCATCGCAATCCCCTCGTAGGTTCCCCAAGGCCGATGGACCTTCTTGTGGAAGCGGTGCTCGGCGCGGCCCTGCGCCTTCACCTGGGCGACAAGCTTCTTCACGTCCTGAACCCGGTTACGGTCCGCGACCAGGACCACGTCATCCGTCTCGACGATGACATGATCACTGATACCCAGTGCCGCAATCAGACGGCCCTCAGAATGGATGTAGGAGCCAGACACGTCCTCAGTAATCACATCGCCCCGGCAGACGTTGCCATGCTCATCCCGCGGCTGAATTTCCCACAGCGCGGACCACGAACCCACATCACTCCAACCGGCATCCAGAGGCACGACAACGGCATCCTGGGTCTTTTCCATCACCGCATAGTCAATGGAGTCATCCGGACAGGCCTCGAAGGCTTCCCGATCGACGCGCACGAAGTCCATATCCGACTGTTTGCCGGCATAAGCTTTCCGGCAGGCTTCCAGCATTTGCGGGTTGTGCTTGCCCAATTCTTCGAGATAGCGATCCGCGCGGAACAGGAACATGCCACTGTTCCAGTAGTAGCCGCCCTGATCCAGATAGGATTGAGCTGTGGCTTCGTCGGGCTTTTCTACGAAGGCCTCCACCGGAGCGGAGCCTTCGGCCATGTCGCCGGCCTTGATATAGCCGTAACCGGTATGAGGCGTAGCAGGCACCACACCAAAGGTCACCAGCTTGCCGCCTGCGGCGGCCTTGGCTCCGACCGCGACGGCCTCGGCAAACGCCTGCTGGTTACGCAGGACATGGTCAGACGGCATGATCAGCAACAATTCTTCCGGATCGCTTTCCGCAGCGGCCAGCGCCGCCAACGCGATTGCCGGCGCCGTATTCCGGCCGACCGGCTCGAGAATGATCCCATCGGTTTTCTTGTCCGCCAACTCATGCAGATGCGCTGCCACGACAAAGCGGTGGTCTTCGTTGGTAATTGCCATAACGCGGGTCGACGGCGCACAGCCCAATCCGCGCGTAATGGTTTCGGCCAATAGCGATTCGTCTGTGACTACAGGAAGAAACTGCTTTGGATAAGCCTCGCGGGATAACGGCCACAATCGGGTACCGGACCCACCGGAAAGAATGACGGCTAGCATAGAGCATCCTTGTCAGAAACTTTGATCGGATTCTAACGTAAAAGCGCTACTCAATGCTTCTTTGGAGGGAGGTCAAATGGCGCGGAAAAGCGGATAAGACAGCTTTATTAACGAGAAATAATGCGGCGGAAACTAAAAGAAACGAGGCCCCGGCACCTCAACTGCCGGGACCCGACTGGCTTAGTCTTGCTGCCAGCCCTGTACGGCTTCCTTACCGTATTTCTCGCGCCACTCGTTCAGCGTTTTGTGATTACCACCACGGGTCTTCACAACTTCACCGGAGTGCGGGTTCTTATAGGTCTTCAGCGGACGCTTCGGGCGAGAAGAGCCTGCCGCGTCGGCTTTGGCGCCAGACACCGACGGATCAATCGCACCCAGGACCTGCAACACATCCTTGGCGGATTTGTTGTAGTCCTTCATCAGACCGCGGATCTTTTCTTCAAACTCAAGTTCACGCTTCAATGCGTTGTCTTCCTCGAGTTTCTTCAATTCGTCTGCAAGCTTATCCATCAGCTGTTTTTTCTGGTAATACTCATTGATCTTTGCCATGGATTTTACCCTTAATTGGTCAAAAACAACTTTGAAACTGAATTCGTAAATTCGGAAGGTAAAGCAAAAGAAATATCGTTCTTTGCCGAGTCAAAAACTGACAACAGCGATAATAGATCAATATTCCCTCAGTGACAATTAAATGAGGAAATATGACCTGAGCTTCATGACAATATCCAGCAAAAAAGACAAGAATACGAAATTACCGATATCGCACTTCAATAAATCAGAGTCGTAAATCGGATTCCAACTTCCCGAATACAGCCTTCAGATCAAAGAAGATGCCGCCCGGTTTCAGATAGGTTCGAATTTCACTCGCACCCATTTCAATATAATCACGATGCGGCACAGCCAGTATGACGCCTTCATAGACGCCTGCTTCCGGCTGATTTGCTAATGATATTCCGTACTCGTGTTGCGCCTCTTCATTACTTGCCCAGGCATCGGCGACATCAACCTGACAACCGAAATCCCGCAATTCACGCACCACATCAATAACACGCGTATTCCGCAAATCCGGGCAATTCTCTTTAAACGTCAGACCCAAAATCAGTATCCGACCCCCGGATATCGTCTGCCCGGCCTTGATCATTGCCTTAACTAAAGAAGAAGCTGCGTAAGCGCCCATGGAATCATTCATACGACGACCCGCAAGAATCATCTCCGGATGATGGCCAACCGCCTGCGCCTTATGAGTCAGATAGTAAGGATCGACACCAATACAATGACCGCCAACCAGGCCCGGCTTAAACGGAAGGAAATTCCATTTGGTGCCCGCTGCGGCCAACACATCTTGGGTATCCAATCCAAGCCGCGCGAAGATCATGGCTAGCTCATTCATCAATGCAATATTGACGTCACGCTGGGTGTTCTCGATGACCTTGGCCGCCTCGGCGACTTTGATGGAGCTGGCTTTGTGGGTACCGGCAATGATAATGCTTGCATATAATGAATCAACGCGGTCAGCCACTTCGGGCGTGGAACCTGACGTGACTTTCTTTATGGAAGTCACGCGATGCTCCTTGTCACCCGGGTTAATGCGCTCCGGGCTATAGCCGGCAAAGAAATCCTTATTGAAGGTCAATCCCGAAACGCGCTCCAGAATGGGAACGCACACTTCTTCCGTTGCTCCGGGATAGACAGTCGATTCGTATACGACAATATCTCCGGACTTCAAAACCTGGCCAACCGTTTCGCTGGCCTTAACCAGCGGAGTTAGATCCGGAGATTTGAATTCATCTATCGGCGTGGGCACCGTCACAATATAGATGTTGCACGATGCAATCTCATCGAGATGATTTGTGAAAGACAAGCTTGAGGCTTGTCGCAAGGCCTCGCTATCCACTTCTCGGGTATAGTCCTCACCCTCGTTTAGCTGCGCAATTCTCTTCGGGCTAATATCGAAGCCGACAACTGGATACTTTTCCGCAAAGGCCACAGCCAGCGGCAATCCCACATATCCAAGCCCAATAACGGCAAGCTTACTTTCCATGTTTATCAATCCTACCGAAATATGATGACGGCCTGGCTCACTCATGTTCTTGCCAGCCCCCCTTAAAGACCACTATGCATCATTAAACCAAAAAAACACTAGAGAGACAGGCGGCGTACCTTCGAGTCACCTTCTTCAGGTAAAAGCACACCGCAACGCCCACCGTTGCACCAAACCAAGTCCGCTAGGTCTCCATTAGGCTGATAATTGGTCGATGCTTCGGTGAGAATATTCAGTATTTGTCGGCAGTCAAACTTGTGGCTGGCAATGGAGATTCTATCCAGGAATTGCCTGACCTGCTCCCAAGGTAGAGACACTTCACGGGCCATCATAATCCTCGGGTGTGGCGTCCCCTGGGGATCATTACCAACCAGAAGCTCTTCATACAATTTCTCGCCGGGACGCAACCCGCTGAACACGATCTCAATGTCGCCGTCAGGGTTGTTTTCCGTTTTCTCCCGCTGCCCCATGAGATGGATCATTTTGCGAGCCAAGTCCACGATACGCACCGGCTCCCCCATATCCAGCACAAAGACCTCACCACCCCGCCCCATACTTCCGGCTTGCAGCACCAGTTGGCTGGCCTCAGGAATCGTCATGAAGTAGCGGCAAATGTCAGGATGGGTCACCGTTACCGGACCGCCGTCGCGAATCTGATCCCTGAACAGGGGCACGACTGATCCAGACGAGCCCAAAACATTACCGAAGCGCACCATAGAGAAAACCGTCGACGATTGACGCTGCGCCAGCCCCTGCAGAACCAGCTCGGCAAGCCGCTTGGAGGCACCCATAACATTCGTCGGTCTTACGGCTTTATCCGTGGAAACCAGAACAAAGCGTTCAACACCCGCCTCGATAGCAGCCTCAGCGCAATGCCAT
The DNA here is from genome assembly GCF_040148665.1 of Marinobacter sp. NFXS9. Taxonomy (NCBI): domain Bacteria; kingdom Pseudomonadati; phylum Pseudomonadota; class Gammaproteobacteria; order Pseudomonadales; family Marinobacteraceae; genus Marinobacter; species Marinobacter sp. NFXS9. Next base: position 31,970 of record NZ_JAGDDW010000018.1, on the reverse strand, counting down.
GTGCCATATACGTTATTCTGCACGCCCTCAATAACATTATGCTCCACCAACGGCACATGCTTGTAGGCCGCGGCATGATAGAGCGTCTGCACGTTAAACGCACGCATGACCGCCAAGCATCGGCGACGGTGGCCAACACTGCCGAGAAGGGCATGAATCTGGACAGACAGACCTTCAACCTGATTAAAAGTCCTCAGCTCACGCTCAATGGCATAAAGGGCGAACTCCGATACGTCAAAAATAATAAGAGAGCGAGGCCGATGCCGAATAATTTGGCGACAAAGTTCCGAGCCAATGGAGCCGCCCGCCCCTGTCACCATCACGTTTTTGTCGGCCAGGCTTTCATCGGCCACTGCCGCATCCGCTCGAACCGGATCGCGACCTAGAAGATCCTCTATATCCAGATCACGTATGTCATTGATACGGGCCCTTCCGGCAATAAGTTCAGACATAGCCGGAACAGTCTGAACGGCGACCGAAAGCTTCTCGAGCTTCTGAATGAGCTCGCGACGATTAATCTTACTCGTATCCTCAAGAGCCAACAGCACCCGCGTCGCTCCGTGATCGCGAATCGCCTTGTCAATGTGCCTAAGGCTATATACGGGCATTCCGGCCACCAAAGAACGATGACTGTCCACTCTGGTCGAGACAAAGGCCACCGGTCGATATTCAATCCCCTGAGTCAACGCCGAAGCCAACTGCATTCCTTTATTGCCAGCCCCCAGGATCAGCACGGACTGCTTTGCCTTGTGGCGCGGCCGGTTGATAAGAGCACGTACCGCGAATCGGGTACCAGCCACCAGCAGGAATGCCATCGCAGCATAAAGGACCGGAATGGAGCGCGGAACAAAAGCATGAACCAGAAAGCCAAAAACAATCAGCGAAACACCGGAAATCGTAACGCCCGTCAATACGGCCAGAAATGCCTTCTCGCTGATATAACGAATAACGGCGCGATAAAGGCCGAGCCGAATGAACACAAAAATGGTAAATAGGATAGTGGCAACGCCAGCAAGCACCTGCCCCCAATCCGGAAGCCAAGATGCATCCTCGAACCGCAAGGCGAAAGAGGCCCACAACGCTAATGCAAGGAAGCAAATATCGGCGGCAACCGAGATCAAACGTTTGCTAACCCGGGAAAGCGTGAGGAAACGGTAAAGTAGCGAATCCCTGTCCATATAGCCTCATATAAACCGCTAAGTGCTAACCGCAAAGGTTAGCCCAAACGGCAAAAAATTCTCATGACCTGCCAACGTACTTCTGGGAACGTTGATTGCCAGCTCTGAAATACATAGCAAGCATCACAAGTGGCGTGTAAGCCAGCAATAAGCCCTGAAATCCATCTAGCGTCGTAAACACCACCAGCAATGCAATCGGAAAAAGCCAAAATGTATTAATAGCAACTACGCTTATCGTCACAGCCCGGTGACTGGCCAACTGCCGCGACGCCACTTGATAGGCATGGCTGCGATGGGCTTCGTAAACGCGCTCTCCCCGAAGCAGGCGCTGAACTAACGTGTACGTAGCATCGACAACAAACACGCCGATCAAAATAAGCCAGCCCCAAAATAAACGCTCATCCAGCTTACCAACATATATAGTGAACCCACCAATTACGATTCCGATATATCCACTTCCTGCATCGCCCATAAATATCCGTGCCGGCGGCCAGTTCCAGACCAGAAAACCGGCAGCTGCAGCAGCAAGCAAAAAAGGTATAACCGCAAGCTGCACATCGACCGTTAACCAGCAGAGAAGCCCGCCGAAGATTCCCAACGTCACGGTCTCAGCGCCAGCCAACCCGTCTATGCCATCCATGAAATTATACAGATTGAGTAACCAAACCAGGTACAGCACAGCGATCACCTGCCAGGCCCAGTAAGGTAACCAACCGACCCAGGCAAGCCTGAGGGCAGGTGCACCTCCCAGCCAGGCCAGGATCCAGGCTGCAGCCAAAACGTGCCCCAAAAGGCGCCAACTCGCACCGACATGGTCATGGTCATCAAACCATCCCAGGGCGGCAACAAGGCCGCCGCCCCCCAGGAACGCCGTCGCTACCGCGCCGCCCAATGACGATTGCTCCACCAGCAACACCATTGTTACGCCGACCACAACCGCCAAACCACCGCCCCGAGGAGTGGGTACCTCATGAGAGCTGCGCGCATTGGGGATATCCATCAACTGCCGGCTTATGGCATATTTGAGAACGGCCCAGGTCATGCTCCAGACAACCACAAAAATCAGCGGCAACATCCACTCCAAGGGCGTCACTTGGAGCCCCCCTTTCCATTGATCTCATTCAGATAGGCTTCAGCGGCTTCCCGCAGCGCCTGATCAATCAATAACGGCGGGTTCCAGCCCAGCCGGCGGCGTGTCTCCTGCCCGTCCACCTGAAGCGAACCGGCTAGACGCTTCATCACGGATCCACGACCAGTCAAACGAGCCAAAAGACCCAGCAATCCAATCGGTACCGGAAACAACCTGGCGGGTCTTCCGGCAGCTTCAGCCAGCCTCTTGATCAATTCCGGCGTCGATAAATCTTCACCATCGCTTGCCAAAAACACTTGGTTGGCCGCCGCGGGATGATCCAAGCAATGAATAATAAGATCTATCAAATTATCCAGAGCTATAAAACTTCGCTTGTTGGAAATAGATTTGAACGGCAACGGAACCCCTCGAATGGCCCATATCATCAATTCGCGGAAGTTCGCCTTAACATCCACCCCATAAACCAAAACAGGGCGAATTATTGTAAACTCTAGATCACTTGCCTGCCCTATCTCCTGCAGGGCCAACTCCGCGTCAAGTTTTGAGCGACCATATTCGTCTTCCGGACATGGCTCTGAGTCAGCGCTAAAAGGCTGGCCTGGTTTTGTGTTTTCCCCGTTAACCTTTATGCTACTCACAAAAATAAAACGTCGTACTTTCGACTCTACAGCCCTCCTTGCAAGCAAGCGCGTTCCGTCCACATTGACCAGGCGATAGACATCGGGCGCATCATTCGCATCCACCGCAGAAGCATGAGCTAGCCCCGCAAGATGGATCACGCAATCACAGTTAACGAGTGGATGATCTTCATGACTACTCTCTGACAAGCATTTATCCCAACTGCAAACGGAAATATTAGCATGCAACGGCACGGAATCAGGGTTTCGGGACACCGCTACCACCCGAATACGGGGGATCTTTAATAACTCAGTTATCAACGCCCGCCCTATAAAACCATTTGCACCGGTTACCGCTATTCGAGTCATTCGTAAAAGAATCTCCTACTCGCTCCTGGGCAGAGTTCAATCAACTTGGGCAGGACATCGACGGCCCGCGACTCCGCGTGAAATCGATCTGCCCATCCTACATCAGTTTGAGAAACTCGACCCGCTTGAGCATATCGATTGAATTGTTATCAACATCCAAGGGGCTTAACATCTGACCTACCGGATTAGGAGCAGACAGTCTCGGTTAGCAGAAAACGGTCCTATGCGCTCTGCTCCCTGAACAGCCCCTCGAACAACGGCGTGCGACGAATATCGCGATCACCTAAAGAGGCCAAACGGCTGCCCTTGTTCTTATCCTCACACTCAATCAGCCCAGCCATCTATACAGCGAGAACATCTGGAGAGACAACGCGTGAGCAATTTGTTTTTCCGGACTGTAATAGGGGCTGGGCGGAACCACCTCAGTCAGCATTGGAAAGGCTGTCAGCATGGCGTCGACATAGAACGATTCCGGTCGCCACTCGTCACCGTATTTAGCCAATAGCCATAAGGCGAAGAGCCCCACGACCTGTATCTCGTCAAATTCATCAAACCGATCCAGCCAGCCCCAATTGAAGCGGTTCATGGCGGTGAGCAGCAGTTCCTGATAAATCAGCAGCCATTGCTCGTTGCGGATCCAGTCCTCCAGGCGCTTCGTGAGCATGAGCAGGCAACGCTGCTTGCGGGTAAACCCGGCGATCTCGGCAATCAGGCGCGCCAAATGCACGTGAATAACGTCCTCTTCCGAGCGGATTCTGGCAAAGCCGTCCCGATAAGGCTCTGCCAGCGCGGCGTCACCTCCGGCCTCGACTAATGACGTCACAACCCGACGAGGCAGGTTTCCTTTGGGTGTCAGGCGCACGCCTTTGCCGTCGAGCTCCTGAAACAATGCCTTGAGAATACGCATGATCGGCGCCGAGTCGAGATGCGGTTCAATCAACGCGGAATCGAGGCTTATATCAAACACCGCCGGGCAATGCAGCGGGCTTGTCATCAACTGCTCCATCTGATGAAAGCTGAGCCCCTCGCATTTCTCGTCGGTCTCGAAAAGCGGCGCCCCGACTGGCTCGACAAGGCGCTCACGATGAGCAAAACCCTCGTTGATCGCCTCGAGGTCGACGAATGCCGGGTCGAACACAACCCCGCCCAACCATTCCCTTGCGTCGTCGTGTTCGAGGTGCCCCGGGTTCGCCATCACGTCGAGGAATTCATAAAAGCCCCCAAGCCCCCCCCACATCCTGCGGCGGACATTGACGCACCGCCTTTTTACAGCGCGGTAAAGAGGCATCTTCCGAGCCCGGCAGTATTTTCTCCAGAACGACGCGATGCTCCCAGCCGTCTCCAAAATCATATTCGTACCACAGCGTCTGCTTTTCCCGTTGGAGAACGGCCTCCAATGGCACAGAAGCCTCGTCGACGTAGTTCATCTGCCGTCTGGATCCTCTTCCGGGTCTCCGAAGAGCACACCGTCAGACAACTCGAATTGATGCAAATGAGCCGCTTGCCAGCCCATTGCAACCTGGATGATTCGGTGCAGGTCCTGCAGCGTTGTCCCCGAATCAACCAGCAGGCGACGCCAGATGGGCGACCGGGAGCCTGAGAGGGTGACTTTCAGTTGGTAGACATCACTGGATGCGGCTGACATGAGAGGGCTCCTTCCTATATGTACGCCGGGATTTTATAGGGAACAGACGGCAGTCTAAAGAGCGCCGGGCGCATCTCGGTGAAAGCTGCAGTGGTCCAATGATTCAGGAAGCCAACCACAAGAACGCTCCGTCAAAAGTATTTCTTGCTGATTACAGAATCCTCAACAGCCTTCCGGATTGCTTAATACATCAATACAGAACGTCATCCATGAAGTGCGTACCCACGCTGCATCCTTTACAATCGATACTCTAAAACTAACCGCTATCTACCCTGTGACGAGTGAGAGTGAATCAACAACAAGCACAAAAACGGCCAAAGGTAATCCTCATCACCCGCAACCTGCCCCCTTTGGTCGGCGGCATGGAACGCCTGAACTGGCACATGGCGGATGAATTATCTCGTTACACTCAAATTAAAGTCGTTGGCCCCAAAGGAGCCGCGGCCTTAAAGCCAGAGCAAACGACCTTGAGTGAGGCTCCACTCAAACCATTACCCTTGTTTATACTGGTCGCTTTTTGCAAAGCTCTATGGCTGGCATGGCGCTGGAAGCCCAGCGTCATTATGGCAGGTAGCGGGCTAACGGCTCCCTTGGCCTGGTTGACCAGCAAACTTTCCGGCGCGAAATCCGCCGTTTATCTTCATGGCTTAGACATAACCGCACCGAGCCGAATTTACCAAAAGCTCTGGACACCAACCTTCAAAAAAATGGACAGCGTCATCGTTAACAGCACCCCTACCAGACAGCTTGCACTTACCGTTGGAGTGCCAGAAAAAAAAGTCCACCTCGTCCATCCAGGCGTCAACCTGCCCAAAGCCCCCCAATCAGCAGAAAGCCTAATTGCATTTAAAAAACGGTATGGACTGGAAGGCAAGAAAATTCTACTTTCTGTCGGTCGACTAACTACACGTAAAGGGCTTCGTGAATTTGTTGAGCATTCCTTACCCGGTATCGTGCGGGCAGCACCCAACGCCATGCTGCTAGTCGTGGGTGAAACGCCCAAAAACTCGCTCAGACCTGGCACTCAAACGGCGAGCGATATAATGGCTCAAGCTCGAAAATCTGGAGTAGCCTCACATATAAAATTTCTTGGGAGGATAACAGAAAAACAACTAGTAACGGCATATGAAGCTTGTGATGCGCACGTCTTTCCAGTGTTACATATTCCGGATGATCCAGAAGGTTTTGGAATGGTAGCTATTGAAGCTGCAGCTCACGGATTGCCAACCGCAGCATTTGCAACAGGAGGGGTTATTGATGCGGTATCTATTGGCAGATCAGGCTATTTGGCAGAAAAAAATAACTATGCTGAATTGAATCAATACATTCTGCAACTTCTTCAACATCGACCACCTAACGATATCATACAAGAATTCGTAAAAATCTTTGCTTGGCAAAATTTTGGCATTAAAGTCTATAACGCTTTAGAACGGTTAGATACACGCGCTGACAGGGACTCATAACTGTCGCCGCAAAACAACAACCATCATACCGATTTCAATATCACCGGTTCTATTTGTTTAACAAGATCTACCCACTCCATAGTCTTAACACCTACAGCCAACACAGGCCCACGCACTTGCTGCAAAACCGTCGCCACCAAGCTATCCACATCTCCTGGAGCAAATAGCATATTAGGATCGGCCTGCAGAACCGCCTCTATCGAACCAACTCTGGCCCCTACAACCGGTAAATTACAGGCCAGCATCTCATACAGTTTTTGAGGGAAACAATATCGACCGAACTCGGAGTCATGCGCTGGAATAATGCCTACATCCAGAGCCCTGAAAAGCTCTCCAACCTGAGTCTCCGGCAACTCACCAAGATAGACCACTCTCTCCCCATCAGGAACGGGGAAGCCTTTCTCGACACGCCCCGCGAGAACAAGATATACATCGTCAGTTAGACTCTCAACTCTTGACCAAGCTTCATATACCGTGTCCAACCCCTTCATTTTAGATAAGCTACCGGCAGTCCCTATCAGCTTGACACCTTCCGGGAGCCCCAAAGTTGCTCGTGCGATTTTGCGGTCTCCCTCATAAAAACTAGACTTCGCTACGCCATTATTCATTATCAAAACGGGGCCGCCAGGCATATAGCTGTCGATAACCTTTTCCTTCAATGCAGAGCTGACGACAATAACGGCACCAGCCTCCCTTACACTGGACTTTAATACCTTTCGAAAACCAGGAATACGAGCCTGCCCAAAACTTTCATAGTTATCGTAAAGATCAACAACGTAGTTAACGCCACAATATTTAGCCAACATACTCGTAAGCCACAAACATGGGATATCCGACGAGCCGATGATCAGGTATGGATTAGAAGACTTAATGATTTGATAAGCCTCTCTGACTTCAAAGCTGAAAATACTGAATACAGGAACAACAAACCAGCGTACCGACCCTGATCCGAAGTCTTCCATGAAGCTGTTCCGATGATCCGTATTGCGGTAATCGAGGCAGAGCACCGTTACCTGATGCCCCAAGCGCGCAAGCTGAGTAGGAAGTTCGTAAAGACGGCCAAATCGATGGCAAATAACATCCTTGCCTGTATAATAACGCTTACATACAAAGATAATACTCAAACCGCCATCCACCTGAAACATTTGTCGAACGAAGCCCCCTTCGTGCAAAGGGAAAACATGTCACCGAAAATTTCTCATTATTCGCATCAATAGCAGACTTCGCTTGACCCTTTCAACAGAAAAGATCCGAGCCTGATTAACTACCCGGCGACCTCTTTTCTTCCACACACTTTCATTTTTTTTGAAATCCCGTAATGCCCTCAGCCCACTAAGAAGACGAGCAAGTGTCGGAGGCATTTCGATATCTTCCTTATCTTCCTCCACAACTTGCTCACACTGATTACCGACTGCCGGGATATCAAAGCTTTTATCGACAAGCACCATATCGGCCTCAGTCGAAGGGTCAGAGAGAACTCCTGCATCCTCACCGCTATGAAGAGCCAGCATCAATGCCACAACCCTTTCTGAAGATCTTCCATCAAGCAAAGGCAAGTGCTGACTTCGAGCCTGCTTCAAACCTAAAGCGTTATTCTCTCTAGATAGCAGACGCTCGATAAAACGCTTTACATCCGAGGGATCGCTGGCGCGATCGTAATACTCGATCAGTTTCCTCGATTCCGGATTAAGCGGCTCGCCCTCAGGGTTAAGCAACGATAAAATAGGCCTTCCGGTTACAAGATACTCTAATAGAAAAGATCCGACATCCGTCAGCAATGCATCTGATAACTTAAATGCAGCGAGATGGTCGGGGTTCTCATCCAGAATTATTCCCACATCAGCAAGTTCAGATCGCAGAATAGGAATATCTGATTCATAAAGCAAACCCTCTCGAACAATTGCAGGAAACAAGCCTGGGTGCGGCCGCCAAAGTAAACATAACTGTTCCCGCATAGCCAAAGCCAACTCAATAATTTCCGGCCCCAATAAATCAAATGTAGAAAAGTTACTAGACTGTGAGTGAATACGTCCAAAGCTGAAATGAGAATTCCATAATATACACAACCGCCCCGCCGCCGCCTCTTCATACAACTTCGGGACAGGGCGCGCCATTTCCTTTATTACTTGATCAAAACGAGGCTGCCCAAGCACATAGACATTCCCGGATCCTACAGGGCAATATCTGGAATATAATTTTTTTTCATGGACTGAACGAGCAATAACAGCAGAAGCGAGAACCTGGGTTGACTGACCAAATTGCAACCTCATATTTTTATACCCTCCCCCCATAACAAGACCATAGGGTATGTATATTATTCTGGGTACAACTTGCTTAACCTTGTCGACCCACAAGGAACTTGGCCTTTCTCGATCATAAGGATGATTGAATATTACGAAATCAAATTGATTGCTCGAAATATATTCCCCTTCACTCCACTCGTGATATGGAATAGAAGAGTTACTTAACAGTTTTCTAATTAACGGTTTCTTTATTGCAGACTGCTCATGACTCTCATAATTGTAAGGAAGGACCCAAAGCGTTGGTTCAATATCTTTATGAGCACTCAAACAATGCCAAAGGGAGGCAAAGTTAACCCATGCCTCAGGACGCTGCAGCAATAGCAATACTTTAACCGGCTTTTGCTCTTCCATATTACAAAAGCACCCCCAACAGTGAAGCCACTCTTTGCTCTCGCAGACACAACGACAGTCTAAATCACGCAGAAACTTGAAAACACCTATAGAGATACCCTTATCCACAGTATCGCCAGGAGTCTAAGATAATCTCATTCTTTACCGCTATCGTAGGAACCCAAAAATAACTCGGCAGCACGGAGGTCGCTTGGCGTATCAACCTCGTGCAATTGGAGAAAGCATGCAGGCAAAGGGAGTGATGGCTCTAAAACCTCAAAAACATAGTTGGAAGCATCCGCAAGGCAAGCCGGTGGTCCGACAAAAACATTAGCCCACTCGTACCGACTATCAAGGTTCCGACCAAATGCTGATACTTTTACATTCTTCTTACCCTGCCCCTCAATCAAAGCCAAAACCGCATTTTCACTTTTTGCCTCTGTCACCCCGATCAAGTAAGGGAATTTGCCAGCCATACGGACAAAGTGAGCTATGGACTCTTTCTCGACAATCAGGTCTCCATCCAAATACAAAACCTTGGAACTAAAGCCCAAGCTACCAAGCAATATGCTAAAAGCGGTATTGGTCTCCCGGAATTGAGGATTACGAACCAAAACAACATCTCGATGATAGCGCGCACAATACTCCGCCACCAACTCCTCACGATATCCAATGACCACATGGATACGGGGTACAAGAGGGCGCAACGTCTCAATTAATCGGGAGAGAATGGTTTTTCCATCAACTTCAATCAGGCATTTTGGCAGCCCCATTCCTAAACGTGAACCGAGCCCTGCACAAGCAATTACAGCGCCTTCAACAGACTGCATAATGACTCCGAAGAATTGACTAATATTTTGGAAACTTCTACTGATACAGGTGCCGGTGAGTGAACGCCACCATAGGCAATTCCGATATCCGCGTGCTCTAGCATGGAAGCATCATTTGCTCCGTCGCCAACAGCAACATGACGCATAAATTCACCTGATGACTTAACCCCCCTTATTACCTGCCCCTTATCCAAAATATGAGTAAGACCCAGGCGACGAGAATCAAACGCCGCCTGAGAGGTATACCAACGGCATCTGAGCCTTTCCATTAAAGGTGTAAGCCAAATATCCAGATTCCCTGTTACGATCGCACATTCCTTGGGCCTATTCGTGATGAAATCAACAATCAGTGGATCCAGGGGGACAGAGCTAACGACGGAATGCACTTGCTCCAATGGAATCTGGCCAAGAATCAAGCAACGCAGACGCATAGAATCAGCAAAAGGAATATGCCCATCCATAGTCAGCTTTGTAAGCGTTGCGATTTCATCAGTAGCAGCCAATTCCGACGCTATACATGGCAATAATTCTGTAGTTGTTACCGTGCCATCCAAGTCAAAAAAAAAGCCTGTGCTCATTCCGATTGCTCCAGCAGCATCCAGTGCTGCCTCGTGTCCGCTCGATTATTAAGTGCAGGACTATCATAGACAGCCCCACTGTCCTTTAAAGTAATTCGCAGATTGCCTGCAGCAAGCTTAACCATATCAAGCAACTCAGTCTTGGTCCTATATATAGCGCTGTAATCCTGCGATAACTCGTCCGAGTAGTGATTAGATATCGTCAAGCGCCTACTCAATCCCATTGGCTCTCGAAGAAGGACCCGGCCAGCGGGAGCAAGCACATTGAAGATGCATCTCAGAGCACTAACCACCTCATCATCATTGAGATAGATCAACACGCCCGCACACAAAACCCGATTAAAGCCCTCGCTCTCACCAAGAGAAGATAAAGAAAAAGCATCGGCCGAAGCTGTGGAAAATTTACACTTGGATGACAGGTTTGTCCTCCGGGCATAGGTAACCAAACCGTCACAAGCATCAAAGCCATGGTACCAACTACAATTGGGCAGGATATCACTCGCCCAGCGCCCGGTACCGCACCCCACATCAAGCACGCGCTCGGAACCATCCAGGCCAAGCAACGGCAGCAACTTATCTTTCTCGGCCTCGTTGCGCTTTTTGGCCAACTCTGGATTTTTATCTTGATAGATAACGGCCTGAACCGGCCCAATAGAGGAAATCTTATTGGCCCGTTGATTGAAAAATTCACTGACGGACTCACTGTCAATCAGCGGGTTACAGGGATCATCCGGACTTGAATAAATTCTGCTCATAAAGCTACGCCTTTGAATTTGGAGAAATACCCGCCCTACTCACCAGAATAATTAATACACTACCAACTGCAGCCATTCCCCACTCAGAACACACGACAGCCAAGGCCATTCCTTTAGCCCCAAAATTCGGCGCCAGCCAAATACCTACAAGAACCAACAGACCGAGCCCTATAACTTCAAAACCAACTCGAAACCATGGCTTTCCTGTCGCCATCAATACGTTACCAGCAATCAAGCGTACAGCTATTCCAGGAGGAGCCAAGCAAAACCAACGGATAATATCCCCTATACCTGCGTACTGGCGGCCAAACAGCTCCCCCAATATTGGGGCGAAAATCCACAATACTGCCGACAGAATCAAAGCATATAATAACGCTAAGGAGTACATCCATTTCAGCAAACGCCATGAACCAAAGTGCTGCTCTGCATTCTCACGAAACAAACGAGGCAAAGCTGATAAAGTCAGAGCGGTGACAGGCAGTGTAATGGCACCAACAACACGGGCTGCCGCAGCATAAACGCCGGCCACATCCATCGCCAGGAGCTTAGCAGCCAATGTTTTATCGAGCTCCGCCGGGCCAGCCTTGCTAATATTAACGGCCGCATAACCAAAAGCACGACTCCATTGATCATTACTTGGCATGTGCCAGCAACGACAGCCAGGCCACCTTTTAGGTAAACAGCATGCCCCCAACAGCAACACAATAATGGAAGCCAAAAGATAACCTACAGCATAAATATCTAGAACGGGAGACAGCTCAAAATAAAAGATTATTACAGCCATTATTAGACGCAATACAAGCGGGCCATTTTGCAAAAGCTGAGCCCGAGCAACGCGGCCAAGTGCATGATGCTCCGTAGACATTAAGCCAAATAGAGGCTGAAGCACTATTTCTGCCAATCCAATAGCCAAAACCACCGGCCAAGTGACCTCATCTTCCGACAGCCAAAACAACATCAGCCCGAGGTACAACAACAACATAAAACCAGCAAACAGCATTGTTGTCGGTATAGCATATGACAGGACGCCATCACGGTTGCGCGGGTCCTTGGACACCTCTCCCAACAAAACAAGCTGGGTACCAAAAGTCGACAACGTTCCCAGCAACACCGCAAGTGCAGCGATACCTGCAAATATGCCAAAGAAATCTGGGCCCAGCATTCTTGCAACCAGCAACAGATTTCCTGCTTGGAGCAATAAACGCAAACCCAGCACCATGCCGGTGCGAATTGTGCCAAGCGCGATGGGACCTTTGAGTATTTTTGCCATTAACCCGAAAGCAAAGCCTATTTTGGGAGCCCTCCTAAATTTTTGGTTTCTCTTGTTCACGCAAAGTATTGATTCAGAGTTCGATAGCTCCGAACAGTGCATTCATTCCTATATGATGTCAGAGGCATTCAAGTCAGCTGCTTCACTGCTACCACCGTCACGCTCTCGCTGTTGGCAAAGTCACAAAGCGCTTTCAACGAGATAGCATCGGCCCGCACAACAAACAGGCGAAGCTCGGAATCATTTGCTCAGCGTGGGTAAATAGGAAGAAGCAGAACCTTTTCCCTCGCAACGTCTCAGTATCATCGATCGTTTTTATACATCAATGCGGTAATTTGTTCTGAGACCAAACCCACCATAAATACTATTAAAGACGTGGTAAACATCAAAGCGCTCATATTGGTAAAACGGCCCATTGAAAAAAAGGTATATCCGTAGTAGCAAAGGCCAACAAAAAACACAAAGAATGAAAGCGGGAAGAACAGTTTCAAAGGAGAATAAAGCGTACCAATTTTAAAAATAATGAGCAAAAATCTAATACCGTCTTTTACAGGCCTAATATGACTTCTCCCCTCTCGTCGACCCACATTAATCGGCACGTAGCCAACACTATAGCCCGCTCTAAAAAAAGCCATCGTTGAAGTAGTAGGATAAGAAAACCCGTTAGGCAACAAGTTAATAAATTCTAAAAAGTTAGCTTTCTTAACCACTCGAAACCCAGATGTCAAATCCTCCACTTTGTGACCGGTCATATATGCAGCAAGCCAATTGTAAAAGCAATTGGCAGCACCTCGACCCAAGCTCGCTTGGGAGCTAAACTGCCTAGCCCCAACCACCATGTCAAAACCCAACTCCAGCTTATCAATCAGCCTCTTGATATCCCTAGGCGAGTGCTGGCCGTCAGCATCCATAAAAACGATGACATCCTCTTTAGCCGCGCGAGCTCCAGTTTTAATAGCTGCGCCATTACCTTTCGAATAGGAATGCGATATTACAGTTGCACCCGATTGAGACGCCACAGCGGCAGTTTCATCCTCTGAGCCATCATCAACGACTATAATCTCGCTCACTCCGGCACGGTCGACCAGTCCTCCCAGAAGATCAGTTATCGTTGCAGCTTCATTTTTCGCGGGGATAACAACAGAATATCTAGTCATGCTTCAGCTTTTTCCTCATCCGGTCAATCTCATAACTATAGTCAATGTCATTCCCCTTTAGAGAACCGCTTCTATATGAAGAGTCGACGTCATCAAGTAGTTCCAACGCAGTCTCTCGATATGCTGCTGAAGCCAAATGTGATACAGCGAGCATACCAGAATTCACCGATCTCAGACCCCATACACTTTCTCGAAAATAGGCAACAGCAGTCTCTGGCAGACCAGCGTTTACAGCGTTGATGCCCTGCAACATCTCCAGCTGAAAATCAACCGTCTTGCCTGTTTTATTAGAACGCTTGTACGCATCCAGCATATCGTTGACGCGGAGGGGCGACAGGCCCTGACAATCAAAACTGCGCTGGCCATCCACCAACACTGATAGATACCTAATCAAACTCCCACTTTCAGCGGCGCCGGAGAGATTGCGAACAACATAATCTATATAACCATCAGATACACGGCCTTTGATACTACAGCCGACAAAAATACCCCATAATTCAGTTCGCAAATCCTCTGACCCAATAGACTTTGCTTTAAGATAATACTCATAAGCCTTGCCGGTATCTCCCCGCTGGAGCGCAAGCTTGGACACCTCCAACTGCGCACGAATCGAAGATGGCGCCCTATCCGCCCACGCATTAACCAATGAGCCGTAGTCTGACCAAGTATTCGCCCTCATCCATAGCAAGAACGAAAGCAAACATATCGAAACAAAATAGAGTCCGCGAACTAAGAGTTGAGAAATTCTGAGTTGGCTTTGGAAGAAATGCAAAAGCACAAGAAACAGAAAAATACTAGGAAAGTAATTACGATGCTCAAAATACAGCTCTAAAGGAATAACTGTTGACTCAATCAAATGAGCCACCAAGAAAAGAGTTACACCCAAGAAAAGCAAAGGAGACGATTTTCGAAACCTAAAGCCCAAGGCAGCAAGCGCAAAAAAAACACCCCATCCAAGCACGCCGAGAGCCCGGCTCAGCGCGCCACCGGATACGCTAACTTGGGTATACAACCCCCCTGTATAGGCCTTCGGTATAACAATGTCGTATATGTATAACCATAAAATCCTACCTTCGGCTATGACTCTCTCACCAACCGAAAACGACCTTCGGCTGGAGGTGAGATTCCAAGTATCAAGCCCCTTATAAAATATATAGCCAAGCAAAGCGATAGAGGGGAGCGCGCAGCCGAGCCGTATAATCCAATGCCAAACCTGTGACTCTATCGGTCGACGCTCCGATAGAATGAATTCAAGCACGAGAATACATACAGGCAAAATCACTGCATTTTCTTTTGAATAAACTCCCAGCAAAAAGAAAGTGCCAGCCAAGATAAGCCATATCAATGCTTTCGCATTAAAGCGGTGCTGATCACATACAGAGGAGCGTGCATATAAAAAAAACACAACGCTAAAGATAGAAAACAATGCTGATAATATTGCCATTCGCTGGACAACATAAAGGACCGTAGAGACCCAATATGGATGAACAACCCAAACCCCAGCAACAAATATGCACGCCAAAAGATTCCGCTCTTTTACAAGAGCATTTGCCCCCAAGGACTTTAGCAGCTGTAAATAAAAGAGGATGGCGCCACACGTAGTCAGCAGATGCAGCAGAACATTGGTGCGCTTAAAAGGATACGGATCTGCCGGCCAAAAATTTGCATCGATCAAGAAGGACAACAGAGCTACGGGGCGGCCAGTGGGTCCAGCAAAGCCCCCAAAAACAAATGAATATAACTTCTCAAGAGAGTCGATACTTCCCCAATATCCAATAGGCTCCAAATTTGGGAAGTCATCGAAAAGAAATGGCCCACTAAAGCCAGCTGAGTATAGCAGATAGGCTAGAAACAGTCCCAACCAAACCAGAACGCCCAACAAGCACTCGGTTTTGTTGAACTTGAACATGCAACCACACTCTTGTCTCGGCTATTTAAAAAAAGAGGGCGCCGTTGCGCCCTCTTTTCCTACTTCATCCCACCAATTAACGACAGCTTGACGGCAGGTATTTAACATCCATAGATCCACTGCCTTTTTTGCAGGTCCAAATCATGGACCCCGTGCCAGTGATCGGGCTGATTTGGAACGTCTTACCCTTGATGCCACTGGACACATCGGAGTTCTTCATAGTCACAGTGATCAGGCCATCTGAGACGGACACCTGACTTACATAACTACCCTTGACATCAGTCGCCACGGGGAGCCCCGCGTTGTTACTATCAGCGTTAGTAAGAGAACCCTCGTTAGCCCAGATATCGCTAATAGTGCTCTTAAGTCCAGCTGCAAGGTTAACACCTTCAGACACCTGAGCACGCGCAGTGTAGTCTTGGTAGGCCGGAATCGCCACCGCCGCCAGAATACCGATGATCGCAACAACTATCATCAGTTCGATCAAAGTAAAACCCTGTTGTACGCGCTTCATATAAATCTCCGCATTATTCCTTTCGTTTGACACCCCGGTCGGGGAAGCCTACCAGAACTCCAGCAGGAACCATGCCAATTGCAAGAAATGTAAAAATGCCCAGCAAAATCAGGCTAATGGAAAGGTCCGTAGCGCAACTTTTCGCCACCAACACTAAAAGGCAGTGACATAGAGCGCCGTCTACTGACATTTTTTGTCACCCGCTCAAGCGAAGGAAGATCAGTACTCCTAGTAATCAAGCGAACCTTTCAAAACGCTGAGGTCCGATCTAAACTTGAGCTTCAGAAACATTCAGCAACCTGTCGACAGCACTCAATTTTATGCCGCCAAGCAATCAGAACGTTACCCTGACCGGACTTGCCCGCCGATTCGTTGAGGACGGACTGCTCGATGAAGCCTCAGCCCGCGATGCATTTATCCAGGCATCCAACAACAAGATCCCGCTGATCACCTATCTGGTTCAGAACAACCTGGCAGATAGCCGGGGGCTAGCATTCTCCGCCGCGATGGAGTTCGGCGTCTCCGTTCTTGATCTGAACTCATTTTTCCCGGAAATGTTGCCGGAGAAGATCGTCGACGAGAAACTGGTTCGAAAACACAACGCCCTCCCCCTTTACAAGCGAGGGAAACGACTGTTTATCGCCGTTTCGGACCCCACAAACATCCAAGCATTGGACGAAATCAAGTTCAACACCGGGCTGAGCACAGACGCAATCCTGGTTGATGATGCCAAGCTTCGGGAGATGATTGATCGGTATCTGGAATCCCACGAGACATCTATGGGGGATCTGGAAGATTCCGACCTTGAAGACATTGATGTTGAAGGGGGGGAAGAGGATAACGACGACGCTGCGGTTGCCGCATCGGATGTCGATGACGCCCCTATAGTAAAATATGTCAACAAGGTGCTATTAGACGCTATTCGAGGCGGCGCATCTGATATTCACTTCGAGCCCTATGAAAAAGTTTATCGTGTAAGAACGCGGACAGATGGCATCCTCAAAGAAGTTTCCAAACCATCCATAAAGCTCGCCCCGAAAATCGCGGCTCGTGTAAAGATCATGGCCCAGCTCGATATTTCCGAGCGCCGGGTGCCGCAGGACGGTCGGATCAAGATGAAGCTGTCCAAGACCAAGGCGATCGATTTCCGTGTCAATACACTTCCGACACTCTGGGGTGAGAAAATTGTCCTCCGTATCCTAGACCCAAGTTCTGCCAAACTGGGGATTGATGCGCTGGGTTATGAAGATGAACAAAAGCAGATGTATCTGGAGGCGCTTGAGCAACCTCAGGGCATGATTCTAGTAACAGGCCCAACAGGTTCGGGTAAAACCGTCTCGCTCTATACGGGACTAAACATTCTGAACACGCAAGAGCGAAATATTTCTACAGCTGAAGATCCAGCAGAAATCAATCTGGAAGGGATTAACCAGGTTAACGTCAACAACAAGGTCGGGCTTGGTTTTGCTGAAGCCCTACGCGCATTCCTGCGCCAGGATCCCGATGTGATCATGGTTGGTGAGATCCGGGATCTTGAAACTGCAAACATCGCAATCAAGGCGGCTCAGACAGGTCACTTGGTACTGTCCACACTACACACCAACAGTGCGCCAGAAACCCTCACTCGCATGATGAACATGGGGGTTCCAGCCTTCAACATAGCAACATCAGTTAGCCTGATCATCGCCCAGCGACTGGCGCGCAGGCTCTGTAGTTGTAAGGAGCCGGCGGACGTCCCCAATGAAGTGTTATTGAAGGAAGGCTTCACAGAGCAACAAATTGAAACAGGCTTTACTTTGTACCGCCCCAAAGGCTGTGATAAATGCAATGGTGGGTATAAAGGCCGCGTCGGCATCTACGAAGTCGTCAAGGTTACAGAGAACCTCGCCAACATGATTATGGAAGAGGCGAGCTCAATTAAGATTGCAAAACAGGCTCAAGCGGAAGGCTTCGCAAACCTCAGACAATCCGGTCTCAAGAAGGTCATGGATGGCGTGACAAGCCTTGAGGAAGCGAACCGCGTGACGAAGGACTAACGATGGCAGAAAACGCGCAGAAATTATCGACCTTTGTCTGGGAAGGCAAGGACCGCAAAGGCAACAAAACCAAAGGGGAGCTCTCAGGCCCAAGCTTGGCTTTGGTAAAAGCCCAGCTCCGCAAGCAGGGCATTATGCCCGACAAGGTTAAAAAGAAACCCAAGCCGCTCTTTGGTGGTAGCAAAAAAATCTCGCCTTTCGATATCGCAATGCTCACTCGGCAAATGGCGACCATGATGAAGGCAGGTGTCCCACTGGTTCAAAGCTTCGATATCGTTGCGGACGGCATGGAAAACAAAGGGCTTCAGGAACTCGTTATCGCACTAAGAAACGATGTGGCATCGGGGACTAGTTTTGCGGGCTCGTTGCGTCGACATCCAAAGTACTTTGATGACCTATATTGCAATCTTGTCGATTCTGGCGAGAAAGCCGGCGCTCTTGAGCAAATGCTTGACAGGATCGCAACCTATCTAGAAAAAACCGAAATTTTGAAAAAGAAAGTCAAAAAGGCCATGACGTACCCTGCCGCAATTGTGGTAGTAGCCATCGTCGTTACAGCTATTTTGCTGGTGAAAGTCGTGCCACAGTTCGAGTCTCTCTTCAATGGTTTCGGAGCAGAACTACCTGTTTTCACCCAGTTTATAATCCGAATTTCGGAATGGATGCAAGCTTGGTGGTTTGTTGTTCTATTGGGAATCGTTGGTTTTATCTTTGCATTCAAAGAAGCAAAACGCCGGTCACCCAAATTTTCAGACGCCATAGATAAGTACATTCTCAAGCTCCCCATTGTCGGAGAAATCATTGATAAATCCGCAGTCGCAAAATTCGGTCGCGTTCTATCAACAACATTTGCCTCAGGCGTCCCCCTCGTCGATGCACTTGAGTCGGTAGCTGGAGCAACGGGCAACGCAGTTTATCGAGATGCAATTGGCAGAATCAGGGACGATGTATCCAGCGGTACACAACTGCAAGCATCAATGAGAGCGACCGGTGTTTTCCCGGTGATGGCCGTTCAGTTAACGGCAATTGGTGAGGAATCGGGCAACCTCGATTCGATGCTTGAAAAGGTTGCAGACCACTATGAGTCGGTGGTTGACGATATGGTAGATAATCTCACGGCATTGATGGAACCGCTTATAATGGCTGTTCTGGGTGTACTTGTAGGTGGCCTGATCGTCGGCATGTACCTGCCAATATTCCAAATGGGGCAAGTTGTTTAGATTAAAGCTGCACCATTCTGTCGTCCGGTGAACTTTTTGTCACTGGACGGCAGGCCCTGAAGCTTTCCCGAATCTTCTAATTCAAGGCCATTCATGCCGACCTTCGAAGCATTACTCAACAACCCAACGTTTCTTTACCCCGTTCTGCTTTTTCTCTCCCTCTGCATCGGCAGCTTCCTAAACGTCGTCATCCTCCGCCTCCCCAAAATGATGGAGCAGGACTGGCGCTGCCAATGCGAGGAGTTTCTTGAAATTCCAGAAAGTGACCGAAAGCCCGAAAAGAAATTCACCCTCTCCTCCCCCAACTCGACCTGCCCAAAATGCGGGCACGAGATCAAGCCCTGGGAAAACATCCCGGTCATCAGCTACCTGTTCCTCGGCGGCAAGTGCGCCACCTGCAAAGCACCGATTTCGATTCGCTACCCGTTGATTGAAGCCGCCACTGCCATTCTGTCGGTCTTTACCGTGGCCTGGCTGGGCGCTGGCGAAAAGGGGCTTTGGGCGCTGGTTCTGGTATGGGCATTGATCGCCCTGACCGTGATCGATTTCGATACCCAGCTTCTACCGGACAGCATCACCCTTCCCCTGCTCTGGCTGGGTCTTATTCTCAACTACTTCGGAGTACTGACCGATTTCAGCAGCGCCTTCTGGGGCGCCATCTTTGGCTATCTGTCCCTCTGGTCCATTTACTGGTTGTTCAAGCTGGTAACCGGCAAGGAAGGCATGGGACATGGTGATTTCAAGCTGTTAGGCGCCCTGGGGGCCTGGCTCGGATGGCAATTGCTGCCGGCGGTGATTCTGCTATCGTCCGTGGTTGGGGCCGTCATCGGTATCAGTCTGATCGTTTTCCGTGGCCATGGGCGCGAGGTGCCGATACCGTTTGGGCCCTATCTGGCGATCGCCGGTCTGCTTGCGCTCTGGTTCGGCCCTGAGATGACAGCAGCCTGGGTCAACTTCCTCAAAGTATAACAACAGGTCTATCCCTTGAGAGTCATCGGTCTGACGGGCGGTATTGGCAGTGGCAAGTCCACGGTCGCCCGGTTCTTCCAGGAGTTGGGTGTCCATGCGGTGGATGCAGACATTGTTGCCCGTGAAGTCGTGGAGCCCGGAACGCAGGCGCTGGCCCGGATTGCTGAGCACTTTGGCAAGAATATCCTGACACCCGAAGGAGCACTGGATCGCGCGGCCTTGCGGCAGATCGTGTTTGAAGCGCCAGCCGAGCGGCAATGGTTGGAGAACCTGCTCCACCCCATCATTCGGAACGAGATCCGACGTCAGCTTTGGCTGGATGATGAACCCGCTCCGTCGGACTATCCTCATCAGTATGTCTTGCTGGTTTCTCCGCTACTTCTGGAAACCGATCAGCACCAACTGGCGGATGAGGTCATTGTGGTGGATGTGCCTGTTGAAACGCAGATCGAACGCACCATGAGTCGCGATCAGAACAATCGAGACCAGGTGGAGCGCATTATTGCAGCACAGATGCCCCGGGAGGATCGACTCCAGAAAGCCGATCACGTGGTTGATAACACCCAACCTCTCGCCGTGGTCGAAGACGAGGTCAAAGCGCTTCACGCATTGCTGGACGCGAATTCTGTGGATCAACGTTCATGAGCAAGCCCTGCATTTTTTGCCAGATCGCGGCTAATGAAGCGCCCCACGCCCTGGTCTACGAAGACGCTGAATGCAGCGCTTTTATGGATATCCATCCGCTTGGACGGGGCCACGTTCTTGTTATTCCAAAACAACATGCGGTTCAGATAACCGAGCTGGAAGGTACTTTTCAGGATCGACTGTTCCAGGTTGCTCGCCGGGTACTCAAGGCACAACGCCAACTCGGTTGGGGACTGCAGGGAACCCATATCCTCCTGAACGATGGCAAGGCAGCGAACCAGACGGTGCCGCATGCTCATATCCACGTCATTCCCCGGGAATCCCGGGACAACCTGAAATCCATGGGACGTCTTCTGCTGCACGTGACCGGCTTGTTCGGTCCTCGCCAGAAGCCAGCGGTATTGCAACAACAGGCGGAAGCGCTTCGGCATGAAATCGATCGTTTCCGGGAATAGAGTACGTCCAACCAGCTACGCCAAGGCGCTCTTTTTTTGCCTCACCGCTCTTCCGGTCGCCGCCCTGGGCAGCACGGCAGATCGGGAGGAGCCGTTCGTTTCTCCTTTGCGGATGGACGCGCTGGACCCGGATTTTTTTACCTACACCGAGGACCAGCGCTACACCCAACCGCAGGACTCATGGTGGCTGGACACCTCCGAGTGGATCATCCGACAGCACGAAGAACGCTCCCAGGAAGTCCAGAACATGGGCGCATGGGCCGACCAGACGTTGGCCGGCGATCAGCTCGCCCTTCCAGACAACCAGAGTTACCTGCGGATCGGTTTCGCCACACGCTCGGAAACCGGCAATTTGGCCCAAATCCAGCCGGAAGCCCGCTTCAAGCTGGACCTGCCCACCGTCGAAGAAAAGCTGCGCCTGGTTGTGGAAAGTGACAGCGAGGAAACCAAATCCCTCTCGGAACGGGATCGCGACCGCCAATTAACCGAGAATGAACGCAGTGACTCCGAGGCCACCGGTGCGTTGCGGTATATCACCGATCTGACCGACACGCTGAATTTGACCAACGACGTCGGTGCCCGTCTGCGACTACCACCGGATGCCTTCTGGCGCGCACGCTCCCGAGGCCGTTTTGACCTCGTCGACGACTGGGACCTGGATATCGACCAGCGCGTTTATTATTTTCACCAGGACGGCTGGGGCGAAAGCACGTGGATTGGGTTTTCCAAGCTGTATGGCGAATGGCGATTCCGGAGCGCCTCCGAATTACGCTGGGTGCATTCTGACCGGAACTTCGAATTTTCCGAGATTTTCAGCCTCTACAGCCGCCCCAACAACCGGGCCGAACTGAATCCCCGTATGGGCGTTCTCGGCGAGAGCCAGCCCTCATGGCGTCCGACGGAATACTTCGTTGATTTCACCTACCGTTATCGCCTTTACAGCACCTGGCTTTATGGCGAGGCCATCCCGGCCGTAAACTTTTACCGGGACGACAATTTCGGTGAAACCACCTCCATCACCTTTCGTATCGAAATGTATTTTGCCGGAAGTATCCGATGAGCCGACATCCATCCCGGCCTGCTCAGGACGCCCTGACGCTTGAACCGATTGCGATCACCCGCTCCTGTTTCCAGGACAAGTTCGGCGTACCCCGCCAACCTGGGCTCACCCGACATGCCTGGGCGGATCTGGTCATACAGCCGCCCTATAACCGGGAAGACGCCTTCCGGGGCCTCGAAGACTGCTCCCATCTCTGGCTGACATTCCAGTTCCATGAAGCCGTGAGGGCCGAATGGCGGCCGACAATCCGCCCGCCCCGACTCGGCGGCAACAAAAAAGTCGGGGTGTTTGCCAGCCGCTCACCTTTCCGCCCCAACAGCCTGGGCCTGTCCGTCGTGCGCAATGAAGGGCTGCGCCGGCATGACGGCGACTTGGTGCTGCGCATTCGGGAGCATGATCTGATCGAGGGAACGCCCATCCTCGACATCAAACCCTACCTGCCGTTTGCCGATGCGGTCCCGGATGCCGAGATCCCGTGGGCTTCCACGCCGCCCACCGAGCGACTGCCAGTCGAGTTTGCGGCAGAAGCCGAGGCCCAATTGAACGCCTTGGATGCCGAGCGCTACCCCGAGTTTCGCGCGCTGATCGAAGACGTGGTGGCCTACGATCCACGCCCATCCTTTCGCCGGGGGCGCATCGAGGAGCGGATCTATGGCGCGCACCTGTACGACCACAATGTCCGCTTCCGCTTCAGCGGGTCAGGCGTGACCGTTTTGACGATAAGTCTGCTAGACTGAGATTTCAGCCAGAACAGGGCTGCAGAAGACATCTGTAATAAAGTAACCTCTGAACACGCCCGGGCATTCGGTGCATGAAATGGGGCCAACTGCATGACACAGATGCCTCAGGTTTGCCGTAGTCGCATCACTTCACCAGGGAAACGGTAGCGTGGCATTACGAACATCCCTCAAGAAATTCGGTGTCCGGCCACTCGCGGCACGCCTGCTGGTCTACGTCCTGATTTTCAGTTTCCTGCTCTCCGTTGTCGCCACAGGCGCCCAGATGATGGGTGAATTCGGCCGTCGCAAAAGTGAGCTGCAGGAAGTCCAGAACCGCGCCGCGGAGATGTTGCAACCGGTGCTGAGCAGCAACCTCTGGATGCTTGATTTCAAGGCCGTGGAAACCAGTCTTGATGGACTGCTCGCCTTCCCGTCGATGCAGTACGCCGAGGTCCGTTCCGAAACCGGCGATGTCTTTCGCGCGGGCCAGCCGGTCGATCATGATCGCATTGAGCAGACCTACCCGATCAAGATGAGCGACGGCGAACACCAGGGACAACAGCTGGGCACGCTGACCATAAGCTCGTCTCTGAGCACGGTCTACCAGGAGGTGATCAGCCGCGGCCTGATTTTGCTGCTGTTCCAGAGCATGATCGTGATGCTGGGCACCCTGGGCCTGCTGGTCATTGTGCGCCTGACACTGACCCGACACCTGGAAGCCATTTCCGATTACATCAAGCGGCTCAATTTTGACGCCCTGATTGCCCCGCTCAAGCTTCGACGCCGCCCGCCACGCCGGGCCGATGAACTCAGCGAAGTCGAGCATGCCCTGAACATCATGCGCGCCCAGTTGCTGGAAGAGGCCCGAGACCTGCGCCAATCCAGCCTGCGCTCAAGGGACGAACGGGATGAGGCAGTGCGGGCCAACCATGCCAAGAACCTGTTCCTGGCAAACGTCAGCCATGAACTGCGTACGCCCCTGCAATCCGTCCTCGGCTATGCCAGCCTGCTCGAAGATACGCAACTTGACGATGAGCAACGGGATTTCGTCAAAACCCTGCAGAATTCGGCCGAGAGCCTTTCCGCCATCATCAACGACCTGCTGGACATTTCCAGTATGGAAGCCGGCAAGCTGGTGCTTGAGGACATTCCGTTCGACCTGCGCGACACCCTCAATGACCTGGTGGTCATGCTCGGCGAGCGGGCGAGGGAGAAAGGGTTGGCGCTGGAGTTGCGCGTCGATGAGAACCTGCCCAGCGCCCTGCGCGGGGATCCGATCCGTCTGCGGCAGATCCTGCTGAACCTGACCTCCAACGCCATCAAGTTCACCGATTCCGGACATGTCCTGGTCAATCTGGAAGTGCTCGGCCACAAGGACGACCGCATTCAGGTCCGCATTGCCGTTGAAGATACCGGGGTGGGCATCCACGCTGAAGATCTGCCGCTGGTCTATGAACCCTACGTCCAGTTGGGACAACGTTTTCGCCGGCAGTTGCCGGGAGCCGGCCTGGGGCTGACCATCTGCCGGCAGTTGATTGGACTGATGGGCGGGCACCTGGATGTCCAGAGCTGCGCCGGCGAAGGTTCCACATTCTGGATCGAACTGGACCTGGCCACCGCACCGGAAGGCACCACCCGTGTACGCCCGGACACCCGCATGATCCGCGGTAGACGCCTGCTGGTGGTGGATTCCTACGCACTATCCCGCAAAATCACCCTGGAGATGCTGTCCCGCAACGAAGTGGAGATCGAAGCCGTCCACTCCGCCGCCGAAGCCCTGCTGACCCTGCGTCAGAGCAGTGACAGCGGCGTCCCCTTCGATGCCATGATCCTGGACGGCTTCGTCCCGGATATGGACAGCGATCTCCTTTGCCAGCAGGTGCGGGAGAATCCTGCCTGGAAGGACACCCGCATCCTTGTGCTGTCCTCCAACCCGCAGCGCGGCGACGCAGAACACTTCCGACAGGCCGGCGCGGACGGCTTCCTCAGTAAATCGCTACGAGAGTCCTGCCTGACCCCGATCCTGCACCAGATGTTCAGTGATCGCGCCAGCGGCGAGCGCGCGTTCCTGACCCGGTTCTCCCTGCAGCCCAGCCCGGAACAACGCAGCCAACACCCATTGCCCAGCCAGCGCATGCGCGTTCTGCTGGTCGAGGACAATCCGGTCAACCGCACACTCACCCGCCGACTTTTAGAGAAGCTGGGGTGTGAGGTCACCACAGCCAACGATGGCGAAGCCGCCCTGGGCCTGATCCAGTGGCACGAGTTCGACATCATCTTCATGGACTGCGTGATGCCCCGGGTCGACGGTTACGAAGCCACCCGGCGTCTGCGCGAGCGCGAACGCAAACTCAATCAGCCGGCCGTGCCGGTGATTGCGCTGACCGCCAGCGCGATGGAGAAGGACGAAGAACGCTGTCGCCGGGCGGGTATGGACGCCTTCGTTGCCAAGCCCGTGAACATGGAGATGCTCCGGGCCGTGATCGAACAGTTCTGCCGGAGTGCAATCGACGTCTGAGCCGGTTAACATAGGCCTCAGGATGCAACGGATAGATAGCCTGTTAAATCAATTCTTTGCACCTTGTCTGGTCCATCCCGTCCTTGCGTTGAACACGTTTCCCCAACGCAAACGGGGCAATCTCAACCGGTAGTCAGAGATCCATGCTTGTCACCTGCCCAACCTGCAAAAACGACGTCGAATGGGACGTCAACAATCCTTATCGGCCATTCTGCTGCGAGCGCTGCAAGCTGATTGACCTGGGCGCCTGGGCCAACGAGGAATTCCGAATCCCTGCCGAGGACGCCGACCCGGGTGAATTTCCGGACGCTGACAACGAGCAAGACTTTCCGAAGCACTGAACTACTCAATCGGGATTCAGACTAATACGTCTGTAACCCGTTGATCGGCGTCATGGAAGACCCGGTTGAATGACCAGATGTTAAGTTGAGAGGCCCTTAGCCCATGGCTACTATGGGCCGCAGAACCAACGAACGATAAGGGTAAATCCATGAAATATTGCCGCCTTTCCATTCTGGCACTGTCCGTGGCCGCCACACCGGCGCTGGCTGCCGATTTTGATCTCAGCCTGACCAACGATTCCGCCAAAGGCCAGATCGACTTCATGCCGAACACCGCCGATCTCCAGGCCGGCGCCGGCTACACCTACCACGAAGGCAGCCGCCACATCGTCAACCTGGACCTGCACGCGCAAGGCCGCACGGCACTGGGCAACCTGCCAACAACCGCCGGTATCGGCGTTCAGGGTATTGGCTGGGATGATGACGACTTTGATGGCGGCGCGGTGGGCATCGGCGGTTTCGCCACCATGAACATCCCTAACGTTCCTGGCCTGTCGGTGACTGGCGCCCTGCACTATGCCCCCAGCATCCTGTCCTTCGGGGACTCCGACGATATGACCAGTTTCGAAGGACGGGTCAGCTATCGGGTCATTCGCAACGCCGAACTGTTCGCTGGCTACCGCTACCTGAACACCGATCTCGACCCCCGCGGCGACATCGATCTGGATGAAGGCGCCATGGCCGGTATGAAGCTCTACTTCTAAAGCCCGAACGTCAGAGGGCTTTCAGCAAGAAACGGGATTCTGGATGAATCCCGTTTTTTATTTCTCTGCTTATCGATCTCCCCCCCCCCCCCCCCGCTAACGCACAACACGCCGAAATAGGCCTTCCTCTCCGTTCCGTGCCAAACCTCACTTTTTCGGGTTAACGGTCCTGCTAATCTGCCGGGAACTTAAAAATCCTGGATGCCCGATTTCTATGTCCGTAGCCCTGCGCCTGCTGAGTGTCATTACCCTCACCACCCTGCTGACCGCCTGTGGCGGCGGGGGAGACGACGCGGTCCAGGGGGCCGGCGACCGCCCCAACAGTTTCTCGGGCGAGAAAAACCCCGCTGAAGACTTCACCGAATCCAGCACAGGTGACTCGAACAATTCATCGGGCCTGGCCAAGAGCGAGGTCCGGATCACGGTGGAAGTGCCTCAGTCTCTGGCTCCCAATGCCCCGTTGTCTCGCCGCAACCTGCATCTGGTGCAACCCGACAGCGTCAATGTCTATAGAACCAACCAGACGTTGACCAAAATCAGCACCGTCGAAACGGAGCAACGCCAGGACGACGACGGCTACACCATCATTAACTTCCCGGACGGCCAGCCAGTCGGCCCCGACGTGCTGATTGAGGTGGAATATGGCAGCACCCGCATACGGGCCTTTGCCACCGACCGCGACCGCGACGTCAAGGTAAACCCGTTTTCCGAATACGTGGTCCGCTATGGATTGGGCGGCTACAACAGCAGCGAATTTGCGGCGGTCATGGGCTGTGTCGAGTCCACCGACAGCGAAGGTCTGTGCATCAACAAATTTGTCTGGTCGACCCTGGCCGACCAGATCCAGGACTTCGAGATCAACATTCCCGACGGCACCTCCCTGGAAGGCGCTGTCAGCCTGTTGGCCAATCGCACGGACCTGGCCAACTACGTCAAACGGATGGCTGAACTGGCCCAGGTGTCCCCCGTGTCCACCAGCGCCATTTCGGCCGACTCGGTCAATATGAACGGCGTCTATTTCGGGCTGGAACTGGGCCGCAGCAGTCGTTTTTCCAGCGGCACCGCCGCACAGTGGGCCACGCAGCGTGCTTATGAGGAGCGCCTTGAAAGCAATGGCGTTTCTTACGTTTATCCCAGTTTAAGCATGACGTCCTTCTCGGTCTTCGGCATCAACGTGACCTCGATGGCGAGCGACTACCCTTACGAGCGCGCCACCCTCGACCGCTACGACAATGGCCTCTATGACACCAAGGGCCGGGGCTTCTGGGAAATCAACAGCCATGCCACCTCTCCCAGCGCCGCCAGCATCGTCAACCAGGACCGGTTACTGGCCGGCTCGTCACTCTACCAGAGCATCACCGATAAGACCGGCTCCCTGCCCGTTGGCTGGACCCGCAATCCCTACTTCCTGGACGCGCACATCCTGCTGTCCGCCGATGACTACCCGGACACGCTCCTGGCCAACTACTTCAGCGCCGGCAAAGCCATCGAACTGGAACAGGACAATGACGGTAACTATCAGCGCCAGGATGAGCTGGAAACCTATTTCGTGTCGGCGTTCGACGTGGGCCTCGCACAGAGTGATGATTTCGATACAGATACCCTGCACTCCGGCTACAACGTCATCAGCTTTTCCGTCCAACTCGGTGACAGCACTTACCCGTTCCGCGCCGAATCGTTTATTGGCGACTGGAGCGGTTCGGGTAATGGCGACTACAACCAGACGGCCACCGCAGAGGCCATTCGCAGGGACGCCAGCGGTGCCGTCGACACGACCGCCCCTAACCGGGACGAAAACGCGAGTGTCGGCAACCGCACGTCCCAATTGAATGCCGGTGAAGCCAATACCGGCCGACTTAACCTGCTATACGACAGCACCACCGGTTTCTACAACGTTGAAGGGATTGGCGCCAGCAATCCCGACGCCAGCCTGTTGGCGTTCAACCTGGACAATCCAGTGAATGGACAAGGTATCCTGTTTGCCCTGGAAAAAGGCAGCAGCGGTCCCGAAGAGGCGACTTACCGACTGTCCGGCACCATCGCCGGGTTGGGCGACGACGAACAGTATCTGCGACAGGTGGATGGCGGCCGGCTGTCGATCATCGATGTCTCGGCAGAGGAAGCCACCGTGTCGCTGGCCGGTTTCCAGATCAGGGAATCCATCAGCACCACAAGCCAACAAACGCCGACGTCGGTCAGCGATGCCAATATCGATCTGACCTACACGCGATCCGATGACCGGCTGACGTTCGACAGCAGCGACGGCACGATCACCCTGGACGGCTACCTGTCCAGTGACCGCGAATTTATGGTGCTGCGATACCGTGAAACGAAGGCCTCCGGCGAGGAGTACATCGGCCTGCTACTTGGCGCCCCTGAGCCGGAGTAGAAGAACGTACAGAGAGCGCTACAATAGCCCCAGAGCGTAGGTTGGGCTGACGCAGGAAGCCCAACAATAAGTGAGCACCGGAAGCTCCCGTTATCGCGGATATGCATAAATCATGGGTACTCAAAAACCGATTTGGCAACCATTGAGCTGAATGAGTTTGGCCGCAAACCTGGTTTGTTGGGCTTCCTGCGTCAGCCCAACCTACAGATTCTGGGCGTCACCCGCGATGCCTTTGCAACGCCCTATATACCCACTGTAACTGAACCAAACAGTGCCCCAAACGTAACCTGTTACAATACGCGTCATACTGCAGTAATGGAGAACGTGATGTCAGCAGGTGTAAAACTGACGGCCATGGCCGCTACGCTGGTCCTGGCTTTTGGATGGGGCGCATTCCACAAGCCCGCCGACTACCAGCCGGAGTACGACCAGGACAACGCGACCCTGGATGCCTTGCCACCGCTTCCGGACTGGGCCATGGCGGACCTGCCGGACTTTTCCGGGTATCACGACACCGCCGAAAAGAAAGCCGCGTTTTTCTCCTTCCTGTATCCACGCATTGTTCTCGCCAACACGCGCGTCCTGATGCTGCGTGACAACCTGGAGATTCTGGAAGGCAAATCGGAGCTGACCGATCAGGAAAGCGCTTGGCTGGAACGTCAGGCCAAGCGCCTGCGGGTGGACGCTGAAGTCGCCTCATCCGAAATGTACGACAAGCTTAATCGTCGCCTCGACGTCATCCCGCCGTCACTGATTATGGCCCAGGCGGCCAACGAATCGGCCTGGGGCACCTCACGCTTTGCGACCCAGGGAAATAACCTGTTCGGCCAGTGGTGTTTTACCAGAGGCTGCGGATTGGTGCCCCGTAGCCGTGCAAAGGGTGCGACGCACGAGGTAGCGGCGTTCCAGTCTCCCTATGAGTCGATCCGGGCCTACATCACCAATCTCAACCGACACGACAGCTACCAGGCCCTGCGCAATACCCGTGAGCAGGCCCGCACGAAGGATCGCTTCCCCGGCGGCATCGCACTGGCTCAGGGTCTGATTGGTTACTCTGAGCGCGGAGCGGCCTACGTCGAGGAAATCCAGGCTATGATCCGGCACAACAACCTTGGATACTATGACAAGGAATACAAAGCATTGATTGGTAGCAGCAATACCCTGCCGGAGTTGCTCCAGCTGGCGACCGGAGACAAGGCGGCGTTCACGCCGGGAGGCATTGCGAAAAGCGAGGGCTGACCTGTGAAGACACAACCGGAAAGCAGCCGGATCGCCGAGTGGTCCGGACACTACTCGGAAACCGGATTTCGCCATAAATTGCGGCAAAGCGCCTACAACCTCGGGCGGAAGCCGTTGGCGCTGGGACTGACGCTCTTCTATACCATGCGGGCACCGGGCACACCGCTGTGGTGCAAGACGGTCATTTCCGGCAGTCTGGGCTATTTCATCAGCCTGGTGGATGCCATCCCCGACCTCACACCGGTCCTGGGTTACACGGACGATATTTCAGTCATGCTGGCCGCACTCGCCGCGCTCGGTGTCCATGTCACACCGGCAATCCGCGACCAGGCCCGCGCAAAAACCAACCAGTTGATGGGCGAGTCCAGAAAGCCAGACATCCCTCAGGATTCGCTCTGATCGCTAACGAGACAACGTCATGCTGAATTTTTTGCCTGCGACACTCAAAGGGTGCCTGGCTGCCCTTTTGATACTCGCAGACACGCTGGTCCTGTTCCCGGTACTTCTGCTGTTTGCGTTCATCAAGCTGATCGTTCCCATCCGCCCGGTCCGTGCCGGCTGCACCGTGGTGCTGAGCTGGATCGCCTACCTCTGGATTGGCTTCAACAACCGCCTGGCCGACCTCTTCCACCGGATTGAGTGGCAGGTTGAGGGTGTTGACGCGCTGTCGCAGGACGACTGGTATCTGGTGACGTGCAACCATCAATCCTGGGCGGACATCCCGGTCATCCAGTACGTCCTGAACGACCGCATCCCGCTGCTCAAGTTCTTCCTCAAGCAGGCGCTGATCTGGGTGCCTCTGCTGGGCGTGGCCTGGTGGGCTCTGGATTTCCCCTTCATGCGCCGTTACACCAAGGAACAGGTGGCCAAAAACCCGAGCCTGAAAGGCAAGGACCTGGAAACCACCCGCGCCGCCTGCGAGAAGTTTCACTACACGCCAGTGACTGTCTTCAATTTCATGGAAGGCACCCGCTTTACCCAGGCCAAGCACGATGCCCAACAGTCGCCTTACAAACACCTGCTAAAGCCCCGGGCCGGCGGCACGGCCTTCGTACTCGGCGCGATGGGCGAAACACTGCATACACTGCTAGACGTCACCATTGTCTATCCCGATCGCCGGCACGGGTTCTGGGACTATCTTTGTGGACGGATCAAGCGCGTGATCGTCGACGTCCGCACCATTGAGATACCGGCTCACTTCCTGGGTATGGACTACACCAGCGACGAGCAGCTGAGAAAGGAATTCCAGGCCTGGGTCGATGACCTGTGGCTGGCGAAGGATCGTCGGATCGACCGATTGATGGGGCATGCCGGTTCGGATACCGCGATTCCGAAGAAAGAGGCGACGCTCGTTTGATCTTACTTCAGTGCCATGCCCCAGTGACTACTCAGGCGCGCAACGAGCGTAGGTTGGGCTGACGCAGGAAGCCCAACAATAAGTGGGCATCGGACGCTCCCTCTATCGAGGACGTGCTCGGAGCATGGGTTGTCAGGAACTGGCTGGGCCGCTATTGAACTGAATGAGATTGGCCTCAAACCCCGTAGATACCATCTGTCCCTACAGTCCTCAATGGGCTTACGCTGCCCACTGAGGATCGTAGCCTTGCTGGTGCTTCAGCACGCCGTAGGCCATCTGCACCAGTTTCCGCATAGCGGCGCCCAAGGCG
>NZ_JAGDDW010000017.1:0-119458 GCF_040148665.1 Marinobacter sp. NFXS9 | reverse complement strand
ACGAATTACTTGGTCAATTTTTTAAAGAGCCGGGCTGTTGCCCTGTTGAGGCCGCGTATTCTACCGCTTCGCTCAACCTTGTCAACCGTTATTTTTCAGCGCTTTCGATGCTTCCGAAAGCCGCCGAATCGTGCCGGCTGACCCGTTCAAGGTGGCGCGCATTCTACACTGCTTTGCCACCTTGTCAACCGCTGTTTTGAAGAAATCTGAAACTCGGAATTCTTAATCAAAACAATCGGTTGCCTTTCGATTTCGGCCCCGCCTCAGTGGCGTGCCCCTCGAAAGAGATGCGCATTCTACAGACCCCAGCGGACCTGTAAAGCCCTTTTTAAAGCTTTTTAGTCAAAGTCTCGGTTTTCCGAAATGAACTGTTCAGAAGACAACCAGACAACCCTCGAATCCGATCAACAAACAACCAGATCCAAAGGTAACATCGCTATACAACTTCCCGCCCCTATTCTCATAAGATGAGGGCGACCTCCTCTCAGCTCAATACCACCATAAAAAAAGAGGCCATTCCCGATGCAGGAATGACCTCTTCTATACCAACAAGACGGATTAGCCGCCCATCTTCTTGCTCATCAGCCATCGCCGACGGCTAAATGCCTCTACCTATAAAGGCATTCAATCGACAATCACAACCCGGGCAATCTTCTTCTTGCCCGCCTGGATGACGACATCCTCCCCCCGGGCAAACATGCGATCATCTTTCAACTGCTCGCCATTGATGTAAACAGCACCCCGACCGAAGACATCTTTGGCCGCCTTGCCGTTCTGGGCCAGCCCCGCTTCTTTGAGCAGCGACACAATATGTATGCTGTCGCGCTCACCCAGGGACACGGAGACCTCCGGCACATTTTCCGGAATCTCCCCCAACGCGACCTGGTTACCCGCCGACTTATGCGCATTTTTTGCGGCTTCTTCATCATGGAAGCGGGCGATAATCTCTTCGGCCAATACCCGCTTGTAGTCCTGCGGGTTCGCCCCACCTTCAACAGCTTTGCGGAACTCTTCCACTTCGGCCAACGGGCGGAAGCTCAGCAATTCAAAATAACGCCACATCAGACTGTCCGGGATCGACAGCAATTTGGTAAACATCTCACCCGGCGAGTCGTTGACGCCAACGTAATTGCCAAGCGACTTGGACATCTTCTGCACGCCATCCAGGCCTTCGAGGATCGGCATCGTCAGAATGACCTGCGGCTCCTGATCGTAACGGCTCTGAATCGTGCGCCCCATTCCCAGGTTAAAACGCTGGTCCGTACCCCCCAGCTCTACATCCGCTTCCAGGGCCACGGAGTCATACCCCTGCACCAGCGGGTACAGGAACTCGTGGATGGCGATCGGCTGATTACCTTCATAGCGTTTGGAGAAGTCATCCCGCTCCAGCATCCGTGCCACCGTGCTCTGACCTGCCAGCTGAATCATGTCCGCAGCAGACATCTTGTTCATCCAGTCCGAGTTGAACGCTACCGTCGTCTTCTCAGGATCGAGGATCTTGAACACCTGCTCTTTATAGGTCTGCGCATTCCGGGATACCTGCTCCGGCGTCAGCGGCGGCCGCGTGGCGCTCTTGCCTGTCGGATCTCCGATCATGCCGGTGAAGTCCCCGATCAGGAAAATCACTTCATGCCCCAGATCCTGGAAGTGACGCAGCTTGTTAATCAGGACGGTATGACCGAGGTGGAGATCCGGCGCCGTGGGATCAAAACCCGCCTTGATACGCAGACGACGGCCAGACTTCAGCTTTTCGATCAGCTCGTCTTCCGGCAGAAGATCATCAACGCCTCGCTTGATCAGCGCCAGGGCATCATCGATTGCGGTCATTCATCCTTCCTCTATTACCAGTCGGTTTTAACAAAGCTCAACACAACACTGCAGAGCGTTACCT
The DNA here is from genome assembly GCF_040148665.1 of Marinobacter sp. NFXS9. Lineage (NCBI taxonomy): Bacteria > Pseudomonadati > Pseudomonadota > Gammaproteobacteria > Pseudomonadales > Marinobacteraceae > Marinobacter > Marinobacter sp. NFXS9. Next base: position 117,567 of record NZ_JAGDDW010000017.1, on the reverse strand, counting down.
GCTGACTTGATACAGTTCTCACTGTTCAGTTTTTGGCCAGCTCATACTAGAATCCAGCGTTTTGGCCGGTACGGGCGCCGCATTATATCAAGGACGCCCCGGTTTCGCCGGCCGGGATTTGTACGGCTAAAGCCGTTTGCAAGGGCTGTTGCCAGCCGTTTGGCATGCACTATACTTCGGACTAACTTTAACTATTTGGCACAACATCCAGTTGCGTCAGGGAAAACAGGTTTCAACGTGCTCAAGACATTCCCCAAAAAACACCTGATCGCTGCGGGCACGCTCAGCGCCGTGGTCGGCCTCGCTTTTGTGTTGAGCCCAGGCGATCCCGCGGAAGCCGGCCGTACATCGACATCTCTCGACCAGGCCGCTTCCAAACCTGAAGAGAAAGCACAACCCGAGACGGCGTCAGAGCCCGACTCGGTGGTGGCATCGTCGCAACCGGAGGCACAGCGCCCATCGGACGAGCCGGAAGAGATTGCCAAAGCCGACCAGCCAGCGCAAGAGACGGCGCCTGCCCCTGTGGCGCCGGCTGAACCGGAGCTGGACTGGCAGCGCTTCACCATTAAAAGCGGCGACTCTCTCACCACACTCTTCAAGAAAGCCGGATTCAACAGCTCCCTGATGTTCTCAGTGATTCACGGAGAGGGTGACGCGGGCAAGCTGGAGCGATTGTACGCCGGCGAATCCATCGCCTTTGCCACCAATGACAGCGGCGACTTGCAGCAGATCGAGTTGACCCGCAATCGCCTGGAGTCCCTGCACATCGAACGTCAGGATGGAGGCTTCGCCGGACAGATCGTCACGCGCGAGCCGGAACCCCGCCCGGTTTATCGGCACGGCGTGATTGACGATTCGCTCTACCTGTCGGCTCGCGACGCGGGCCTGGACGACCGGCTGACCATGGAGATGGCCGGCATTTTCGGCTGGGATATCGATTTCGTCTACGACATACGCAAGGGCGACAAGTTTGAAGTGCTGTACCAGGACCTCTATCTGGACGACGAGAAGATCGACACCGGCAACATCCTGGCCGCCAAGTTCATCAATCGCGGCAAAGAGACCATTGCCCTGCGCTACACCGACGAGAACGGGGACACCGACTACTACACCCCCGATGGCCACAGCCTGCGCAAAGCCATCTTGCGCACGCCGATCAATGCCCGCGTCTCGTCGCCGTTCAACCTGCAGCGCCGTCATCCGGTGCTGGGCGTCGTCCGCCCTCACGAAGGTACGGATTACGCAGCGCCGCCGGGAACGCCCATCAAGGCCGCTGGCAATGGCCGCGTCGTCTCCGCCGGCTGGAAAGGCGGGTACGGGCGCGCGGTCGTGATCCAGCATGGCGACAACATCTCCACGCTGTACGCCCACATGCGCGCCATTGCCAAAGGCATGCGCAGCGGTGTCCGTGTCAAACAGGGGCAGACCATCGGCTACCTGGGGTCGTCCGGCCTGGCCACCGGACCGCACCTGCATTATGAATTCCGGATTAACGGCGCTCCGCGCAATTCCCGCACCGTCAAACTGCCGGATGCCAGCCCGGTACCGAAAGCGGAAATGGCGCGTTTCCAGGCAAAGACCCAAACATTGCTGACCGCACTCAACGAGGCTCGCGGCGAAAGACAGATTGCCCTGGGCCCGGAGAGTGAGTGAATCGATGACCGAACCGGCCTACATCGGGCTCATGTCAGGAACCAGCATGGACGGTATCGATGCGGTGCTGGCGTCGTTTCCCGGTGATCGCGTGGAGATCCACGGCACCTACTCATTGCCGTATACCGACACGCTCCGCCAGCGCTTGACCCGCGCCTGCCAGAACCAGGCGACGCCGGATGAGGTCGGTGAATTGGACCACGAACTGGGTGCCCTGTTTGGCGAGGCGGCGAGCGGTGTGATCAAGGCTTCGGATTTGCCCCGGGCATCGATCGTCGCCATCGGCAGCCACGGCCAAACGATCCGGCATCAGCCGTCGGGCAAGCACCCCTTCACCACACAGATTGGCGACCCCAACCTGATCGCGGAAGTCACGGGCATCACGACCGTCGCCGACTTCCGTCGTCGCGATCTGGCGGCGGGCGGTCAGGGAGCACCTTTGGTCCCGGCCTTCCATCGCGCTTTTTTTGGGAATAACCAGGCAAGCCGCTGCATCGTCAACATTGGCGGCATAGCCAACATCACCTGGCTGCCACACGCCGAACCAGACCAGGCGCTGGGTTTCGACACGGGCCCGGGCAATGCACTGCTCGACGCCTGGTGCCTCAAGCAGACCGGACGCCCCTATGACGACAATGGCCACTGGGCCCAAACCGGCCAGATAAACCAGGCCCTGCTCACCGACATGCTCACCGACGCCTATTTCCGGCGAACGGCCCCCAAGAGCACCGGCAAGGAACGCTTCAACCTGTCCTGGATTGAAACCGTCATTGCACGCCATCCGGACATCCCCGCCAACGATGTGCAGTGCACGCTGGTGGAACTGACGGCCCGCTCACTCGCCATGCAGCTCCCCAAATCTTCTGATATCACCTTGTATATTTGTGGCGGTGGCGCCCGCAATCAGTTCCTGATGGAGCGCCTGGAGATCGTTCTACCAGACGCTATCATCAAGACGACGGCCGCACTGGGCCTGGATCCGCAATGGGTGGAAGGGGTAGCGTTTGCCTGGCTGGCCAAACGCACGCTGGATCAGCAGACCGGCAACCTGCCGGCAGTGACCGGTGCGCGTGGCGAGAGAATCCTGGGGGCCATTTACCAAGGCTAGAACGCAAAAAGGCCTGCTTCCAAAAGCAGGCCTTTTCCGTGAAACCAACCGATCCTAGATCGAAAACGATGATCCACAGCCACAGGTCGTCGTGGCATTCGGGTTCTGGACCATGAACTGCGCCCCCTGCAACCCTTCCTGGTAGTCAATGGTCGCACCGATCAGATACTGGTAACTCATGGGGTCGACCAGCAGCGTGACGCCATCTTTCTCAATAATGGTGTCGTCCTCTTCCTGGGCCTCATCGAAGGAAAAGCCGTACTGGAAGCCGGAGCAACCGCCGCCGGTCACAAAGACGCGAAGCTTCAGATCGGGGTTTTCCTCTTCCTCGACCAGCTCCCGAACTTTGGCCACAGCGTTGTCGCTGACAAACATGGGTGTGGCTATCTGTTCCTGAACTGCACTCAAGGGTCGCCTCCTGGGTAAAAAAAGCAGCTACCGATGGATTATCCAATTCCCGACTAAAACAGTCAATTATTCAGACCGCTCCTCCGCGGATTCGGCGTCCGCCTCATTCTGCGACGCCGGATTGGCTTCCAGTGCCTCCCGCGACTGGCGCAACAGGCCGACCGGCTCCTTCTGGTGGACCAGGTTGCCGTTGACTTCGGCTCCCATCGCCATCTGGATCAGGCTGTAATAGACATTTCCGTTAATGGAGGCTTTCTGGGCCAGTTCAAGGTGCTCGGAAGCGTACACGTCGCCGTGTACCGTGCCGTTGATGATCACATGCGGAGCGACAATATCGCCTTCCACCGCGCCGATTTCGGAAACACGCAGGATGGCCGAGGTGCCTTCCTCAGCCATCACCTTACCGCGGACGCGTCCGTCGATATGCAGACCGCCGGAGAATTCGACATCGCCGGAAATCGCGGTCTTGCTGGAAATCAGGGTATCGAAATGCCCCGTGGTCGGTTTACGCGATTTCTGCTTCTTGTTGCCGAGCATGCCTTATTTCTCCATCACCGATTGCCATTCAAACGTTCGTTCAGTCTGGGTCGCCTTGCGCCCTTCGGCTTTCGCCACCACCTGCACTTCCAGCGGCTCGAAGCCATCGGGTAGCGTCATGACACCCTCAACATCCTGGAAATACCGGTAACGGAACCGGATCCCCAGGTCTTCGATATCTTTCGACAGGTCACGTAGCGCCACCACCTGCCGCTTGCCGTCCTGCTCACCGATGACGTTCACCGCCACGTTGCCGGCAATATAGCTGCGATTGTCACCCACCTGCGTCAATACCAGCTTGAAACGAACCGCCCGGTCACCGGGGCGCTGTTCCAGCTCCAGTCGCTGGATCGTCAGCCCGTTATCCGATTCCGACGGCGCCATGATGTTCTTGTAGAACGTCAGATCCGCCTTGACGGAACTCAGCCGGTCTTCCAGACGCGAGATCGTATGCCGCGCCTGGGACAGAGCCTGCTGATCGATCTTGCGACCACGCTCCAGGTTGATCATCTGCTGCTGCAAGTCCGTTTGCTGCGTACGCATGGCCGAGAGCTCACCGCTCAGATCCGGCCCGGGTTCGGCCTCCGTCGTAAACCGGAAACCACCTTGTGCCATACCGGCAAGATAGCCCACACCCGCGAAAATCAAACTGACGACCAGCAGGATCAACCATCGCTTATACCGCTGCCCCGGCTGGTAGCGGACAACAATGTACTCACCCTGTTTCTTGCGATCGGAAGCCAACGATCGGCCTCCGTTACGGCAACAGGGCCGGCGCTGCCAGCCCCGCGGTTTCTTCGAGACCGAACATGATGTTCATGTTCTGGACCGCCTGGCCGGCCGCGCCCTTGACCAGATTATCGATCACCGAGGACACGATGATCACCGGGCTGTCCTCCTGACGGTGCAGGGCCATCCGGCAGTGGTTGGCACCGCGCACACTGCGGGTTTCGGGATGAGCACCGAACGGCATGACGTCGACAAACGGCTCGTTTTCGTAGCGTTTCTCGAACAAGCCCTGCAGGGTGTCAAAGGACACCGGATCCCGCACTTCCGCATACAGGGTGGCTTCGATGCCACGGATCATCGGCAGAAGATGCGGCACGAAGGTCACGCCAACGTTGCCACCGGCGGCCAGTTCCAGCCCCTGACGGATTTCCGGCAGGTGCCGGTGTCCGGAGGCGCCATAGGCCTTGAAGCTCTCGCCAATCTCGCCATGCAGCATACCGATCTTGCCCTGACGACCGGCACCGCTGGCGCCGGACTTGGCGTCCGCCACCAGATGAGCGGGATTCACCAGACCGTTTTCCAGCAGCGGCAGGAAACCCAGCTGGACCGCGGTGGGGTAACAGCCGGGATTGGCCACGAGTTGGGCCTCGCGAATCTGCTCCCGGAACACTTCCGGCAGACCGTAGACGGCTTTTTCGGCCCAGTCGGCCGACTCATGGGGCATGCCGTACCACTTGGCCCAGACGTCCAGATCCCGGATCCGGAAGTCCGCGGACAGGTCGACGACCCGCGTGCCAGCAGCGATCAAACCAGGCACCATGCGCATGGCCACACCGTGAGGGGTGGCAAAGAACACCAAGTCGCATTGAGCCAGGGCGGCTTCGTCCGGCTCGGTGAAAGTCAGATCAAAGTAGCCGCGCAGGTTCGGGTACATATCGGCAACGGGCTGGCCTGCCTCGGATCGCGAGGTGATCATGGCCACTTCCACGTCCGGATGGGTTGCCAGAATCCGCAGCAGTTCCACCCCGGTGTACCCGGTTCCGCCGACAATACCTACCTTGATCAATGCTCTGTCCTCCTCGCTGCCCGGTTGCAGGGCGACCGTCTTGAATCGGCGGACAGTCTAACATGATATTGATCAGGCTTTTGGCACGCTGTGTAGCGCCAATTACAATACAATAAGTCATTGTTACGTTTGAAATACACACGGCCCCGGAGTCCGTCAGCCGCCCCACAACCAGAACAGGAAGGCCTCGCTGGCAGCCGGGACGCCCCTACAAAAGGCATTCCCACGCATGAACAGACTGAGGCAACGCATTGTTGACGAGCTGATTCCCCTTTTCCGGAGACGCTTGTCGGGCGTGGATGCTTTGCCCCAGCTGTCCATCCTCGGTCTGATTTCCGGGATCATCACAGGCCTGGTGATCCTGCTGTTCCGCCTGGCCATCGAGTGGCCGCTTTCGGAATTCCTGCCGGGCGGGCACAACGAGTCGTTCGAGAGCCTGGACTGGGTCGTGCGGGGCTTGCTGCCACTGTGCGGCGCCCTGCTGCTGGGCCTGTTGATGCACCGGCTGGTCATTTCCGATCGCAAGGTCGGCGTCACCTACGTCATGGAACGCCTGAACTACCACCAGGGCTATATTTCCCTGCGCAGCGCCATCGTGCAGTTCATTTTCGGCGTGGGCACCGTGGTTACCGGCCAGTCATCCGGCCGGGAAGGCCCGGCGGTGCATCTGGGGGCGGCCTTCTCCAGCCTGCTGGGTCAGTGGATGAAGCTCCCCAACAACAGCATCCGTACGCTGGTGGCCTGTGGCTGTGCGGGGGCCATCTCCGCGTCGTTCAATACGCCGATCGCCGGCGTCATCTTCGCCATGGAAGTGGTGATGATGGAATACACCATCGCCGGATTTACCCCGGTGATCCTGGCTTCGGTCAGTGCCGGGGTGGTGACCCAGGCCGTTTACGGCTCGGCACCGGCGTTTACCGTGCCGCCACTGACCATGAACTCCCTGCTGGAAATCCCCTGGATCCTGGTGATCGCCGTGGTCATCGGCGTGGCGTCGGCGGGATTTGTCCGCCTCCTCGTGCTGTCCACCCGCTTCAACGACAAGCCAATCCTGTTGCGCATGGCGGCGGCCGGCCTGCTGATGGTGCCGGTGGCTATCCTGGTGCCGGAAATCATGGGCATCGGCTATGACACGGTGAGTGAGACCATCCACGACCAGATCCCGCTTCTGCTGCTGCTCGCGATCGCGCTGACCAAGCTGGTGATCACTGCCATTACGATCGGCCTCGGCATGCCCAGCGGCCTGATCGGCCCGACGATTTTCATCGGTGCCACGCTGGGCGGCGCCATGGGGCTGGTGGGCGCCGCCGTGGCGCCGGACATCGCCTCCAGTACCGGGTTCTACGCCATGTTGGGCATGGGGGCGATGATGGGGTCTGTCCTGCAGGCGCCGTTGGCTGCGCTCATGGCGCTGATTGAGTTGACTCGCAATCCGAACATCATCCTGCCGGGCATGCTGATCGTGACCGTCTCCAGCCTGGTGGCCAGCGAAGTGTTCGGTCAACGTTCGATCTTCCTGTCGGTGCTTAAGAGCCAGGGATTAAGTTACCAGAATTCGCCGGTGATCCAGGCACTCCGTCGGGTCTCAGTGGGCGCCATCATGGAGCGCAGTCTCCGGCGGGTGCAGCGCCGCATCGGTCCGGAGATCGCCAGGGAAATCCTCAAGACCGAACCCCGCTGGCTGATCATCGATGGCCAGAATGGACCCACCGCCCTGCTGCCGTCGGTGGACCTGGCGCGCTATCTGGAGGATCATGCCGAGAAGCTGGAGCCGGACCCGGAGGATCCCGAGAAAAATCCCGAGATCGACCTGATGGAAATTCCGGCCAACCGCCGGGATCTGGCGCCGATTCCCTATCAGGCGACCCTTGAGGAAGCCATGGCCCAGTTCAACGACAGCAGGGCCGAAGCGCTCTACGTGCAGCGTCATGTGGCCCCCATGATTCAGCGGATCATTGGCGTCGTGCTGAAATCGGATATCGAACACTACTACCAATACCGTAAGGAATAAGCCTCCATGCTTTGGGTTAAAGCCTTCCACATCATTGCGGTGGTGTGCTGGTTCGCCGCTATTTTTTATCTGCCCCGACTGTTCGTCTACCACGCCAGCTGCGAGGACGAGGCAGGTCGCGAGCGTTTCAAGATCATGGAACGCAAGCTGTACCGGGGCATCGGCACCCCGTCGATGATTGCGACGATTGTGCTCGGCCTTTGGCTGATCAGCTACAGCCCTTCGGCCTATTTAAGCCAGGGCTGGCTGCATGCGAAACTGGCACTCGTGGCGCTGCTGGTCGTCTATCACGTTTACTGCGGCCACCTGGTCAAGGTTTTCCGGGACGATGCCAACCAGCGGAGTCACGTGTTCTATCGCTGGTTCAATGAACTGCCGGTGCTGATTCTGGTCGCCGTGGTGATCCTGGTCACCGTCAAGCCGTTCTGATTCACTGAAACATTCAGGTCACGCTATGCATCAACGCCCCCACGTCCTCATTCTCTCAGGTCTCGATCCGTCCGGCGGTGCCGGCATCCAGGCCGACATCCAGGCGGTGACTGCACTGGGCTGCCACCCGCTGCCGGTCATCAGTTGCCTGACCGTCCAGGACACGTGCAACGTCCACAGCGCCGAGGCGATCGATCCGGCCCTGGTCCGCCAGCAGCTGGAATGCCTGGCGAAGGACGTTCCCATCCACGCAGTGAAAACCGGCGCGCTCGGCAGCGCAGCCATTGTCGACGTGCTGGTGGATTTCATGCGGGACCGCACCGGAATTCCCCTGGTGGTCGACCCCGTCATCAAGGCCGCCGGCGGCGGTGACCTGGCCGACGATGAACTGATTCAGGCCATGACCACTCGCCTGTTCCAACTCGCCGACGTCATCACACCGAACGGCATCGAACTGGCCCAACTGGGTGAGGATGACGATGCTGAGGCCGCCGCCAGACAATTATTGGAAGCCGGCTGCCCAGCGGTCCTGGGGACTGGTGGCCATGGCACTGGACCGCAGATCATTAACCGGCTTTACCGGGCGGGTACGGACACGAAGGAATGGCACATCGACCGATTGGGCGGTGAATACCATGGTTCCGGCTGCACGCTCGCGGCGGGCATCGCGGCCGGTCGCGCCAAAGGCCTGCCGCTCGAGGACGCGATTGAACGCTCCCAGTATCTGGTCGCACGGGCCATTGATCAGGCGCTGACCGTGGGCAAAGGCCAGCCGGTGCCGGATCGCAGTGTCGCGATGGTGTCTTTATGAACCCCGGGGAAGCGCTTCGACCAGGGCTCTATGCCATTACCGATCCCAACCTGTTGCCGGGCGACCAACTGGTTCCGGCGGTCGAAGCCGCCATCCGCGGCGGTGCGGTGTTAGTCCAGTACCGCGACAAGCAGGCAACGGAAACAGAGCGCCTGGCACGGGCGCGGGATCTGGTCAGTGTCTGCGCCAACCACCAGATTCCCCTGCTCATTAATGACGATGCGGCCCTGGCAAGGCGCGTGGGCGCGGCCGGCGCGCATCTGGGCCAGGAAGACGGCAACATCGCCGAAGCCCGCGCCCTGCTGGGCCCGGACGCCATCCTCGGCAAAACCTGCCACGCCAGCCTCGAACTGGCTCAGGCAGCCCGCGAAGCCGGTGCCGATTACCTGGCCTTTGGCCGCTTTTTCCCATCCATGACCAAGCCAGGTGCGCCGGCAGCAACGCCAGACATTCTGCAACAGGCGCAGCCGTTGGGACTTCCCCTGAGTGCCGTCGGCGGCATCAGCCTGGAAAATGCCCCGCTATTGATTGCCAATGGCGCGGACCTGCTGGCTGTCATCGGTGGCCTGTTTGGCACCGATGACATCGAAACCCGCGCCCGTGCCTTTACCAACCTTTTTGCCAAGACCACCGAACAGGAGTCCTCCTGATGACCCAGTCCGAAACCCTTTTCAAAAACGCCCAGCAGTACATCCCCGGCGGCGTGAACTCGCCGGTGCGGGCGTTCAAGGGCGTTGGCGGCACCCCCATCTTCATCAAGACCGCCAAAGGCGCCTACCTCTATGACGAGGACGACAATCGCTACATCGATTACATCGGTTCCTGGGGGCCCATGATTCTCGGCCACCGCGACCAGCGGGTGATCGATGCCCTGCACGCCCAGATCGACGTGGGCGTGGGCTACGGCGCGCCGACCGCCATCGAAACCGCCATGGCCAAGAAAATCTGCGAGCTGGTGCCGTCCATCGATCTGGTACGCATGGTCAACTCCGGCACCGAGGCCACCATGAGCACCATTCGCCTGGCCCGGGGCTTCACCGGTCGCGACAAGATCGTGAAGTTTGAAGGTTGTTACCACGGCCATGTGGATTCCCTGCTGGTCAAGGCCGGTTCCGGCGCCCTGACGCTGGGCGTGCCCAACTCCCCGGGCATTCCCGCCAGCCTCGCCGAGCACACCCTGACGGTGCCGTTCAATGACATCGAGAGCGTGCGCAAGGTGTTCGCCGAAATGGGCGACGAGATTGCGGCCGTTATCGTTGAGCCGGTCGCCGGCAACATGAACTGCATCCCGCCGGTGCCGGGTTTCCTCGAAGGACTGCGCAACGTCTGCGACCAGCACGGCAGCGTGCTGATTTTCGACGAGGTGATGACCGGCTTCCGCGTCTCTCTGGGCGGCGCCCAGGAACGCTATGGCGTCACCCCGGACCTGACGGCTCTGGGCAAGGTGATCGGCGGCGGGCTGCCGGTCGGCGCATTTGGCGGCAAGCGCGAGATCATGTCCCACATTTCACCGTTGGGCCCGGTTTACCAGGCGGGCACCCTGTCCGGCAATCCACTGGCGATGCGCGCCGGCCTGACGACGCTGGAAGCCATCTCCGAACCCGGCTTCCACGATCGCCTGACCGAGAAGACCAATACCCTGCGTGACGGTTTCAAGCGTGCGGCCAATGCCGCCGGTGTACCGCTCGTCGTGCAGAGCGCCGGGGCGATGTTCGGTTTCTTCTTCACCGACCAGAATCAGGTGAATACCTTCGAAGATGTCATGCGCTGCGATGCGGAGCGATTCGGTCGTTTCTTCAACGGCATGCTCAAGGAAGGCGTTTACCTGGCGCCATCGGCCTTCGAAGCCGGCTTCACCAGCGCAGCGATGAGTGACGAGGATATCGAACACACCCTGACTGCTGCCCGCAAGGTCATGGACACCCTGTAAATCACGGGATACCGCAGGATGGCCGGCCTCCCCGGCCATCCTTGTCACACCGGGCCAGTTAAGCGACCCACATCACATCCCCACCTCCAGGGCCCATCTGGCCCAAGTAATCTGCCCGCCTTTGCTGAATACTGGGATTGTCCGTCAAAGCAGTCTGCGACCGTCTGTCAGATCACAACAACAAGGCGATCAGAGGTACGCAGGCGGCACATATAGCCGCTACCGATCGTTCGCCCACTGACAGAGGCCGCCGTTTGGCTGGGTCGTTCCGCTCGTCCGGAGCAGGTCCGACCCCGACACCAAGACAACAACAAACACACGGTAGGAACGACAACAATGAAACACTGGCTCAAGCTGCTCGCCCTGACGGGCGTACTGGCGTGGTCCATGCCGGCTGCGGCCTGGTGGTGGGACTCCACACCCTCCGACTACGCAAAAACACGCTATCCCATCGTACTGGTCCACGGCATGTTCGGTTTTGACGACATCGCCGGCTACGACTACTGGTACGGCATTCCTGAAGATCTGCGCGACAACGGCGCCAAGGTGTTCCTGACCCAGGTACCTGCGCTGGATACCTCCATCGAACGCGGCGAGGCCCTGCTACCGCAGATCGAAGCCATTGCTGCGGTCTACGGCAAGGTGAACCTGATCGGCCACAGCCACGGCGGGCCCACGGCGCGCTATGTGGCCCGCGTGCGTCCGGATCTCGTGGCTTCCGTGACCACGGTCGGTTCGCCCCACAAGGGCTCGGCAGTCGCGGACCTGATTGCCGGTTCGCCGGTTGAAGGCCCGGTCGCCGGTCTGGCCAATGCCTTGGGCGGACTGATCGACCTGCTGTCCGGTGGCGGCTATAAACAGGACTTCAGCGCCAGCGTGGCGTCCCTGTCCACCGAGGGCAGCGCCGAGTTCAACGCCTTCGCGCCGGCCGGCATTCCCTCGTCGGCTTGTGGCGAGGGCGCGTACAATGCCAACGGCATGCGTTTCTATTCCTGGGGCGGCACCGGTCATCTGACCAATGCCCTGGATCCGTCCGATGCCCTGCTGCTGGTCACCGCCGCGGCATTCGGGACGACCGCCAACGACGGCCTGGTCGGTCGCTGCAGCAATCACTTCGGCAAGGTGATCCGCGACAACTACTTCATGAATCACCTGGATGAAGTGAACCAGGCCTTGGGCCTGCATAGCCTGTTCGAGACCGATCCCAAGACGGTCTACCGTCAACAGGCCAACCGCCTCAAGAACGCGGGCCTCTGATCCGCGCAGGCCGGCAGCCTCCGGGCGGCTGCCGGCCCTTTTCGCCGATCACCAATGACCTCTTATTACTCGAGATCCAGATCGGTATCCTCTCTGGCCCCGACCTCCACATTCACCGGATCGAGGAAGGACAGGGACTCGTCCGCCTCGACATCGTCCTTGTCACAGCTGTAGCTGACCGTGTAGTCCCCTTCGTTGAGCAGCGATGCCTTGTAGCGATATACGCCCGGGTTATCACGGTTGTTGACGGGGACCGCCGCAACCGGTTCGGTCGCACCTCCCAGGTCATCCGGCTCCACGTCCGCCCCTTCGTAGATATACACCAGCCCGGCAAAGTCGCCGACGCTGGCACAGCGTGTCTGGAGGATGGTTGATTCATCGACGGTTCCGGAAATGGAACCGACGTTGTCGTCCTTGACCAGCCGCAGGACCGGCTTGAGGAAATAGGTGGACGGGTTGAGCGTTGGCGCCACGACGGATTTGCGGACGTCGAAATCCAGCGTCATGGACACCGCTTTATTATCGGCCACGCTGAAACCGGCGTTCACCTTGAGACCGGACTGGTCGCCGGACGGGATCACCAGTCCATAAGTGCCACCGTCATCGCCGGTGACGTATTGATCGCTGCTTTGCTGGCTCAGGATCAGACGCACCCACTCATAACTGGCGGCCGGCACGCCCTCCTCATCCAGCAGCGTTTCGACATCGCCATTCTGCAGGTCGAGCAGATCGATCGGCTGCGGGTCGTCAAAATCAATGGTGATGCTGTCGTCGTCTGAGGGTTTGAGCTCGACGCCCGTGACCGTAATGACGACTTCCGCCAGATCATCCACCGGCGCATCGGCCAGCTTCAGGGTCAGGGAGCCGTCCTCATCGGAGCCGACCGTACCAAATTCCCATTCACAACCACCCAGCCCCGCCAGGGCGGCCACCATCACCACACCGCAACACGTCCGTTTCTGCATCACACCCTCCTGAATCCCTGGGCTCGGCGGTCTGCTTACAGTGCGGCGGCCCGCGCTTCAGCCTGCTCGGCCCCGGCCACGTTGCCGGAGGCCCGGCGGATGTCCGCCAGCATGTGCCAGCCCGTGCGTTGGAGCCCGGTATCCGATCCCGCCAGCGATAATCCCTTCAAGGCAAACTGTTCGGCCTTGCCCAACTGGTTTTCTGCTTTGTAGGCGTACGCCAGCTTGAAATAGACCTTGCTGGAGCGCGGCGAGATGCGTTGCGCCCGTTCGAGCTGACTGATGGCCGCCCGGGTATCGCCCTCCGCCAGCATCACATCGGCTTTCTGGACCAGGCTGGCTGCCGCCGGTGAGATGGCTTCGCTCTCGTCCTGGTAGCTCGGCGCCGGCTTCGACGCTTTGGACTCCGGGCTTTCCTGCGGCTGTTCCGAGGCGCGCGGCGCCGCTTCCGGCTCGTTAGCGGTGGGCGGCGGTGGCGCGTTGTCCTGGGACTGTCCGGCCGGCACGTAGATGGAACCACCCGGTCCACTGGCGCAACCGGCCAGCATGGTCATACCCAGGCACAAACCGGGAAGCAGTCGTTTATGCATCATTCAAAGAGTCCTTCAAACCAGCTCCGGACCCGACGCGTCAGGTCGCCGGAGCAATTGACCGTGTCTTTGGGTTCGCTGCCAACGATAAAGGGCACGAACCGCGCGTTGTCACAGGATTCACTGGTCAGTGCCTGTTGCTGACCGTCCACCCACTCATACTTTACATCAGTCGGCACGACGGGCGAGAACCCATACTGGGGAATCCGGGACATGATATTGGCCCACACCGGCAGGGCGCCGGTGGCACCGGTCAGGCTGGTCGGGCCGTTGTCATCCCGACCGACCCAGGCGACCGTGACCAGATCGCCGCTGAAGCCGGCGAACCAGCTGTCGCGACCGTCATTGGTGGTGCCGGTCTTGCCCGCCAGCCCCAGATCAGAGGACAGGTAACGGTAGGCGGAGCGTCCGGTGCCCTCGCGCATGACTTCCTGCATGGCGTACTGCACCAGATGGACCGCGGCCGGGTCGACCACCTGATCGACTTCGAGCCCGTAACGGGACAGGATCTTGCCGTCGGAGGTCATCACCTCACGAATGGTGCGCAGCGGCGTATTAAAGCCGGAGGTGGCCAGCCCCTGATACATCGATGCCACCTCGACCGGCGACAGGTTGATCGCCCCGAGCAGCATCGACGGGTAGCTCTGGACCGGCTCGTTGAGCCCCAGCTTGTGCAGGTTATCAATCACTTCGTCGATGCCGACGTCCAGCCCCACCCGGACCGTCGCCAGGTTATAGGACTTCGCCAGCGCCCGGTGCAGCGGCACCATGCCGTGGGATTCGTGCTCGTAGTTCTCCGGCGACCAGCGACGGCCGTCGTCGAATACCAGCGTGAAGGGCTCATCCTTGATCGGCGTGATCAACGTGTACTTGTCGGGATGGCTCAGTGCCGTCAGATAGATGAACGGCTTGATCAGCGAACCAATCGGCCGACGCGCATCGACGGCCCGGTTGAAACCGGCAAACTTGGGTTCCCGACCGCCTACCAGCGCCAGCACCTCGCCGCTGTCCCGCGAGGTGACCACCGCGGCGGATTCCAGCGTCTTGTCCTTGCCTCCGCCATCAAGTCGATCCAGCGTTTTGCGTACGGACTGCTCGGTGATGCGCTGGATCTCCGGGTTCAGCGTGGTGAAGATGCGCAGGCCGGCACTCTTCAGGTCCTCGTCCTTATATTCCCGGGCCAGGTGACGACGCACCAGGTCCAGATAAGCGGGATAGCGAGCGTTGCTGTAAGAGGGCTTGTTGACCACATCCAGCCCACGCTGCTTGGCCTCGGCGATCTTGTCGGCCGGCACCTTGCCGGTCTGGGCCAGCAAATCCAGAACCAGATTGCGACGCTTCAACGCCCGCTGCGGATGGCGACGAGGATCGTAGTAGCTGGGCCCCTTGATAATCGCCACCAGCAAAGCGACCTCGTGCAGGTCCAGATGACTGAAGGATTCCCCGAAATAGAACTGGCTGGCCAGTCCGAAGCCGTTGATGGAGCGGGCACCGGCCTGCCCCAGGTACACCTCGTTGAGATAGGTCTGCAGGATTTCCGGCTTGTCGTAGTGCAGTTCCAGCAGCATGGCCATAATGGCCTCGTTGCCCTTGCGCACCAGCGTCTGCTCGCGGCTGAGGTAGAGGTTCTTGACCAGCTGTTGGGTCAACGTACTGCCACCCTGCACCACGTGCCCGGCGCGCACGTTCGCCCACATGGCCCGGGCAATAGAAAGCGGCGCGATGCCCCAGTGCTGATAGAAATCCCGGTCTTCGGTCGCCAACAGGGCGGGCACGAAAGAGTCCGGGGCGTCGGACAGCTTGATCAGGATTCGGTCTTCCTTGTGGGCGGGATAGATCCCACCGATCTGTATGGGCTCCAGGCGCACCACCGGTGAATTCGGGCCGGCAGTCACCCGGAACTGCTGGACGCGATCGCCGCTGATACTGAAACGCAGTCGGCGGGCCGGCTCCTCGCCATCCGAGAACCGGAAGGCGCGGGTGTAGATCTCGAAGGTGCGTCCGTTGCGACTGTAGGTGCCGGGCTCCCGGGCCGAGCGGACCGGCGTATAACCCAGTTGCGAGAGCTCGTTGCTCAGACCCACCGTCGTCACGGCGGCGCCATCGTAGAGTTCCAGCGGACGGGCATAGACCCGCGAGGGAATTTCCCAGCGCCGGCCCTCGAACTTCGAGGTCACGACCGCGTCCAGGTACACCGTCCAGCCCGCCAGCACCACCAGGCCCACCAGTCCCAGGCGCCAGAAAAGACGCCAGAAACGGGATCGAAAACCCTGCTTTGCCGGGGACTTACGTTGTTTTTTCTTACTGTTACCGCGACCGCGGTTTTTCGGGGATGATTTGGCCATGGCGCGCATTATAACCAGACCGCCTCACGGGAAGCCCACAGGTTGTGAAACTGTAATACAGGAATGGAAGGGCGGGTCAGAGGCACCCCGATCCCCAGACGTCACGCCTTTCTGTGAATCGCCCACTGTCATTTGGGGACTGGAACGCTATCATAGGTCGCGACACGTCAATGCAGACCCCGATGCAAAGGAGAGACCCGTGAGCAATGACCTGATCAGTGCCCTCCAGGACCCCGCCCGCTATGACCACCCGGTGGACGACTTCAAGGTTCTGGAAACCCACATTTCCTGGGTCATCCTCACCGGTCCCTACGCCTACAAGATCAAGAAGCCGATGGATTTCGGTTTCCTCGATTTTTCATCCCTGGATCGCCGCAAGCATTTCTGCGAGGAAGAGATCCGCCTTAACCGTCGATTGGCACCGGATCTGTATGAGGCCGTGGTCCCCATTACCGGCAGTGCGGAAAACCCAACCCTGGGCGGCGACGGCGAACCGTTCGAATACGCGATCCGCATGCGTCAGTTCGACCAGGCCAACCTGCTCGACGCGATACAGGAAAAAGGCAACCTGACCAGCAAGGCGATGAAGGATCTGGCGCGCCAGACGGCCGAGTTTCACCGGGATCTGCCACGGGTACCGGACGACAAGCCACTGGGCACGCCGGAAGCGGTCTACGCGGCCATGCAGGAGAATTTCGATCAGGTCCGCCCTCTGCTGGACGATGCTGACCTGCTCAAGCAGGTGGACGAACTGGAAGCCTGGACCCGCACCACCTTCAACCGCCTGGAAGACAAGATCGCCCAGCGCCGCAGCGACGGGTTCGTGCGGGAGTGCCACGGCGACCTGCACTTGTCCAACATCACCTACTACGACGGTGACGTCACCGTCTTCGATTGCATCGAGTTCAACGAGCCCTTCCGCTGGATCGATGTGATCAATGACGTCGCCTTCCTGCTGATGGACCTGGAATCCCGTGGTGAAAACGGTCTCGCCATGGACGTCCTGAACACCTACCTGGAATACAGCGGTGATTACGAGGCCCTGCCCCTGCTGCCGCTGTACAAGGCTTACCGGGCCATGGTTCGGGCCAAGATCGCCCTGTTTACCCGGGGCAACGAGGGGCTGAGCGAAGCGGACAAGGCCGGATTACTGGATACGTTCCGAAGCTACGCGCAGTTGGCCGACAGTTACGGCACCTGCCCGAACCCGTACCTGCTGGCCACAACCGGCCTCTCCGGCAGCGGCAAGACGGTGGTCAGTGGTGCCCTGGCACGGGAGTTGGGGCTGATCCGTCTGCGTTCGGACGTGGAACGCAAGCGCCTGCACGGACTGAGCCCGCTGGACAACAGCCGCTCTGGTATTGGTGCGGATATATACAGCGCCGAATCCAACCAGAAGACCTACGATCGTCTGGCCGCCCTGGCGCAGAACATACTGCTCTCGGGCTGCCCCGTGATCATCGATGCGGCCTGCCTCAAGCACGCCGAGCGGGCGCGGTTCGACGATCTGGCGGCGGAGCTCGGTATGCCGTTCGCCCTGATCGATTGCCAGGCGCCGGAAGCCCTGCGTCGCAAGTGGATCCGGGCCCGCAACGACGATGCCTCCGAAGCCACCGAGGCGCTGCTCGACAAGCAGCTCACCTGGCTGGAGCCGATCGCGGAAGACGAAAGAGCGCACACCGTCCACGTGCACACGGAAGAGGACCGGGTTGCGGAGAGTCTGGCCGACCGCATCCGGAGCCATTTCTCACTCGCGTGACCAGCGGACGCCACTACACTGATGACAGGCCCATGAGACAGGAGTCGGATCCATGGAAGACACGGTACGCGTACTTGATCACCCGCTTTACCAGACCCTGCGCAATGAAAACATCCAGGCGTTCAACGAGGCCAAGGGCGGCCTCGACACCTACCCCAGCTTCTCCCACGGGGACTTTCGTGGTCTGGACCTCAGGGGCATCGACGTGGCGGGCCTCGACCTGAGTCACGCCTATTTTCGCGGTGCCGACCTGCGAGGCATCGACTTCAGCCGGGCCAACCTGGAAGGCGCCAGCATTGCCGGCGCCAAGATCTCGGGATGCCTGTTTCCGATTGAACTGCATGCGGACGAGATCGTTATGTCGCTGAATCATGGCACCCGCATGCGCTACAACACGACCAAGTAATCCGACGACCCCACACCATGCCGGCGACCATCACGCTCACCGATGATCTGGCGGAGAACGAATGCCGCCAGTTCAACCTGCCCGACAAGACCTTCGGTGGCTTTGTAGTCCGCCATCGGGGGCAGGTCTATGCCTACCATAATGTGTGCCCCCACCTGGGTATCGCGCTGAACTGGCTACCGGACCAGTTCATGGACGCGGATCACTGCTTCATCCAGTGCGTCAATCACCACGCGCTGTTCACCGTCGATGACGGCCATTGCATTACCGGCCCCTGCGCCGGTGACAATCTGACCCCGCTCACCGTCGAACGGCAGGAGGGGATGCTGCTGATCCACGTCGGCTGACGTTCAATCAAGCACCACCGGCAGCGGTGTTTCCAGCGCCAATGACGTCGGAGTCAGGGCAGCCCGCCAGGCCAGGATTTCCACGCCGTTCTGCGCCGCTTCGCGCAGCAGCCGACCGTACTCCGGGTCGATATGATCCGCCGGCGCGACGCTCTCCACCCCGGTATGGTTGACGCAGAAGAACAGCACCGCACGTTCGCCGGCCGCAGCCTGCGCCATGAGCTCCCGCAGGTGTTTCTGGCCCCGGGTGGTCACCGCGTCCGGAAAATACCCGCGCCCGCCCTCGCCGAGCGTCACGTTTTTCACCTCCACCCAGGCATCGGGTTGGCCGGCGTGGCCCGACAGGTGCAAATCGATACGACTCTTTTCGCTGCCGTAACGGACCTCGCTGCGCAGCTTTGAATAGCCCGCCAGCGCGTCGATCCGGCCCGCCTCGATGGCGGCACGGACCTGGTGATTGGGGCGGGAGGTGTTGATCAGCGCCAACGTCTCCGGCGCGACCTCCACCAACTCCCAGGTGTATTTGAGCTTGCGCTTGGGATCGTTGCTGTGGGTCAGCCAGACCCGGCTGTCCGGCGCCTTGCAGCCCAGCATGGAGCCCGTATTGGGGCAATGGGCCGTCACCACCCGGCCATCGTCCAGCGTTACATCCGCCAGAAACCGCTTGTAGCGCTTGATCAGCCGCCCTTCGATCAACGGCACAGGAAACTCCATCATTCTCTCCAACAGTCAAAATGGGCTTCAGCAAACACGAACGAGCTCATACGGACGAGAGCCGATCCTCGCCCCACCACGATGAACCTTTGAAAATCAGCGTCCTATCATACCGATTCCGACTCCGGCGGACAGGTTGCGCAGCCTTGACGTGCAGGACTAGCGCGACTCAGGTGAATCTGCTATTTTCCGCAGATTCATTGAGTCCCGCATCCAGTCTGAGGCAAGGGGCGAAGGCACCCGACAAAAAATGCTACGCTGGTACTCAGGCAAACAGGCCGGGACGGGTGACAGGAATCTGGGGTGACTGCCCACGGCAGCCGCCATGCCCTAAAGGTCGGGCCTCCGGACCAACGAAGGTCGGAGCCTCCTTGGAGTATTGAGAAGAGGCTGGTTTCTATGCCGAATATTGAAGAAAAAGCCCGCGAACGGTTCACCAACTTCACGCCTTACGAAATGAAGAAAGGCGAGGAGTACATGAGTGAAGACATGCTGGAGCACTTCCGCCAGCTGCTGCTTCAATGGAAGCAGGAACTGATGGAAGAAGTTGACCGCACCATGCATCACATGCAGGAAGATGCGGCCAACTACGCCGATCCCAGCGACCGGGCCACTCAGGAAGAGGAATTCAGTCTGGAGCTGCGCACCCGCGACCGGGAACGCAAGCTGATCAAGAAGATCGACCAGACCATCGATCGCATCGACAAGGACGACTACGGCTTCTGCGACCAGTGCGGCGTGGAAATCGGTACTCGCCGGCTGGAAGCTCGTCCGACAGCGACGCTCTGCATCGACTGCAAGACGCTGGCGGAAATCCGCGAGCGCCAGACCGGAATCTGATCCAGCCAGCACCAGGACGCCGGGCGCCAGACGTCCGGCGCTCCGCTGATTCATGACCTCAGTCTACCGGGGGCGTTTTGCCCCATCCCCAACCGGACCGCTGCATTTTGGCTCCCTGGTGACCGGGCTGGCCAGCTATCTCGAGGCACGCACCCATTCCGGCACCTGGCTGGTCCGCATCGAGGACCTGGATCCCCTGCGTGAACCGCCCGAAGCCGCCGGCCAGATCCTGCAAAGTCTCGAGTGCCATGGGCTGCACTGGGACGAAAGCGTGCGCTTCCAGTCGGAACGTCATGAAGCCTACGCGGCGGCCATCCAGAAGCTACTTGACGACGACCGGGCCTACGGCTGCGCCTGCTCCCGTAAACAACTGAGTGCCCATAACGGCCATCACCCGAACGACTGCCGCAACCGCAAAGCCATGCCCGACGGCCCCCACGCCGTGCGACTGAAGCTTGACGACTGCACCCTGAGCTGGCGGGATCAATTGCTGGGCCCGCAGGCCCAGGTGCTGCGCGCCGAGCGCGACGATCCGGTGTTGCAACGCAAGGAAGGATTCTATGCCTATCAACTGGCGGTGGTGGTGGACGATATCGACCAGGGCATTACTGACATCGTGCGTGGCTCAGATCTGCTGGAGACCACCGCCGCGCAACTGAAACTGTTCGACTGGCTGGGCACTGCCGCGCCCGATTTCCTGCACATCCCGGTCATACTCAACGCCAGCGGGCAGAAACTGAGTAAACAGACCCACGCACCGGCACTCGACGACGACCAGCCCGGCACCAACCTCTGGCACGCCCTACAGACCCTGGGGCAGGAGCCACCGGCAACACTGCTCGGAGCCAGCCCCGAAGCTATACTGGAATGGGCGCAGACCCACTGGTCGGCGGAGCGTTTGCCATTGCAATCCGGGCTGGCACCTGCTCCGGCCTGACAATACAAGGGGTTGCGTGGTATAACGCGACACTCGGTAACCGCAGGGAACAATTGCCCGATGTATATCTACCGACTGGTCTTCCTGCTTGTGTTGGCCGTTTACATCTTTTCCCCCAACATCCTCGACTGGTGGATTGAGCCCGGCAGTGCGTGGTACAGCCCGTTTATTGCCTGGGCCGGCCTGATTGCCGTGGGATTCTGGCTGGAATGGCGACGCGATCCCAATGAGTTTTAGCCTGACCACGCTGATCCTGGTCAGCCTCGCCTATCTATCCCTGCTTTTCGGTATTGCCCATATCACCGAGCGTGGCCTGATTCCGGCACGCTGGGTCCGGCACCCGCTGGTCTACATCCTCAGCCTCGGCGTTTATGCGGGCATCTGGGCGATCTACGGATCGGTCGGCATGGCCAGCGTGTTTGGCTTCGGTTACCTGGCCTACTACATCGGGATCAGCGGAGCTTTCCTGCTGGCACCGGTACTGCTCAACCCGATCCTGCGCATCGGGCGGACCTACCAGCTGACCTCGCTGGCCGACCTGTTTGCCTTCCGCTACCGAAGCCAGTGGGCCGGCACATTGGTGACCCTGCTTTCCGGGGCGGCGATCCTGTCGTTGCTAAGCATGCAGATCAAGGCGGTCGCCGATTCCGCGGCCCTGCTTTCCCCCGGCGCCTCGCCCCATATGATCGGCCTGCTGTTCAGTCTGGCAATGGTGCTGTTCACCGTATTGTTCGGTGCCCGCCGTGAGCAGGGGCAGGACAGTCACCAGGGCCTGGTCGTCGCCATCGCGTTCGACTCCCTGATCAAGTTGGTGGCCCTGCTGTTCCTCGGCGGTCTGCTGTTGTTCTCGGTGTTCGATGGCTTTGGCGGACTGGAAATCTGGCTCAACCACAACGTGGCGCTGGCCTCGCCGTTCGGCATCAAGCTGGACGACGGCAGCTGGCGGGCACTGATGCTGATGTCCTTCGCGGCGGCGCTGGTCCTGCCACACATGTACCACATGATCTTCAGCGAAAACCCCAGCCCGCGAGCACTGGCCAAAGCAAGCTGGGGGTTACCACTGTACCTGCTGTTGCTGGCGATACCGGTGCCGCTGATCCTGTGGGGTGGGCAGGCTCTCGATGCGCCGACCGAATCGAGCTATTTCGCCCTGGGCGCCACCTTCGGCCTGGGCCATCCGGCCCTGACCCTGGCCATGTACATCGCCGGGCTATCTGCCGCCAGCGGCCTGATGATCGTCAGCACCCTGGCCCTGGCCGGTATGGTGCTCAACCATGTGGTCCTGCCCCTGCGCCCGCCGCGGGAGCGCGCGGACATCTACGGCTGGCTGCGCTGGGTCAAGCGGATACTGGTGGCGGTCATCATCTTTGCGGCACTAGTGTTCTATGAAGGGGTCGGTTCCAGGCTGGACTTCGCGACGCTCGGTATCCTCGCCCTGGCCGGCGTGCTGCAGCTGCTACCCGGCGCGCTGGGCGTCATCTACTGGCCGGAGGGCAACCGTAAGGGGCTGATCGCCGGGTTGCTGGCAGGTGCCGGCATCTGGGCCCTGACGCTGGTACTGCCGTTCTCGGTCGATGCCGACATCCTGACGCTCGTCGGGCTGCCTTCGGTCTCGGTGTCCAATTCCCATATCTTCGCCTTTGCCAGCCTGACCGTGAACGTCAGTGTTTTTGCCCTGATCTCGCTGCTCACGGAAACCTCCAGCGAAGAGGACAGCGCGGCCCAGTCATGCTCACTGGGCGCGCTGTCGCGTCCACAGCGGCGCGAGCTGCTGTCCGGCTCATCCGACGAGTTCAAGCAGCAACTGGCCACACCTTTGGGCCAGGCCGTTGCCAGCCGGGAAGTGAACCGAGCCCTGTTCCAACTGCGCCTGCCCAGCATCGAGTACCGTCCCTACCAGTTGCGCCGCCTGCGCGACCAGATCGAGGTCAACCTGTCGGGCCTGATGGGGCCGTCGGTGGCCCAGGACATCGTCAAGCACCACCTCGGTTTCAAACCCCAGGCCGGCGGTCGCACTGGCCAGGACATCCACTACATCGAAAAGGCGCTGGGGGATTACCAGAGCCAGCTCACCGGTCTCGCTGGCGAACTGGACAACCTGCGGCGCCATTACCGTCAAACCTTGCAGAACCTGCCCATCGCCACCTGCTCGATCGGCGATGACGGCGAAATCCTGATGTGGAACCACGCCATGGAGGAGGTCACCGGCATTGCTGCTGACGACGTGGTGGGCGCTCGGCTGACCGCACTGCCCGACCAGTGGCAGGAGATGCTGGAGGACTTCGTCAATGGCGAGGAACTGCACCGTTACAAGCACCGGCTCGACATGAAGGGCCGTCCGCGCTGGTTCAACCTCCACAAATCAACCCTGAGCGGACCGGACCACCCGGAAGGCGGCAACGTGGTGCTGGTCGAGGACCAGACCGAAACCCGCCTGCTGGAAGACGAACTGATGCACAGCGAACGCCTCGCCTCGGTCGGCCGCCTGGCCGCGGGGGTGGCGCACGAGGTGGGCAACCCGGTCACCGGGATCTCGTCGCTGGCCCAGAACCTGAAACTGGAGACCGACAACCCGGACATCCTGTCCACAGCCGACCAGATCCAGCAGCAGACCCGTCGCATCTCACGCATCCTGCAGTCGCTGATGAACTTTGCCCGCTCCGGCAACCACGCACCGGCCAACCGCTACGAACCGGTGGAACTGCGCCGCTGCATCGACGAATCCCTCAACCTGGTGTCGCTCAGTGGCAAGGGCCGCAGCCTGCAATACAGCAACGATTGCCCGGCCGGACTCCAGGTGCTGGGCGACGAACAGCGGCTGGTGCAGGTCTTCGTCAACCTGCTGGCCAATGCGCGCGATGCCTCACCCGAGGGCAGCTTGATCCGGATCAGTGGAAAGCAGGAAGCCTACTCCGCTATCATCGAAGTCGTTGATGAGGGTGCAGGCATTCCTGCAGACCAGCTCGATCACATCTTTGAGCCTTTCTATACGACCAAGGCGCCCAACGAAGGCACCGGTCTTGGGCTCTCGCTGGTGTACAGCATCGTTGAAGAGCATTACGGTCATATCCAGGTTGAGAGTCCGGTCGCGAAAGACGGCAACGGCGGCACGTGCGTGCGGCTGAGCCTGCCGGCTTTCGAAGCGGACACAGACACCCTCCAAGAATCATGAAAGAGGCGGCTTCCCGAGGCATGCATCGTATCCTGATCGTAGAAGACGAAGAGATCATTCGCTCAGCCCTGCGCAAGCTGCTGACCCATGCCGATTACGATGTCTCCGATGCCGGTTCCGTCGACGAGGCCCGTTCCCATTATGAGCTGGACGGTTTCGATCTGATCATTTCCGACCTGCGCCTGCCTGGTGCCGCCGGTACTGAGCTGATCCGCCTGGCACCCAACACCCCGGTGCTGATCATGACCAGCTACGCCAGCCTGCGCTCGGCGGTGGATTCCATGAAGCTGGGCGCGGTGGAGTACATCGCCAAGCCATTCGATCACGACGAGATGCTGGCATCGGTCGAGGACATTCTCAAACGTACCGCCGTCCGCGAGCCGGAAGCGTCCGGTGAAGACGACGCCGAGGACGAACCGCAAACGGCTGAGGGCGATCCCTCCCGAATCATGTATGGCCAGTGTTCGGCCATGCAGCATGTCTTTACCCTGATTCGCAAGGTCGCCCCTACGGAGACCACTGTCCTGATCCATGGTGAATCCGGGACCGGTAAGGAACTGGCGGCCCGCGCCCTGCACCAGCTCAGCCCGAGAGCCCGTCAGCCGCTGATCTGCGTCAACTGTGCCGCCATACCGGAAAGCCTGATCGAGTCCGAACTGTTCGGTCATGAGAAAGGTGCCTTCACCGGCGCCGTCTCCGCCCGTACCGGCCTGATTGAAGCAGCCGATGGCGGCAGTCTTTTCCTGGATGAAATTGGCGAACTGCCGGCAGAGGCCCAGGCCCGGCTGTTGCGCGTCCTGCAGGAAAGCGAAATCCGCCGGGTGGGTTCGACCCAGAGCCGCACGGTGGATGTGCGCATGATCGCAGCAACCCACCGGAACCTGCGTGCCATGACAAAGACCGCCGAGTTCCGGGAGGACTTGTATTACCGCCTGAACGTGATGCAGATCCGCATTCCGCCCCTGCGGGAACGCGATGGCGACATCCTGGGCCTGGCCAAACGCTTCCTGCAACGCCAGGGCCAGCGCATGGGCAAGCCGGACATCAGTCTCAGCCCGGAATCCATGCGCGCGCTGGAACAGCATCGCTGGCCCGGTAACGTGCGGGAGCTGGAAAACGCCATCGAGCGGGCTACCATCCTCTGCGATGACGGTATGATTACCCCTTACCTGCTCGACCTGGATACGGACGGCACCGATGTTCACATCCCGGCCGGACTGCTGGAAGAGGAAGATCCGACGCCCGCACCGGACCCTCAGACCTCCAACGACCTCTCATTGGAAGACTATTTCCAGCATTTCGTGCTGGAGAACCAGGACAAGATGAGCGAGACCGAACTGGCGCAGAAACTCGGCATCAGCCGCAAGTCGCTCTGGGAGCGTCGTCAGCGCCTGGGCATCCCGCGCAAGAAAAGCTGATCCGCGCCGGCGATCGCCTCCCTGCCGGCAAACCTTTCCTTATTGTAATCCACCGTCAGGAACTGCCGCGTCCTCCGGCCTGTCGATCAGGACAGACCGGACAACGGCGGTTGTACCTTGCACTCGCCCCGCTTTCGAGTAGTGAGGACGAACTGGCTAACCGGGATGCATTGACTACTCTTTAGTCAAGACACCCATTGCCACCCGTGACCGATCAAAGTGTGAACTGCGCCTCAGCTGTTACCCGGTGTTACCTGGGGGAACAGACTCGGTCTGAGAACTGAGACCGAAGTAACACTCAGATCTAAAAAAAACCCACCCTTCGGAAACCACTTATTCATAACCCATTGTTAATAAAGGATTACCAAAAACTGGCACGCGCACTGCAACCTATACGAGCGAACAACAACAAGAACTGAATGACGCAGCGTCAAAACAAGAACAAAAAGCTGCAATGCGCTCATCAACAAAAACAAGAATTGAGCGCGAGCGAACTGAGTGTTTTGGGTGCTGAGCTTTTTAGTGGTGCCTGACTGTTGCGAGTTGCACGTGAAGAAAAGAATCGTCTTCCAGACGGCCCTATCACTTGCTCAAATCTCGCGAAAAGTCATTGCCGCTCTCTGTGGTCAAAGCGTTCCGCTCGCATCATTCGCTCCTGGCTTGGAGCTTGCGTTCAACCGTTTTAGAGCGCGCCACAACAACAACAATGCAGATCGTCTACTCTTCTCGGCGGGTTCGTGTTTCACGTTCCCGCCTTTTGATTTTCTGGGGCCCTGAATCGGCCCCGACTTTCCTGACACCCCGGTTCCCGAATGGTTGTTCGCCTTAACTGCAACAAACCGGTAAACTCCCAGCCTAATCTCCTTGTCGTCGAACCTGCAGACCGGGTTTCTGTACGGCCAGCCCAGGCCGCCCGACGGAAATCTCCTGGCAGAGCACTCACACGACCTAACCATCAGAATCTGTATCGATGTTAGATAAGATAAAGTCCAAAATTTTCGGGAAAGGCAAAAAACAAAAATCCGCCTACCAGCGTCAGGTCATTCCCCGCGACCAGCATTCCGTCTCACGCACCCTGATCAGCGACCCGGCGAAGAAGGTCCTGAACCGCCTGAACAAGGCCGGATTTGAAGCCTACCTGGTCGGCGGCGGCGTTCGCGACATCCTGCTGGATGGCCACCCCAAGGATTTTGACGTGGCCACCAACGCCACGCCGGAGGAAGTCCGGGACCTGTTCCGCAACTCCCGCATGATCGGTCGCCGTTTCCGCATCGTGCATGTCCTGTTCGGCCGGGAAGTCATTGAAGTCACCACGTTCCGTGGCAATGCCACCGAAGCCGACAGCGATGACGATGATGAACGACGCTCCAACGAACACGGCCTGCTGCTGCGCGACAACGTCTATGGCACCATGGAAGAAGACGCGCTGCGCCGCGATTTCACGATCAACGCCCTCTACTACAGCATGGAGGATTTCAGCGTTATCGATTTCACCGGTGGCGCCGCGGATCTGCGTGCACGCCGGCTGTCGTTGATCGGCGATCCGGAAACACGCTACCGGGAAGATCCGGTCCGCATGCTGCGGGCCATTCGTTTTGCGGCCAAGCTCGACTTCAGCCTGGCGCCGGAAACGGAAGCCCCGATTCGCGAACTGGCACCGCTGCTGACTCATATTCCGCCGGCCCGCCTGTTCGATGAAGTGCTCAAGCTGTTCTCCGCCGGTTACGGGGCCACCACCTACGACCTGCTTCAGGCCTATGGCCTGTTCGCACCGCTGTTCCCGGCCACCGCGGTCGCTATTGAACACGGTGAGCCGGACGGTGTGATCCGCCGCGCGCTGGAGAACACCGATCGCCGCATCAACCAGGGTAAGTCCGTTACGCCTTATTTCATGTATGCCGCGTTGATCTGGCCGGCTCTGCAGGCCGAATGGAAGCGCCGCCAGAACCAGGGCGAGGCCGCCCAACCGGCCCTGCATGCGGCCATCGCTCGCGTAATTGGCCAGCAGGTGCAGGCCACCGCCATTCCGCGCCGTTTCTCCGGCCCGATGAAAGAGATCTGGGAGCTGCAGATGCGCCTGCCCCGTCGCAACGGCAAGCGCGCCTTCGCGACACTGGAACATCCACGCTTCCGGGCCGCCTACGATTTCCTGCTGGTGCGGGAAGCGGCCGGCGAGGATACCGAAGGCCTCGGACAATGGTGGACCGATTTCCAGAATGCCGATGACCGCGGTCGCGAGAACATGCTGTCGGAGCTGGGCCCGGCCGGTCCCCGCAACCGGCGCCGCAAGCGTCGCAAAAAGCCCCAATCCAAGGACTGACCATGGGTATGGTTGACGCCTACATCGGACTGGGCAGCAACCTGGCCGATCCGCTGAGCCAGCTGGCCGGCGCCCTGGCGCGGCTGGCGGCCCTGCCCCGGACGCACCTCGTCGCCCAGTCCCCCTTCTATGCCAGCCGCCCGGTGGGCCCCCAGGATCAGCCCGATTTCGTCAACGGCGCAGTCCACCTGCAAACCGAACTCGCCCCTCTGGAACTGCTGGACGCCCTGCAGAGCATCGAGCAGGCCCATCAGCGCGAACGCATCCAACGCTGGGGGCCGCGCACGCTGGATCTGGACCTGCTGATCTACGGCACCCAGACCATCAACAACGACCGACTGACCGTTCCCCATGCCGAACTGGCCAACCGGGATTTTGTCCTGCAGCCCCTTCTGGACCTGACCCCCGAGTTGCAAGTACCCGATGGCCGACGCATTGCCGATCTGCGTCGGGCGTGCGCGGATAACGGATTACGTCGCCTCCACCCTGTCCCGGGCAGCCTTGCCTCACCAGGGGGTGACGATTAATCTAGGGACTTCCCCGGACAATCCCGGCATCTCCTCCATAATCCACCCATAAGGCAAGGATTCTATGGCTGTCACCATCAACACGCTGCGTGAACGCAAGCAGAACCACGAAACCTTTTCCGTACTGACGGCATACGATGCCACTTTCGCCCAATTGATCAGCGAAGCTGGTGTTGATGTCATGCTGATTGGCGATTCGCTTGGCATGGTGTTGCAGGGGAACGACAGTACGATTCCGGTGACCATGGAAGAGATGTGTTACCACACCCGCGCCGTCGCCAAGGGCAACCGGGGCGCACTGATCATGGCGGACATGCCGTTCATGAGTTATGGCACCACCGAAGCCGCCCTGGAGAATGCGGCCGCACTGATGCGGGCCGGCGCCCACATGCTCAAGCTGGAAGGGACCGACTGGATGAAAGACACCATCCACGCCCTCAGCGAGCGCGGCGTCCCGGTTTGCGCCCACCTGGGCCTGACGCCACAGTTCGTCAACAAGTTTGGCGGCTTCAAGGTGCAGGGTCGCGGTGACGCCCAGGCGGACGCCATGGTCGAGCACGCGCGCCTGCTGGTGGATGCCGGCGCCGACGTCATCCTGCTGGAATGCGTGCCGGCGGCGCTGGCGAAACGCATTACCGAGAGTGTCGATGCACCCGTGATCGGCATCGGCGCCGGCTCGGACACCGACGGTCAGGTCCTGGTCATGCACGACATGCTGGGCGCCACCACGGGCCGCTCGCCGCGGTTCGTCAAGAATTTCCTGGCGGAGGCCGACTCGATCCAGGGGGCTTTCGAAGCCTACGTCGCCGCCGTGCGGGACAGACGCTTTCCAGCTGAGGAGCACACGTTCAAGTCATGAGAACGGTACACACCATCAAGGAGCTCCGTGCGCTTCTGAACAGCCATCGCCAGCACGGCCACCGCGTTGGCCTGGTGCCCACCATGGGCAACCTGCACGCCGGCCATATTTCACTGGTGGAAAAGGCGCTGTTACAGGCCGATGTGGTGGTCACGAGCATCTTCGTCAATCCGATGCAGTTCGGCGCCGGCGAGGATCTGGAAACCTACCCGCGCACCCTGCGGGATGATCAGGAAAAACTCGAGGCGGCCGGGAACCATATCGTGTTCGCGCCCAGCGTCGAAGAGGTCTATCCGCATGGTCTGGTCCAGCAGACTCAGGTCTCGGTCCCAGTGGTTAGCGAAGGCCATTGCGGTGCCAGCCGGCCGGGCCATTTCGACGGCGTATCCACCGTCGTCTCCATGCTGTTCAACATGGTCCAGCCCGATGTGGCGGTATTCGGTGAGAAAGACTTCCAGCAGTTGGCCGTGATCCGCAAGATGGTCGCCGACCTGTTCATGCCGGTGGAAATTGTCGGCGCGCCGACCCACCGCGAAGAAGACGGTCTCGCCCGCAGCTCCCGCAACGGCTATCTGAACGAACAGGAGCGGGCCATCGCCCCAACACTGTTCCAGACGCTGCAGACCACCGCCCAGGCGCTGAAAGACGGCGACCGCGACTTCGCCACGCTGGAGAGCGACGCGCAAACCCGCCTGACCGAAGCCGGCTTCCGGCCGGACTACTACAACATCGTAAACAGCCTAACGCTAAAGCCGGCAAAGAAGGACGACACACAGATCACCATCCTCGCTGCCGCCTTTCTGGGGACCACTCGACTGATCGACAACCTATCCATTAATCGCTAGTCGCGGGGTCGGGTCAGCAACGATCCGGCGCCGTAACGGCAACCCACCAGGGAGAGGACATGAGTACGAGCAAGCCAGGCCTGACCGAAAAACCGGAATGGAAAACCCTGATCGACCATCAGGCCAGCCTCAAAGACACGCACATGCGGGATCTGTTCGACCAGGACCCGGAGCGTTTCCAGAACTACTTCACCACCGCCGCCGGCATCTCCCTGGACTATTCGAAGAACCTGATCACCCGCGAGACCATGCCCCACCT
This sequence comes from Marinobacter sp. NFXS9, assembly GCF_040148665.1. Taxonomy (NCBI): domain Bacteria; kingdom Pseudomonadati; phylum Pseudomonadota; class Gammaproteobacteria; order Pseudomonadales; family Marinobacteraceae; genus Marinobacter; species Marinobacter sp. NFXS9. Next base: position 87,325 of record NZ_JAGDDW010000017.1, on the reverse strand, counting down.
GATGGCGCTGGCCCGGGCCTGCAAGGTGCCGGAACAGATCGAAGCCATGTTCCGCGGCGACAACATCAACACCAGCGAAAACCGTCCGGCCCTGCACACGGCCCTGCGTAACCTGAGTGATGAACCGATGCGCGTCGGCGACCAGGACATCATGCCGGAAGTCCGCTCAACGCTGGCGCGGATGGAAGAGTTCGTGTGGCGCATTCGCAGCACCCAGTGGCGCGGGTTTACCAACAAGCCGTTTACCGACGTCGTCAGTATCGGCATCGGCGGCTCCTTCCTTGGCCCCAAACTGGTATCCGCGGCGCTCAAGCCCTACTGGCACGGCCGCCTGAACTGCCACTACGTGGCCAACATCGACGGCAGCCACATCACCGAAGTCCTGCGCCACATCAACCCGGAAACCACCCTGTTCCTGATCCAGTCCAAGTCCTTCAAGACCCAGGAAACCCTGGAGAACACCAAGGTCGCCCGGGAGTGGTTCCTACACAACGGCGGCGATGAAGCACTCATTTCCAAGCACTTCGTCGCGGTCACCGCCAACGAAAAAGAAGCCATCGATTTCGGCATCGCCGAGGAAAACATCTTCCCCATGTGGGACTGGGTCGGCGGTCGCTACTCGCTGTGGTCGGCTATCGGTCTACCCACCGCGCTTACCATCGGCATGGAAAACTTCCGCTCGCTGCTGTCCGGCGCCCACGCCATGGACCAGCACTTCAAGAACGCGCCCCTGGAAGAAAATCTGCCGGTCATCCTGGCGCTACTCGGCGTCTGGTACGGCAACTTCTGGGGCGCCGACGCCCACGCTATCCTGCCGTACGACCATTACCTGCGCGGCCTGCCGGCCCACCTGCAGCAGCTGGACATGGAAAGTAACGGCAAGTGCGTCACCCACGACGGCACGTCCGTGAATTACGAGACCGGCCCGATCATCTGGGGCGGCGCCGGCGCCAACGGCCAGCACGCCTATCACCAGCTACTGCACCAGGGCACCCGCATGTCGCCGGCGGACTTCATCATCCCGTTGCGCACCCACAACCCGGTGGCCACGCATCACGCCATCCTGTTCGCTAACTGTCTGAGCCAGGCCCAGGCGCTGATGCGCGGCAAGAATCTCGACGAGGCGCGGGCGGAGCTGCGGGACCAGGGGCTGGATGAGGCCGCCATCGAAAAGCTGGCGCCGCATAAGGTGATCCCGGGCAACAAGCCGTCGAACACCATCCTGTTCGAGCGCAGCACGCCGCGCACGGTGGGTGCCCTGGTGGCGCTTTACGAGCACAAGACGTTCGTTCAGGGCGCAATCTGGGATGTGGATTCGTTCGATCAGTGGGGCGTGGAGCTGGGCAAACAGCTGGGGCAGGATATTCTCGACCGCCTGCTCGCCTCAAGCGATGACAAGCAGACCGACAGTTCAACCGACGGCCTGATCGATCTGTTCCGACGCAAGCACAAAGACGACGCCTGACGTCCAGTTGGAAACGCTCAGGGGCGCGGTGAAATCGCCCGCCCCTGCCAGCTAAAGGGGATGGGCCACAGCTTCTGGTCACCGGTGTATTCGGCCCAGAGCTGCCGGTAGGTCCTGTTCTTTTCCGGATGCTCAACAGCCGGGGCAATTTCAGCCAGAGGCCGCAGCACAAACGCATTGGTGAGGATTTCGCCGCGCGGCAACTCGACACCATCGATCACGCCCACCCGGTCATCGTAGGTCAGGATATCCAGATCCAGCGTGCGCGGGCTGAATTTCGGCATGCCGGGCCGGCGCCCGTTGTCCACTTCCAGGCCCTTGAGAAAGCGCGACAGCGTGGCAATGGATTCCCCGGTGCGAATCCCCACCACCAGATTGTAGAAGGGGCTCCCGTCGAAGCCGACCGACTCACTTTCGTAGACGGACGACACGGCGAACAGCTCATAACGCTCCGAAAGGGCGTTCAGCGCCGCCAGCACGTGGCGCTCGCGGTCCACATTGCTGCCGATACCGAGGTAGACGGTCGCTGCAAAAGACACTAACGCGCTCCCCTCTCGATGCGCACCCCAACACTTCGGGCATCCGGAACGGCGCCCGGTTTGCGCACGCACAGATTCAGCCAGTTGACGCCGTGGCGCTTGCGAATCTCAGCAGCAAGGGATTCCGCAGCCGCCTCCAGCAATCTGGGCTGATTGTCCCGGAACCACTGGCGGATGGTTTCGCTGACAGCGGCATAATCCAGCGCGTCCGCGACATCGTCGCTGACGCCAGGCGCCCGATTATCCCAGGTCATTTCCAGGTCGATTTCCAAGCGCTGCAGGATGTGCCGTTCCCATTCGTAGTCACCGATCACGGTTTCCACAACGAGCCCTTCGATAAATACCGTGTCTGTCACGGGTAAGTCGCCCTCATTAAAAACTTGCGGCCTGCCTCACATTCCCATTAACGTGATTTCAGACCATTCCCCAACGCACGCGCGACGTGCGGGGGAGCGATTCTCGCACAATCGACTGTTCGACGTCTCTGCCCATGCCCGAAACCGCACTGACTGTGATCACCGGTCTCTTCGCCTACCTCATGGGCTCGATCCTGTTTGCGCCACTGATCTGCCGCCTTTGGCGATTGCCGGATCCGCGAGCCCTGGGCTCCGGCAATCCCGGCGCCACCAATGTCTACCGTGCCGGCGGCTGGCTACCGGCACTGGTCACGCTGGCGCTGGACGCCCTCAAGGGAGCCATCCCGGTCTGGATCGGCACCGCTATTGATCTCGGCCCGGTAGCGCTGGCCGTCATTGCCCTGTGCGCGGTCACTGGCCACATGCTCCCGCTGTTCGCCCGCTTCCAGGGCGGCAAGGGCGTAGCCACCGCCTTGGGTGCCGGCCTCGCTCTGGCGCCAATGACCACCATCATTCTGGCCAGCCTGTGGAGCCTGATGATGTGGCGCTGGCATATTTCGTCACTGGCGTCCGTGACTGCCGCGGTCGCCGGCCCCATCATCAGTACGCTGCTGGAACCTGACGCCCTGCCCCTGTTCGGCCTCCTGACCCTGCTAATCCTCGTGCGTCACCGGGACAACCTGATCCGCCTGGCGCAGCGCCGCGAACCGCCGGTGTGAGTCCCGACTTACGCTTTCAGGCCGTTAACGCAGGGCGTTTCCAGTGACGGCAGCGTATTCATCGGCCAGCGCGGCACCGCCACAATCCGGTCCCCGTCCCGCTGCCCGGCCAGCAGCCGCTGGCAGCCGGCATAGGCAATCATCGCCCCATTGTCGGTACAGAATTCCGGCCTGGCATAGAACACTTCCGCCCGCAGTTTTCCAACCATGGTCTCCAGAGCCGCCCGCAGACGCCGATTGGCACTGACGCCTCCGGCCACCACCAGACGCTTGCACCCCGACGCTTCCAGCGCCCGACGGCACTTGATCGCCAGGGTATCGACCACCGAGCTTTCAAATGCCAACGCGATATCGGCCCGAGTCTGGTCATCCAGACCGCCATTGGCCTCGGCGTCGTTCACCGTGTTGAGCGTGTAGGTCTTCAGACCGCTGAAGCTGAAATCCAGCCCCGGCCGATCGGTCATCGGGCGCGGAAACCGATAGCGACCTTCCCGGCCCTGCTCGGCCAGCTTCGCCACCCGAGGGCCGCCCGGGTAGTCGAGACCAAGCATCTTGGCCGTCTTGTCGAACGCTTCGCCGGCAGCATCGTCCACGGACTCGCCCAGCAATTCGTACTGCCCGATGCCGTCGACCCGAACCAACTGCGTGTGGCCGCCGGAGACCAGCAGGGCCACGAATGGGAACTCGGGTGGATTATCTTCCAGCATTGGCGCCAGCAGATGGCCCTCCATGTGGTGCACACCCAGCACCGGAATATCCAGCGCCAGCGCCAGCGCGTGGGCCACCGAACCGCCCACCATCAGTGCGCCGATCAGCCCAGGGCCGGCCGTGTACGTCACCGCATCCAGATCGTGGCGGGTGCAGCCCGCCTCGGCCAGCACCTGGTCACACAGCGGCAGCAGCTTGCGAACGTGGTCCCGCGAGGCCAGTTCCGGCACCACGCCACCGTAATCGGCGTGCATATCGATCTGGCTGAACAGCGCATGGGACAGCAGGCCGCGCTCGTTGTCGAACAGCGCGACACCGGTTTCGTCACAGGAGGTCTCGATTCCCAGAACCAGCATATTGAACTTCCATCGGGTCGCCCCTATATCCGGGGCAGGTAAAAATGACGCCGTATTTTACCAGATCAGGGCCAGCACGGCCGCTGTGGTTTTCACGGGGCCGCCACGCCCCTGATGATCGAATTGAGCGCTTTACAACCAGCCAGATAAGACGCTATCATTGCCGCCCTTAAGGAGCCTCTGATCAACTCCGAATCACCTCTGCGTGCTCTGTAGGCTGTAGCTGCAAGGCGTGGCTCGCCGGTAATGGCCGGAGCCCTTGCCAAGAGTCGCAACGCAGCAGATGCAGCCTTCAGAGCGCGCCCTGCGGGGCATTCAGAGCGACCCACACTCCGCGTTGCGACTTTTTGAAAGGCAACCAGCCTTACTGCGAAGTCGCGCCTTGATTGTGAATCGCTCTGAATGCCAGAGGGGATCCGGAGTTGATCAGAGGCTCCTTGAATCTGCGCTGGTCGAGTTTTAGACAATTCTCGTCTGATCTGCGCGAGATCAAACGAATCATCAGCGCCAGGCACGGGCCTTGGGCCCGCGCGGGAACTGAACTCAAACCGAATCGATCTTAAAGGTAGGTGATTTTCGAATGCCAGCTGTTAAAGTGAAAGAGAATGAGCCATTCGACGTAGCGCTGCGTCGCTTCAAGCGGTCTTGTGAAAAGGCCGGCATTCTGTCCGAAGTGCGTCGTCGTGAGCACTACGAGAAGCCGACTGCCGTTCGTAAGCGCAAAGCTGCCGCTGCCGTCAAGCGCCATCTCAAGAAGCTTCAGCGGGAACAGCGTAAGTTCGAGCGTCTGTACTGAGTTTCAGACCGCCCGGATTTGCCGCTTCACACCCCTTGCCGGCACGCCGGTCGTAGGGGTGCATGCATCCGATGCCGTCGAGGCCCTGCTTCGGCGGCATTTTTTGGCTTGTGGGTGCCCTCTTTTCGTCCTGACTCCGCGCCATAGCAAAGCGCAATGACCCCGCTCACGGGCCCACTGGCAACCCGAGCGATTTGGTCTAGTCTCTTGATGCTGAGTTTTACAACGCCGGAGATGTCATGAGCGGCCTGATCCCCCAACGCTTTATCGATGAGCTTCTGGACCGGGTTGACCTGGCCGAGCTGATTGGAAGCCGGATCACACTGAAGAAGGCCGGCGGTAACTACAAGGCCCGCTGCCCCTTCCACGACGAAAAGACGCCATCGTTCAACGTCCGCCCTGACAAGGGGTTCTATCACTGCTTTGGCTGTGGCGCCCATGGCGACGCCATCAGCTTCGTCCGCGAATACGACAACCTGGGATTCACTGAAGCCGTCGAGGAACTGGCGCGTCGCATGGGCCTGGAAGTGCCCTACGACAAAGCGGCCCGCCAGGAAATGCAGCAGGTGCGAACGCTGACGGACGCCCTGGAGTTTGCCAACCAGTTCTATCGTGACGCCCTGAACCAGCCGGGTGCCGCCCTGGCGAGGGACTATCTGCGCCAACGCGGTCTCGATGCGGCCACGATCGAACAGTATCAGATCGGTTTCGCTCCGGGTGACGGCGCTGCGCTGCACCAGGCCGCCGAGTCGGCGCTGCGCGGGCCGCTGATCGAAACCGGCACGGTGTCGGACAAATACGGACGACCGCGGGACCTGTTCCGTAACCGGATCATGTTCCCGATCCGCAATACGCGGGGGCGCACGATCGCGTTCGGCGGCCGCACACTGGGCGACGACAAGGCGAAGTACATCAACTCGCCGGAATCGGACGTGTTTCACAAGAGCCGGGAAATCTACGGCCTGTTTGAAGCACAGAAAAGCCTCCGGCGACTGGACCGCCTGCTGGTGGTCGAGGGCTATATGGACGTCATCGCCCTCGCCCAGCACGGCATCCATGAAGCAGTGGCGACATTGGGTACCGCCACCAACCAGGACAGCCTGCAGGCGCTGCTGCGCCATGTTCGGCACGTGGTGTTCTGCTTCGATGGCGACAACGCCGGCTTCCGGGCCGCCGATCGCGCCATGGACAACGCACTGGAACTGATGGCGGACGGGCTGCACCTGCAGTTCCTGATGCTACCCGAGGGCGAAGATCCGGACACATTGGTCCGCAAGGAAGGCGCCGACGCCTTTCGCCAGCGCATCGAAGGCGCCGCGCCACTGTCGCGCTTCCTGTTCGATCGGCAGAGCGAGGGCCTGGACCTGAACCTGCCGGAGCATCGCGGGGAGCTGCGGGCACGGGTCGAGCCGCTGCTCGACAAGATGCCGCGCAGCACGCTGCGCGATGCCATGTGGCACGAAATGATGCGCCTGTGCGGCCGCCGCGAATGGCAGCCCCGGCGGGACGGCAGTGGCAATAAGGGAAAAGGCTTCCGGGGCAAAGGATTCAAGGGCCCGGAGCGCATCAGCGAGGAACCGGTTGAGGTTCGCCTGAGCCGAGACAGCAGCCTCAGCCTCGCCCTGATCGAAGCGCCGGATCTGGCAGAAGAAGTGCTGGAAGCCGCTCGCCAGGATCGCAGTCTGCGACAATCAGGCCGACTGGCGCACTGGATTCGCGAGTCGAATCTGAAACAACACCGGGAAGTGATTACCGCCCTGGCCTTTGACGGCCGGGCCCGGTCACAGTTTTACCACCTGTTCGACGGCATCGAGCATGTCCCCGAACGGGAGAACACCATCGCCTCGGCCAGAGAAATCCTGACACCGAACCGGGAAGCCGTTCGAAAGCAGAGAATCGCTGCGCTGATCAAGCGCAAGGCCGCCGGCGAGTTTACCGCGGAAGATCACCGCGAACTGAAGCGCCTGAGCAGTGGTGAAGGCGGTTGAACCTTTTCGCAAATGCCCAATCGAAAGGCATTGTGGAGGTTACTTACTGGGGTTTCTCTTGAAACAGGGAAGCCGCGCCACAACTTAAGCTTTGTGGCAGAGAATTTGAGCGACAGCTATAATGGCTGTTTATCTTTTCATCTTTTTACCAGCGAGTCCATAGGGTGTCTATGTCAGGCAGCAATTCGCAGAAGTCCCGTTTGAAAGATCTCATTGCCCGCGGCAAAGAGCAAGGTTACCTGACCTACGCCGAAGTCAATGACCACTTGCCTGAGGATATAGCGGATCCGGATCAGGTGGAAGACATCATCCGGATGATTAACGACATGGGCATCCAGGTATCCGAGGAAGCCCCGGATGCCGATACGCTGCTCATGACCGATGGCGACACCGCAGCAGATGAAGCAGCAGCGGCTGAAGCGGCCGCGGCGCTGGCTGCCGTGGAAACCGACGCTGGCCGCACGACCGACCCGGTCCGCATGTACATGCGCGAAATGGGCACCGTCGAGCTGCTGACCCGCGAGGGTGAGATCGTGATTGCCAAGCGCATCGAGGAAGGTATCCGCGATGTGATGGCTGCGATTGCGCACTTCCCTGGTACGGCTGCCACCGTTATTCAGGCTTACGACCGTATTATCGAGAACGAAGGCCGGCTGAGCGACATCGTCACCGGCTTCCTCGACCCGGATGACGCTGAGCCCTTCATGGGCGAGGACAACAGCAGCACCAATGACGAGTCCGCGTCCTCCAGCGATGACGACGATGATTCCGAGGAAGAAACCGACAACGGTCCGGATCCGGAAGAAACCCGCCTGCGCTTCGAACTGCTGCGCGAAAAGCTGGGCGTTGCCGAGAAAGCGCTTGAGAAGCACGGTCGGGATTCCGAGAAAGCCCAGGACGCCCTGAACGAGCTGGGACAGGTCTTCGCACCGTTCAAGCTGGCCAACAAGGCCTTTGAAGAACTGGTGAACGTCATTCGCTCCACCAACGAGGCGGTTCGCGAAAACGAGCGCGCCATCATGGCCATCTGCGTGCGCGAAAGCCGCATGCCGCGCAAGGACTTCATCAAGTCCTTCCCGGGCAACGAGACCAATCTGGCCTGGGCCGAAGAGGCCGCCAAAGCCAAGGGCGCCCACGCTGAGCGGATTGCCGAGCGTCTGGACGAAATCGTACGGATGCAGAAACGCATTGCGAACGTACAGAATGACGTCAACCTGACGGTTCCTGAAATCAAGGAAATCAACCGTCGCGTGTCCATTGGTGAAGCCAAGGCCCGTCGCGCCAAGAAAGAGATGGTTGAGGCTAACCTGCGTCTGGTGATCTCTATCGCCAAGAAGTACACCAACCGCGGCCTGCAGTTCCTCGACCTGATCCAGGAAGGCAACATCGGCCTGATGAAGGCGGTGGACAAGTTCGAATACCGTCGTGGTTACAAGTTCTCGACCTACGCCACCTGGTGGATTCGCCAGGCGATCACCCGCTCCATTGCGGACCAGGCCCGGACCATCCGGATCCCGGTTCACATGATCGAAACGATCAACAAGCTCAACCGGATTTCCCGCCAGATGCTGCAGGAAATGGGTCGCGAACCGACGCCGGAAGAGCTGGGTGAGCGCATGGAAATGCCGGAAGACAAGATCCGCAAGGTCCTGAAGATCGCCAAAGAGCCGATCTCCATGGAAACCCCGATCGGTGACGATGAAGACTCCCATCTGGGCGATTTCATCGAGGACATCCAGGCGCTGTCGCCAGTGGATTCCGCCACGGCCGAAGGCCTGCGCGAAGCCACCCGCTCCGTCCTGGCCGGCTTGACCGCACGGGAATCCAAGGTGCTGCGGATGCGTTTCGGTATCGAGATGAACACCGACCACACGCTGGAAGAAGTCGGCAAGCAGTTCGACGTCACCCGCGAGCGGATCCGTCAGATCGAAGCCAAGGCCCTGCGCAAGCTGCGTCATCCTTCGCGCTCCGATCATCTGCGCGGCTTCATCGACGACCACAACTCCTGATCGAGCTTTTGCCGGGCCGCCCTCGCGGCCCGCGCAACAAGCTCTGGCGGGCGCCCTGTACGATGAGTATAATGGCGCCCGTTTTTAGTTTCCCTCCGGGCCTTTAGCTCAGTTGGTTAGAGCAGTCGACTCATAATCGATTGGTCGCTGGTTCAAGTCCAGCAAGGCCCACCAATTTCAATAAGTTAGCTCGGTGTCACAAGAGTGCCACAAAGCCTAAAACCGGGTGTCACAGCCCATTAGTGTCACGAAGGTGTCACAGGGGATTGTGACACCCGCCCCAGGCCGGCAACCCGCGCCACGCCTCAGATCCGTCTCAAATACCCTAATTTCGGTATTGCCCTGCCCTTCAACTTTTCGCACACCGTGCGAAGCCTGTGCGTAGGCATCCAGCTGCACACACAAAGAAACCATACAAAAACAGAGCGAGAACGCCGCAGGGGTGGCGTGGAGGAGTGTTTGTCCTGACGATCTACTTTTCGGGTGCGGGTGCCATCTCACCGTATCGTGACCTGCGGCGATCGGCATATGTCCTCGATAGAACTTGGACAGGGGAGAGGGTTTTGTATAGCAAGTAGTTCTGGCCTTAAATCCTCATCATCAGATAGGCGGCCACCGACATCACTTCGTTAAAAAGCCTTCACAGCAGAATCTCTTTTTCTGCCCTTCCTTTCATCTTCAAAGTGATGCGTTTCACAGAAGCCCCGATAAGACGGGGCCTATTGCATCTATTCCGCATGCTGTTGAGCTTTTTCATAAATTCCCACGAGAATCGGAAGCCAACATAGTATGGGCCTGGATTCGGCGCCACTTTTAGTCCCGCTTGAGTAACTTGCGATAGAGGGCAGCCCTCTTACCCCCTGCTCAGCCCGCGGTTTTTGTTTGTATTTCTTTATTCCCCAGACCAGATCTGATGATACTCACGACTGAGAATCGGATAAATTGATTCTGTAAAATTTGGGAGATCCGCCAGCAACGCCACACCCTCGGGACTGGCAAAAGCGGCCTTCAGGTCCTCCTCGGATCTGAACCAGAGCTCAGAAAAACCGTCGTAGCCAAACTCAGGAAATTCTTCTCGACTGACGAGATTCACTGAGTAGCGCAGCATCCCTGGAAGCTTTTTGCACAGCTCGGCATGGGTCGTCATCCAATGGGCTTCAAAATCTTCTTGCGACATACCAGACTTTTTAATAACCAGACCAAGGCGTTTTACACAATTGTGAGTCATATTTTTAGTATCCTGGTTGAATGAATTCAGCTAACAGGCAGGGTATTAGAACCGTGATTCGTTTTTCGTCGCATTCAGGGAGTCTCCGATAAACACCAGAGTCCACACCCCAAGCGACGAACACTCATTCACTGTCTTGCGGTTTGATTTCGAGGACAGCTTCGATCTCGACAACCACGCCGAACGGAAGGGAGCCCATTCCCACAGCGGAGCGGGCGTGGTAACCAGCTTCGCCGAGCACATCGATCAGAAGATCAGAGCAGCCGTTGATCACGGAAGCATGATCCAGAAAATCGGGTTCCGCGTTGACCATCCCCGTCACTTTTGCCACGGCGGCTACCCGGGAAAGATCGCCCACCGCGGCCTTGACGACAGACAGCAGTTGCAATCCGATGTTTCTGGCAGCCGCATAGCCCTCATCTGCCGTTGCATCGCTACCCAGGCGTCCGAGAATGAACGAGCCGTCCGCGTTCCTCGGCATTTGCCCGGAAAGGTAAAGGGTATTTCCAACGAGTCGCGCCGGACGATAGTGAGCCAGTGGCTCAGGTGCCGGGGGCAAGACAAGACCAAGCGAAGTCAGTTTCTCTTCTGGCGTCATCGTCACTCCTTAATCCTCCAGAGTTTGAGGTTCGCGCATCATTCTCACCGCGCCTGAAACCCGTATACTGGCGCCGCGCTCCGGCGTGATTTCGACTTCCAGGCGGGAAGGAACGGCCATGTCCTCCCCCTGATGAACGATGACAGACCCGCCATGGGGCCAACCAAGGTCACGTAAGTATCCACCCAGGGCGGCCGCGGCGGCCCCAGTGGCTGGGTCTTCATAGACGCCACCGACCGGAAAGGGATTACGGGCGTGGAATACTTGAGCAGATTCCGCGTAGACCAAGTTGAAGGTTACTATCCCTATACGCGACGCCAGCGCCTGCCCCCTTTCCAGCTCGTAACGCATTCCCCGGAGAGTCTCGCGGTCCTTCAGTGCCAGTATCAAATGGTCGCCACCGGCGTGCGCCATCGCAGGCGGTATCCGGGTATCGAGATCAGTCTGGGTCAGGCCAAAAAGCGCTAACGCTTCATCGATCACGGCCTCGTCAACCGGACCACTACGCGTTCGTGGGGACTGGAGGGAAGCACCCCACGCTTCCCCAGACCGATAACCTTCAACGGTAATGTCTGCCTGGTTAAGCTTGAGCGGGAAGAGGCCTGGCCCTTTGTATTTTGCCAGGGCAGCCCCCAGCGCGACCGTGGCATGACCACAAAAATCGACCTCCACTTCTGGTGCGAAATAACGCACCCGCCACCGCCCCTCTACCGGTTCGGCAAATACCGTTTCGGAGTACCCGACCTTGGCTGCTATCGCGAGCATCTGATCGGCACCAGGCATTTCTTCACAAATAACAACCCCTGCCGGATTACCACCCTTCGATCCATTTGAAAACGCTGCGATATGCTGTACTTCCATAGCTCTACTGTCCTACTGAGAATTAACCACACGGCTGCGTTCTGCACTTTTTACAAGCAGCGTTAAGGTGCGATTGATGGGAACGTCGATGCCATGCCCGGCGGCTCTCTCTACTATTTCGCCGTTGAGAAAGTCGATTTCAGTTGGCCTTCCGTTCATGAGGTCTTGCGCCGTTGATGAATATTGTCCAGCCATAGACAACGGAATGGTTCGAATGGTTTCGAACACACTGCCCGGGACATGGATGCCTTCCGCCCGGGCAACCGCAATAGCTTCGCGGGCGATTTCTTCCATGAGAGATGGGATACCATCCTGGGCCGCCATCTTTCCGTAAGGTAAACCCGTAATGGCTGAAAGCGGATTGATGGCGCAGTTAACCACCAGCTTCGCCCAGAGCGATCCCATCACGTCATCAGAGAGGTCTGTTTGCACGCCGGCAGCGCCAAGGATAGCGGCTATCTCTCCAGCTTCCCTGCCTGACAGCTCAAGATCGCCGCGTCCCTCGTGACGCACAACGCCGGGCGCGGTCATGCGACTTGCCACATAGACCACCACAGGCATGACTGGCCGTCCCAGAATGCCCGTCAGTGTTGAAGAGTTGGACACACCGTTTTGCAAACTCAACACAGGGCATTCCGAATCAAGGTAAGGCGCTATTTGTCGCCCGGCCTTTTCGGTATCGCCGGATTTCACACAGATCAGTACCATCTCGGCGCCTGCAATCACGGCAGGATCACAGCTGGCCTCTACCGGAGCCACCAACTGCTTTCCCTCTTTCTCCAGGGCCAAACCGCCCTGCGACACGGCGTCGACAAATCGCTCCCGCCCGACGAGCACGACGTGATGGCCTGCAAGTGCGAGCATCGCCCCGTAGTAGCAGCCAACTGCACCGGCTCCCATAACCGCAATTTTCATAGGGAATCTCCTTTGCCCCTTGCTACGGACACGCTGCGGTGACACCGATCAAAGACAAGGGCCCTGCAGACCATTAGCCGTAATAATCCACGACCGTCTTGATTCGCGAGAATTCGTGCAGTGCAACAAACCCTTTCTCACGCCCGTGACCGGATTTGCGCACACCCCCGAAGGGTAATTCAACGCCGCCTGCCGCGCCGTAGTTGTTGATAAACACCTGCCCACAGTGCAATGCCTTGGAAACCCGCTTTTGCCGCGCTCCGTCGCGGGTCCAGACGGCGGCGACCAACCCGTAATCAGTGCCGTTAGCTATCGCGATCGCCTCTTTCTCGTCATCAAAGGGAATCACGCAAAGCACGGGCCCAAACACCTCTTCCTGAGCGATTTCGGATTCCGGATCGCACGGACCGAAAAGTACAGGTGCAACATAAAATCCGCCTTCTGGCGAATTTTCACCAATCTTCCCACGAGCAATGACGGGCTCACTGGAACGAGCGATATATTGCTCGACACGATGTTTCTGTTTCTCGGAGATCACCGGGCCGATGATGGCGGCCTCATCAGAAGGGCCAACCTCGATCGCTTCAAAGCGCGACTTCAACTCCGAGACAACCTGCTCGTATATGGAGCGCTGAATCAAAACACGACTTCCAGCGGAGCATGTCTGACCCGCGTTCTGAATAAGCGCGTTGACCAGGACGGGAATCGCAGCGGATAGGTCGGCGTCTTCGAATACAATTTGCGGAGATTTCCCGCCAAGCTCCAGAGTGCAGCCCACAAAGTTTTTGGCGGCCGCGATCTGGATCATTGTCCCGACTTCGGGCGAACCGGTGAAAGAGATGAAGTCAACGCTCCGGTTTTCCGACAAAGCCTTGCCAACCACATCCCCTCGCCCGGTCACGACATTGAAAACGCCGGCGGGAAAACCGACTTCGAGTGCAAGCTCTGCAATCCGCAATCCGCTCAAGCTGGCGTCTTCCGACGGTTTGAGTACCACGGTATTGCCCATGGCCAAAGCCGGCGCGACCGAACGCCCAATTTGCTGGGCAGGATAGTTCCACGGAAGAATAACGCCAACGACACCGTGAGGCTCTCTATGCATGCCCACATCGTAGCCATCCATAAACGGAATGACCTCGCCATGGAATTTGTCAGCCGCCCCGCCATAAAACTCAAAATATCGGGCGGCGATCAACATATCTGAGCGAGACTGCTTAATCGGCTTCCCGTTATCCTTGGTCTCAAGCTGTGCCAGTGATTCCGCTTCCTCGAGAATTCGCTCGGAAAGTTTCATCATCAATCGTCCACGTTCTGCCGCAGTGAGCTTTGCCCAGGGACCATCATCAAAAGCCTGGCGCGCGACCGACACGGCCCAATCAGCATCCGAAGCCTCACTGTCCGCAATTTCTGCGAAGGTTTTTCCGTCGATGGGCGATACAACCGGCAGGACTCGGCCCGCTCCCGAAGGCACCTTTTCGCCATTTATGAGATTATGGGGCTCTGGAATGATCAGTGTTTCCTGCATTTCAGTCACTTTCATGCTGCAATCCTCTTGTGTTCTTTCAAACCGCCCTGGGCAACAGCGTCAGACGGTACGGCTCGTTTTCTCTATCGCGTCGCAGACCGAATGTCTCTGTTCAGTATTTCGGCGTTATCGGCACCCAGTGCGCTACCGGCACGTTGACGGGGCCTCTGGCCATTGAAGCGCAAAGGGCTCGATAAAAGGCGCAAGTCGGGACGTGAGGGGTGCGGCACGTTGGAGATCATTTCAACCTCCTTAACGAACGGACTTTCCAATGCCTCTTTTACCGAGAATATGGGCGCAATCGGCAAAATTCCCTCAAACAACTCCAGCCAATGTTTTGTCGGAAAGCGTGCGAATTCTTCGTCGAGAATGACGGTCAACTCATCGCGATTACGGGAACGTGTATTCTGGTCACTAAAGCGGGGATCCTTTGCCAGGTCCTGACGCTCCAGTTTTTCCAGCATTACCTGCCAGAAATGCTCTGTCATACACATCACGTAAATCCAGCCATCGGCTGACGTAAAAGTTTGAACTGGTGACACTGACATGTGCGAGCCGCGGGGCACGCGGTTCGATTCGGCCCCCTCATTCAGGTACCAGGTGCCAACATAGCCCAGTTGATGCAGGGCAACGTCGAACAGACTGACATCAACGTCGCCGCCTTCGCCCGACGCTCTGGCCTTTAAGAGGCTGGCCAGCAGACCCATGACACCGAATGTGCCTGTCATGAAGTCGATAATCGAAACGCCGAACCGGGTTGGGTCGGCACTCGGATCGCCCGTGAGATGCATCAGGCCCGCTTCCGCCTGCATCAGATAGTCATACCCCGGCCAGGAAGCCCGGGAGTTGTTGCGGCCATAGGCGGATATATGGAGGCAAACCAGCCCTTTGTTGAGGTGCTTGAGACTGGGATAATCCAAGCCCAGCTTGCTTGGCTGATCGCCCCGAAGATTGTTCATTACGGCGTCGGACGAGCGCACCACACTGTCAAAGGCAAGCCGATCCTCCGGGTTTTTGAGATCCAGGGAGAGACTTTGCTTGCAGGTATTCCAGCCCTGGAAAACCAGACTGTCGTTGTCACCGATGAAATAAGGTCCCAGGCGCCGCGCTGGATCGCCATCAGTCCTGACATTCTCGACTTTGATCACAGTCGCGCCGAGATCCGCCAGGAGCATTGAGCCATATGGCCCGGCCGCAAAGTGCTCGATGGTGACGATTTTCAATCCTTCTAGCGGTTTCATCATTCCTCCGAGGGGCTTAAAGTCCGGCCGAATTGAGGTTCTTCCTTGGCAAAAAAGGCCCGGACACCTTCTCTGCACTCAGCGGACGAAAATGCTTTGTCGCTCGCTTCGAGCGATCGGGAAATCAACTCGGGCAAAGACAAGTGAGTGGCATCATCAATCAACGCTTTGCACAGACTGAAGGCGGTAGGCGGGCGCTTTGCCATTTCCGCGGCAAGCTTTGTTGCAACCTCAAAAACCTCGCCGTTGCGGGCAATACGATCGATCAGCCCCCACTGCAGAGCCGTCGGTGCACTCACCGGGTCTGTGAGGAAAATAAGTTGCTTCGTCCGCCCTTCGCCAATCCTGCGAACGGTCCGAAAAGGGCCACCACTGCTGGGAAACACTCCCAGGCGCATTTCCGGCAGCGCGAAACGACTGTCCTCTTCGGCGACAATCAGGTCGCAACACATTGCGATTTCCAGCCCCCCGCCGAATGCGAGCCCATGAATCGCCGCTACGACAGGCTTGGGAAAAGAATCCAGCTTCTGAAAAACCGCGTTCTGCCGCCTTAACTTCAAGTCGACAACCCGCCCAGGCTGGTAATAATCTTTAAACTCGGCGATATCGGAACCCGCGCAAAAGGCTTTGCCGGCGCCTTTTAAAACCACTCCGCGGACCGAGTCGTTGTCACGCAGCGACTCAAGAATCGCGTCCAGCTGCCCCGTCATCTCAACCTTGAACACATTGAGCGGCGGATTCGTTAATGTGACGGTCGCGATGTTTCCGCTCACCTCACACGCCACGTAGATATCGGTCATGACTCCCCCTATTCCAGGTCGGGCATCCCAAAAGCAGAGATTCGAGAAGGGAAACCAGCTCTCTCGATGATTACGATAAGCCGACCCAATATTTCAGACAAACTTAATATTCTTATAAATTAATTAGACTACCTGACAAATAAAGTCGTGATACCGCCCTACACAAGGATGCCTCGATTTATCAGATACCTTTCCCAGGCGACCTCAATCTTGCTGAAGCAGTTTTACCTGCTCCGGCATGAAAGCATTGCCTTCACCGCGCTCCACAAGACCGCCCAAAGTATCCTGCACGGCTTGCGCCATGATGTGCGCACTCCCCAGTTCCTTCGCCATCTGACTGTAATAGCCTGCGTCCTTGTAGGCGTTCTGAATGGTGAATCGCAACATCTCCGAATTTCCCTCCAGGATATAAGGAGCCACCCGCTCCAGTGCGGCCCCTCCGGCGCCACCTTTGCGGAGACAGTCCACCATGGCGGTAACGTCCATACCGTCCTTTATTGCACAGGCTGCAACCTCAGCAATCAGGGTCACCGTCCCCAGGGAGACGATATTGTGAACAAGCTTCAGCTGGTGGCCACATCCAACCCCCCCAGCGATAAAAATATTCTCGGCGAAGCTTTCCAAGAGAGGGCGCAACTGATCGATGGTTTCAGTTGCGCCTCCAACCAGAAGATTGAGCCTGCCTTCTTCAGCTTCCTTGGGCGTCCGAGTCATCGCGGCATCGATAAACTCACAGCCCTTCTCTCGGACTTTCTCGGCAAGTCTACGGGTGGAACTTGGAATGGCTGTCGAGCAATCAACAATGATCGTTCCCGGTTGAAGTGCATTGAGTGCAGCGCCAGCCCCAACAAGTACATCCTCTACCTGAGGCGTCCCAGTGACGCACAACACAAGGACATCACACATAGCCGCCATTTCCGCCGCATGCCTGGACGGCTTGGCGCCTAATTCAATCAAATCGCTGGTGGGTTGATTACCTTCCTGATCGAGGAAGTGGAGATCCCAGCCTTTGCCGACAATATTTTTGGCGATTCCATGCCCCATCAGGCCAACACCGATGATTCCAACTGTCTTCATATCAATTACCTCTGGATTGTCTGCCGGGTGGCAACAGCGCTATTGCAATAGCCAAAACCGTTACAATTAATAACTAATCGACCGATCAAAAGATCTCAAAAACCGCCCCCGAACACATCAAGTTAGCGACTTCCCATCAACCAATCGACGGGGGCCAGCGTGATGGCAGGAACATAAGTGATCACCATCAGGCTGGCGAAGATGGCCACTACAAACCACAAGAGCTGAGGTATGATTTTGTCTATTGACGTGTTAGCCACGGCACACGCGGCAAAGAGATTGACTCCCAGCGGCGGCGTCACCATCCCGAGCGCCAGGTTAACCACCACAATCAGCCCGAAATGGACGGGACTAACCCCGAATGAAACGGCGATAGGCGTCAGGATGGGGGCGAGGACAAGGATCGCCGCAGAGGTCTCAACAAACATCCCGACAATTAACAGCAAGATGTTTATTGCCAAGAGGAAAGTCACTTCTGAGTCGAACGCCCCGTAGAAAAGTCCCGCGATATCCGAAGTAAGACCCGATCTGGCTATCAGGAATGAAAACAGCGAGGCTGCAGAGATGATCAGCATGATTGAGGTCGTGGATATGGCGGTTGTGCGAAAAATGACCGGAAGATCGGCCAGGCTCAGGTCACCATAGATGAATCGGCCAACAATTAGAGCAGCAGCCACTGCAACCGCAGATGCTTCTGTTGGCGTGAAAATGCCGGTGTAAATCCCCCCAAGGATAATGACAGGCACGGCAAGAGCAGGAATTGCAGACCACAAGGCGCGTCCGAACGGGATGCGGTCGAGCCCGTCATCGAGCCCAACACGCCGTACGCGACAGACGATATAGACGGTCAGCAGTAACGTCAGTGTTATCAACAAACCGGGCCCAAACCCACCGAGAAAGAGCTGCCCGACTGACGTTTCCGTCGCGACACCATAGAGAATAAGCGGAATAGACGGCGGTATAAGTACGCCAAGTTCTGCCGATGTCGCCTGGATCGATGTCGCCATGGACGTCGGATACCCGTTTTTAACCATCGCCGGGATCAGGATGGCGCCTATAGCAAATGTTGTTGCTACAGAAGAGCCTGAGACGGCCGCGAACATTAAGCATGTGATAACACAAGCTGCCCCCAAACCACCACGCAATCCGCCAACCAGCGACTTCGCCAAATCAACCAGCCGCACCGATATGCCGCCCCGGGACATAATGTTGCCTGCAAGTATAAAAAGCGGAACCGCCATCAAGGGAAAACTGTCGAGTCCGGCAAACATTCTCTGGGGAACAATTAATAATGGCAGGTGACCAAACACCAGAATCCCGACAATCGATGCCACACCAATGGCGACAGCGACAGGCACGCTGGAGAACAACAGCACGATCATTGAAGTAACGAGCGCAGCATTCATCGGTCAAACCCTTCACCAGGATTAGCCAGCTCAAAGGTTGTATTTACATCCGCCGAGCGAACAAACTCGGCGACCAATGAAATAACAGCGAAGAATGAGCCCACGGGGATCGCAGCGTAAGCCCACGCAATCGAGATATTGAGCGATGAAAGGATTTGCGATGAAACCCGGTCGGTTAATATCGCTCCATACCAGCCCAGCACCACAAAGAACGCCAAACTGACGATCCGTGCGACAGTGGTAAGTAAACGAGAACAACGGGGCGGCAAAGCAGCCTGCACCACATCGACGGCGATCATGCTTCCATTTCGGATCGTGGGCGACACACCTAGGAAAACGGTCCAAATGATCGCCGTTCGGGCCGCACCTTCGGACCAGGAAGAAGGCGCACCAAAAATAAATCGGGTGACGACTTGATAAATAGTAAGGCCGGTCGCTAGTGCGAGAAAGAACACGGCTCCTCTCACCGCAACTTTTGAGGTCAGTGCCTCTGCAGACAGTATTAGGTTCATGGATCAAGCTCCCATCGAACGGTAGGTGTGCGCCGAAGGACGCATGGCGCCTCCTCTCGCGCCATGCGACTTATCTCGCCGTACGCCGCTTATTTGACAGCCCGGATCTTATCGATCAGGTCGGACCCGAAGGAGTCGGTATAAAGCTTGTAGGAAGCCGCTTCGGCAGCCTTGGCAAAGGCAGCCCGATCGATGTCGGTTGTCACCTTCATTCCATGCTGTCTCAACACCTCAACACCGGACGATTCCAGTCGCGTCACTTCCGCTCGCGTCGCCGCCACCGCGACATCCGCGGCTTGCTTGAACCAACCTTTTTCCTCATCGGAAAGTCCATCGTAAATGGCTGGGGATGCGAGAATAATCGCGGGTGAATAGACATGCCGGGTCGCAGAATAGTACTTCTGGACTTCCCACATGCGTGACGACGTGATAACGGTCAGCGGATTTTCCTGCCCATCAACCACCCCTTGTTGCAGGGCAGGAATAAGTTCGTTGAACGCCATGGGCGTTGGCGATGCTCCCATTCCTTTGAAAGCCGCCATTTGTAAGCGGTTTTCCATGGTCCGGATTTTCAGACCGACAAGATCCGCAGGCTTGGAGACCTCATGCTTTGAATTGGTCAGGTTTCGAAAACCGTTCTCGGACCATGCCAGGGGCCTGAGGTTGTGCTGACTAACAGTTTGGAGCAGTTCATCGCCAATCTCGCCGTCAAGCACGGCTCTGGCATGGTCGTAACCCCGAAAAAGAAACGGTAGATCAAAAACAGAGATTTCGGGCACGAAATTCGCCAAAGGAGCGGATGCAACGATCGCAAGATCGACAGACCCGATCTGAGCGCCTTCAATCAAGTCGCGCTCGCCACCAAGCTGGCCTGCAGGCGCTTGCTCAACGTTGTATTTTCCACCTGATAGCGCGTGAAGCTTGTCGGCAAAAGCCTTTACGCCCAGGCCGTAGTGTGACGTTGACGACAGGGCGTGGGCCATCACCAGATCTTGAGCGGATGCGACGGTGGCCCAAAGTCCCAGAAAAACAGACAGTATTACCTTGGGAAATAGCTTCATGATTCCTCCGATACTTATCATTGTTAGGTTATGAGGCGGCAACAGCATCGCCAGGCAAGTTATCCCAAAGCAATCATTAGCGCTCTGGCCCCACTGAAATTGCGCTGACGGCAAGGGGAGGGAGGAACGACCCGCTAGTTATCTTTCTGAGCCAAGGACTTCCCACCCACACATTGAATGTAAGTCCCGACGATATTTCACGCAATCTGATTATTCTGAATATTTAATCAGATTTCCTTAGCTATGATAGCTCGGTATTTATGCGCTCTCTCCCGCTTTCCAGCCCGTCTGCAATCCGCGCACCGGACGGCTACTAACACGAGAAATATTTTCCTGAACAAAACGTTATCTATTTAGCTGAGAACGACCCGTGCATCCCCTGATGCGCACCGCTGCAACAGACCGGTTGGCCGTTGACCGAAGCCAGCTCCTGACGTAGTTTGTTCAGAAGCTCTGATCGGTTTTCTTTATTTTTCAGTTTTTATGAAGCTTGTTCAGCATTGCTGATCTGCATAGGAAAAGTTATGTCCGTCAATCTCAAGCTCATGCACACCTTCTCCCGCGTCGCCCAACTGCGCAGCTTTAGTCGCGCCGCTGAAGAGCTGGGGCGTACGCCTTCGGCAATCAGCATGCAAATAGCGGAACTTGAGGGACAAATCGGGCTAAAACTTCTTGAACGCACGACCCGGAATGTCACACCGACGCCGGACGGAGCCAATCTTCTGGAACGCGTTCAGGATTCCATCCGTCGTATGGAAGAAGGTATTGTGGAAACGCGGGACGCAGCCGAGCGGAGACGCGGACGGGTGGTTTTCGGCTGCGCACCGACCGTTGCCGCCAGCACGCTCGCATCGGTACTAACGGAATTCCGATCCAGCTTTCCCAAGGTCTCGCTGCATATTCGTGAAGTAACCTCCAACGGCCTGCTGGCAGCGGTACGAAATCGCGAGATCGATTTCGGTATTACACCGTTTGTGCAGTCCCGGTCTGACTTAAAGTTCAAGCGCATGCTCCGTGAACCGCTGGTTGCACTGGCCTCAAACGATCACTTCCACGACTTACCAGACACCCTATCGCTGAATCAACTGACCCAACTACCACTGCTGGTCATGCAGGGTATGCCGGTGATCATTCAGAATAAGGGACAAGAAACGCCAATGCTGTTAACCGAATATCTCGAGAGTGGCGATAGACAACTCAATATCGCTTGCAGTGTCAGGCAAGCCGCAACGCTCGTTGACCTCGCAGCCTCTGGTCTCGGAATAGGTATTGTGCCAAGACTGGCCATACCGAAAGACATGTCCCGGAAAATACGCACGCTGCGGCTTGAAGACCCTCTAGTGGTTCGCGACATAGGAATCGCAACCCTCAAAACCGAGGTATTGAGTGAGCCCGCTCTCGCCCTGGCCAATATGTTTCAGGCTCGGCTGACCGGAAACCCGCCAGCTTGAGGCAATGGCAGGCCTGGGCCAGATTATTCCGATCAGGGGAATCTATGGCGTCAGAAAGGCCGTTTAGACCAGATTGCACAGAAACTCCGAAAGGCCGAGATCAGAACGTAAGCGGTTCAAAGGATGCGATCAAATCAATTTCCACCAGAGCCCCGTCAACCGCCAACTGCGAGACGACAGTCGAGCGCGTGGGACGATGGGCACCAAAGGCATCCGCAAAGGCCTGATCGAAGCGCTGGAAGTTGGCTTTGTCAGTAATCCACACACCTGCCTTTACGACATTGTTGGCACTCAGGCCATGCTGGGACAACACCGCGAACTGATGCTGAAGAATCAGCGCTGTTTGCTCTTCAATATCGCCGCTTATTTGACCCGTGTTGTCGAGCGCAAGCTGGCCCGCTAAAAACAACAGTGAACCAGAGCGGATAGCTGGCGCGAGATGTGGCATTTACAATGAACCTCGTCAGGAACTGAATGGATCAACACGATTGCAGGGCAATGTATACCCGCAGCGACGGAGACATTTAATTTATATCAGCTTTTGATGGCGTCCTCATGCGACATCGACTTCGTCCGCTTGACTCAATATCAAACGCGCTCGGTGGATGACCGGAGCATCCACCATCTTGCCATCAACCGTAAAGACGCCATCCCCGCCTTCAGCAGCCGCAAGCACCCGTCTAGCCCAGTCCAGCTCATCAGGCGCCGGGCTGAAACCTCGGTGAATCGACGGCAGTTGCCGAGGATGAATGCAAAGCATACCGGCAAAGCCCATCTCACAGGCTTGTCGGGCGATCCGCTCTACACCCACATCGTCCTCGATCGAAGGATAAACGGTTTCTATGGGTGCTTCGCATCCAGCCAGTGCCGAGTACAAAATCAGGTCACTGCGCACTCGATCCAATACGATCTTGGCCCCTGCAGTATCGGGCTTCATACCCAGGTCCTCGCCCATATCCAGACCTCCCAGGCAAAATCGCTCCACTCCTTTCACACCGGACATTCGCGGAAGCTGGTCAACGCCGAGCGCTGTTTCAACCAAGGGCCACACAGCTTTGCCGGTGCCGGCCACAACCTGCAAGGCTTCAACACTTTGTGCCTTTGCCAACATGATCGCGGCAACCCCCGCTTGCTGCCGGCACAGCTCCAGATCCTGTGCAAACTCCTTTGTATCGGCCGCGTTGACTCGAACAATCAGCTTAGCGCCCGAGTGGCTTTCCAGGTACTGCCGGAGCAATTCTCTCGCCTTCTCCTTTTCGGACAACGCCACAGCATCCTCCAGATCAACAACCACAACATCAGCACCGCAAGCAAGCGCCTTAGGAAAACGATCCGGTCGGGATGCCGGCACAAACAGGACAGATCTCGTTAGCTGGAAAGATGTCACCTCGCATACCCCTCAGATAATGGATGCTCGCCTCAAACGTTGAACGTCATTTTCGTTGAACCCAAATTCAACCAGTAGCTCATCCGTGTGTTGCCCCAACCCCGGCACCGGATCCATTCTCGGGCGGTAGGCATTGTTAACGCCGGGAGGTGTCAGGGCCGGCAGATCGCCACTGGGACTTCCGACGTGAGTCCAGCGCTGCCGAGACTCAAGCTGAGGATGCGACCATACAGCCCCCATATCATTGACATGCGCATTGGCTATCTTGGCCTCGTCAAGACGGCCGATGACCTCTTCGGCCGTCAGCGACTTGAAGGCCTCATGGATCAGATCGCGCAGGGCATCCCGGTTCTCTGAGCGTTTGTAGTTGGCGTTGAATCGCTCGTCTTCAGCGAGTTCCGGTTGTTGCAAGACGGCAGAACAAAAAGATTGCCACTCGCGCTCATTCTGAAGCCCAAGCATCACCGAACGGTTGTCACCGGCTAAGAATGGACCGTACGGATAGATTGTTGAATGGGATGCCCCCGCCCGCGGCGGTGGTTCCGCACCCTCGAATGCGTAGTACATGGGATAGCCCATCCATTCAACCAGACTTTCCAGCATGGAGACGTCGATTGAGCTACCAAGTCCGGTATGCTGGCGATGGATTAGAGCGGACAGGATGTTGGTATAGGCGTACATTCCAGCAGCGATATCAGCAATGGAGCATCCCGCCTTAACCATACCATTCGAGCCCGGCATGCCCGTGGTTGACAGGAAACCCGCCTCGCTTTGAATCAGAAGGTCATAGGCTTTCTTGTCTTGATAGGGCCCACTTTCGCCATAACCTGATATATTGCAGACAATCAGCCTGGGGTAGCGCTCGTGCAGTTGCTCGAAGGACAGCCCTAAACGCGCCGCCGCACCCGGAGCGAGATTTTGCACCAGGACATCGGCGCGTTCCAGCAACGCGTCCATCACCGGTTCTGCATCGTCCGATTTAAGGTTCAGCGTCAAGCTTTTCTTGGATCGGTTTGTCCAGACAAAGTGGGACGACATGCCTCGCACCCGTTGATCATAACCCCGTGCAAAGTCGCCCACACCAGGCCGTTCGACCTTGATCACGTCGGCTCCGAGATCAGCCAGCTGACGGGTACAAAAGGGGGCTGCAATAGCATGTTCAAGACTAATGACGCGAATCCCATCGAGCGGGCGCTTATGTGAATTGTTTTGCATTTAGCCACCTTCATTTCAGTGAATTATCGGCAGGTGCTGAGTAGCAAAAAAACCTACTGATACTGAAACCCACCAGGAATTTTTCCGCTTTTCATTGTTTTCCTTCTTGCCATACCATTCCCCGGCGTAGGCAAACGCCTCCATTCGAAGTCGACACTAAAACCACATCAACGGCCAGAAAAATCGAGCAACAACCATCGATCAACATACCGCCTCACCTCGAGCGCTAAAAACCAGCCATTATTTAATATACAAACACTCATTCGGGTAAAAAATACAGCCAAACCGTAAACATAAGTCACTAGCCATATCGCGGGATTTTAATCCATAATTTCTGGCAGTTCTCCTAGGTAAAGATTTTCTAAAAAGACGGGGTTAATTGCTGGATGCAACAATTCAACATGAGCCAGCCCAATCAAGTAAGACATAACCATGCCTCTTGCTCTAGGTGAGCATGCCACTTCAGCGCAAAGCGATTATTAATAAGTTGTACGTATGCTGATGCATGGCACTGAAAATGACAAACGACTATAATTCCTGCCGTCAGTTAAATTAAAGTGATCCGAAGCGATTATGCGTACAACACCGTCAATGAACAGCTTGAGAGTTTTCGAGGCGTCTGCACGGCTACTCAGCTTCAAGGCAGCCGCAGAAGAACTGTGCGTGACCCCAGCGGCGGTCAGTAATCAAATCCGAAAGCTGGAAGAATATCTCGGGGCCAGGCTGTTCAAGCGATTTAACCGAAGAATTGAACTCACCGATGCGGGAACAAAATACCTGGTCAGGATGCGGCTGATATTCGACGATATCGAAGCGGCCACTAGAGACGTGATGCAAAAAGGTGATGCATCCGTAATCAGCATTGCGGCTCCACCCATGCTGCTTAAAATGTGGTTATTACCCAACCTCGACCGATTTTATACGACTCACCCGGATCTTAATATTAGATTTGTGGATACAGTCCGCCATTTTGATTTTGAAAAGGAAGAGATTGACTTGGCAATTCGCTATGGGTTTGGGGACTGGGATCAACTAAACGAGGCCTTTCTTTTTGAGGAAAATGTCTGCCCTGTGTGCAGCCCCAACCTGACCAAAGGTAACGACAAGCTTTCGGGCCCAGAAGACCTGATTAACTTCAGGCTCATCTATACTGAACGTAGGCTTATTCAGTGGGACAACTACCTTGCATCGTCTAGATATGAAAAAATAAAGATAACCAAGAAAGCGTGGTTTTTAAACTCCATCCATACACTGGAAGCAGTCCTGAACGAAGTTGGCATTGCGTTAATTAACAAAGATTTTATAAAAAAATACATAGACTCCGGAGAGCTTGTCATTCCATTCGAACTAAACATGAATTTATCAAGGAAGCCCGCCTATTATTTAGTAGCCCCTGAAAACATAGAGCCTTCAAGCGAAGTTACAAAAACTAAAGAGTGGATACTAAATCTGGCAAGCGAATTTGGTAGACCAAGCGGCGGGTAAACCACCGCACCCCATATCGATAGCAGCTACAGCCAGACTTGCCTACAACCGCCCCGAAGCTTCATTGCTTATAATCGCGATGCCGCGAGAGAGAACAAGAAAGTCAATGTTGGCGGCTCGCCCGAGCGAAAAAGGCTCAAGATGACCGCCCCGGCAAAGATCAGCCCCATTGGTTTACGAAGCACGGATATGACTCATCAGGTCTTTATCAACTACGGCGGACGCGCAAATTACGCCACCAACCAACGCCCCGATAACACCATCTGTAGCCAGATCCTGCCCCGTTATGTAAAGCCCTTTAATTGGCGTTCGTGCACGCAACCATTTTTGACGAAAGCGTTGCGGTGATGACTCGATGCCCATGAAGCCACCACGCTCACGCTTGGCAAAGGTTTCGTAGCTCAGTGGCGTGGACACTTCGACATAGTCCAAAGCTTCACGGGCTTGCGGCACATGCCGAAAAAGCTCTTCCAGCAAACGCTCGCGGATTTTCTCCTTGATAGCCAGATAATCCTCGCCACGCTTCATCCAACGTGTTCCCGCCCACTGCTTAAAGTGCTTGTAATCAGTGTAGGCATACATTTCGACGGTCGCTTTACCAGGACACTCCTGGCCCCAGGAAGCGTCCTTTGTGGAGGGGAAGGTGGTGAAGATCCAAGGGAAAGGCGCATCAAAGTTATCGCGATGCGCGCCCAGGTTAGCCTGCAGGTCATTTGTCGGGTGTGACCAGATATTGGCGGGATTAAATCCAATCGCTTCTGCTGACCGATCGAAACCAATATTGAGACCTACGACAGCATACGTATCGGTGACACGCGCCAGAAGTCGGTCAAGGCCGGCCTCGCGACTGACCTGCTTATCCACCAACCGGGAGAACGTGTTCTGGACACCGGCATCGCTAATGACCACCGGGGACCGGACTTCCTCACCCGAGCTCAGTCGTATACCCGTGGCAACACCGGCTTCCACAAGGATTTTACTGACTTCGGCGCTGTGTAATAGAACACCGCCAGCGTCCTCGATGATCGGTGCCATCAGCTTGGAAAAGGCCATGCCACCGCCCACAGGATAATAGGCGCCATTCATGTAGTGCTTAGCCAGCATGCAATGCATGGCAAAAGAGCTTCTGGTCGGCTCCAGGCTGTAGTCGCCCCAGTTGGCGCATATCAATGCAATTAGCTCCGGATCGCTCATCAGCTCGGAAAGGACATCAATAGTCAGCCGATCCGAATAACTGTGAAAACTCGCGCACATATCGTCGTAAGCGCCGTCTGCTGCTTCGCTCGACATGGCTTTCTGGGCGAAATAACCGGCGGAGCTCTTTGCAACGCTCCCAATCAGCGCCATGTATTTATCGATGCCTTCCACTTCGTGGGGGAAGTGATCCTTTAGCAGGTTGCCGTAGGCCTCCGCGCCAGCCGGTATCTCATAGTGCCGCTCGCCAATAACCATGCGATTGAAAATCCTTGGCATCGGTGTCCACCGCAAGCCACCCCCCGTGACGTAGTTGAACAGCTTCCATCCCGCAGATTGCGCCGAGCCCACCTCACCGATGTAGTGCATACCGACGGTCCATCGATAGCCATGACGCGAATAGGCTTGTGTCATACCCCCCATCACGTTGTTTTGTTCCAGCAGTAGCACGCGCTTGTTTTGCTGCGCAAGGATGGAGGAAACACTGAGCCCCCCCATTCCTGAGCCGATTACGATCGCATCAAAGTCACCTGAAATGCCCACCGCTTTGCGGTAGGCCTTGCCAACTGTCTCCATGAGTCCTCTCCCGTGAGATTGTCTGCAGTCACGATCGACCGAGCCGAGACTGCATTCGGTATCGTTAGCTACTGCCAACGTTCATAACGGCCGCCCCCTACTTGCCCGGCCTTCCCAAGATCACGGCAATCACCCTCCTGTGCCTGCCCGGGGCCTGAACGAAGCACTCTGTCGGACGAGCGCTGTACCACTCACCATGAACTTAACACATGTTAAATTAATTCGTCCACATAGATTTAATTATTTGACATTTCCTTATTTTTAACGGACTTTAATGCCATTAAAAGCCTAAATTAGGTCTAAATAATCAATAAACACAGGTTTAGGAGGTTAAAAATGTTGCATTTCGAACATAGCGAAACCGTCGAGGCCAGTGCGTACGAAACCTGGCAAGTTATGCAGGACTTCGCCGCCATTGAACGAGCGGGGCTGGCAGAGCAGGTAAGGATGGAGGGTGAGGGCACCGGCAGTTGCCGACACCTGTGCATGCCAGGAGGACGAGTGATGACGGAGCGGCTGGAGGCACGCGATGAAGCCGCCTTGACACTCAGCTACGCCATGACAGAGCCCGGCCCCATGCCACTGGCACACTACCGGGCCAGAATGGAGATCATTGCGGATGGCGATGCTTGCCAGGTGGTATTCAAGGCCGAGTATGAGACGCGCGGGATCACCGAAGAAAAAGCCGGCGGCATGCTGGGCAATGTCTATCGCGCATTGATCGATACAGCAAGAACCGACCTTGGGCTGAAATAGAACACAACCAACACCAGGGCTTGCCAATTCACATGCACTTGGTGCCCCGCGAGGTTAATTCGTTGACCTACTGCGTACCGCGGGTGTGACAGTTCCACGACAAGGGCTGGCAAAATCGGTCCAAAAGCACCAGCAGCGTTCCCTTCGGGAGCGTCTGAACGTTTTGATAGCCGCCTTTATGCACCTGGGCGACGAATTGTTCGGGCTCCGTTAAACAGGGTACCCTTGCCATCGCAGCTACTGATCGCAGGTTGAGGTTACAATTGTCCAAATACAATCAGAAGGCACTGATCCTCAACGAGGCACGCTCCCTATTTATAGAGTCCGGGGAAAAGGGCCTGTCAATGCGCAAACTCGCCACTTCCATCGGCATGACTCCCGCAGCGATCTATTGGCATTTCAAGAATAAGGAAGAGCTGCTAGGAGAAATTTTCCTGGAGGGCGTTGAAACCTTCTCCCGTTACATTAACCGCTCTCTCTCCGGTGAAGATCCTCTGCACAGACTACGGATATGTTCCGAGTCCTTCCTTGCCTTCGGTTTGGAACAGCCGAGTCATTACGACATTTTTTTCCTGAGCCATAAACCGCAAGTCAGTGAAGATGCCCTCCACCACTTTTCATCCCTGCGACGAGGGGCATTCCAGATATTAGTCGATCGTGTTCGAGAGTGTCATAACGTCGAAATATTCAGGCAGGATATCAATATTGAGCGCACAGCCATGATGTTGCTCAGCTCCTCGCAAGGCATGATGACAATGTATCGGCATGGCCAGCTTGGCGACAACCAAGAGCATTTCATTCAGATATATCGCAACACCTACCAAGTCATTGAGTCATTGCTGCTTGCCCAGTAAAGAGTCATTGGACTCTCGGCGGCATGTTTTCTTCAAATTCGCGTTGCCTGGAGGGTACTACTTTGCTGCACCGCCCAAGCCAAGGAGCCTCAGCCGAGTGGCTAACCCGCTATTTTAATAATCAAATCTTGGCAAAGACATACAAATAGAATCAACTACGCTATTAGGCCTTGGTGTTGAACCCAATCCGATCAGCGCCCGCAGCGCATTCATTTTGTTGCAATGAGTCAGGGGGGCAAGATGGTGAATTGGAGGGAAAGGCGTGACCCATCGGGCGTCCGATATCTGCTCGAAACGGCAGAAGACGACGGCTTGGACACCATCGCATGCCTTGCCAATAGCGCGATATCGACAAACGCTCTGTCAGAGCCCGGCACGACCATCGAAGCCTGGCAGGAACTGGCCGTCATACGAAACCTCATACAACTGGGAGCAAGAGCCGACTTCGGCTACCGAGTCGGTTGCCGATACCACCTTACCTCCCTCGGCCTGCTCGGCTTTACGATGCTCGCGAGCGCAAGCTTGGACAATGCATTGGGCTTATTGAATCGATTCCAAACGCTCGCGCTTACCCTCTGCCCAGTCAGCACAGAGATCCACCCGCAAGGGCTATGGTTTTTATTCGATGAGCGCGTCCTACCCCCAGATGCCAAGAGCCTGGTGATCGAGCGCGGACTCTCCGGGATTATCCGTATCGCCTCAGAACTGATGCAGCGCGACGTACATCCGATGGAAGTAACAGTGAAACATGGCGAAAAAAAGGAGGGCCATCCAAGAGACTACTGGCAGCCCTATAGTGTCCGGTTTAAAGCAGAA
Organism: Marinobacter sp. NFXS9; assembly: GCF_040148665.1. Classification (NCBI taxonomy): domain Bacteria; kingdom Pseudomonadati; phylum Pseudomonadota; class Gammaproteobacteria; order Pseudomonadales; family Marinobacteraceae; genus Marinobacter; species Marinobacter sp. NFXS9. Next base: position 57,431 of record NZ_JAGDDW010000017.1, on the reverse strand, counting down.
CAAAATGGCGTACTGTTCGCATATCATGATCTGACCGCGCCACTGCCGCAGGCAAACCTTAGCTCGCGGTTTGAGGGGGAGCGTCTATGCAGCAGGATGATCGACGAGCTCCCCTTATCGGCATCCGATTCGCCAATAGTTCGCCGTGTCCAGGAAGCCGTGCTCGAAAGCGCGCCGGAGCTGCTGACGGCCAGGCAGGTTGCAGAAAGGATTGGCCTTTCGGAACGGACACTGCATCGGAGACTGGCGGGGACTGGAAAAACATTCGCCATAATCAACGACAGCGTCAAGCAGAAAATGGCAGAGCGCCTGCTTTCCGAGTCAAACATTGGCATCGCAGAAGTTGCACAACAGCTAGGTTACTCAGAAGCCGCCAGCTTTTCTCGCGCTTTTAGCCGTTGGACGGGCCACACACCCGGACGCTGGCGTCGAACAAGGCATTAGGAGTAAGCAGCCGGCTTGAATGACTTCCAACCTAAGCCAACACCAGCCGTCCGAATCGACCCGCGAAAGCCAACAAAACACGTTCGCACCAAACATTATCATTGCCATTGGGCGAAGGCCTCTTTTACTGAATCCACGGATAGCGGCCCCATATGCCCTGTATACCAGGTATCAATCCGCTCGTTCGCCAGTATTTTCCTTATATCTGAATTATTCTTCTCAAGATCGCACATGTAAAAGTGGCGGGCGGGCATCGTCTTTTGCAACAACCCGCCACGCACCAAATCCCCCACAAATGCCTTATTATCTATAAGAACAGCAATTGACCCCGGGGTGTGGCTCGGTATGGAAACGATAATACCGTGAGCGCCAATGCTTGCCAGATCAAACTGATCACCCACAACCACGTCGGCCGTTACCGGAGGATAGGATTCACGCATGATAAACGGCTTGAGTACGCCTCCGACCATGTTGGTTGGACAGAGGTCGTCATTCTTGCCTTCGGCCAACATCGATGCTTCCGCGGCGCTGGCAATAATCCGCGTACCAAAGTGGCGTTTGAAGTAAGCCGCTCCTCCAGCATGATCTGTGTGCCCGTGTGTCAGGATAAGATAGTCGATACTTGCCGGGTCGATACCCGCTTCAGACATCTTGTCGATCAAGGTGCCCTCGTTACCCGCCTTACCAGAATCGATCATAAGACGGACACCCGATACGTCCAGCACGTGGGTGTTAGCCAAGGCAACTGTAAAAGTTTGGACCCCACCCTGGACAGGCTTTGACGCAATCTGTTCAGTCGCACAGGACACCAGAAACGTCGACAGCAGCAGCGTACTCATTATGACTACGACTCGCATAATGCTCTCGCATTCACCGGATGAATCAGTTTGACGATTCCAGCCGTTCTTTAAGGTTACTCAAAGCAACGCCCGACGCCTGCTGCATCTGTTCCTGCAAGGACGTGAGGTACTTTTCGATGGAATAATTGAGGGTGCGTGTAAAATGGGTGCCGCCATCCACCTCTTCCAGCTGATAGTGGATACTTCCATCAATCATCGGCGAGACGAATGCCGTCTTGAACTCGTAGGGTGGGCGCGCGATAACGACTTTATAATCCATCTCAACCTCTTTTCCGTAGAGCCTGATCTGCTCCTTGAAATGTTCACCTACGGCGAGATCTTTATCGCTGCTGCTGTCCGCCCCCAAAGATGCAGGGTGCCACTCATGCCAAAGATTTGGCTTCGATACATAGTTGTATACTTCTTGGATCGGGGCTTGGAATACCATCGAATTGATGTTTTCTTCGGCTGCGGCGGCACTAGCACCGCAAAGCAGGGCTGCTGCTATAGCGGTCTTGGCTGACTTCGTTGCGTTCATATCGCGTCCTCCATCTTGTTTTGATCGATTGTAGAGGCGGAAAACCAAGACAGCAGCGATCAATCAAGCCAATAATTGACAATGCCCGCCAAGAACAGCTGATGTTTTTGGAATGAGTGCCGTTTCACCGGGATCACCATCGAAAGTCATACCCACCACATCAGGGGGGCAGCTCATTGCCAACCTGCATACCTGTTTAAACATAAGCGCTGCCTTTGAATCATCGGCAGTCGCGAGCACAGGATCCGGTACGGGGATTATCAGCGAGAAGCAGATTCGTGAATTTTTTGCTTCTCCCGTAATAAAACGATATTTCGAAGAGTGCAGAAGATTTTTGCCTAGCGCTCACGAGTGTCGTCATATGTGGCGCATGGCGTAGTCACGCATTAGCTTGCCCAGAGGCTCCCGCAACTGCTCACGTTCTGATCGCAGTTCCTCGAATGTCTGCATGATCTACGCATCCTACCCAGCATTCCGATACCATCCTAGCTGAAGTCGACGTGCATTACGTGAAGCTGAGCAACACGAGTCTGATAGAGCTACAGTGTCTGGCTGTTCAGCAGGCTCAGGTGCTGCCGTTTTCCGATGGCGCCAGGAGGCTACCCGATGGTTTTCTAGAACTGGCCGTCCAGCCGATCCAGCTGCGCATGCAGTTCCAGAAAGAGGTTTTCTGGAACCTCATCCATCGACCCGAAAGCGCTGCGTTAACTGTTGCAACCTTTCGCCTAGCTTGACCAACTCCCGGGTAGAGGCGTCGATTGCTTGCGTGGCGCAGACGTTCGACTGGGTGACACTGCTGATCCGCGCCACACTATCGTTGACCTGCCCCGCCACCACGTTCTGCTGCTCTGCCGCGGCGGCGATCTGCTGATTCCGTTTCTCGATGACGGACACACCCCGGGTAATCTGCTCCAACGCCGAGCCGGCCTGTTCGGTAAGCTCGACGCTGTCGTCAAGTAAGTCCATGCCGGCTTGTGTCTTTCCGACTACCCGCTCGGTTACCGTCAGCAATTGCCCGATGGTCTGCTCGATCTCATCCGCGGACTGGCGCGTTCTCCCCGCCAGCGTGCGCACTCCTTCGGCCACCACCGCGAAGCCACGCCCGTGATCCCCGGCGCGGGCCGCCTCGATGGCGGCGTTTAGAGCTAGCATATTGGTCTGCTCGGCCAACCCCTTGATCACCTCCAGGACCCTAACTATGCCCCGGCTTTCCTGATCCAGCAGGTCGATGGACACCGCAGTTTGCCGCATCTCGCCGGAAAGCTGGCGGATCTGCTCGGCCACCTGCTGCACCAGCCGCTCTCCACCGCTGGCCTTGCCGTCGGCCTCCAGCGCGGCCACCGAAGCGCCCTCCGCATCCTTGGCCACCGCCAGGGCGGTAGCGGTCATCTGCTGCATTGCGCAAGAGGTCTGCTCCGTTTCGGCGCACTGCCGATTCATGCCATCCAGCGTATCCACGCTCAAGCGCGCCAGCTCGACCGTCGCGCTGGACAACTGCCGCACGCCGTCATCAATGTGTCCAACCAGTTCCCGTAGGTTGCTGGTCATGCTACGCATGGCCTCCTGCAGTATTCCAAACTCGTCTCGTCGTCGTGGCAGCCGATCCGCTCCCAGATCGCCCTCGGCAACGCACCGAGCCATTGCCAAGGTGTCTTGCAGCGGAATCAGGGTCAGGCGCCGAATCAGCCAGGCAGCGGAAAGGCCTAGCAGGATGGCCAGCCCGGTAATCGCGCCGACGCCCAATAGGAAGAGCCGGCTCTCCCGCTCCAGCGCCAGCGCTTCCTGCGCATGGGCCTCATCGACCAGATCCAGCATTCGTTCAGACAGCGTGACGAGGTGGGCCTCGCTGTCTTTGCTGCTCTGCAAGCCGAGGCGATAATCGGCAAAGGCATCAATATAGCGCTGCAACGCCGTCATGGCCTCCTCCAGCGCCTCCCGATGAGGCCCCTCGACTCGGCGCAGCAGGCTTTCCAGGGTCGCTGTAACCCCCGCGCTATAGGTGTACCAGGCGTCATAGTTCGCTGCGCTGGGAATCAGGTCATGGGCGAACTCCAGGGTGCGCAGCGTCAGTTGCATGCGAACCAGTTCAGCCATATCGTTGGCCTGCCGCACTGCCTCCGCCACTCTCAGCCCGGCCGAGTCGTCCAGCCCCATGGCCGCGTCGAAGAAGTCCTGCTCGACAACCTCGAAGCTGCGCCGGACCTCGTCCGCCTGTTGCTGCATGTTGGTGCGCGCCTGTACCGCACGCCGCTGCAACTGGTCGAAACGTTCGAACTCCACCTGATACTTCCCCCGCACACCCTGCACCTCGGGCACAGCCACCAAAGCCGGGTGCTCTCGCAGAAATCGCTCAAGGCCATCCAACTGCTCCTTTACCTGCTTGGCCGCAGCCTCCGACCGCTCCTGAGCAAAGGTCTTTTCGGCGATCCGCACCTGCAGCACCTCGGCCTGGATGCTGGAGAGGTCCCTGGCACGCTGGTTGCTGTCGTTCAGTAGGCTGATCGCCTGGAAGCCACTGATACCGACCACCAAGGTCAGCAGGCAGGTCAGACCGAACCCCAGAAACAGGCGATTGCCGACGGAAAGGTGGCTGATACTCGTGAAAATCGCATGCATGTGCTTGTCCTTTTTGTTTTGTATGCAGACGAAACAGCAACAGCCGGCTAGTCGCTACCCTCCGGGTAGGCGGCCAGGAGGCGCGGGTTGCTGTTCTCCAGCTTGCCGCGCGCGATGGCCAGCAGTTCCTGCCCGGCCGAGCCTTCGTCATGCGCGCCGCGACGTATCGCCGTGGCCAGTTGGCGTTCCCGCTCGATGTCCACGGACGCTGTGGCATGCTGCTCGCGGGCGGCGATGGCCATGGCATTAGCGATCATCCGAGTCTGGTAGTGCAGCGTTTCCGGCAAGGCCGGCAGCAACTGGCCGAGCAGGATCTCGCGGGCGGTGCTCAACAGCTCCGCTGCATCGGGTTGGCGACTCATGGTTGTCCCTCTCGGGTCAGGTGGAGAATTTCGATTTCCAGGTCGGGCAGCAGCCGTCCGGTCAGGGCCAGCTCTAGGGAAACCTCGCGACCGCTCAGGTAGCGCTGGGCCTGCTGCAGGGCGATCACGCCCCATCGCAGATGGGCCAGTACCTGCCAGTAGACGACTTCTTCAGGTTCGACCGGATGGCCGCCGGCCTGCCGATAGGCGTCGAGGAACTGCGCCAGGGCGCCAATGCCGCCGGCCCCGTGCTGCGGCGCGGCAAAGCGCCAACAGCGAGCGCTGAACCATCCGATATCCTCGCGCGGATCGCCGAAGCCGGCGAATTCCCAGTCAAGGATGCCGCTGAGGCGACCGCGCTCGACAAGGTAGTTGCCCGTACGAAAGTCGCGATGAATCAAGCTCAGCGGCAGCGGCTCCGGCATGTTAAGCTCGCACCAGCGCAATCCCCACTCCAGCACCGGCTGTGGCTCCTGCAGGGTGTCCAGGTAGGCACGGTACTCGGCGATGGCCTCAGCCGCCGGGGCCTGGTTCGGCATCAGGAGAAAGTCCAGGCCGGCCTCTTCTGGACCGATCGTGTGCAGGCGCGCCAGGCTCTGCGCCAGGTCATCCAGCAACCGCGCCGACTCCGTAACGGACAGCAGGTCACGGGTGAGGCGATGCCCGGCTGCCGTGCCGCCCAGCCGCTGCATCAAGAAATACGGGCGCCCCAGCGCCTCGCTATGCTCGACCACCAGCAATGGTCGTGGCGCCCGCACCCCGACCGCCACCGCCCGCTGCAGCACCGCGAATTCCTGACGCCGGTCTAGGCTGACGCCCACCGCCGAAGGCGCGTCCGTACGCAGCACCCAGTCCTGCGCACCGGCGTGTGGCCCACCCAGAACCTGCGCCTGCAATGCCCAATTCTCCTGTATAGCGCCGCCGGACAGACGGTTGGCACTGCGGATCTCCACCGCCTCGGCGGCCAGCCGGCTGGCTAGTTCCCGGGCCAGCGCCTCTCGCAAGGCGGGCTGCTCCAGGCTTTCGTCGCGCCTAACCTCTATCGTCATAACTACCTCGCTCAGATCCTGCTGGTCAACTCGGCCGGCAGGTGGGATGTGCTGTTGAAACTACGCAGGGACCCGCGTCCGGAGCTGAACACCAGTTCGCTCAACGCGGCATTGTCGAGAGCCAGCAGCAGGTCGCCGATGCGCCGCCGAGCGTCCTGACGCTGCCGTGGCCCGACCAGCATGCGGTCGAAGGCCATTCCCCTGGCCGCCAAAAGGCGCCGTTCGCCCGCGCCTGATGTTGGCCACGCGGTGACAACCGATCATAATCGTCATCGCCACAGACGGCCTGGCCATGACGCAGCAGGTACAAGCTGGACATCGTCGGGCTCCTCAGAGGGAACTGAGCAAGTGGCCACCGTCCACCGCCAGGGTAGCCCCGGTGATCGCCCTACCTGCCTCGGAGGCCAGCAGCAACAGGGCGCCATCCAGGTCACGCGGCTCGACGAAGCGCCGCTGCGGAATACGCGACAGCAAGCGCTGGCCAGCCTCGCTGGCAAGGAACTCCTGGTTCAACTCAGTGCTGACGTAGCCCGGGGCGAGGGCATTGACGCGAATACCGTGGCGCGCCAATTCCAGCGCCAGGGCTCGTGTCATCTGCAACAGGGCGGCCTTGGACACGGCATAGGGCGCGACGTTGCCGGCGACCCGTTCACCGAGAATCGAGGCGATGTTGACGATGCTGCCAGGATGCTTGTGCCGCACCATCCAGCGCGACGCCTCGACCGCCACCAGCCAGCCTCCCTTGAGGTTGGTGCCAAGCACACCGTCCCAGTCCTCTTCCGTTTGCTCCAGCGCCGGACGCACCACAGTCACTCCAGCGTTGTTGATCAAGATATCCAGCGGCGCCTGGGCGAAGGCTGCCTGCATGGCCTGCGCCACCGATTCCGAGGACGACACGTCGAGCACCAGCGCCTCTGCCCAGCCACCGCTTTCGCGGATCTGTCGCACCAGTTTCTCCAGGCGCTCCCGTCGGCGCGCGGCTACTAGCACCTCGGCGCCGGCATTCGCCAGAGTCTGCGCGAAGTGCGCGCCGAGACCGCTGGAGGCACCGGTCACCAGCGCGCGCCTGCCCCTAAGGTCGATCATGGCTGGCCTCCGGCTTGTCGGTCGATGCGCTTGGAGATGCTCCAGCGATGGGTCTCTGAAGGGCCATCGTAGATGCGGAAGGCGCGCAGATCGCGGAAGATCCGCGAGACGATGCGCTCGCCGGTGACGCCGCTGCCGCCGAGCACCTGCACACTGCGGTCAACCACCCGCCACAGCGCCTCCGAGCACAGCACCTTGGCCACACTGGACTCGTGGCGACCCTTGCCCCCCTGGTCGAGCACCCAAGCGCAATGCCAGATCGCCAGGCGCGCACTGTGGAGATCCAGCTCGTTGTCAGCGAGCTGGAAGCCCACCCCCTCGTGCTCGATCAGGCGTTTACCGAAGGCTTGGCGCCGGGTGGTGTAGTCCACTGCCTCGTCATGGGCGCGACGTGCCTGGCCAAGCCAGCGCATGCAATGGGTCAAACGCGCCGGGGCCAGACGCACCTGGGCGTAGCGGAAGCCCTTGCCGACCTCGCCCAGCACGTTCTGTGCGGGCACCCGCAGGCCCTCGAAGCGGATCACCCCATGGCCGCCGGTGAAGCAGGAGTCCAGGGACTCCATCAGCCGCTCCACATGAATGCCGGGCTGATCCATGTCGGCCAGGAACATGGTCGCCTCGCCATCCTCGGTACGAGCCATGATGATTGCAAAGCCGGCTCCACGGGCGCCAGTGATGAACCATTTAAGCCCGTCGATGACGTAATCATCGCCATCGCGCCGGGCACAGGTCTGCAACATCTCCGGGTCGGACCCTGCACCCGGCGCCGGCTCGGTCATGCAGAAACACGAGCGCACCCGTCCGTCGACCAAGGGTTTGAGCCAGCGCTCCTTTTGCGCTTCGGTGGCGACCTGTTCGAGCAGGTGTACGTTGCCTTCGTCGGGCGCGTGGATGTTCAACGCCACAGGCCCCAGCGGCGAATAGCCGGCCTCCTCGAAAACAATCGCCTTGGCCACGTGGGTCAGGCCCAACCCACCCAGTTCGATGCCCGCGTGCGGGGTCAGCAGTCCCCTTTCTCGCGCCTGCGCCACCAGTTCGTCGCGCAGCGCTTCATGCGGCCCATGGCCGTCCTGGCGCGGGTCATCCTCGTAGCCACGCACCACCTCGGCTACGAAGCAGCGGGTGCGTTCCTGCAGCTCCTGCAGTTGGTAGTCTATCGCGAAATCCATGGTCGGCCTCTTTCAGCGCGGCGCCATGCGAATGGCGCCATCCAGGCGCAGGGACGCGCCGTTCATGTAACCGTTCTCGACGATGGCCACGACCATCGCGGCGAACTCCTCAACCCGCCCCAGGCGTTTCGGGAAGGGCACTGAGGCGCCCAAGGCGTCCAGCACCGGTTGCGGCGAGCCCTTGAGCAGTGGGGTATCGAAGATACCCGGCATGATGGTGTTAACGCGGATGCCGTCGCCCGCTAGGTCGCGTGCAACAGGCAGGGTCAGGGCCACCACACCGCCCTTGGACGCCGAATAGGCGGCCTGGCCGATCTGGCCGTCCTCGGCCGCTACCGACGCGGTGTTGACGATCACCCCGCGCTCGCTGTCCTCGATCGGTTCCACCTCCAGCATGCCGGCGGCCGACTTGGCCAGGGCGCGGAAGGTGCCCATCAGGTTGATCTGCACGATGCGCTCGAAGTCATCGAGCGGGAAATGGCGAATCGCGCCGGTGTTCCTGTCGCGCGAGGCGGTCTTGATCGCATTGCCGGTGCCGGCGCAGTTGACCAGCACCCTCTCCTGGCCGGCGGCCGCGCGGGAAGCAGCGAAGCCTGCGTCAACACTGGCATCGGAGGTCACGTCGACCTGGAAGAAGGCGCCACCGACCTCGGCGGCCAGCGCCTGACCTTGGGCCTCGTTGAGATCGAAGATGCTGACTCTGGCGCCACGCGCCGCCAGGGCGCGCACGCAGGCCGCGCCAAGACCGGAAGCGCCGCCGGTGACCACGGCGACAAGCTGACTATCAATGTTCATTTCGTGTCTCTCCGCTTCGCGTCACAGACGCTCGATGATGGTGACGTTGGCCAGGCCTCCGCCTTCGCAGACGGTCTGAAGCCCATAGCGCTTGCCCTGGCGGTGCAACGTATGAATGAGGGTGCCGAGCAGCTTGGTGCCCGTGGCGCCCAGTGGATGGCCGAGGGCGATGGCACCGCCATTGACGTTGAGCCGGGCCGGGTCGGCCCCGGTGCCCTGCAACCAGGCCAAGGGGACGGGCGCAAACGCCTCGTTCACCTCGTAGAGGTCCAGATCGTCGATCTTCAGCCCGCTACGCTGCAGCGCCCGCTGGGTTGCGGGGATCGGCGCCTCCAGCATGATCACCGGATCATGCCCGAGCACACTGATGTGGTGTACGCGCGCCAGTGGCTCGGCGCCAATGGCCTTCAAACCACGTTCGTTGACCACCATCAGCGCGGAGGCACCGTCGCAGATCTGGCTGGCGCTGGCGGCGCTGATCCGCCCGCCCTCGGCCAGCAGCTTGACCCCGGAGATACCTTCCAGGGAAGCGTCGAAGCGGATCCCTTCATCGACGGAATGCCAGTCGCTCGCGCCGCTCTCCAAGGTGATCGGCAGCGGCACGATCTCGGCGTCAAAATATCCGGCCCGGGTCGCCGCCGCCGCCTTGCGGTGGCTTTCCAGGGCAAAAGTGTCCAACTGCTCGCGGTTGAAGCCGTACTTTTGCGCGATGCGCTCGGCGCCATTGAACTGGCTAAACACCACGTCTGGATAGCGCTCCCGCACGCGGGGGCTGACATACTGCCCATAGCCGTTTTCCTCCGGCAGCCAATGGGGCAACGCCATGGGAACGCGGCTCATACTTTCCACGCCGCCGGCGACGACGACATCCTGGGTGCCCGACAACACCGCCTGCACGGCGAAGTGCAGAGCTTGCTGCGAGGACCCACACTGGCGATCCACCGTCGTTCCCGGAACGCTCTCCGGCAAACTGGAGGCCAGGATGGCGTTACGCGCCACATTGGTCGACTGCTCGCCGGCCTGGCCGACGCAGCCAAGGATCACGTCGTCAATGGCCGCCGGGTCAACACCGCTGCGTTGGACCAGCGCATCCAATACCGCGCCGGCCAAGTCAACGGGATGCCATCCGGCCAGTCTTCCACCGCGCCGGCCACCGGCGCTGCGCGCGGTGGCCACGATAAAGGCCTCAGCCATGTTTTCACTCCTCTTATTCCGGTCGTTCGGCGCGCCGGACCTGGCCCGGCGCGGTATCATTCGGCGTAGAACCGACCTTCGCCGGCCGCCAGTTCACATAGCATGACCGGGGCCCGGTAGGCCTCGCCCAGCGCCGCATACTGTTCGCAACGTGACACCAGGTGCGCGGCTCCCAGCCAGTCGGCGTACACCAGTGCACCGCCCAGGTAGGGGGGGAACCCGAGGCCCAGCAGCAAGGCGGTATCCAGTTCGGCGGGCGTCGCCACCACACCTTCCTGCAACGCGTGGATCGCTTCGACAATTAACGGCAACATCAGCCGCTCGATGATTTCCGGGTCGCTGAAATCGCGCGCCCCCCTGGTCTGCCTGGCCGCCACCAGGGAGCGGGCGCGCGGGTCGGAAACCTTGCGCGGGGGGCCACCCTCGGTGGCTTCGTAGCGATAGAAACCGGCGCCGCTCTTCTGCCCCAGGCGCTCTTCGGCAAGCAGCGTCTTGATAGCATTGCCGGACACCGCCGGCATCCGTTCGGGGTATCCAGCGAAGATCACGTCGCAGACGTGTGCTCCGGTATCCAGCCCCACCACATCCTCCAGATAGGCAGGTCCCATCGGCCAGCCGAACGCCTCCGCCGCCCGGTCCACCTGCTCGAAATCGGCGCCATCGGCCACCAGTTGCAGGAAGGCGTGGATATAAGCCGCGAGGATGCGGTTGACCAGAAAGCCCGGCCCATCCTTGACCACAACCGGCGTCTTGCCCATCGCCACGGTCTGGGCCACGGCGGTGGCCACCGCCGCATCGCCACTGCGGCAACCACGGATGATCTCCACCAACGGCATCACCGGCACCGGGTTGAAGAAATGCATGCCGGCGAAGTTCTCGGGACGCCTCAAGGGCTCGGCCAGGTCGTCAATGCGCAGTGACGAGGTATTCGACAGCAGGATGGCGTGTGGCGCCACCGCCTGCTCCACCTCGCCGAGCACCGCGTGCTTGACGCCCAGATTCTCGACCACAGCCTCGATCACCACATCGGCCTCGGCGAAACCGGTGTCGTCCAACTGAGGGGTGATCGAGGCCAGCACCTCGGCGGCGCGCGCCTCGCTCAGACGGCCCTTGCCAACCTGGCGCCGCAGCAGCTTGTCCGCCTCGGCCATTCCAAGGTCCAGCGCTTCCTGGCGGATATCCTTCAGGCGCACCGGGGTACCGTGCAGTGCGCTGGTGTAAGCGATGCCGCCGCCCATGATGCCGGCGCCCAGCACCACCGCCTGGCGGATCGGCGATGCCGCGCCGATGTGGGACTTGCCGAGCTTTTTGACAGCTTGATCATTCAGGAAGGTTCGCACCAGAGAGGCCGCGGCCTGGGTTTTGGCCACCCGACCGAAGGTCTCGCCCTCCAGGCGCAGGGCCGTCAAATGGTCCGTACGCTGTGCCGCTTCGAGCAGATCCACCAGCCAAGGGCGGGCCGGCTGATGCGCGGGCGCACGTCGCGCCAGTTCGGTTCGTACCCGGGCCAGTTCCTCTTCACTGGCCGGCCGCGCCGGCACTCTCAGCCGCGATTGGCGACGATCGTCCCAATCCAGCTCGCCCTCGACCGCCTGGTGCAGCAGCGTGAGCGCCGCCGTCCGCAGCGCACCGGGCTCAACACTCTGCTCCACCACTCCGGCCGCCACCGCGGCCTCGGCCTGCCTGGGCCTGCCGTCAGTAAGCCACTCCAACGCCAACATGACGCTGCTCACCCTCGGCAAACGCACGGTGCCACCGTACCCGGGTATCAGACCGAGCCCCACTTCGGGCAATCCGACCCGAGCCCCTTCGGCCATCACCCGATAGTCGAACGCCAGCGCCAGTTCCAGGCCACCACCCAGGGCGTAGCCATTAATCGCCACCACGCTGGGCACGGGCAAGGCGGACAGGCGCTCGAACAAACGGTTGGCCTGCCAGGTGTGCTCGACAATTTCCGCCTCGCTACGCTTGAACAGGGCGCCGAACTCGGTGATGTCGGCACCGACCACGAACGCGTCAAGACCACTGGAGACCAACAGTCCGCGAATGTCCCCGCTGGCGTTTTCCAGCAGCCCGGCCACCGCTTCCAGTTCCTCCAGGGTGCGCTGGTCCAGCTTGTTGATGGGAGCGTCCTCGCGCTGCAAGCGCAATTCGACGAAACCGTCCTCGATCCGCGAAAGCGTCAAGGACCGACCACTGTAGATGAAGTCAATCACGGCCCTGCTCCTGATTCTTGCTAGCGGGTTCGTGCGGCGCCAAACGAGAGGTGGCACGCCGCAGTTGCTCGCCGGCTTCGGCGATGATGCGTTCGATCAGCTCGGCGCAACTGGGAATATCGTCAATCAGGCCGATGCATTGGCCGGCGGTGACGATGCCGTCGTCGACGCTTCCCGCTTCCAGCGCCGCCCGGCCGCGTGTGCCGGCGACCAGTGGGCGCAGCTCCTCGAACTCCACCCCGCCGGCCCGGCGCTCGAGCGCCACCACCTCTTCGGAAATGGCGTTGCGCAGCACCCGCGCGGTATTGCGCAAGCTACGAAAGATCAGCCGCGTGTCACGCTCATCAGCGGTCACCAGGGCCTGTTTGATCGCCTCGTGGATCGGCGCCTCAAGGGTGGCGCAGAAGCGCGTCCCCATATTCACCCCTTCGGCGCCGAGCACCAGCGCCGCCGCCAGGCCACGGCCGTCGGCTATCCCCCCCGAAGCGATCACGGGAATCGAAAGGCGGCGTGCTGCCGCAGGGATCAGCACCAACCCAGGCACGTCGTCCTCGCCGGGATGCCCGGCGCACTCAAAGCCGTCGATGGATACCGCGTCGGCACCGTGCCGTTCGGCGGACAACGCATGGCGCACCGCCACGCACTTGTGGATGACCTTCATCCCGGCTACCTTGGCCTTGGCGATGAACGCCTGCGGATTACTCCCCGCGGTTTCCAGAACCGGCACACCAGCGGCGATGGCCGCGTCCAGGTAGGCCTCGTATGGCGGTGGTGAGATGGAGGGTAGGATAGTCAGGTTGACACCGAACGGCTGATCGGTCAGCGCCCGGCAGCGCTCGATCTCTTCAACCAGCGCCTCCGGCGTCGGCTGGGTCAGCGCGGTGAGGATGCCCAGACCACCGGCATTGGAAACGGCCGCGACCAACTCCGCGCGACCGACCCACATCATGCCGCCCTGGATAATCGGATAGCGAATACCCAGCAGTTCCGTGATACGTGTTTTCATACCATTAGCCATCCAGCGAAATTACGATGGCAATGATCACGTATCGGCCAGCGACCCAACATCGTCGCTTACGACGAATCTAACGAGGACACTCCGGCAAACATCAACAGGCGTAAAGAAACACCTTGAGGGTTTCGACGAACACCTCGTCGTCGTTCAACGAGCTGGCCTTCATCGCCTCCGCCATATACGGAAATTCCGTCTCATCGAAATCAGGCATCGGTGGTATGCCGGTGGCGCGGCTCATGGCACCCATCAGTGCAGAGCCATAGGTCAGCTTCTCGACACCTTCAATGACCAGCATCCTGCGCGCCGGCGGGATATCGTAACGATTCACCCAGAACTCGTAGTACTGCAACATCAGGTGCCGCGGGAAGAACCTCAATAACAGAGGCGCCGCCTTCGGGTGACGCATAATGGAAGCCCGCACGGCCACCGCCAGTTCGATCAGTTGCTCCCGCCAGTCGCCCTCGGTACGCAGGTTCGGGATGATCGCCTCGACCTGGATGGTGCGGGCAATCTCTTCAAGCATCTCGGACTTGCCCTTGAAGTGGTAGTACAGCGACGGCGCCTTGACCCCAAGCTTACGGGCCACCAGTTGGACGGTCAGCCCTTCGATACCTTTATCGTCCAGCACTTCCAGCGCGGCACGGACGACCCGTTCCTTTGAGATGATCGGATTTGATGGTCTACCCAAGAGGAGTACTTCCTGTAAATGTATTGCTCACCCAGGCACTTCGGCGGTAGCCCGAAGCGCCTCGACACCCCTGACCCCAGGCCAGTCAACCCCGCAAAGGCCCATCGTATCATGGCGGGCACCGATAGAGGGCATTGTATCTCCCAAGATGGAAATCGCGCCCGCCAAACTCGCGCTCGATCAAGGTCACGCGCTTGAAGTACCGGCTGACCGCCACCTCGTCGCACATGCCCATGCCCCCATGGCATTGAACCGCAGACTGGCCGATAAAGCGACAGGCGTCGGCGACCACCACCTTCGCCGCGGACACCGCCGTCGCGCGCTTGAGCGAATCCTCCAGGCTGCGCATCGCCAGCCGTGAGGCCGAGCCGGCCTTTAGCAGATGCAGGTACATGTCCACCAGCCGATGCTGCAGCACCTGGAAATCGGAAAGCCGCCGCCCAAACTGACGACGCTCCCCCAGATAGCCTTGGGTCTGCTCCAGCATTTCCGCGAGCGCACCCCTGGCCTCCGCGCAGAGCGCGGCTATGGCGCAGTCGCGCACCCATTCCAGCCGCTCCAGGAGCCCGCCCTCTTCGCCCAGAAGATCGCACGCCTGCACCGGTACGTCGTGCAGCACCAGGTCGGCCACGTCTCCGCCATCCAAGCGATAATAAGGCTCCACCGAGAGGCCCGGGGCGCCGCGCTCCAGGACAAAGAGTGAAAGCCCCCGCGCCTCGCCGGGCGCCCCGGAGGTGCGCGCGGCAAGCAAAAAATGACTGGCCTGACCGGCCCCGGCGACCATGCACTTGCGACCGTTCAGCACCCAGCCGGCGCCGCGCACGCGAGCGCCCAGACCGATGCCTGCGAAATCGTAGCGCATGCCCGGCTCGGCCCAGGCCAGCACCGGTAACGCCGCGCCCTGGGCAGTCCGTTCGGCCAGCGCCGCCGCGCGCTCGTCGGCCGACCCTGCAAGCAGTTGCCCGGCGACAACCAAACCTTCCAGAAAGGGTTCGCGCACCAGGTGGCGGCCGAACGCCTCCATGACCAGACCGTGCTCGACGTGCAACGGTTCTGCGCCGGGCCTCGGCAACAGCGTCCCCAGACCGAACTCGCCGATCAATCGGGACCACAGCGGTTGACCACGGTTTTCCCGGAGGAAACGCTCGAGATTGTCCTGCAGCATACGCTGCTCGTCAGTGAGAGAGAACACCATAGGAGCCATCAGTTATCCAGTTCACGCAGGATGAGGTCGGCGGCGCGCCAGGCCATGGCCATGGTCGGCGCATTGGTGTTACCCGCCGGAATCCCGGGAAAGATCGAGGCGTCCACCACACGCAGGCCGCGCACCCCGCGCACGCGCAGGGCCGGATCGACCACCGACTCGGCGTCACGCCCCATGCGGCATGAGCCCACCGCGTGGTAGCCACAGCTGCCGTGGCTGTCATAGGCGTCGATGATCTGGTCGTCATCGACGCACTGCGGGCCGGGGAAGGTCTCCTCGACTACATAGGGCGCCAGCGGCGACTGGGCAACGAACTGACGCGCCAACCGCAGAGCCCGAACCATCAGCGCACGGTCGTCCTCACAGGCACGGTAGTTGGCCTGCAAAGCGGGCAACTGATGGGGGTCGCGGCTGGCGATATTCACCGAACCAT
Organism: Marinobacter sp. NFXS9; assembly: GCF_040148665.1. Lineage (NCBI taxonomy): Bacteria > Pseudomonadati > Pseudomonadota > Gammaproteobacteria > Pseudomonadales > Marinobacteraceae > Marinobacter > Marinobacter sp. NFXS9. The sequence continues at coordinate 41,783 of NZ_JAGDDW010000017.1, read as the reverse complement.
GTGATTGAGGCCGCAGCGGATAGATCACCATCCCCATGCCCGGATGCTTTTCCAGGGTCTGCCGTTCGGTGGCATAGTCGAAGGTGAAAGGGGCGATCAGGAACTGGATGTCCGGACGCGGCTGTGACTCGTCCGACTTCAACCAGGCGCCAATCTCATAGGCGGCGGAGGACATCGGCCCGCGGCGCCGGAAAACGTACTGCAAGGTGTTCTTGAGCAGCCGCAGTCCGGCGTATTCACGGTTGTCGGAGGGGGCGCCGGAAAGTCGCCACTGAGGCAGTAAGCCACGATGCTCGATCAGGTTCTGTCCGACTTGGGCGTTGTCGTGCACCACCTCGATGCCCAAGCTCTCCAGCAATTCTCGCGCGCCGATCCCGGAGCGTTGCAGGATGCCCGGCGAGGCCAGGGCGCCAGCGGCCAGAATCACTTCCCGGGTAGCCCGTAACGCACCTTCCGCGCTACCCGGCGCCAGCGCCACGCCCACCGCACGGTCACCGTCGAACAGCACCCGGTCCACCGTCACCCCACTGATGATGGTCAGGTTGTCCCGGTCACGAATCGGATCGATGAACGCCGTGGACGCACTTTGCCGTCGGCCGTCCCAAATGGTTCGTGAAGCATACCCCACCGCCGGCTGATCATCCGGCTCGTTAACATCCTCCTTGCGCGGCAGCCCCAAACGGACACCGGCCTGGATCACCGCCTCGGTCAAGACGTTGCGGCGATCCGGCAGGCTGATGCGCAACGGGCCGTCCGCGCCGCGGCTGGCGGCGGCGCCCAGCTCGTGGGATTCAATTTCGCGATACGCCTTGGCGATGTGTTCCCAATCCCAGTCGGCGCTGGACTGCGCGGCGAGTTCATTGAAATCGCCGGGCTGACCACGCACGTACATCATGCCGTTGATGCTGCTTGAACCACCCATCAGGCGCCCGCGCGCCCAATACTCTTCCTTGAACGCGCTGCTGGCCTCCGGTTGCGCCGGATACATCCAGGTGCGCTGGGGATCCTGCATCACCTTGGCCAGGCCCTTGGGCATTTTCACGAAGTAGCTGTCGTCCTTGCCGCCGGCTTCGAGCAACGCGACCCGAATCCGCGGATTGTTGGTGAGCCGGTGCGCCAGCACGCAGCCCGCCGCGCCGGCACCGATGATGATGTAATCGAATTCAGCCATGAACAGGCTCCATTCTTTTTGTTGTACGACCGATGGCCGCCCGGCGGAAAAGCCGGGCAGCAACTTGAAAATTCGCTCGAAGACAGTTGACACCTGCCCGAGAGGTTTATCTAATGTATTTAGATATTCGCTGATGGTCAACACACATAACAACAATGAGGAACCTTTCCCATGATCAGACTGACCTTCGTGACCCCGGATGGAGCCCGTAGCGACGTCGAAGCGCCCCCGGGGGCGAACCTGATGGAAGTCGCGATTGCCAATGGCATCGACGGAATACTCGCCGATTGTGGAGGCAACATGGTGTGCGGGACCTGCCACGTGGTTATCCCGGAAGGCTTCCAGGCCGCAATTCCAAAGCAAAGCGAGATGGAACGCGACATCCTGGAATGCGTTCCGTCTCCACAGCCCAATACCCGCCTTTGCTGCCAGATTGCGCTCACCGAAGCGCTTGATGGTATTGAGCTTCATGTACCTAAGGCCCAACGGTGAGCCCGCGCGGGTGCTGCCTGATGCGCCGCGCCCGCCACCCTGAAAACGACCCGACCAACGGCCCGGAGAGCGGCTATAAATCAAACACTATTAGTTTTATAGTCGTTTATCACACCTCTCTGCCTCCTGCAGGGAGAAGCCGAAAACAACCAATGACGCTAGTGAGGGACATAAATGATGACTTCAACACAACCGGACCACGTGTCCGAAGACCAGCTCTTTGATTTCGACATGTTCAATGTCACGGGCTCCGAGCAGCCTGCCGAAGACCTCCACGAAGCCTATGCGCGACGCCTGCACAGTGAGGCACCGGACGTATTCTATACCCCGCGCAATGGCGGACACTGGGTCATCACCCGCCATGAGCAGATCTCCGAGGTGGTGCGTGACCCGGAACACTTCTCCGCTTCGGAACAACAGATCCCACGCATCGAAAACCCGCCAGTGTTCATTCCGCTGAGCCTGGACCCACCCACCAACCTGCCCTACCGGCAGGCGTTGATGCCGCATTTCTCCCCCAAGAACGTGAAAGCTCTGGAAGACAAGATTCGCTACTGGGCCAACCGACTGATCGACGACGTGGAAAAGCAGGGTCGGTGCGACTTCACCCATGACATTTCCTCCGCCTTCCCGGTATCGATCTTCATGGAACTGATGGGCATGCCGCTGGAGCGGTTACGCGAATTCCGGGAGCTCTCCGACCGGTTCTTTTCCACCAACGAGCAGGCCGAACTGCACACCCTGAGCGCCCAGATCATCGGCATCATGACCGATCTCATCGAGACCAAGCGGAACGCTCCGGGCGACGATCTGATCAGCTACCTGCTGACCGTGAAGATCGACGGGCGCCCGATCCGTCTGGACGAGATTCAGAACATGTGCTTCCTGCTGTTCCTCGGCGGCATGGACACCGTGGCCAACGCCACCGCCTTTACCTTCCGCAAACTGGCTCAGGACCCGGAACTCCAGGCCCGCCTGGCTGCGGACAACACACTGGTACCGGCGTTCGTCGATGAAGGCCTGCGCTGCTTCGGCATCATCAGTACGCCACGTATCGTAGCCAAGGACTGCGAGCGATTCGGCGTGCATTTCAAGAAAGGAGACATGGTGCTGAATCTGCTGCCGATATCCGGGCGAGATGATCGCAAGAATCCCGATCCGCACCGCTTCGACATCGACCGTTCGAAGCGCGAGTCCTTGACCTTCTCAACCGGGGCCCACTTGTGCCTGGGGCATTTCCTTGCACGCGCGGAAATGCGCATTCTCACCGAGGAATGGCTCAAGCGCATCCCGAGCTTCAAGCTCGCCCCCGAATACAAGCCCAGCTATCGCATGGGCTTCGCTCTGGCGCTGCTGGAACTGCCGTTGCAATGGGCCTGACCCCAGCCCTCCCGTTTCTTGGCGGCCATGGCCGCCAGGAGCCGGTGCGGCAAGGTACATTCGAACCCGCGGCGAACATCACGACCTCGATTCGTCAGATCGGACGATCCCGGCGATGGCGTGGTGAAGGATAATCCGCATGACCCTTCCCAACCCCCTCACCTGGATGGACGCGCAGCATGCACCTCACCCAACCCCTGCACAAGGCCTTGCTTGAACGACCCAAAGCCACCGCCCTGATCTGCGAGGAGAGACGCTGGTCGTTTGCCGCCTTTGTCGGTCGAGTCTCACGGCTGGCAGCCGTGCTGCGCGACCTGGGCGTGCACGCGGGCGAGCGGGTAGCCATGCTCGGCCACAATTCGGATCATTACGTGGAGTCGCTGTACGCCACTTGGTGGGCCGGCGGGGTGATCAATCCAATCAATGCGCGCTGGAACGTGCATGAAATCGCCTTCTCGCTGGACGACAGCCAGACCCGTATCCTACTCGTCGACCCGGCGTTCCTGCCAGTGGCCGAGCAACTGCGCGGATTGTCGTGCTCGCTGGCCGTGGTGCTGTGCCTGGGCGAGGGCCGGCACAATACAACGCTGGCGACCGACGACGTCGAACCGCTCATCGCTGCCGCCGTTCCGATCGAAGACGCGCGCCGCGGCGGCGAGGATTTGGCTGCGATCATGTACACCGGCGGCACCACTGGTCGCTCAAAGGGCGTGATGCTCAGCCACGGCAACCTCTATCTTGGCCAGTTGTCGGCCTGCCTGGCCGCGCCGCGCCCAGACGATGCCGTTGGCCTGAACCCGGCGCCGTTATTCCACATCGGGGGGCTGGGCCTAACCCTGCAACTGATGCTGCGGCTGTGTCCGCAAATACTCGTGGCTGGCTTTGACGAGGCGCGAATGTTATCGCTGATCGAACGTGAACGCGCCAGCGAGACGTTCTTGGTGCCGACCATGCTCAAGCGCCTGATCGAACACCCGGGATTCGCCGAGCACGACGTGTCCAGCCTGGCGCTGGTGCTGTACGGAGCCGCGCCGATCGACGAGCCCCTGCTCGCCGCGGCGCTGGAACGATTGCCCCATACACAGTTCGCCCAGTTGTACGGCATGACCGAACTGTCGCCGGTGGTCGCGGCGTTGCCGCCGTGGTGCCATGCGGCCAGCCAGCCACGGGGACGGTTACGCTCGGCCGGCCGGCCTGTGCCGATCGCCGAAGTGCGCATCGTCGATGCATCGGATACGGTACTACAGCCCAGGAGCGTCGGCGAGATCGTCGCCCGCGGGCCGATGGTGATGACTGGATACTGGAACCTGCCCGAGCAGAGCGCTGAGGCGCTACGCGATGGTTGGCTGCATACCGGCGACGCCGGCTACCTGGACGAGGATGGTTTCCTGTACGTGGTGGATCGGCTCAAGGACATGATCGTCAGCGGTGGCGAGAACGTGTACTCGGCGGAAGTCGAGAACGCCATCGCACGGATGGAGCAGGTCGAGATGTGCGCGGTGATCGGCGTGCCCGACGAGACGTGGGGAGAATGCGTGCATGCGGTGATCGTGTCGCGGCACGGCACGGAGCTCGACGCCGAGCAGGTTATAGCCCATTGTCGCGGGCTGATCGCGCGCTACAAGTGCCCGCGCAGCGTGAGCTTCGTCGACCAGTTGCCGTTGTCGCCGACCGGCAAGATCCTCAAGCAGCCTCTGCGTGCGACGCTGTCTAACCGCGGCAGCGACTGAGCCAGGATTCACGCTGGCCTCAACGGGGCACCTCCGCTACGCAAGACGCGGCGGATCGTCCGATGAAGCGGCCAGCCTGACCACTCTCCCTCCTTGGCAAAGGTGCCGCAACTATTGAGGCTTCAGCCCTCGACGGCTCTCGCCTTCTCCAGCGCGGGTCGCGCCTTCAACCGCTGCAGGTAGTCGCCCACCCTTGCCGGATAACGCTCAGCCAGGCCGAACATCTCGCCCAACAGCAACCCATAGCCCACCGAGATATCAGCCACAGTGAACGTCTCGCCGCACAACCAAGGCGTCGTCAGCGCCTGATCAAGCACCTGCAGGCGCTGTAGCATCTGCGCCTGGTAGTCCTCGGCGACCTCCGGCACACGCCGCTCGCGCGGCAGGAACAGGGAGTAACGTAGAACGGTGGACAAAGGCGCGGCCAGAGCGCTTTCACCATAGAACGTCCAGTCCAGCATCACGCCGTAGTCGGGCGAATCGCTGGCGACCAGGCAGCGGCCGTCACCATGGCGGCTGGCCAGGTACAGCAGGATCGCGCAGGACTCACGCAGCCGGGTATCGCCATCGACCAGGAACGGAACCGTGCCGTTGGCGTTGACCTCCAGGAACCGCGGATGCTTCAGGTGCGGCGGAAAGGCGACCCACTCCAGTTTATGGGGCAAGCCGAGTTCTTCCAGCAGCCATAGGCAGCGCAACGAGCGCGTGTCCTTGCTGTGATACAGGGTAATCATCGCCGGTTTCCTCCAGATAAAAAATCCAGCCTTCCCTTACGGGCATGACTGGATCAACAGCGTCGAAATCAACGTATCTTGGTCAGTTTGAGATGAGCTTCACGATACTCTTGGCGCAATAGCGGTTTGGAAATCTTACCGCTGGCCAAACGTGGTAGCGGGTCGGAGATGCAGACCATATAGCGTGGCACCTTGTAGCTGCTCAGGTGGGTGCCGCAATGGTGCAGCAAATCGGGAATATCCCCGGGCTGTAAGCCATGCACAATGGCCAAGGGGGTTTCGCCGAAGTTGTCGTCATGGGCGGCGATCACCGCCACTTCCTGGACTCCCGGGTACTCCGAGATCACCCGTTCGACTTCTGCCGCGGAAATATTCAAACCACCAGAAATGATGATGTCCTTGATGCGATCCAGCATGGTCAGCAAGCCCTGTTCGTCGACCATGCCCAGGTCGCCGGTACGTACCCAGCCATCGACTATGGTGGCGGCCGTCGCCTCTGGATCATCCCAGTAACGCTCCATGGTTCCCGGACCCTTGATGACGATCTGGCCGGGGGTGTCCGGCGAGCAGAAATCACCTTGTTCATCAATGATCGCCACCCGCGTATACACCGAGCCCCGCCCGCATTTTTCTGGGTCGGTAATGGAGGCCTGATCCGTATTGAAGGTAGCCTGCCCGCCCACTTCGGTCTGGCCATACAGCTGGCGCAGCAACACGCCCTTGTCCAACCAAGCCTCAAGCAGGGAGCGCGAAACTCGCGCTCCACCCACCAGGCAGTAGAACAGGCTGCTCAGGTCAGCATCCTGAAAGCTTGCGCAGGCCGCCATGCGTTCGAAAAAGATCGGCGTGCCCATCATGGTGGTGATGCGCTGTTCGACAATCCTGCGCAGAGCCCGCTCAGCGTCGAACGCCGGCTCCAGGAAGACAGTGCCGCCATAGGCCAGATACTGCATCAACACCACATAGCCCGCCGAGGTACACAGGGGCGCGAACAACAGCACCTTGGGTTCACTGAATGCCCCCGGCCGCGCCAGACACGAGTCGGCTACATAACCGGACATGGAACGATGCGACAGCACCACGCCCTTGGGACGGCCAGTGGAACCACTGGTAGGGATGATCACCAGGTCGGTATCCAACGGTATCGTCTCGGGGTTCAGGGTGCCCCGAGGCTCGACGTCGCGGAATCGATCCAGTTCCGCCAGGTTAAACACCCGGGCCCCGTCGATATGGTCACCGACCTTGGCCACCATCTCGGCGCGTTCATCGTCATGGAAAATCGCCTTGACTCGGTAACGGTCGACCAGCAGATAGGAGGCCTCACTGAAGGTGAAGCGCGGATTAACCGGTGCTAGTATGGCGCCGGCCAACATTGCCGCCTGACTGAGCACGATCCATTGTAGCGAGTTCGCCGCCATCACGCCGACGCGGTCCCCCGACTGTACGCCCTCGGCGCGGAGCCATTCTGCGGATGATTCGGCCCAGGCATGGAGCCGGGCGTAGCTTACTCGTTCTTCGCCTATCACCAGGGCAGGCTGTTCGGCGCGCTCCACCGCCCACCAGTTAAACGTTTCTATAAGGGTACCGGACATCGTTTTCTTCCTTCGGAGACACCCCGCCCGGGGGCGTCCCGACTTACTAAGGTATAGTCATGAGCAGGGAAGATCCCCGCACGTTCAGTAGCGCACCAGGCTCGCAACCGCCTGGTACACAGCGGACAGCTAGCGTGTGGACGAGCCTGCAATACCACGCGGTGTGAACATACGCGGGCGCTGCACTTTCTTGTAGAACTCGACATCCGCCGGCTTGCCGGAGGGTTTACCCATCCAGATGACCGCGTAGCTGCCTCGGTTGAAGTCATAGAAACCGTGGCTGCCGTTGGAAACACCGCCAAGGCCGGTGTACTCGAACACCGGGTAGGTGTAACCGATACGGTGCAGTTCGCCGGCGTGATCGTAGCCTTCGGTGGCCAACACTACCCAGGAGTCCTCGTCAAGATAGTAGTAACGCTTCTTGTAGGCATGCCGGGCGCCTTCCTTGAGATCCGCCTCGATCACCCAGACCCGGTGCTTCTCCCAACGGATCACGTCGGGATTGAGGAATTTGGGCCCGAGGGCCTCCTTGTAATTGGTTTGCAGCAGTTTGTAGCTGTTGTAAGGCAGGATCATCTCCTGGCGGCCGACCAGTTTGTAATTGAAGCGGTCCATACGTCCCGAAAACAGGAACACCTCGTCATAGAACATTACCCCGCCATAGCTTGACGCCGGAATGTCGTACGTATAATTGGGCGCCACGCGCACCCGCCGCTGGCCCGGGTCATAGGCCCACGCCATGGTACCGCCGGAGCCATAGTCCAAGCGTTCCTTGCGAAGCTGGGCATAGCCGGCGACATTGGCCGGGGAGGTGCTGACGATATTGGCCATGTCCGTGACGCCGGCGTTGTCCGGGGTCTGCATCTCCGGTTGGTACATCACGTTGGCTTTGTGCATGGTGCCCGCCGGAAGCATCGAAATATTACCTCGCGCGTCGACCATATAGGATCCGGCACTTAATTCGAGATACGGAATATAGGTGAAATAGCGGTTCCACAAAGCCTCATAACCGGTCTTCGGCTCAGGGAAAGGGACGCCGGAGAACGCGTTCTCCAGTCGGTCGCCTTCCACTTCGCCAGCGAGCCTGGCCTGCCCCTTGTGCTCCACGGTGTTCTCGAGCACGTCATCCGGCCAGTGCATGCTGCGGTGGGTGGGATAGACGTCGATCCGATAATCGGGAAAGCGCTCGAACAGAGACTGAGTGCCCGGCGTCAAATCCTCCTTGTATTGATCGAGGTTTTTTTGGGTGATGCTGTAGAGCGGCTTTTCATCGGCATAGGGGTCAATGTAGTTACCGTCGCCTTGATAGCCGTCCGGAGGTGTGGTGATTCCGCCGGTATAGGGCGGGATACTGCCATCGGCATTGCCGTCCTTGATCGCGCCGAACGCCGTCAGTTCCTGTGCGACAGCCGGGGCCGTGGACAGCGCAACAGCGGCGGCCAAGCCCAGCCCTGTCAGTTTTGTTTTCCAATCTCGCAATATCATTGTTGTTCTCCTGTCTGCGTTTTCATTACCTAACCTTGGGTGTCATGGAGCGTCGGGGCCATCACTCCAACAGCTCCGGTGTGGCGCGCCAGTGTTACTGGTGCTCGTCTTCTCAACGCCCGGTTACCTCCGCCACATCGCGATCCACCCCGTGGCGGGCGCGATCAGCATCTTGCTTTCTGAGCAGGAAGTAGGAGAGCGCCGGGATCAGTGCCAGAGCGCCAACCATGTTCCAGATGAACATGAACGTGAGCAGCCGGCCGATGTCCGCCTGAAATTTGATTGGCGACCAGATCCAGGTCACCACCGCCACCGACAGGGTCACGCCCACCAGTGCCACGATCTTGCCCGTGAAGTGCAGGGCACTGCGGTAGGCCTCGGTCAGTGAGGTACCGGCGCGAAGGTGGCTCATCTGTACACTCAATAGATAGAGCGCATAATCCACGCCAATCCCCACGCCCAGTGCCATCACCGGCAAGGTGGCAACCTTAAGGCCGATACCCAGCCATACCATCAGGGCCTCGCAAAGAACCGTGGTAATCGCCAGCGGGATCAGCGCCACCAACACCGCGCGCCAGGAACGGAAGGTGATGAAACAGAGCAACGCCACCGCCAGATAGACCCAGAGAATCAGGCGATAGTGGGCATGGCGAACCATATCGTTGGTGGCCGCCTCAATGCCGGCGCTGCCCGCCGCCAACAGAAAGTGGCGTCCGGGCTGGTCGTGTTCTTCCGCGAAGGCCTGCACCGCCACCACCACCCGCTCCAGGGTCTCGGCCTTGTGATCGGACAAGTAGGCGATGACAGGCGCCACCGAGTAGTCGTCATTGACCAGTGCGGGGAAATTCACGGCGATTTGCGAGGTGGCATTGTTGGCGATGAATTTATCGCGCGGAATGCTCATCCATTTTGGGTTGTTCTCGGAGTTACCGGCGGTGAACACCCTGGTCAGGCTGCCCAACGACACCGTCGTCTGTACCCCCGGTAGGGCACGCAGTCGTTGTTCTAGGCGATCCATCTCCAGCAATGTCTGAAAACCGTTGATACCGCCCGGATCGGTTTTCACGATAACCGCGAACTGGTCACTGGACAGCCCGAAATTGCCGGTAATGAAGGCATTGTCCTGATTGTAGCGGGACTCGGCACGCAGCTCCGGTGCGCCCGGATCGAGGTCGCCGACGCGCATATCACGGCTGACCGCGTAGCCGATCACGGTAAGCACCAGCGCCACGCCAATCATGATCACGGCAGGGCGCGATCGCGTGAGATTAACGAGTATTTCCAGGCGGCTCACCGATTGATCCTCACGCAGGCTTCGGCGCGCCGCGCCAGCGGAAACACCGGTATAGGACAGCAGTACCGGCAACAGGATCAGGTTTGTGAAGATAAGGACGCCGACACCGATGCTGGCGGCGATCGCCAGCCCCTGAATCATCGGAATATCGATCATTACCAGCACCGCGAAGCCCACCACATCGGCCAGCAAGGCGGTCAGCCCGGTCAGAAAAAGACGGCGAAAGGTATAACGCGCGGCCACGTAGCGATGGGTTCCGCGACCGACATCCTGCATCACGCCGTTCATTTTCTGAGCACCATGGGAGATGCCGATGGCGAACACCAGAAACGGCACCAGAACCGAGTAGGGATCGATCACGTAGCCCATGATCTCAAAAATGCCGAGTTGCCAGACCACCGCCATGATCGAACACACGGTGACCAGCAAGGTACTTTTCAGACAACGCGTATAAACGAAGATGATGATCATCGCGATCAGGGCGGCGACCACGAAGAAACTCATCACCTCGGTCAACCCCGCCACCAGGTCTCCGACCAGTTGCGGAAAGCCCACCACATGAATGCCGATCTTGTCGCTTTCGTAATCGCGAACACTTTCCAGCCGGCGGGCGAACTCGGCGGAGTCCACCGGCTCCCCGGTGTCCGCGAAGCGCTCCAGAAGCGGCACGAACAGCATGCTGGAGCGCTCATTGTTGGCGACCAGGGTACCGACCAGATTACCGACCGTTACATTCCGCTTGAGTCGTTTCAGGGACCGCTCGGAGCCGTCGTAATCCTCGGGTACCACGGGACCGCCGACAAACCCCTGGTCAGTGACCTCGGTCCAGCGTACCACCGGCATCCAAAGCGATTTCATGAAAACCCGGTCAACCCCCGGCAGCAGATACACCTGGTCGTTGATTTTCTTGAGCACTTCCATGTAATCCGGGTCGTAAATACTGCCTTGTTTGTTCTCCACCACGATGCGCACGGCATTGCCGAGTCCGCCCAGGGAATCCGCATTGTCGAAATAGTTCTGAATAAAGGGGTGTGACTGCGGGATCATCTCGCTGAATTTCGAAGATACGTTCAAACGCAAGGCCTGGGAACCGAGCAGCACGGTCACCAGCAAGGACAGCAGAATGACCAGAAATCGTCCGTTGAAGATGGTGCGCTCCATAAAGCCGCCGCTATTGCGATCGAAATCCTCGACCCTGGCGACCACTGGCATATTATTGAGACCGGAGGTATCCATCATTGCTCGTCCCCTTGCGCCAGCATCGCCGACTGCGTGTCATGGCGCAGCCCCTGAATACCAGCGAAGACCACACCGCCGCCGGGCAAACTGACCAGGTCGGTGTATAGCATGGGTGCCTGGCTATCGCGCAGTTGAATGTCGCTCAAGTCAGCGGACAGGGACAGGACTTCGCCACCGGTAGTCACGGCGGTGAAGCGATCACTGTCGGCGTCGAATTCAATGTTGCTGACCAGTTGTGTCAAGGATGTGGCCAGCGGGCGCCAGCTGTCGCCACCGTCGTGGCTGCCAAACAGGACGCCACCGAGGCCACCGGCCAACAGAACCTGGTCATGGCCGGCGATGCTGAAAAAGGAGCCTACGTGACCGGTCTCTCGCGGTTCGAAATGAAGTTCGCGCACATCGGCTTTGGCTTTGAACACGATTCCTTGCTCGGAAGCGATGAACAGGTGGTCACCGACCCGCGCGATGGCGTTGAGATGCAGGTAATCCGGGTTGTCGATCTGGTGCATGGCTGGCCGCCAGTGCCGGCCGCCATCCTCACTGGCGATTAGCATGCCAAATGGCCCGCTGGCCAGCCCGGAATCGCTATCGATAAATTGAACACTGAGAAACGGCAGCACCGGCCCGGCGCCCAGGTTAAGCTCCAGTTGCCGCACCAATTCCTCGCGTCGCTCTGGATCAATCCGTTGATCCTCGCGGTAGTAATTCAGCAGGCTCTCCAGTTCGCGGCCGTCAAACTGCTTGTGCCAGGTGCGGCCACCGTCGGTACTGGCCAGAACCACGCCGTCCTGCCCCACCACCCAGCCGCGTTTCGGCGAGGCGAAGCACACGTCCAGCAGGTCGGAACTCACCGGTGCCGGCACCTGATGCCAGGTACCGCCGGAATCAACGCTGCGCAGGATAACACCCCGCATCCCCACCGCGATCAGCTGCCCGCCCCCGAGACCGGCGAGCGCCTGAACGGGAAGATGATCAGCGGACTGCGACTGCTGGACGGCCGCGGTGTCCAAGGGATCGGCGAATCCCGCAGCGTGGGCGAGCGGAACCATACCCAGAAGCACCGACAGCCATAGCGCCAACGCCGCAACGGCCTTACGCATGCTAAGCAGGCGGCATTTCCGGAAGTCATCGATAACATCTTTAGTGCACATCAGGCTCCCCAAAACGGAGTTTGCTTTACCGTTCTCATTCGGTCGGTCCGGATGGACCGGCCACGATTCATTCAATTCTAGATTCCCGCTGCACGCCGCCATCGTCGGACTCAACGATATTCCCAAGGACGCTGGGCGCTGAAACCGCCGCGTGAAACATGTTCCGCAACCCTGGCGGAGACCCCTCACCAGGGTTGCGAAAAACGGATTCACACCAGCCTCCTGGGGGGGGGGGTAAACAGGCGGGCCCGGAACACCTAAAAGAGGGTCTGTGCAGTGATCGAAATCCAGTCGCGGTCGTTGAGCATGTAGGGGCCATTACCGCCCGCGTACTGAGTCAGCCCGAAGTCGTTGACGATCGTGTCTCCGGTATGCGCACGCGATCCGATGTACTCGACCTTCAGCGTGTGTATCGATCTGTATTTCGCCTGCAACCCGATGGAGAATTTGTAGGAGCCCTGCGCGGTGCCACCGAGCACACCCGGATTGCCCTTCAGGCCGGCAGTAATGCTGGTCGGCATACTCATATCCACACCCGGAAAAGTCTGTATCCACTCCGGCGTGAAGGACAGCGCCAGCGCCGTGGCGCTGCGGGTGGAGCAGCCGTCCCACTTATCACCCGCGCATCCCTGGTAGCCCTCACCGTTGTAGAGCGACTTATTGGTACCGTCCACGGACAGCACCCGTGTGTGAGCGAGTTCGGCGGTAAGCGTCCCGGTTTCGTAGAACGGCGTGGTACCCAGGGGGACCAGTACGTTGGCCAGCACATTGACGATGTTGCCGGTGGCGCCGCGCTCGGGATCGTCGGCCATCACATTGGGCGTGCTGTTCAAGGCGGTACCGTCACGGTAGGACACCTCCAGCCCCAGACTGCTGTTCCCAAGCGGCATATCCACGCTGATCCCGAACAGATCGACGCCCTGATTATAAGAAAGAAAATAAGACGGCGCGCTACCATCGAGTTTGATCAGCGGCGCCCAGGGTTGCACCTCATCCAGCCTGCGGTAATAAAAACCGACCGTGGTGCCCGGTGTCGCCTGCCAGCCCAGGTTGACGCCAAAGTTGTCGGCGATTTCATCCGCCCGCCGGGTGGAACCACGCGGGATGCCGAGCATGCTTTCCGGCCCGGTGAACAGAAAGTCCGCCGCGCCTAGATAGGTGCCACCCTGGGGCAGGATATTTTCCGCACGCTCTAGGAAATACTGCATGCCGATATTGACCGAGGACGTCACCTGGGTACTCAGGTTCACCTGGTTCCTCGGGATAAACAGCGCCTTGGCCGGGGTACCCGGGGAAGCGGCGCCGGCGATACCATCCACGGCGCCCTGGGAATAGGAGATGCTCTGCATGGGGAAGAACAACCCGTTGCCCCAGTACTGAGTGTTGCGACCTACACGGGCGGTATAGGCACGACCGCCAATGAGATCCGAATACTGCACGAAGGCATCCAGAAGACGGCCACCACTGATGTACTCGTTCTTCACACCGCCGCTGTATTCACCGGATGGATAGGCGTTGGGCGCCGCCGCCAGATCCGGGTTGCTTTCCACATCGTCGTCGTACGCAAAATCATGCCACCCTTGCGCCGACAGCCGCATTGAGAGTCTATCGTTATAGGTGCCGCCCAACTCGGTCAACAGGTTGACCCGGTTGGTCACCACATCGCCACGATCCTTGAACTTGTAATCCGACTCATCATAGTTCGGATCGTTGCCGATCTTGTCATCGACATCCCGCATGCGGAAACCCAGATTGTAAGTCAGGGTGTTATCCCAATACCCACGCCAGTTGTCCGTTTCGAAGGTGGCCGCATGCCCCCCAACCGCCATCATCGCCATGGCGGGCAACAGGGCGAGACCCACGGCTGCACTGCCGGACATTCTCCAAGTAACGGTCATCAGTGGTTCTCCTTTTGTAATTGTTCTTGGAATCAATTAAAGCCCCACGCCGACGGTGGATACGGCCATCTGGAGCCAGAATCAACGTTACGGTATCGCCGCCTCCCTCCCCATCGTCGGATGCGACGATTTTCCAGGCGGTGGCGCACCGGGCGTAACGCTCAGGTAAAATCAGGCTCCTCACGCCAGTCGAAGCAACCGGGCATATCGGTCGAGACCCGGCAGGGGAACTCGGCCGGGCGTTTCTCCAGAAACGCGGCGATGCCTTCGCGCGCATCTGCCGAACGCCCCCGCTCCTGAACCACTCGGCTGTCCAGACAATGCGCGAGCATCGGATGCTCCACCGCGCTCATGCGCCAGATCATCTGCCGGGTCGCGGCCAGGGAAACCGGTGCGCTCTGCTCGATGAAACTGCGCGCCAGCTCCTTGGCCGCCGCCAGCAGCTGCTCAGGCGGATAGGTGGCCTGCACCAAACCCCGCGCCAACGCCTCGTCAGCCATCACCAGCCGACCGGAATAGCACCACTGCAGCGCCGTGGAGATACCCACGGCGCGGGACAAAAACCAGGACGACGCCGCCTCGGGAACAATGCCCCGGCGGGCAAAGACAAAGCCAAAGCGCGCCCGCTCCGAGGCTAGGCGCGCGTCCATGGCCAGTTGCAGCGTTGCTCCGACGCCCACGGCGGCACCGTTGACCGCGGCGATTATCGGCTTGAGGCTGCGGAAGATGCGCAGGGTAAGCAGCCCGCCCTCGTCGCGGAATACTCCGCCCTCCTCCGCTTCGTCGTAGTCGAAGGCGCCGCCGCCTTCGGACAGATCGGCGCCGGCGCAGAAAGCCCGCCCGTGGCCGCTGACGATGACCGCCTTGATGCGATCCTCGGCATCGGTGTAGTCCAACGCGGCCAGAAACTCCCGCACCATCTGCGAGGTGAATGCGTTGAGCTGGTCTGGGCGGTTCAGATACAGCACGGCGATGCCGTCCTCTATGCTTAAATCCAAGGTCTTGAACGCGGGGCTCGACATTTTCGCTTCTCTCTCCATCATGATGGGTTGTAGTCGCTCAACAGCCGCTCAATGTCCGCCGCCATCGGTTCCAACACCCCCTCGTCCACCAACTGTTCGATCACTGCAGCATCCAGGTCCAATATTTCCCGGGAGATCTCCCGGGTGTGCTGGCCCGGAAAGGGTGCTGGGCGGATGTCCGGTTCCGGCCAGGGGCCGATGGCGGGAACATTCTCGGTCGGCGTCGGTGCCGGCAGTCCCGGCTGCCGGAGGATCTTGAAGAAAACGCGGGCACTGAGCTGCGGATCGCTGGTCATCTCGTCCAGGCGCAGCATGTTGCCCGCCGGCACACCCGCCGCTTGCAGCCGGTCGCGCACGTCCACCGGCGAGCGCCGGCCGGTCCATTCGGCGATCCCGGCCTCCAACTCGGCGGCATGGGCGTGCCTGCCGGACGCACTAGCCAGTCGCGGGTCGGCCAGCCAGTCGCCGCGGTCAAGGGCCTCGCACAGCCCCCGCCATTGCCGGTCATCGCGAACGCTGATCACGCACCATTCATCGTCGCCGGCACAGGGGAACAAGGTGGCGAGAGACTCGCCGGCCGGGCGATTACCGAGCGGCACGAAGCTGCCCGGCCGCAGCGACTCTTCCAGAAACTGGCTGGAAAAAACCCCCAGAATGGTTTCGGCCTGGCACACGCTGACCTGCCCGCCGGCCCCGGTGCGCCGCCGGCGCACCAGCGCCGCCGCGATGGCGGCGGCGGAAATGCGCGCGGCAAAATGGTCCGGAAAAATAGTGGTGCTGTCGCTGTAACCTTCCGCCCGCCCGGGATAGCGCCAGAGCCAGGTGAGACCGGTGCAGGCCCGCACCAGCGGGCCGTAGCCCATACTCCTGCTCAGAGGACCATTATTCCCCAGGGCACTGCTGTCGGCCATGATCAGATCCGGTTTGACACGTGACAGGACGTCGTAGCCGATACCCAGTGATTCCAGTGTGCCGGGCTTGAAGTTGGAGAGCACCACGTCGCTGTCGGCCACCAACGACTTGAACAGGGCAACGCCACGCGGATCGCGCAGATTGAGGCCCAAGGAATGTTTGCCGCGCGAGCCCTGGGCGAAGGAAATGCTCATCGGCTGGCCATCCAGAGTCTGCCGCAGGCCGTCCGGGTAGGCGGTGCTTTCGATCTTGATCACCTCGGCACCCTGGTCAGCCAGAAGACGACCCAGTTCTGCGCCGGCAACGATCACCCCCAGGTCCAGCACCCGGATACCGGAGAAGGGTCGTCGTGCCGGGTCGCCGGTGGCCACCGGGGCGGGCGGCGGAGGCGTGGTCAGATTGCCCAACACCTGCGCCGTGTGCTCACCCAACGATGGCGCCGGCCGGCGGATACCGGTGGATCGACCGTCGATCTCGACGAAACCGCCGGGCACCCGCCCGGTAACACCGTCAGCGACGGACAGGTCGACGAAACTGTGACGGGCCTGGAAATGCGCATCATCCAGCACCTGGTCTGGGCTCGCCACGGCGGCAATCGGCACACCGCGCCGCTGTCCCTCGGCGACCAGATCCGCGGCCCGCTGGTCACGGAACAACTCGGCGATCAGGGCATTGATCTCGCGGATGACCTTGAAACGTCGGGCCAGACTGGCGAACGACGGATCGGTAAACGGATGATCGTCGCCCAACCAGTCGGACATCCCTCGCCATTGCCTGGGGTTAAGCAGACAGATACGCACCGCCCCGTCGCGGCAGGGAAAGATCGGATAACCTTTGCCCACCGGAGGCCGGCCGCGGGGCGCCAGCTCCAACGCGCTGCGCCCCCCCGCCGCGCTGCCGGTGACGCCCATGCCAGGGTCGAGAATCTGCAGCGTCGCCTCATAGGCGGAGAAATCGAAGCGACCGCCCTGCCCACCATTGAGCAGACTCCAATAGGCGCTCAGAGCCACCCAGGCCGCCTGTAGGGCTGCCGTTTCGACGGCCAGCTCTCCAGGCGGCAACAGTGGCTCACTGCCCTTGATACCGGAACGGGCCAGCACGCCGCCCATGGCCAACAACACAGCGTTAGTGGCGGAAAATCCAGCGTAGGGCCCCGTGCAGCCGAAGTCACTCAGATTCAGTACTACTTGATGCGCGCACGGGCGACGGTCCAAACCGCGATCACGCAACCAGCCCGGGGGAGCCGCGTCGAGAACGATCTCCGCCCGCTGCAACAGTTGCTCGAGCCTCCGCAAGTCCTCGGCGCCGTCCAGGTCCAGCTCGACGCTCAGCTTGTTGGCGTTGTGGCTGGCGAAATGCAGGCTGGCGCCCCGATAGCAGGGCGTTGCCTGCCTGGAGGCCAAGCCGCCGCGGGGTTCGACCAGGATCACCTCGGCACCCAGATCGGCCAGGAAGCGACCGCACATTTCCAGCTTGCCAAAAGTCAGCTCCACCACGCGGACACCTGACAATGGAAGATTTACCTTGTCCATCTTGCAGCCCTCTCATTGTTATTGGTGATGCAGCGCGGCGACACGACATGGGGCTCGCCGGCATACCCCGCGAGTATCCGCCAGGCCCGATCCGGCATTCCTCATCGGTTCAGACGATTTTGCTTCACTCAGGCGGTGATCAGTCCCTGGCGACGGGCAATCGCCAACGCCTCCAGGCGACTGCGCGCGTTCAGCTTGACGTTGATGCTGCGCAGATGGGTACGAACGGTGCTTTCCGAGACGAACAGGCGCCGCGCCAGATCGCCGTTGCTCTGACCGCCGGCGACCAAGGCCAAGACCTGGAGTTCCTTGTTGGTCAGGGCCACGGTCGGCGCCTCCGGTGCATCTTCCAGACCGCTACCCTCAACCAAGACTTCCCTTAAAGACGAGACCCCGGCGACCCCCTCGCTAGCCTTGAATGCCAACTTCAGGGCCCGGCGCCCCTCGTCGCGGAACGCCTGGCTGAGGCCGCGCGGGGCGGCGAACAACAAGGCGTCCTGCATGGCTCGCCGGGCGGCGTGCGGGTGCCCGTTCTGTTCCAGCGCCTGTGCCAGCAGGATGCGCAACGTCAGTGCACGGCGCTCGCGGCCGACCCGCTCGGCCTGCTCGAGCAGACCGGCCAGTTTCTTGTCCAGCCCTTCCGCGGCGTCGCTGGCCAGTGCCAGACGCACGCTCATCAGGTACCAGGTATCGGTGTCGCTGGAGGGGAAGTTGCAGCGCTGGACGAAGGCGTCCATCTCCGGGTCGCGGGCCGCCTCCAACCGCTCCCGCGCCAAGGCTAGGTCGCCCCGTACCAGCGCGCAGCGGACCCACTCAAGTCGCGCGCTGAACATCATTCGCGGCAGGCGGCGAGCCCGTCCCAGGCATTCCAGCGACGTCAGCGCATCCCGTGCGATGTCGTGATCGCCGCGCCGCAGTGCGATGCGCGCGTAAAGCTTGTGCGCCAGGATGATCTGATCAAGCATGCCACCCTGCCTGAGCAGCGGCAGATGCAGTTCGAGCAAGGTACCGGCCTGATCCAGCTCACCCGTTTCATAGAGCGCTACGGCATCGAGTGTCGCGACCAGGGAATTACCGCGTGCCCTCTCCTCCTCGCCCACTAGGCCGTGGCGGGCGAGACGCAAGTGGTCCCTTGCCGCCACGGTGTCGGCGCGCATCAGGCAGTGCATGGCCCGGAGCGAACGGGCGTAGGCGGCAACGAAACCACCCGATGCATCAGGCCGCGGCAAGCAACGGTCCAGGTGGGCCCCGCCGATCGCCAGGTCCTCCAGAAGCAGCCGGACCAGCGTCGCGGTGCATTGCCCCACGCCGGTCGAGAAACCATCCCCGACCGGCACCCGCTCAAACGCCGCCAAGCACAACCGGGCCTCGTCCACCTGATCGCGCATACTCAGCCAGGTCAACTCCAGTGCCCGCAGGGCCTGCGTGCCCTGCGTCGTCAACGGCCATTCCCGCAGGCGCTCGATCATCCTTTGAGCCGCCTGCTGATCCTTGCTGAAGAGCAGCGACCAGGCCAGCGTTAGGTGGACGCCGGGATCGTCACCCAGGGCCCCTTCCCGATCAAGCGCCGTCAGCCACCGTCTCAGCGAACGCATACGCCCCTGCAACAGAAGCGTCCGTGAGTGGCTTTTCAGTAGCCGCAGCAACAGGCTTCGATCACCCATCCGGTAGGCGTGCTCCAGGGCCGCCTCCGGTTCGCCTTCGGCGAGCAGCGTTTCCAGGGCCGCGCGATGCAACTCGCGAACCCGCAACGGTGAACGACTGCTATGGAGACGGCGCAGGGTCGACGCCAACGGCCGGGGGAAACGCTCGTGACCACGGATCAGTAGCCCGTGATCGACAACCAGTCGATGCAGTTGGGCCCAGCTGCCGGGTCGCCCGCGCATGCGATCGAGCAATTCGGGGCGCAGACGCCCCACCACCACGCTCGCCTCCAGGGCGAACGCCAGCAGCTCAGGGGCGAGGCTGTCGAGCAGTTCTTCCTGGAACCACTCCATCAGCAGCCGTTCCGGCTCCAGTGATTGGTCATCGGTGTCGCTGGCGCAGAGCAACGCCAGCACCGCCGGCCAGCCCTCGCTGAGACGCCAGACCGCCATCAACGAAGCGGCATCGAGGGAATGCCCACGCCGCCGCAGCGCCGCGCGCACTTCGTCCTGGGTGAACAGCAGGTCGGCCAGTTCCAATACCGGGCCGTCGGCTTGCCGCGCCATCAACCGCCGGCGACTGGCGATTACCAACTTTCCCCGCGGCGGCAGACTGACCAGACACTCCTCGAGCACCCGCTGATCCGCCCGTCCGAGCAGTTCATCGGCGTCGTCAACCACAATCACGAAAGACCGGGATCCCTTGGACAGGCGGGAAAATAACGCCAGCAGTGACGCCCGGATCGAACTGCCTCGCAGCGGCGTGGAGGCCAGCGACAATCGCGCCGTTGGCATCCGCGAGGCGAGGGCTTTCAGGGCTTGTTCGAGCAACACCGTCTTGCCACTGCCCGCGGGCCCCTGGATGAAGGTCACGGATTGATTCTCAATCCGTTCAAGCAGCGGTTGGAGCAACCGCGGCCTCTCCACAGTATGCAGCTCCATGGCACCAAACAGGCTGCGCACATCGTTGACTAGCCGCTCAGGACGGGGACCATCAGGTTTTCCAGGCATTGCAAAGACGATCAAGGCAAACTCCTCCGCCACCACCGGTGCTCGATTATTTTTTTTGTTTCGTCAGAGGCCTAAAATAAACCTAACGCCAGTAGGTATGCAATGCACCCCCACATCTCTTTTTTGCCGTGATCACTCCGATCAAACGTCAGTGAAAGACCGGCTTACGCTTCTCAAGAAACGCCGCCACCCCCTCCTGGAATTCGTCCCGAGCAATCAGCTCGCGCTGACGTTCGGCCTCGTACCGGAGCTGCTCGGGCAGGGACTGGCGATCAGCCAACTCCAGAGCCTGCTTCAGTTCGACGGCGGCATGCCGTGGCGCGGCGGCCAGCCGGGCGGCCAGCTCACGAGCCCGCGGCAACAGGTCATCATCCTCGACGCAGGACCAGATGGCACCCCAGTCGGCCGCTTGACCGGCGCTGATGCTTTCGCCCAGAAGAAACGCGGCGCGCGCCCGGGCATCGCCAAGCAAGCGCGGCAATAGCCATGTCGCCCCCATATCTGGGACGATGCCCAGGCGCGGCGAGAACGGCATCAGGAACCCCGCTGACCGGGCGGCAATCACGATGTCCGACGCCAGCGCCAGGCTTGCTCCGGCGCCCGCGGCGATGCCATTGACCGCTGCAATCACCGGGATCGACGAACGGCGCAACGCCAGAATCAGCGGGTTGGACTGTTCGACCATGGCCTGGAAGGTAGTTTCGGCCTGCTCCTGGCCATCCCCCTTCTCGCGAATGTCACTCAGGTCGGCCCCGGAACAGAATGCCCGCCCGGCGCCAGTGAGAATCAGCGCGCGCACCTGACTCTGGGTCTGCAGCTCGAGCAACACCTGGTGGATCTCCGCCTGCATCGGCGCGCTCATGCCGTTGAGGCTGTCCGGCCGGTTAAGTGTGAGGGTGGCGATGGCGCCTTCGGTGGAAAAGGTGATGTAGCGATACGAATCTTTCACCACGTGGTTTCCTTCTGATCGGGAGTGGACGGACCGGGCTGCCGGCCCGACGAAGAACAGCGACGGGTGGCGGGCATCCGGCTCATGGATTTTCCAGCGGGTCGTCGGCGTAAAATCGCCCGCCGTCGCGGGCTTTCTGGAGCAGCAATTCCGGCGGCTCGTAACTCGGTCCCAGGTGTCTGTAGCGCCGGCAGCGCGCCACCACTCGATCCGCGCCCAGCTCGTCAACATAGCGCAGCGCCCCACCCCGCCAGGCCGGGAAGCCGATGCCCAACAGCAGGGCACGGTCCAGTTCCTCGGCGCTGGCCACCACCTGCTCCTGCAGCGCATGCACAGACTCGACGATCATCGGCAGCATCAGCCGCTCCAGGATCTCACCGTCACCCGAGCTCCGGCGTGGGGGCATTCGCTCGGCCAATAGCTTGCGCGCCGCCGGATGGGGGCTACGCACCTGTCGTCCCTCGGCGTCCAGGCCATAGCGGTAGAACCCGGCTCCGCTCTTGCGTCCGAGCCAGCCCTCGCTGAGCAGCAGCTTGAACGCATCAGGGTCGACACCGGGCATGCGCTGTGGGTAGCCCGCGAAGATCAGGTCACAGGATTGGCTACCCACATCCAACCCCACCACATCCTCCAGGTAGGCCGGCCCCATGGGCCATCCGAACGCTTCGGCCACCCGGTCGATGCACGGGTAGTCCACGCCGTCGGCGAGCAGTTGCAGGAATGCATGGACGTAAGCCATCAGGATACGATTGACCAGGAACCCGGGGCCGTCACCCACAACGATGGGAATCTTGCCCATGGCCAGCGCCAGCTTGACCGCGGTCTGAATCGCGTAGTCGCTGCTCCGGCGGCCGCGAATGACTTCCACCAGTGGCATGGCCGGCGCCGGATTGAAGAAATGCAGGCCAGCGAAGTTCTGCGGTCGCTGCAGCGCCCCGGCCAGGTCGTCGATGCGCAGGGACGAGGTGTTGCTCAACAGTACCGCATCCGCCGCCAACAGCCCCTCCACCTCGCTGAGCACCTGATTCTTCACGCCCAGGTTATCGACCACCGCTTCAAGGACCACGGTCACGCTCTCCAACCCGTAGTAATCCAATTGCGGATGGATCGCCGCGCGCACCCGTCGCGCCCCGTCATCGTCAAGGCGACCCAAGGCGACCCTGCGCGCTAAAAGGTGGTCGACCTCGGCCAACGTGCGATCGAGGGCCTGCTGGCGAATGTCCTTTATTCGCACCGGCAGTCCGTTGAGGGCGCAGACACAGGCAATACCACGGCCCATCACACCAGCGCCGATGACGCTGGTGCGCACCAACTGATAGTTGCCGGGGGCAAAGGCATCGTCGCACTGGAGGTCAAGGCGAAAATCGGCCATGCCATCTCCTCTAGGCGGAACAGGAAGCGCGGTAAAACGCTTCGCCATCCGCCGCGCGTCGACGCAGCCAGGGCGACGGTAGGAAGCGTTCACCCCAGCGCTCGGCCAGGTGCTCACACTGTTCGACAAAGACAGCCGCGCCGATGGTATCGATATAGGACAGGACCCCGCCGGTCCAGGTCGGGTAGCCGATGCCCAGAGTCGAGCCCAGGTCGGCGTCGGCCGCTTCCCCGATCACCCCTTCTTCCACGCAGCGGGCCGCTTCCATTGCCTGGATGCTGAGGAAACGCAGGCGCAGCTCCTCCAGCGACGGCTGCTCGGGAGCGACTGGCCAATGCCTGGCCAGACCGGGCCAGAGGTGTTTGGCGCCGTCCGCCGGGTACTGGTAGAAACCACCGCCGCCGCGCCGTCCCGGCCGCCCCAGTTCTTGCACCATGGTGCGCACCAAGTCGATGGCGGCGGCGCGCTGGAAGCGCTCATCCAGACCCAGCTCGATGGCCTGCCGGTTGACCTTGAGTTGTAGTTCCAGCGACACCTCATCGGCGACCGCCAGCGGCCCCACCGGCATGCCGGCCTGGCGGGCAGCCTGCTCCACCAGCACCGGGTCGATGCCGTCTTTGACCATCAGAAATCCCTCGTCGACGAAGCTGCCGAATACCCGACTGGTAAAGAAACCGGGGCTGTCGTTGACCAGAATCGGGGTCTTGCGCAGCTGCCCGACGAAATCCATGGCCTGTGCCAGAGTCCCGTCGCTGGTGGTGTCGCCACGAATGACCTCCACCAGCGGCATACGCTCCACCGGGGAGAAGAAATGCAGGCCGATGAAGTCCGCCGGACGCGGGAATTCCGCGGCCAGGCGCGAGATCGGCAGGGTCGATGTGTTGCTGGCGAACACCGCGTCAGCCGGCATGGCGGCCACCGCCTTTCCGATTACCTCGGCCTTGACCGCCAGATCCTCGAACACCGCCTCAATTACCAGCTCGACCCCGGCCAGCGACGCATAGTCGGCCACGGGACGGATACGCGCCAGAATAGCCGTGGCCTGATCCTGGTCAAGGTGACCACGCGCCACGCTCTTGGCCAGGCCGGCGCCGATCCGTTCGCGGGCGGCCTCGGCCTGCACCAGGGAAGCGTCCAACAGTGTCACCTCGATGCCGGCGGCGGCGGCCACCCGGGCGACGCCGGCGCCCATCTGACCGGCGCCAAGCACGCCGATGCGGGCAAATTCGCGGGGTTCAAAACCCACCGGGCGGCGCACCAGCTTTTCCGCCGCCGACTTGTTGATGAACTGGGTGCGGATCAGGTTGCGTGCCACCGGGTCGGTCAGCAACTGAGCGAAATAGGTGCTCTCGATGCGCAAGCCGGCGTCGATGCCCACCACCAGGCCCTCGCCGACGCAGGAAAGGATCGCCAGGGGTGCCGGGTAGTTGCCGTACGAGGCCACATGGGCCTGGAGGATGGCCGCGGTCAGCGGCCCGCTGGGGAATGCCAACGACGCCAAGTCGCGCGACTTCCAGCCCTTGCGGTCCCAGGGCTGCCTTGCCTCGGGATTGGCCAGCACCCAGGACCTGGCCCGCTCCAGCAACTGCGCTGGCTCGGCCAGTTCATCGACAATACCCAGTTCCAGCGCCCGTTGCGGCGCCACCGGCTTGCCCTCGAGCAGCAACGGCAGCGCCTCGGCCACGCCAATCAGGCGCGGCAGGCGCTGGGTACCACCGCCACCGGGTAGCAGCCCCACCGTCACCTCCGGAAGCCCAACCTTGACGTCCGGATCATTGCTGAGCACCCGGTAGTGGGTACCCAGCGCCAGCTCCAGGCCACCGCCTAGGGCCAAGCCGCCGATGGCGGTGGCCACCGGTTTGCCGAAGGTCTCGATACGCCGGGTCAGACCCTGCAGGGAGGAGCTCTGCGCGCGCGCCTCGCTCCGGCTGATGCCCCGCTCGAAGGACTGTGCGAGCGCCATCAGGTCGGCGCCGGCAATGAAGCCGCGCGCCTTCGCCGAGTGGATTACCACGCCCTTGACCGCGTCATCCCCGGCCATCGAAGCGAACAACTGCTCCAGCTCACTCTGCAGCTGCGGGGTAAGAATGTTCAGGCTGCGCCCGGGCACGTCGATGCCGATCAGTGCCACACCATCGCCATCGATTTCATACTTGATGGTTTCCATCTTCGCTACTCCTCCATCAAAACCGTTCGATGACGGTGGCCGTAGCCATGCCCGCCGCCGCGCACAGGGTGATCAGCGCGCGCTTGCCGCCGCGCCGCTCCAGCTCATCGAGGGCAGTCCCCAGCAGCATGGCGCCGGTAGCACCCAGGGGGTGACCCATGGCGATCGCGCCGCCGTTGACGTTGACCCGTTCGTGGTCCACGCCGGTTTCGCGCATGAAGCGCAACACCACCGAGGCAAAAGCCTCGTTCACTTCGAACAGATCGATATCGTCGAAGCTGAGGCCCAGGCGCTGCAAAAGTTTAGCGCTGCACGGCGCCGGCCCGGTGAGCATGATGGTCGGCTCACTGCCGATCGACTGAAAACCGAGGATTCGACCACGCGGCCTGAGGCCCTCCTTGTCGCCGAAGGCACGGCTGCCGATCAGCACCGCGCTGGCACCGTCGACGATGCCTGACGCATTGCCCCCGGTGTGCACATGTTCGATCCGCTCCACCCGCGGATAACGTTGCTGAGCCAGCGCGTCGTAGCCGCTCGCGCCGAGCGCGGTGAAAGCGGGCCTGAGGCGCCCCAGGTCTTCCAGGGAGGTGCCCGGGCGCATATGCTCATCGCGCGCCAGTGACACCTCGCCGATCACATCGCACACCGGCACCACCGATTTCGCGAAGTATCCGTCCTCCCAGGCCCGGGCCGCCCGACGCTGACTCTCGACGGCAAAGCCATCTACATCCTCGCGGCTGTAGCCATCAAGCGTGGCGATCAGGTCAGCACCGATCCCCTGCGGGGTGTAGTAGGATTTCCAGTTGGTCTGCGGATCGGCGTACCAAGGGCCGCCATCACCCCCCATCGGAGTCCGCGACATGGATTCCACGCCGCCGGCCACCACCGCCTGCGCCTGCCCCGCCGAGACCACTGCGGCCGCCAGGTTCACCGCCTCCAGCGCCGAGGCGCAGAATCTGTTGATTTGTTGGCCTGGTACGCCTTCGGCATAGTCGGCGACGAGCGCCGCCAGGCGGCCGAGGTTGGCCCCCTGTTCACCAATGGGCGCCACGCAGCCAAGAATCACGTCGTCCACCCGAGCGGT
Source organism: Marinobacter sp. NFXS9 (assembly GCF_040148665.1). Lineage (NCBI taxonomy): Bacteria > Pseudomonadati > Pseudomonadota > Gammaproteobacteria > Pseudomonadales > Marinobacteraceae > Marinobacter > Marinobacter sp. NFXS9. Next base: position 15,925 of record NZ_JAGDDW010000017.1, on the reverse strand, counting down.
GTCCAGGTCGTTGCGCTGGCGCAGAGCGGTGAGCGCCTGGGCCGCCAACTGAACAGGGGTTATTTGCGCCAGGGCGCCATCCGCGCGCCCCTTCCCCCGCGGCGTCCGGACGTGATCGTAGATATAGGCGTCAGTCACTGAGCAACTCCAACCAGATGCATGAAAGCCCCCCCCCGAAGGGAGAGCCACTGCGGTTTATGCTAGTCGGCTGCGCGGACCGCGCCTTCGTCGCTTCCGACGATTCGTGCTTGGTCACCCCAAAAAAACTGGAGCCACCAGGACGATGGGGCTTGAAATAAAGACGATACCGTGACAATAATCTAACGTCATTAGTTAAATGCTTCCAGAACAAAAATGACCAAAGAGGACGAGAGCGATGAGTGATGCAACTCCGATCTACCAGCGGCTGAGTGACCTGACTCCTAGCCAAATAGAGGATATCCACGCCATTCCTGCACATGGCGAAGCGGATGCACCCGCCATCAAGGCCACCCGGCCAACCGCGATCTTTCTTGACGAAGAGGTGTTCCGAAAGGAGAGAGAGAGCGTGTTCCACCGGCTGCCGGTGGCCGTCACCGTCTCAGCGATGCTGCCCGAAACCGGCACCCTGCTGCCCCATGAGGCGTATGGCGTACCGCTGCTGGTTTCCCGCGATCGCGAAGGCGTCGCCCACGTGTTCATCAACGCCTGCATGCACAAGGGCTCAACCTTGGTGACCGGCTGCGAATCGCAGAAAGGCGCCCGCATTACCTGTCCCTATCACGCCTGGTCCTGGCGCCTTGATGGCAAGCTGGCGGGCGTTGCCCGCGCGGAAACCTTCGAGTGCCTGAACAAAGCGGAGCGCAACCTGGTTGAGCTGCCCAGCCGGGAAACCGGCGGCATCATCTGGGCGATTCTCGACCGTGACGCCGAAGCCGACTTCAGTTTGCTCAACGACGAAATCGTCGCCGACCTCGACGCCCTCGATCTGGGCAGCCAGTATTTGTATGGGCGGAAAACCTTTCACCTGGAGTCCAACTGGAAGCAGGTCATCGAACCCTTCCTGGAGGGCTATCACGTGCAACGTCTGCACGCCAACTCCGTGGGACCACTGTTCGCCGACGTACCGACCGTGGTGAAACGCATTGGTGACCATATCCGGCAAATCTCCGGCAAGGTCGAATTCGCCCCGCAGGGCCTGGACAACGAAAAGAACATTCACAAGACCATCACTCATGCCTACCTGCTATTCCCCAACACGGTGGTGATTACCAGCCCGTATTACATGAGCGTGATGATCGTGATCCCAACGGCGGCCGGGAAAACGCAAGTCGACTACCACATGCTGACGCTCAACAAGGCGGACAACCCCAAGTCCGAGGCGCTCTACAAAACATCCTATGAAACCGTGCTGGGGGTGTTCGGCAACGAGGATTTCAAGGCATCGGAATGGTGCTTCAAAGGTCTGAAGACCGGTGCCCTCGACGACATCGAGGTGGTTTATTCCGGTCTGGAGCGCTGCATCCTGATGCAATACGAAACCCTTGAAAAATACATGGGCTGATGACGCGAGCCGATGGCCCCGCCGCCGCTAACACCGGCGGGGCCGACTGCTTGCCCTCGCCGAGGTGCACCAGCATGCCCAGTAAGTCTTCAGCGGCCCGCTTGGCGGTCCGGACGCCGCCGCCCGGACCGACGACAACGCTGATTCCCCGAGACAACCTGCTGGAGCGATTCCGGCGGTCTCCGCCGTGCGTTCTGACACTGGTTCATGCGCCCATGGGGTATGGCAAGACCAGTCTGCTCAGGCAGTTCTTCACCGACCGTTCGGCGCAAAGGCACTGCGGTTGGCTGACGCTGTCGGAACGCGACAACGACATCAACCACTTCGCCTTGAGGCTGGAACGGGCCCTTTCCCAGGTCTCAGAAGAGGGTCCCGCCGGCAATGCCTTCGAACGTCTTGAAAATCTGTTGCTCGGCACCGCCTTTTGTCTGTTTCTTGATGAATTCGAGGTGATCAACAATCCCGGTGTTCTCAGCTTCATGCGGGAACTGCTCAAACGCGTCGGTCAGGACAGTGAGGTCGTGATCGGTTCCCGCATCCTTCCCGCCATCGGCGTGCCCCGCCTGCGCGCGCAGGGTACGGTGCTGGAGATCACCGCGCACCAGCTCAACTTCGATCATGAGGAAATCCGTTCTCTGTTGCGAGCCCGGTCAGGTTCACTCCTCAGCGAACAGCAAATCGCTCTGGTGCAGCGCAAGAGCGAAGGCTGGCCCGCTTTCCTAGGCCTGTTCTGCCGCACCCTGCATGGGCCGATGACCGACGACGAACTGCGGCAACGGATTAAAGAGGGGCGCGATTCAATGACGTCAATGATCTCCCGCCGCATCGTCGACAGACTGGATGAGGCCACCCGGCGATTCTTGCTGGAATCCAGCGTACTGGGAGAGTTCGAGGGGCCCCTCTGCGACTACGCGTTATGCCGACAGGACAGCCAGGCCATCATCGACGATCTGGAACGGCAACAGCTGTTCGTCCACCGGGTCGACCCGCAAGGCAGTACCTATCGCTACCATGGCCTGTTCTCAAACATTCTTATGTCCATGGTCACTCCTGAGCGTGGCGCCGGCATCCATCGGCGGGCCGCGATCTGGTATCGTGACCGGGGACGTCCAATCCTCGCCGTGAACCATTTCCTGCTGGCCGGGTGTACCGCCTCAACCATCACCCTGATCGAGCGGATATCATCGGAGTTGCTGGCCAAGGGACGCGTGCGGCTGTTGCTGCGCTGGCTCGAACAACTGCCCGCCGACGGCATCCGCCACCACCACCGCCTGATGCTGACATTCGCCTGGACCTTGGGCCTGAGCCGCCGTCACCAGGAAGCCCAACATTATCTCAACGCCTTCACCGATCGGGACCCCGCCGCCGCTGAAGAGCTTCACCAGGAAATTCAGGCGATCCGCGCCGTGAGCCTGGCGATGGTGGACAGGACCCACGAAAGCGTGGCGATGATCAGCGTCGAGTCAGACGTGCCGGATTCACCCGGCCGACCTTTCCAACAACAGGTTTTGATGCACATCTGCGTCTACGCCATGATCGCGGGCAACGACTTCCAGGCGGCTAGGGAACTACTGGAACGGATAGTGGCCAGCCCGCGGGGGCACCAGGCGGATTTCACCAAGGCCCTGGCCAGCAGCTTCTGCTCTTCACTGGACCTGATCCAGGGGCGCCTGGGCACCGCCCTGGGCCAATTGCGCCACGAGCAGGAGTACAGCCGTGCCACGCAACCGCTGTATCGGCACCGGAGCCGCGGCCTGAACAACATCACCCTGGCGATCGCGCTCTATGAGCGTAACGAGCTGCAGCGCTGCTTCGAGGTGCTTACCGGTATCATGCCTCTGATCGCCGAGAACGGCACGCCGGACCAACTGATCTACGCGCATCTGCTGCAATCACGCATCCACGCCTTGCGCGGCGCCACCGCGCAGGCCAGTGAGTACCTGGATGAACTGGATGCGCTGGCCTGCGTACACGACATCCCGCGCCTGAGCAGCAGCGCCTGGATAGGTCGCGCCTGGCTGGCCTGGAAACGGGGCGACGCCGCTGGCGCCCATTACGCGTACCGGCGATCCACCGCGCAGTCCGGACAGCACTCCGGCAGGCTAGTTGCCTACCTGTACGATGCCGACTGGCCGGAGATGATGCGGCTGCGCCTGGCCGCCCACTCCCGCGCCAGCGACGCCGGTACGCTGGACGAACTGCGCCGGGCCGTCGCCACCGCCCGGAGCGAAGGCCGCACACGCCGCGCCATGGAACTGGAGATCCTGTTGGCCCGTGCCCTGCTAACCGGCGACCAGGACGAAGACCGGGCTCTGGAAGCGCTGACCGGCCCCTTACGTCAGGCCGTGGATCAAGGTTACAGCCAAGTGTTCCTCGACGAGGGCCCGGAAATCCACCGCCTGGCGCTGCGCTGGTGTGAGACCCACCGTGCGCTGTTACGCAACGACAGCGGACAGGACCCGCTCCTGGAGCAATTCCAGTCGCGACTGGAGCAGGCATTGAGCGCCGAAGCCCCCCCCCCCGACGTGGCGCTGTCACCGAGGGAAATCGAAGTCCTTACCCTGCTGGAGACGGGTCTGCGCAACAACGACATCGCCGCCCGCCTGTTCGTCTCCGAAACAACCGTGCGTACCCACCTGCGTAACATCAACGCCAAGCTGGGCGCGCGAAGCCGCACCGAGGCGGTATCCCTGGCGCGTCAGAGCGGACTGCTCTGAGCGAGCCTCCCGCCGCCGCGCCGGCCCCAAAGCCTGTCAGCCCCGTTCGTCCAGCCCCAGCTTGCGACCGATGATTTCCTTCATGATTTCGCTGGTGCCGGCGAAAATCCGGGTAATACGCGCATCGCGGTACATCCTGCAGATGCGGTATTCCTCCATATAGCCGGCGCCCCCGAACAGCTGCAGGCATTCGTCGATCACCCTGCCCTCAAGCTCGGAGGTCAGTAGCTTGATCTGGGCGGCCACCTCGCCGCTCAACTCACGCTTGTTGTGCAGTAGCACGCATTGGTCCAGAAAGGTCTGAACGGCATCCAGGCGAGTGCGAAGTTCCGCCATCCTGAAACGCGAATTCTGGAAGCTGCCCACTGTCCGGCCGAAGGCCTTGCGTTCTTGGATGTATTCCAGGGTCAGGTCGAACGCCGTCTGGGCACAGGCGAGTGACACCACCGAGCCGGTGAGCCGCTCTTCCGCCAGACCCTGCATCATGTAGCCAAAACCCTTGGTGGGGTCACCCAGCACGTTCTCCTTTGGCACCTTGACGTCCTGGAAGAAAAGCTCCGCGGTGTCCTGGGCATCCAACCCCATCTTTTGCAGCTTCCGCCCACGCGTGAAGCCGGGCATGCCCTCTTCGACCAGAAACAGACCGATGCCATGTTTCGAGTCCGCCACCGTGCGCGCCGCCACCAGTACCACATCCGCGATCAGGCCATTGGAGATGTAGGTCTTGGAACCGTTGAGCAGCCAGTGATCGCCCATGTCCCGGGCGCGCATCTTCATGCCCGCCAGATCAGAACCGGCACCCGGCTCGGTCATGGCCACGGCAAGAATGCTTTCGCCACTGATGCAGCCCGGCAGGAAGCGCGCTTTTTGCTCTTCGCTGCCAAAATGGCCGATGTACGGCGCCACCAGGCGCGAGTGCAACTGCATGTAGAAGCCGATCTCACCGTAGCGCACGTTTTCCTCGTAGAGGATCTGGTCGTAACGGAAATCATCGATGCCCAGGCCGCCGTATTCCTCCGGCGCCCACATCAACAGGTAGCCCTGCTCACCCAGCTTGCGCCAGGCTTCCCTGTCCACCCGCCCGGCCTGACGCCAGGCCTCGGCGCGCGGCCCGATCTCACCCTGTACATAGCGACGAACGCTATCGCGAAACTGCTCATGCTCAGCCTCGAAAATTACCCGCGGCATCATGCTGATCATCTCCTCAATGAGGTTTCTGTTAACACGGCGGAAACGCCGCTCAATACTGTGACTCAGGCATGCGCACCCGCATGCCGTCCATGTCCTCAGTCACCACCACCTGGCAACCCAGCCGGCTGGTCGGCTCCAGATCGACCACGCAGTCGAGCATGTCGCGCTCCATCGAGCTGGGCTCGGGTATTTTCTCGTACACATTCGAATCCAAGTAGCAGTGGCAGGTGGCGCAACTGCAGGCACCACCGCATTCACCGAGGATGCCGTCAATGCCGTTGGCCAGGGCGGTCTGCATCAGGTTGCTGCCCACGGCGGCCTCCACGTCGAAGGCGGAGCCGTCGTGGGCGACGAAAGTGATCTGTGGCATAGGCGTGATCCTCAACTGAAACAAGCTTTAAAATCGACGGACTCATCAGCCAGGCGCTGAGGGTCCGCGCTCCGCCCCTCGGCGAGGAAGCGTTTGGTGAAGGTGAATTCCTTGGGCCGGTTAACGGCATCCACCGCCAGCAGCCTCCCTTCGCGCAGATAGAAGGCGGAAAAACCGCGCCCCCGGCGGCTGTCGCCGCGGATCACCACCTGGTCGTACCCACTGGACAGGCCGGCAATCTGCAGCTTGAGGTCGTATTGATCCGACCAGAACCAGGGCAGCGCTTTGTAGGACGAGGGCTTGCCGCTGATCGCCAGGGCCGCGGTCCTGGCCTGGTCGGTGGCGTTCTGCACCGACTCCAGCCGCACCCAGGTGTCGTAGTAAGGGTTGTAGTGCAGGGAGCAGTCGCCCACCGCGTAGACATCGTCCAGGGCGGTGCGCGCATGCTCGTCGACACGGATACCGTTGTCCGTCTCCAGACCCATCTGGCGAGCCAGTTCCACGTTGGCTAGCACACCGATACCGACCACAACCAGGTCCGCCGGCAGGATACGTCCGTCGCTTAGCACCACCGCTTCCACCGCATCGCCGCCGGCGATGCGGGCGATGCTGGCTTCCAGCAGAATCTCCACGCCCTCCTCGCGGTGCACCCGGGTGTAGAACTCCGAGACCTGGGCCGCCGTGACCCGTTGCAGAACCCGGCTCTGAGCTTCCAGCACGGTCACTTCCATACCCTGCTTGCGCAGCGAAGCCGCGGTTTCCAGCCCGATATAGCCACCGCCGACAATCACCGCGTGACCTCCGGGCCGGAGGTGGCGGCGGATCGCCATGACGTCATCGCGCCCACGCAGGTAGCACACACCCGGCAGTTCACTGCCAGGCACGCTCAGGCGTCGGACATCCGCGCCGGTGGCAAGCACCAGGTGGCTGTAGGCCAATTGCGCGCCATTGTCGCAGGACAGCATACGGCTGACCGGATCCACCCGGGTGACCCGGGTATTCAAGCGCACCTCGATGCCCTGTTTGGTGTAAAAATCGGCCGGGCGGATCAGCAGCTCGTCGTCGCTTTTACCACCGTGCAGGAAGCCCTTGGACAACGGCGGGCGATGGTACGGCAGGACCGACTCGGTGGAGATCATGGTGATGCCGTCCTCCCAGCCCTCTTGACGCAGGCTGGCCGCCACCTGTGCTCCGGCGTGGCTGCCGCCGACGATGATACAGTGTTGTAGATCGGGCATTTTGTTTTTCTCCTCGGCGTTACAGATCATCGCGGCCGAACAGCGCCGAACTCACGGTTGGCGCCCCCGGCCCACCGGCCAACAGACAGGTCTTGGCCCCCTCCACGGGGTTGGCTGACTCACCGCGCAACACCCGCACCGCCTCCACGGCCATACCGATGCCGTGGACGAAGCCATCGGCAAAGTTGCCACCGGCGGTATTCACCGGCAGCTTGCCGCCCGGCGCTATCAGGTTCTCGTAGCGCACCACCTCGGCCACGTTCTGGTAATCGCAGAAGCCATGATCGATCAGTGAGGCGACTCCCTGGGCACTAAAGTTCTCGTAGAGTTGGACGACATCCACATCCGCCGGGGTCACGCCGGTCTGTTGCCATAGGCGCCGGGCGATCGGTTTGAAGCCCGCCGAGGCGTAGTCGAGGTCGTTCTCGCAGAGATCCCCCCAGCCCTTCTCCGTGCCGTTGGCAACGCCCAGCAGGCGCACCGGCGGTTTACGCAGGTCGCGGGCGCGTTCCGCCGAAACCAGCAGCAGGGCACCGGCACCGTCGCTCTCACGGGAACAATCGAACAGGCGGAAGGGTTCGGCGATCCAACGCCCCTCGCGATAGGCTTCCAGATCCAGCGTCTGTCCAAAGGCGGTGGCATCGGGGTTGCGGGAACCGTGATAGTAGGAGGCGCGCACCAGTTCCTCGGCCACCGACTTCGGCACCTTGTGGTACTCATACAGCCGCTGCGCGCGCAGCGCGCAGATTTGTGCCGGCGCCAACAGCCCGGCACCTACCAGATGATCATTGAGGTGATGGCGCATGACCGCGGCGGACATGCGCCCGCTGTTGCTCTGTACCAGGGCGCGGAACACCACCACAGCGCGGGCCTGGCCAGTGGCGATGGCCGCCGCGGCCAGCCCGAAGGCACCGGCGATACCGCCGCCGCCGCCGCCCCACATCTGCGCATTGAAACGCAGCTCGCGCGTGCCCAGGTCCGGCATCAGCCGCACCGGCTCGTTGTTGTCATCGCCATAGGACGCAAAGCCATCAATGTCGGCCGGGTCGAAACCTGCGTCCTCGCAGGCATCGACGATCGCCTGTACCAGCACGCCCTGCTCGGGCAGCGGCGCCGTGCCGCGCTTATACTGACGCAGGCCCACCCCGGCTACCGAAACCGCGCCACGGAAGTTCTCCAAGGACATGTCAGGCCTCCCCGCCGGTCTGGGTGGAACACGGATTCCAGCGCAGGCAGTGCAGCGCCTCGCCCTCGAATTCACTGGTGTGCGGCGTTGCCGTTACCGGCAAACCGATGGCCGGCTCCCCGGACGCCAGCGTTCCCAGCAAGCGAGTACCGCCGGCGTCATCGAGCTCGACCACCACACTGACGTAGGGAACCGGCAAATCGCGGGGCACCCCGAAATCGTGCCAAGAACGGGTCCAGCTGTAGATACGACCGCGCGGCGCCACCTCATGCCAAGCCTGCCGCCAACCGCCGCATTCGCTGCAGCGCCACACTGCCGGCCAGTTCCACTTGTCGCAGCCCGCGCACCGCTGCATCTTCAATTTGCCCTGGGCGAGCGCGGCCCAGTATTCGCCGTCGGCGCCTATACCTTTCACTGTACGACTCCTGATTGTTGTTCTGGCCCACGGGCCGGTTAAAGGAGCGCTCCGGTCACAGTCCGAAAACGGTCTTGGCCAGGATATTGCGCTGAATCTCGTTGGTGCCAGCGTAAATAGTGCCGGCCCGTTCGTTGAAGTAACGCAGCGGCGCCAGAGCCGCCTGCCGATCACCGAGGAAACCGCCGCCATGGGGCAGCAGCACCGGCCCACCGGGGTATCCCGCCTGGGGTTGAAAAGCCGCGCCATAATGGCCGGCCGCCTCCAGCCCCAGTTCGGTGACCGCCTGCTGCAACTCGGTGCCCAGAATTTTCAGCACCGATGCCGAGGCGCCTGGCGAGCCGCCCCGCGATAACTCCGAAAGCCTTTCCTGCTCATAGCTTTCGAGCACATCCACCTGGCACTCAACCTCGGCCAGACGCGCCATGAACACCGGGTCGTCACTGAGTGTGCCACCGCGGTCCGCCGGCGCACGCCGCGCGAATTGGCGCAGTTCCCGCAGGCGCACCTGCATCTGTGGCGCGTAGGCGGCACCGCCTCGCTCGAACTCGAGCAGGTATTTGGCCACCGTCCAGCCGTCGCCGATGCGGCCCACCACATTGGCCTTGGGCACCCGCACCTGATTGAAAAGGATCTCATTCTGGATGTGTTCGCCGGTCAGCGAGACAATGGGGCGCACCTCCACCCCGGCGCTGTCGAGATCAATGAGCAGGAAGGTGATGCCCTTTTGCGGGCGGTCACCACGCGACGTACGAACCAGGCAGAATACCCAGTTGGCCACATGCGCGTGGGTGCTCCAGAGTTTGCTGCCCGTGCAAACTAGGTGATCGCCGTCGTCGCTGGCGGCCATCGATAATGACGCCAGGTCGGAGCCCGCTTCCGGCTCCGAATAGCCCTGGCACCAGAAGTGTTCGCCGCTAAGCATGCGCGGCAGGAAATGGGCCTTCTGCTCGGCGGTACCGAAGGCGATCAGCGCCGGAGCACACATCTGTATGCCCATCGGCGAGACCGGCGGCGCACCGGCAAAGGCCCGCTCGCGGGCAAAGATGTAGTGTTGCGCCACGCTCCAGTCACAGCCGCCGTATTCCACTGGCCAGGCCGGCGCCGCCCAACCTCTGGCCACCAGCTTGCGCTGCCAACGCAGAGACCGTTCATGATCGGCGTAGACGCTGGTCATCCATCTCCCGGCGGCCCGCAGATCATCGCTCAGTTCATGCTCGAAAAAGTCGACCACCTGCCGACAAAACGCGTTTTCCTCATCGCTCCATTGGGTATTCATGGTCGTCATCTCCGCTCAACGTGAACCCCAGCGTGGTGGGCGTTTTTCGGCAAACGCCCGGGGACCCTCGATAACGTCCGGCGAACGGAATAGCGCACGGACCGCGGGATAAGCGCTCTGGGCCTGATAGGCCTGCTCGAGGATCGGCTCCTCCATGGCACGGGCAACGATTTCCTTGGAGGCACGGATCGACATGGGGCTGCAGGCAACGATTTGCTCGGCCCAGCGCAACGCTGTTGGTAGCAGGTCGGCGGCGCCGGTCACTTCATTGACCAACCCCAGGGCCAGGGCCTCGTCGGCCGCCACGGTACGACCGGTAAGGATCATGCCCATGGCCTGCTGATAACCGAGCAGCCGGGGCAGCCTGAGTAGCCCCCCCGCCAGCGCCGCCAGCCCTACTTTCGGTTCCGGCAGAGCGAACGCGGCATGCTCGGAGGCGATGATCAGGTCGCAGGCCAGCGCCACCTCGAAGCCACCGCCCATGGCCAGGCCGTTCACCGCCGCGATCACCGGCTTGTTCAGATCGAAGCGCGCGGTCAAGCCGGCGAAACCGCTGACCGGCACCTCCACCCTTTCGCCCCTGCCCATCACCTCGGCGGTGTACTTAAGATCGTTCCCCGAGGAGAAGGCACGCTCTCCGGCACCGGTGATGATCGCCACCCATTGCTCGGGGTCAGCGGCGAACTCGTCGAATATCCGCGCCAGCTCCGCGTTGGCATCCCTGTGCAACGCGTTCATTTGCTTGGGCCGGTCGATGGTCACCAAGGTAATGGGGCCGTGCCGTTCGACCTTGGCATAGCGGTCTTCCCTGGCGGCCTCGTGTTCGTGAAGGCGCCAGCAAGGCTTGCCGAAGACATCGGTACGGACATGGCCCGAGGTGCCGACGGCATTTCGTTCGGTGGACAGGAGCAGGGCCATCGCCTCCTCGTCGTCGCGGCTGACCCTGGCCATGGTGCGGGCACCGCTCGGCGTGCGCAGCACCAGTACACCCTGGCGTGGCTGGCCGTCGCGGGCGTACAGCACCGTATAGGTCTCGATCCGCGCCGGACCGACATACTCCTCCAGCACCGACGGCACCTCCCCCTGCGCCACATCCACCCGCGCCTGCACCGACGCCTCGGGTTCCAGCGGACGCTCAGGGGCCAGACGACTCAACACCAGGCTCTGATGCTTGGTCACGAAACCGCCCTGGCCATACAGCAAACCACGACCATTGGGGATCTCACGCAATGACCGCACCATGCCGCACGCCGCGTGCCCCATGTAGTTGTTCAGCGGCCCGCCGAAGAAACTGAGCCCGCCGCACACCGTCGGTTCCAGGCTGGAATCAATATCCAGCCCCAAGTTGGCCAACGCCATTTTGGGCACCACGGGGAAACAGCTGTAGAGCTCGACCCGGTCGAGCGCCTGGACCGTGCCACCAGCCAGATTCAACGCCTTTTCGAGCACCACCTCCTGAGCGAAGCTACGGTCGAAGGTGCAGCGCTCGAGAAAGTCATCCGGCTCGCAGGCATGCGCGCCACCCCAGATATAAATGAGCCTCTCCTCGGCGACACCAAGCGCACGCGCTTCGGCCAGGCTGGTCACCAGAACGGCCGACGCCTGGTTGACGCTGGGATTGGCCACCATCCATTTGGAATAGGGCCAGCAGATCATCCTGTTTTCCTCCCCGGACTCGGCGATCCGCGCCGCATCGGGCGCGTGTCGCAGCCAGGCCCCGGGGTTGCGCGCGGCGACCTGGGCATAGCGTGCCCACAACCGCGCCGATTCCTCGCGCCCCTGAGCCGGGCTGATACCCTGGCGGGCCTGCCAAGCCATTTCATAAAGGGGATACATCTGTGTCGGCTCGCGGACGTCCAAACTCTTGGCAAGGGCGCGGGTGGTGATGGCGTCGTTGGCGAAACGGCAGGCTTTGTCCTTGGCCGCCATCGGTGTCCAATCCAGACGCACACGCTGCTTGCGTGCCTTGTTGACCGAGTTCATCGCCTCGCCACCGACGATCAGCGAGGTGACGCCCTGCCCGCCAGCGATACGCAACGCCGCCTCATGGAGCAGACGAACCGGGGTTTCCCCTCCCATGGAGGCATTGATCCGGCGCGACGGGCTGATATCCAGTCTCGTGCACAAAGCCCTCACCGGGTCCTCATAGCGCCAGCTCACGAACCCCACCACTTCCACCGACCCGACCCGCCCCAGCACCTGGTCGCCGGCGTCCCTGTTGGCGGAACGGACCGCCCGCTCCATCAGGGCCAGCGGTTCCAGCGCGTGTTGCAGGTCAGCCGGGCGGTCCACGCATTCACCGACGCCAACGATCACTGGGGTAATTTCCGGATTGAGCATCTGCGACTCCTCAAGGCAGCGGGCCTCGCCCTTGTTGTTGTTGGTTCCGCCAATACGTCCTCGGGGGAAGTCAGGTCGGATCCCATTAATCTAACAGCAATAGATATTAATTGAAAAGACCTTCTTGTCCGCCATCGGTCATCAATGAATGAAATGCCCGCGCAGGGCGGGTTGACGGAAAACTATTATCTAACTATATTAGATAAATATGCGCACGCCGCCTGTTTTGGCGGCCCCACAACAACAAGCAGAAGCCAAAGGAGCCCCCCTTATATGTCCTCCCTCGTCTCGCTCGCCATGACCATAGACGCCAGCCCGGCCACCACGGAACATCAATTGGATGTGCTGAATCCGGCCACCGAAGCCGTCATCGGCCATGCCCCCGACGCCGGGCAACCGGAACTGGACCAGGCGGTCGCCAGCGCCCAGCGGGCCTTCCCCGCCTGGAAAGCCACCAGCCATGATGAACGCCGCCGGCTGCTCGATCAGTTCGCGGAGAAAATGGTCGAGCACGCCGACGAGTTGGCCAAGCTCTTCACCCTGGAACATGGGCGCCCGCTGGCCATGTCCAAGGAGGAAGTGCTCGGCGCCGCGTACTGGATCCGCGGCATCGGCCAGTTGGAAATTCCGGTTCAGGTGGTTGAGGAAACCGGGACACGCCGGGTCGAAGTGCATCGCGACCCTCTCGGCGTGGTGTGCGCCCTGGTCCCCTGGAACTTCCCCATTCTCCTGGCCGCCTGGAAGATTTCCCACGCCCTGATCACCGGCAACACCATGGTGCTCAAACCATCGCCCTTCACCCCGCTGACGACCTTGCGACTGGGTGAGTTAAGTCAAGGTATCCTGCCGCCCGGGGTGTTGAACATCATCAGTGGCGGGGACCATCTTGGCCCCTTGATGACCAGCCACCCCGGCTTCGCCAAAATCTCCTTCACCGGGTCCACCGCCACCGGGCGGCGCATCATGGAATCGGCCGCCAAGGACCTCAAGCGCATCACCCTGGAACTGGGCGGCAACGACGCCGCCATCGTGTTGCCGGACGTGGACATCGATGAGGTCGCCATGAAACTGTTCATGGGCGCCTTCTTCAACAGCGGCCAGGTCTGCGTGGCCTGCAAGCGTCTGTATATCCACGACAGCATCTACGACAGCCTGCGCGACAAGCTGCATCAGTTGGCCCAAACCCTGCCAATCGGCGACGGCATGCAGCCTGACGTGCTGTTCGGTCCGATCCAGAACCAGCCCCAATACCGGCGCGTACAGCAACTGCGCGAGGAAGCGCTCGCCGCCGGCCTGACGCTGTTGGAAGGGGCGGCGGTGCCCGAAACCGGTTACTTCATGCCGCTGACGCTGGTCGACAATCCCCCCGATGATTCCCGCGTGGTGACCGAAGAGGCCTTCGGCCCGATCCTGCCACTACTGCGCTTCAGCGACCTGGATGAGGTCATCGAACGCGCGAACAGTACCGAGTACGGCCTGGCCGGGGCGGTGTGGAGCAAGGACATCGAGTTGGCCGTCTCCGTCGCCCAACGCCTGGACACCGGCACTGTATGGATCAATCAGAACCTGGAATCCTCGCCGAGCGTCCCCCTTGGGGGCCACAAGCAGTCCGGGATCGGCGTGGAAAACGGGGTGGCCGGCCTGATGGAGTTCACCCAGCCGAAATCCATTTTCATTCCCAAGTCCTCCTAAGACCTGCCATGCTCGCTATCGCGGCGGTTCACGCCGGCCGCGATAGCCTAACCGGAGCCCCCGATCATGTCCTCGTCCGCAAACAACGCAGCGGCGCCGTTGTGCATTGATCTTTCCTACCGCCTGGCATGATCATTAACGTGGCCTCCGTGGGGGCCTACCACTACAGCACTCTACTACGCCTGTAACTCTGGAGTGGTGCGCATGACCGAAGCCCTGGAGATGGAGTGGGCCAGATATGGCATCAACGCCAACGCGCCAGGTCTGTTCGAGACCGAGATGACCCAGCAGCAGCTAAGGCAATTCGGCGACAGAATTCTGCAGCGTATGCCGCGTAAACGCGCCGGCCGCCCAGAGCACCTACTCTATCTGGTGTCGCCGGCCTCCGAGCTCGTCACGGGCATCTGCCTGCGCGTCGACGATACCCAATACCCATGCTGAAGGGATACGCGCGAATGCCACAACACCCTGTTTCGAGATTCTTCGAGTCGCAGCGTCTGAAACTCCACTACGCCGAGTGGGGTGACCGGGATGCCCCACCACTGATCCTCGTACACGGTGGGCGGGATCACTGTCGCAACTGGGACTGGGTGGCCAGGGAGCTGCGCAGTGACTGGCAGATCATCGCCCCTGACCTTCGTGGACATGGCGACAGCCACTGGTGCCCTTCCGGCATCTATACCTACGACGCCTATGTATGGGATCTGCTGGCGCTGATCGAACACCTGCAAATCGACAAGGCGACGATCATCGGCCACTCCCTGGGCGGCAACATCGCCTTGCGCTTTGCAGCCGCCTTCCCGGAAAGGATGCAGCGATTGATCTGCATCGAGGGCCTCGGCACCTCACCCGGCGAGGTAGAGCACACCCACAGCCTCCCCTACAGCCAGCGCCTGCGTGAAAACGCCTTGTACCGACTGTCGCTGCCATCCCGCCCAGCGCATCGCTACAGCTCGCCGGAACAGGCGGTCGAGCACTTCCACAGGCGCAATCCGACGTTGAGCCATACCCAGGCCGAGCACCTGGCAAGTCACGGCTTGCGCCAGCACGGAGACGGCAGCCTCACCTGGAAGTTCGACGACTATAGCCGCAAGCCGAGCCAGGTCTGCGCCACCGAGTCCGAGCTGCGCCAACTGATAGCGCAGGTTTCCTGCCCCGTACTGCTGCCCTGGGGAGGGCTAAGCTTCTTCTCCCTTGCCGAGAACCTGGCGCGAATCGAACTATTCAGGGATGCCAAGGTGAAGCTCTACCCCACTGCCGGGCATTGGCTTCATCATGATCAACTGGAACAGTTTCTTGCGGACGCGAAGAGCTTCCTATCGGAATCACGAGAATCTCACCGATGACAGCATGGTAGCCGTCGCACGGAAGTCAATATACGCACACCAGCGACTGGCGAAGTACCCGACGCAAGGTCTACCGAGGTGAAAACAGGGGACGCCGGCATGTATGATCACCATAGTCCACTCGCAAAAGTGTATTACCGTCCTATTGAAGCGGCACTACGCTGGCGCGACCTGATCGCATTCAAGAATGCCAATTCTAGAGAAGTCCTGGCCCTGCCCCGCCTTGTTGCATCAACTCTTCCCACAGAGGCCATGTCTGAATCTCAACGCGAAGCGAATCTTCGACGCAGTTCATAATCACGAACTGCCTTTAGGGTGCCGTAACATACCAGTACCCGCGTGGATGGAGTTGGCCTGCACGCTGTTGAGCGATATGCCATACCAACCTGAAACAGTGGTTGTCCAACCGCTATCCAATCCAGCGCGCGACATTTATCTTCAAATGCCCTATTGATCGTCTCGGCGAACTCAACATCGGTACTTAGTCGCCCCTGCAAAAGTAAAAACCTGAACAAAGGCAATGAGTTGGCCTGACTTCGGGGTATAATATCCATCATAAATCTCCCCGTTTCGTCCAAAAACCGGAAGAAAGCCCCATGATCCCACGG